>DASXGX010000096.1:0-17061 GCA_036488815.1 Roseiarcus sp.
GCTCGGCCTCTGCATCGGCGTCAATTTCATCGAGGGCGAGCGAGAGTTCTCGCGCGTCATGCGGCGCGCCGATCTCGCACTTTACGCCGCCAAGAACGACGGCCACAATTGCGTGCGGCGGTTCGATGCGGCGATGGAGCGTCAGTACGACGACAGGATGCAACTGGCGCAGGACCTTCGCGCGGCGATCGAACGCGACGAGCTGTCCGTGCATTACCAGCCGATCGTCGAGGCGGCCGGCCGGCGCATCGTCTGCATCGAGGCCCTGGTGCGCTGGCGCCATCCGACGCGAGGACCGATTTCGCCGGCGGCGTTCGTGCCGATCGCGGAGGAGACCGGCCTGATCGTCGCGCTGGGAAATTCCGTGCTGCGGCGCGCGTGTGCGGACGCCGCCGCCCTGCGGCCGGATGTCGTCGTAGCGGTGAACGTCTCCTCGCTGCAGATCGAGCGCCCGGATTTCGTCGAGACGGTGATGGAGGTCATCAAAAACACCGGGCTTGCGCCCCATCGCCTGCAACTGGAGATTACGGAATCGATCCTGCTGCGCAACAACGAAGCGACCAATCGGGCGCTCGATCGCTTGCGCGCCAAGGGCGTGACGTTCGCCCTCGATGATTTCGGCACCGGCTTCGCCTCGCTCGCCTATCTCAAGGCCTTCCCGCTCGACAAAGTGAAGATCGACAAGACGTTCGTCGACGACATCTGTCGCAACCAGCAGTCGATGGCCATCGTGGCGGCGATCGTCGCGCTGGCGCGGGGGCTCGGCATCGCGACCACCGCGGAAGGGGTCGAGACGCAGGATCAGTACGACGCCCTGCGCGCCTTCGGCGTCGCGACCATGCAAGGCTATTTCTTCGGCAAGCCCAAACGGATCGAGGACTTCGCGCTGGAGGCGGCGTCTTGCGACGCTGCGGCGGAGAAGGCGCGGATCTACGCGGCCTAGAATCGCCTCTACCCGGAAGCCGCGAAAACCGCTACCATCCGCCTCAGGTTCATCCGGGGAATCCCGAAGCATATGATCCGACAATAAGCCCCGATCGGGGGTGGAAGGGCTCCTAGGCTAACTCTCGGGAGCTTCCATGGCGCGCATTTCAGCAATCCGCCCATACGCGACGAAAAAGATGGTCGCCCTTGTGATCCCCGCGGGCCTACTCGCCGTCGTGGCGGGAATGGCGATCGCGGCGCAGGACAGGTACACGTTGAAAGCGCCGGACGGGCTTTCATTCTCTGATTTCAGGGGCTACGAGGACTGGCCGGACGTCGCCGTAAGTCAGACCGAACACGGCATCAAAGCGATCGCGGCAAATGACGCGATGATCAAAGCCTACCGGAGCGGCGTTCCCGGAAATGGCGAGCTTTTTCCCGATGGCTCGAAGATCGTAAAGATCGAATGGACGTTCAAAAAGAACGCGGAGTCGCCTTATCCAGTGAACATCCCGGATACGCTGAAATCGCTCTCGTTCATCGAAAAGGACACCAAGAGATTCCCGAACACGCACGGGTGGGCGTATGCCCAATTCGAATACGATTCCGCTTCCGACACGTTCAAGCCGAGCGTGGAGGGCGCCGAGTGCGGCTATACGTGCCATACGAAGGTGGCGGCGAAGGATTACATCTTCACGGCGTATCCGAAGCGATAGAAGCGGAACGCCGACGTCCACTCGCCTGGAAGGAGACGGTCAAATGGCCAGCATGAGACAAGAGACCGACAGCCTCGGCGTGGTTGATGTGCCCGCGGATAAGCTGTGGGGCGCGCAAACCCAACGGTCGCTCGAACATTTCAGCATCGGTCACGATCTCATCCCCCGCGAAATGATCACGGCCTATGCGACGCTCAAAAAAGCCGCCGCCATCGCCAACCACAGCGGCAAGCGACTCGACGATCAGCGATACAAACTAATCGTCCAAACCTGCGATGAAATCCTGGCCGGCAAGCACCACGACATGTTTCCGTTGCACGTCTGGATGACCGGCAGCGGCACCCAGTTCAACATGAACGTCAATGAAGTGATCGCCAACCGGTGTTCGCAACTCGCAGGAACGCCGCTCGGCAGCCATGCGCCGGTTCATCCCAACGATCACGTCAACATGGCGCAATCGTCGAATGACACGTTTCCATCCGCCATGTGCATCGCCGCGGCGGTCAACACAGAGGGGCGCCTCGTTCCGGCGGTGACCGCGCTGCGCGATGCAATCGATGCGAAAGCCAAAGCGTGGGACGAAATCGTCAAGATCGGGCGCACCCACATGCAGGACGCCACGCCGCTGACCCTAGGGCAGGAGTGGTCAGGCTATTCCGGGATGTTGACGGACAATCTCGAGCGGATCGAAGCGGCGTTGCAGGGCGTTTACCGCTTGGCGCTCGGCGGTACGGCGGTCGGCACCGGAATCAATTCGGCGCCCGGCTTTGCTGAAGCGGCGGCAGCCGAGATCGCAAAACTGACTGGTTTGCGGTTCGTCACCGCGCCGAACAAGTTCACGGTTCAAGGCGCGCACGATGCGCTGGTCCAGCTTTCCGGAACGCTTCGCACATTGGCGGTGTCGCTATACAAGATCGCCAACGACCTCCGTCTGATGTCGTGCGGACCGCGCGCCGGATTTGCCGAGCTGGAGATTCCTGAGAACGAACCCGGTTCTTCGATCATGCCCGGCAAGGTCAATCCGACCCAGTGCGAGGCCCTCACCATGATTGCCGTGCAGGTGATGGCCAACGATGTCGCCGTGGGCTTCGGGGGAGCCGGCGGATATCTGGAAATGAACGTCTATAAGCCGTTGATGATCCACAACATCGCGCAGTCCGTCACGATCATGACCGACGGCTGCGTCAATTTCCGCAAATTCCTGATCGAGGGCACAAAGCCTAATCTGAAGAAGATCAACGAATACGTCGAACGTTCGTTGATGTTGGTGACGGCGCTGTCGCCCGTCATCGGCTACGACAAGGCGTCGAAGATCGCGCACTACGCCATGGACAACGACCTCACGCTGAAGGAGGCTGCGCTGAAGCTGGGCTTTGTCAGCGAGGCGGAATTCGACCGCGTCGTCGATCCGAAAAAGATGGTGAAGCCGTACGTGGCCGCTTAGCCGTCTTTGCGAGCGGAGCGAAACAGTCCAGCGGTCGAGGCCTCGCCAGCAAGTCGCGAGTCGTTCCGTGGGCGCCTCAATCGGCTGACGTCTCGATCTCTGGATCGCCGCGCTTCGCTCGCGATGACGACAGGGGGCCGGTTCAACCTAGAGACAGCCTGTTCTAGTCGGAAATTGCAGATGCTTCGGACGTTGCGAGGACCAATGTAAGCCGAGAGGAGAGTGTCATGACTGCCGACAAGCGCGGAATAGACCTCCTTCAAGACCCTTCGCTCAACAAGTCGACCGCCTTCACCGAGGCTGAAAAGCAGACGCTCGGAATTGTCGGCCTCGTGCCCGACGTGACGGAGAGCCTGGACGTGCAATTGAGCCGGGTGATGATGCAACTGGGTCACAAGAGCACCGACCTCGATCGCTACATTTATCTGGTCAATCTGCTCGACCACAACGAGACGCTTTTCTACAAAACCGTCATGTCCGACCCGGCCCGCTTCCTGCCGATCGTCTACGACCCCACCATCGGAGAAGCCTGTCTCAAGTTTGGCCATATCTATCGCCAGGCGCGCGGCATGTATCTGTCGATCGCGCGCCGGGGCAAGGTGAAGGAAATTTTGAGGAACTGGCCGCAAAAGGATGTCCGCTTCATCTGCGTGACCGATGGCGGACGTATTCTTGGTCTGGGAGATCTCGGGGCTAACGGCGCCGGAATTCCTATCGGCAAACTCGAGCTGTACACCGCCTGCGCCGGCGTGCCTCCGCAGCACCTGCTGCCAATGTATCTCGATGCGGGGACGAACAACGAGCAATATCTGCACGATCCTCTCTATTTGGGCATGCGCAAGACCCGCCCTCCTACGGACGAGCTCTATTCCTTCGTCGACGAGTTCGTCCAAGCGGTGCAGGAGGTGTTTCCGAAGTGCTGCATCCATTTCGAGGACTGGACCGGGGTGGACGCCGTCCACCTGCTTCAGCGCTACCGCAGCAACTACTGCGTCTACAATGACGACGTGCAAGGTACGGCGGGCATCACGCTGGCCGGGATGATCAACGCCGCCAAGCTCAAGGGCACGAAGCTGAAGGACGAGAAGTACCTGTTCCTCGGCGCCGGCTCGGCGGGCATCGGCCTTGCCGACTTGTTGTGTTCGGCGCTCGTCGCGCAAGGCATGACGCTCAAGGATGCGCAATCGCGTGTCTACATGTTCGACATCAAGGGGTTGCTGGAGACGAGCCGGACCGATCTCGTCGACTTCCAAAGGCCCTACGCCCACCAGCACACGCCGACCCGCGATTTCGTGGCTGCGATCGAGAGCATCAAGCCGACAACGATCATCGGCGTAAGCACCGTCGGCGGGGCCTTTACGCAGAAAGTCATCGAGACCATGGCGCGCATCAACGAGCGCCCGGTCGTCCTCGCCCTTTCCAACCCCACTGAAAAAGCCGAGTGCACGCCCGAGCAGGCTTACACATGGTCCAGGGGCAAGGCGATCTATGCCGCCGGCGTCCCGTTCCCGCCGGTGCGCCTCAATGGCCAGACATTTCTGCCAGGCCAGGCGAACAACTTCTACATCTTCCCCGCGGTCGGAATGGCGATCTTCGCCACCCAGGCCTCGAGGGTCACCGACGAGATGTTCATCGAGGCGGCATACGGAGTCGCGGATCAGGTGCAGCCTGAGTTGCTGACGCAGGGCCTCCTTTATCCGCTGCAGGCGAATATCCTCGAGGCTGAGATTCAGACTGCGGCGCGGGTGGCGAAGCTGGTGTTCGATTCCGGCCTCGCTCGCGCCGAGCGTCCGGCCGACATGGTCTCGTTCATCCGCCGCCACGTCTACAAGCCGGAATATCCGGCCGAGGCGGCCGCCGCGACAAGGGCGGCCTGATCACGCTAAGAGTCCAGTTGCGCGAGGCCCTTGTCATCCAGCGGGCTGACGAGGACCTTGCAGGACCGAGAGCCGATCCGATGCCGCCGCCTTCGCGACCCGAAATCGTCGTGCCCTCGGTTGACGACTCTCTGCCGATGATGCTGCTGCCGACTGTGCTCAGCCTGACTGCCGGGAGCTGCGACGTCATCAGCTTCATCGGACTCGGCGGCCTCTTCACTGCCCACATCACCGGCAATCTCGTTATTCTCGTCGCGCGCGTTGTCGCCGGTCAAAGCGCTTCAGCTTCCCTGTTGCTCTCCGTGCCAGTCTTCATCGTGGCGCTTTTTGTCGCAGCCCTCCTGGCGGCCGGCCTGGAGCGGATCGGGATAGCCTCGCTGCGTCCCATGCTCCTGCTGCAGTTCCTGCTGCTTTGCGGGTTTCTTCTTCTCTGCGTCACGGCGGGCGCCCCGATCGATCCGAACGAGGGAAGAGCTTTACTCGCCGGCATGCTGGGCGTCTCGGCGATGGCGGTACAGAACGCCATTGGGCAGGTCTCGGTGAAGGGCGCGCCTTCGACCGCAGTGATGACCACGGATGTTGCTCGCTTCGTCGTCGATTTCGTCGCTGTCTTGACCAAGCGCAATCGGCCGGCGGCCGCGAAAGCCGTCACTCGGGCAAGGCGCACCGCGCCCGCGATTGTGGGCTTTGCGCTCGGTTGCGCCTTGGGGGCGGCGTGCGAGGTCGTCGCCGGTTTGTGGTCATTGGCGCTGCCGGCCGGCTTGGCGCTCGTCGCGCTCGCGATCGCGGTTGTCCGCAATCCGGCCTGAGGGGCGAGCGCGCGGGCGCCGCGTCGATGCGCTCGACGCCGTCGCAGCCTTGTAACCGCCGCGCGCGCCTGATAATCCCCTGCGCTCCGCTTTCCCCTCGTCAAGGACGCATTTTCATGGCCGCGCGTCAGTTCATCTATCACATGCAGGGTCTGAACAAGACATGGCCCGGCGGCAAGAAGGTCCTCGAAAACATCCACTTGTCGTTCTACCCAGACGCCAAGATCGGCGTGCTCGGCGTCAACGGCTCGGGTAAGTCGACCCTGTTGCGCATCATGGCCGGCCTCGACACGGAATTCACCGGCGAGGGATTCGTCGCCGAAGGCGCGCGCGTCGGCTATCTCTCGCAGGAGCCCCATCTCGATCCCGATCTCGGGGTGCGCGGCAACGTGATGCTCGGTGTCAAGGCGAAGCAGGCAATCCTTGACCGCTACAACGAACTCGCGATGAACTATTCCGACGAGACGGCGGACGAGATGACGCGCCTGCAGGACGAGATCGAGGCGCAGGGCCTTTGGGATCTCGACAGCCAGGTCGAGCAGGCGATGGACGCGCTGGGCTGCCCGCCCGATGAGGCAGACGTCGACACGCTCTCGGGCGGCGAGCGCCGCCGCATCGCGCTTTGCCGTCTGCTGCTCGAGAAGCCCGAACTGCTGCTGCTCGACGAGCCGACCAACCACCTCGACGCCGAAACGGTCAATTGGCTCGAAGGGCACCTGCGCACCTATCCCGGGGCGATCCTGATCGTCACCCACGACCGTTACTTCCTCGACAATGTCACCGGCTGGATTTTGGAGCTCGATCGCGGCCGCGGCATTCCCTACGAGGGCAACTATTCCGCCTGGCTCAAGCAGAAGCAGAAGCGGTTGGAGCAGGAAAGCCGTGAGGAGGTCGCGCGCCAGCGAGCGCTGGCGGAGGAGAGCGAGTGGATCGCCGCTTCTCCTAAGGCGCGCCAGGCCAAGTCCAAGGCCCGCATCGCCGCCTACGACGAACTCGTCAAGAAGCAGAACGACAAGGCGCCGACGACCGCCCAGATCATCATTCCCGTCGCGGAGCGGCTCGGAAACAACGTCATCGACTTCGACAACCTCTCCAAGGGCTTTGCCGACCGGCTGCTGATCGACAAGCTCTCCTTCAAGCTGCCGCCCGGCGGCATCGTCGGCGTGATCGGGCCGAACGGCGCGGGCAAGACGACGCTGTTCCGCATGATCACCGGTCAGGACAAGCCGGATTCCGGGGCGCTGAAGATCGGCGAATCCGTGCAACTCGGCTACGTCGACCAGTCGCGCGACGCGCTCGACGACAAGAAGACGGTCTGGGAGGAGGTCTCGGGCGGCAACGACATTCTCTATCTCGGCAAGCGCGAGATCAATTCGCGCGCCTATTGCGGCGCGTTCAACTTCAAGGGCGCTGATCAGCAGAAGAAGGTCGGCATGCTCTCGGGCGGTGAGCGCAATCGCGTCCATCTCGCCAAGATGCTGAAGAGCGGCGCCAATCTGCTGCTGCTCGACGAGCCCACCAACGACCTCGACGTCGACACCCTGCGCGCGCTGGAAGAGGCGTTGCTCGATTTCGCCGGCTGCGCCGTCATCATCAGCCACGATCGCTTCTTCCTCGACCGCATCGCGACCCACATGCTCGCCTTCGAGGGGGATTCGCACGTGGAGTGGTTCGAGGGCAACTTCGCCGACTACGAAGAAGACAAGAAGCGCCGGCTCGGAATCGACAGCGTCATCCCGCACCGGCTGAAGTATAAGAAGTTTTCGCGTTAGCTAGGACGACCGCGCTTCGCCGGGGGAAGAGGCGGTCAGACGCCGCAGACGACGACGCCAGTGTCGCGCCAATGAATAAGCGCGTCCTTGGCGGCGTCGGGAGGGTCAGGCAACCGCAGCAACAACGCCGCGATCTGGGCGAGCGGGAGGTTGCCGTCCTGCAACGCGCGCGCAACACCCTCCAAACGCGTTCTCTTCGACTTCGACTTCGATTTCGATCGAGACGCCGTAACGCTGCTCAGTTCGTCGTTCAGTTCATTGCGGGCGCGAACCGACCAGGAGCCGAAGCCGCCAGAGCGCGGCGAACGGCGCAACATCGGCGTCGAACCGACGAACAATTCGTCCTTGTCGCAGCGAATGCCCTCGGATGCGGGCCGGAACGTTTCCAGCTTCGGAAATGCCCCACCGCCGCGTGCTCCCGCTTGTTCACCTCAGTTGCAAGACGAGAACAGAATAAGAATCTTTTGTCAGGAATTGTCCTGTTTCATTGTGTCGAATGCCGAGTCCGCCCGGGGTCGTTTGACTGCTCCTCCCCGCGCACATGCACCACAGCGAACTTGTCCGCGTAGAATCGCCGCCAGCCGGGTTCTCGGTCCATGAGCGCCGCCCCAGGCTGGCTTGGGGCGAAAATCGTCCAAGCGACGTCGTAGCGCTTCAGCGTCGCCGCCAACGCCTCCGGGTCCCCGGCGTCGATCCGCTCGTAGAGGCCGAGAAAGTCGTCGCCGTACATGTCGGCGCGGCCGTCGATGAACGGGCGGACCTTGTCCCAGATGAGGTAGCCGCCGAAGCCGTAGGCGTTGAGCACGGGCCGCTTGCGCAGGGCCTCGGGGACGGCCTGCAACGCCGTCATCGGCGCATTCGGCCCGTCGCCGCGCGCGACAGGCAGAGCGAGGCGGGCGCCGGCAAGGCCGAGCGCGAGCATCGCCGCGGCAAGGAGCGGCCAGCGGGCAGGGGACACGGCAGGTCTCGGCGCGTCGAGCGCGCGGGCGACCGGCTCGGCCAGCAGCATGGGCGCGAGGATCGCCAGCAGCGTCTCATGGCGCGAATGCTGGAGCGACAGGTGGACAAGCCCGACCAGCAGCGCCGCGGGCGTCAGCGACATTCTGAATGGCCGGGTGAGGGCGAGCGCGAGCAAGGCGAGCATCGCGATCTCCATCGGGCCGGGATGGGCGAAGCCCTCCGGCCGCCACTCCCCGATCGCGGAGAGATGCGCGACCCCGACGAGCTTGAACGGGAACAGCAGTCCCTCGACGCCGAAGGGCGTAACCAAGGCGGCGCCGAGGCTCCCCGCCGCGAAGACGCCCCAGCCCTTCATCAGGGAAGGCCGACCCTCCGGCGGCGAGAGGGCGACGGCCTCGATCGCGAAGGGCGCGATGAGCGCCAAGCCGAAGGCGAAGCCGCCGTGCAGATTGGCCCACAGCGTCATCAAGGGGATGAGCGCGAGCGAAGGCGAGCGGCGCCGCTGGCGCGCCTCCATGAGGCCAGCGCCCCACAAAGCGAGTATGGGCAAGGCGAGGACGTGCGGGCGCGCGAGCAGCCCCGGCGCGAGGAGACCGGCGGCGAGCGCCGTCACGGCAATGAGCGGAACGCCGCTGAGATCGCGCGCCGCGCGGTGGACCATCACGAAGGTCGCGAGGCCCGCCGCGGCGCCCGTCAGCAGCATCACGCCGCTCCAGCCGGCCATGCGGTAGGCGAGCGCGAAGAGGGTCTCGCTCAGCCATTCGTGGGCGGTCCAGGGCGCGCCTGCGAAGCTGTAAGAGAACGGATCCGCGCGGGGAACCGCCCCGTGTTGCAGGATCCAATCGCCGGTCGCGACATGCGACCAGGTGTCGCCGTCATTCAAAACGGCGGGCGCGAAGGCGCCGAGCGCAAAGACGGCCAGCGCGAGCAGCAGCGGCGCAGCTTCGATCCCGCGTGCGGTCTCGCGCGCGGCGTTCGGCGGCCCGGAAGCGAGCGGAAGCGCGATCGACATGGCCCGCAAACTTGGCAGAGCCGCGATAACGGCGGGTTAAGCGACGGCCGCTCGGAGTACGTCCGCGGTACAACCGTCGCCATCAATGAGCGGCTGGCAGATCCAGGACCCATGTCTGTCCCGTGAGATCGTGGCCGAACGAACGATGCTTGTTCTCCCCCACCAGCCGAAATCCGGCCCCCTGATAGATCCTGCGGGCTGACGCCAGCACGTCATTCGTCCAAAGCGTCAGGCTGCGATAGCCGAGCTCCGTCGCACGGCTGATGCACGTCGCCACCAGCTTGCGCCCAAGGCACGAGCCGCGCGCCCAGGGCTCGACATAGAGCAATCGAAGCTTGGCGACCGCCGGATCATCGCTCTTCATGAGAAAGACGGATCCCGCTATGACGCCGTTGCGTTCGGCCACCCACGCGTCTTCGCGCGCCGGATCATATGTCGCCGCGAATTTGCCGAGGATCTCGGCGACCAATCCTTCATACGTCCAGTCCCAGCCGTATTCGCGATGATAGAGCACCGCTTGGCGATGCGTGACCCAGCCCAGGTCACCCGGCTGCAGGCTGCGGAGCCGCGGCTCTCGCGATGCGCGGTTGGACGTCATGATCTGCTCGATCTCGTGCATGGCTGAGACGAGCCGCGCTTGCGCATCCCCCTCGACCGATGACAACAATCTCTCGAGATACGCCTGGGTCCCTCTGTCGAGCTTCTGGAAGACGCGGCGGCCCTCTTCCGTCGGCGCCAGCAATCTCTGTTTCGCATGCCGTGGGTCGACGGAGGCCTCCACCAAGCCGGCCGTGCGAAGCCGCGCCAGGATCCGGCTGAGATGCGCCTTGTCCATGTCGAGGCGGCGTCCGAGGTCGGCCGCGGTCAGATTGTCGTTTTTCGCCAGTTCATAGACGACCCGGGCGTCCGGAAGAGACAGCGAGCTCTCCGGCAAATGGGCATCCAGGAGACGAATTTCCCGCGTGTAGAATCTGTTGAACGCCCGCACCTCGCCGACAATGTCCATCGTGCGTTTCCTATGTGTTGTCTCAGACAACTCATAACCCACGGAGTTCACGAAGTCGAGATGGCCCCGGCGCAGCCACCGCGATGTTGGCCTGCGTGGCGAACCATCGCAACGTCGCCGTGCTGGGATCGGGAATCAGAGCGGCTTGGCTTGCACGAAGGGCTTTTCATCTCGCGAACGAACGTCACAGGCGGTGCGACAGCGTCGACGCCGCGCATTCATCGCCGCGTTGCGCTGGATTCGGTTGCCTTGGAGCGCACCGTCACAGCCCCGGACGCTGAAGGGGCCGGACAATCTGAGAACTGGCGGAGACGGAGGGATTCGAACCCTCGATAGGGCTTTACAACCCTATAACGGTTTAGCAAACCGCCGCCTTCAGCCTCTCGGCCACATCTCCGCAGGCGTCACAGTCGCCATCGTCGCGACATATGCCCGACGCCTGTCGTCATTGCAAGACCCGAGGCGAACGTTCCTTTGCAGGCCTGCCTCAAATACAACTGCCGCCACGCTTGAGGCGCGGCGCCCCGGCGTTGCTCGTAGAGCGAACAGCGTCGATGTCGAAGCGCCGCCGCCTTGCTTGCTCGTGTGCGTCGCCTCGCCAACGGACGCTTCGGCGATGACGACTGCATCGTTTCGGCGAGTCGCCGCGGAACCCGAGAGCCTGGCGAGCAGGCTGATCAGACAGGGCAATACGCCGCACGCCGAGTCTGATCAGCCGATGCGCGCCAAAGCTGACCGCGTCAGGACTCGGCGGGCGTTTCAGTCGGAGCGGCCGGCGTCGGAACAGCCTTCTTGCGCTTGATCGGCGCGCGCTTGGCGGCGGCCTTCTTGGCCACGGACTTCCTAGCCACTGCCTTCTTCGCCACGGCTTTGCGGGCGCCCTTGCGAGCGGCCTTCTTAGCCACGGCTTTGCGAGCGCCCTTGCGAGCCGTCTTCTTCGGCGCGGCCTTCCTGGCGCTCTTCTTCACCGCCGACTTACGGGCGGCCTTCTTGGCGACGACCTTGCGCGCGCCCTTCTTGGCGGCGGACTTCTTCGTCGCCTTCTTGGCGGTCGTCTTCTTCGCGGTCTTTCGTGCGGCGGCCTTGGTCGCCGACTTCTTAGCTGCAGCTCTCGCCATTGTTATGCGTCCCTCTAGATCGTTCCCGCACGCGCTTTCTCTCGCGCGAAGGGAAAGCATCTTAGAAAGTAACTTCGTTTTCGCGCAGAGCAAGGGAAGGCGCGGCGATTCATGGGCTCGCACAGAGCGGTCCATCGAATTATCGCGCGCCGCGGAGCCGTATGGCGCGTCATGCGAAGCCTCCGCGCATTGCGATCGCGTGCACGCTCGACTGCTTTGCGAGCTATTGCGGCGAGACGTCGAGATCGCCGCGCGCGATGTCGAGCGACATAAGAAATCGCCTTGATTTCCGCTTGACTCCGCGAATCGACACGCGGCGTGGGAAGCCGCGTCGATCAGCGCCGCCGGCCGCTTGCTCGACGCCTCGCGTGATGTCGCCGAACGCGCAAGCCTTGATGTCGCGTTTCAAAACGATGCACGAAGAGGGCTTGCCGCAATCGAATTTTTCTTGGCGAGCGAAGGCAATTTTTTTGCGCGCAATGCTCAGTTTGAGCTCGCGCACGCGACAATGTCAGTCGAAACGCGTAGCGCGCGCGTCTTCGCTTGCGCGAATCAAAGACCCAATCGCGCTTTGAGGGCGTCGCTCACCGCTTGGGGATTTGCTTTGCCGCCGGTCGTCTTCATCACCTGTCCGACGAACCAGCCGAGCATGCCGGGCTTCCCCTTCGCCTGCTCGGCCTTGTCGGGATTGGCCGCGAGAACAGCCTCGACCGCACGCTCGATCGCGCTCGTGTCGGTGACCTGCTTGAGCCCGCGCGTCTCGACGAGCGCGCGCGGATCGGCGCCCTTGTCGGGCCCGAGAAGCATGGCGAGAAGGTCCTTCGCGATCTTGCCGGAGATGACGCCTTCGCCGATCAGATCGACGAGCGTCGCGAGCGCTCCGCTGCTGAGCCCGGCCTCGGAGACGGCGAGGTTCTGGGCGTTCGCAAAGGCCGAGAGGTCGCCCATCAGCCAGTTGGCGATCGCCTTGGCGTCGCGCTTGGCGCCACCGTGCTTGACCGCCTCCTCGAAGAAATCCGCCGTCTCCTTGTCGGCCGCAAGGATCGTCGCGTCATAGGCGGAGAGCCCGTATTCCGACATGAAGCGCGCCTTCTTCGCGTCGGGAAGCTCAGGCAGATCAGCGGCGAGCGCATCGACGAACGCTTCGTCGAACTCGAGCGGCAAGAGGTCGGGATCGGGGAAATAACGGTAGTCGTGCGCCTCTTCCTTCGAGCGCATCGAGCGCGTCTCGCCGCGGGTCGGATCGAACAGGCGCGTCTCCTGCTCGATCTCACCGCCGTCCTCGATGATGGCGATCTGGCGGCGCGCCTCCGTCTCGATCGCCTGGCCGATGAAGCGGATCGAATTGACGTTCTTGATCTCGCAGCGCGTGCCGAAGGGCTCGCCCGGACGGCGCACCGACACGTTGACGTCGGCGCGCAGGTTCCCCTTCTCCATGTCGCCGTCGCACGAGCCGATATAACGAAGGATCGTCCGCAGCTTGCTCACGTAAGCCTTGGCCTCCTCCGAGGAGCGCATGTCCGGCTTCGACACGATCTCCATCAGCGCGACGCCGGAACGGTTGAGATCGACGAAGCTCATCGTCGGCGACTGGTCGTGCAGCGACTTGCCGGCGTCCTGTTCGAGGTGCAGGCGCTCGATGCCGACAGTGATGGCGTGGTCGGACGCAAGATCGACCTGGATCTCGCCTTCGCCGACGATCGGGTTCTTGTACTGGGAGATCTGGTACCCCTGTGGCAGGTCGGGGTAGAAGTAGTTCTTGCGGTCGAAGGTCGAGCGGCGATTGATCTTGGCCTTGAGGCCGAGACCGGTGCGGACCGCCTGGGCGACGCATTCCCGGTTGATGACGGGGAGCATGCCGGGCATGGCGGCGTCGACCAGCGACACATGCGTGTTCGGGGCGCCGCCGAACTCTGTCGAGGCGCCGGAGAACAGCTTGGCGCGCGAATTGACCTGCGCGTGCACCTCGAGGCCGATGACGACCTCCCAGTCTCCGGTCGCGCCTTTGATGAGCTTCGAATTGGCCGCTGTCGCCGACATGTCTTTCATCCCAAATTTGACATTGCAGGACGCCGCACGGGGTCGTCAGGCCCACCATGCCTCGGGCAGGCTCGAGGCGCCCGCCGATTGTTCGATCGCATGGCCGAGCGTGAACAAGGTCTCCTCGTCGAACGGCCGGCCGATCACCTGCAGGCCGAGCGGCAGACCCTCCGCCGAGAGCCCCGCGGGCGCGACGAGACCGGGCAGGCCGGCCATGTTGACGGTCACGGTAAAGACGTCGTTGAGGTACATCTCGACCGGATCCGCCGAGCCCTTCTCGCCGATGCCGAAGGCGGCCGACGGCGTCGCCGGGGTGAGGATGGCGTCGACGCCTTCGGCGAACACCGTCTCGAAGTCGCGCTTGATGAGCGTGCGGATCTTCTGCGCGCGCACATAGTAGGCGTCGTAGTAGCCGGCCGACAGCACGTAGGTGCCGATCATCAGTCGGCGGCGCACTTCGGCGCCGAAGCCCTTGGCGCGGGTCTTCTCGTAGAGCTCGACGATGTCGTTCCCCTGTTCGCGCAGGCCGTAGCGAACGCCGTCGTAGCGCGCGAGATTGCTCGAGGCTTCGGCGGGAGCGACGATGTAGTACGCCGGCAACGCGTAGCGCGTGTTGGGCAGCGAGACGTCGACGATTTTAGCGCCGGCCGCGCGCAGCCATTCGGCGCCGCGGCGCCACAGCGCCTCGATCTCGGGGTTCATCCCGTCGAGCCTGTATTCCCTGGGAATGCCGATCGTCAGCCCCTTGATCGAGCGGCCGACGGCGGCCTCGTAATCGGGCACCGCCGCGTCGGCGCAGGTCGAATCCTTCGGGTCGGCGCCCGCCATCGAGCGCAGCATGATCGCGCAGTCGCGCACCGTGCGTGCGATCGGGCCTGCCTGATCGAGCGAGGAGGCGAAGGCGACCATGCCAAAGCGCGAGCAGCGCCCATAAGTCGGCTTGACGCCGGCGGTCCCGGTGAAGGCGGCGGGCTGACGGATCGAGCCGCCGGTGTCGCTCGCGGTCGCCGCGAGACACAGGCGCGCTGCGACGGCGGCGGCCGAGCCGCCCGGCGTCAGCAGGCCGCGCTTGTCGCTGGCGAGCGCCGCGCGCGCCTGATCGGCGCTCCAGTTCGGCGGCAGCCAGGGCGAGGCGACGGGGCCGTAATAGGAGGTCTCGTTCGACGAGCCCATGGCGAACTCGTCCATGTTCAGCTTGCCGAGCATCACCGCGCCGTCGCGCCACAGATTGGCGGTGACGGTGGATTCGTAAGGCGGCTTGAAATGGTCGAGGATGTGGCTGCACGCTTGCGTGTGAACGCCTAGGGTCGCGTAGAGGTCCTTGACGCCGATCGGCAGACCTTCGAGCGGACCGGCTTCGCCGGCCGCGAGGCGTGCGTCGCTGGCCCGCGCCATCTCGAGCGCGCGCTGCGGCGTCGTCGCGACATAAGCGTTCAGCCCGCGGGCGCGCTCGATCGCGTCGAGATGCGCTTGCGTCAGCTCGACGCTGGAAACGCGGCGGGATCGCAGGGCGTCGCGCGCATCGGCGAGCGTCAGAGCGGTGAGGTCGGTCAAGTCGGCATCCATCTCAGGCAAGAGGCAATACGGCGCGGCGGCTTATTCGATGACCTTGGGCACGAGGAAGAAGCCATCCTCGGAGAGCGGCGCGTTGGCGAGCACGGCAGGCTCGATCTCGCCGTCCGTCACCACGTCGTCGCGCATCGGCAGCTTCATCGGAATGACTGACGTCATCGGCTCGACGCCGGAGACGTCGACGGCGTCGAGCTCCTCGACGAAGGCGAGAATGGCATTGATCTCGTTCTGCAAATGCGGCACTTCGGCGTCGGTCACAGCGATGCGTGCAAGGTGCGCAATGCGGCGGACCGTGGCCTGATCGACGGACATGAGAGCTCCTGAACTCGCGCTTTGGCGTGTTCGTCCTCATACATCGCGTGTCCTGGCGTGGCAACGCGGCGCAACCGCGCAGATCGCTGGAGGACTTGGGCCTCGCGCCGTGGCGTGCTAGCGCATGGGCCATGCCCGCCGCTCTGCTCACGCTCGAAGCCCTCGCCGCCGCGCTCCCCGCCAAGGCGCGGCTGATCGGCGTCGATCTCGGCACGAAGACGATCGGCCTCGCGCTCTCCGACGTCGAGCGCCGGATCGCGACACCGCTCGTCACGCTCGCCCGTTCGCAATTCTCGCGCGACGCTCAGGCGCTCGGCGAGCAGGTCAGGAAGTTCGAAGCCTTCGCCCTCGTGCTCGGACTGCCGCTCAACATGGACGGCGGCGAAGGCCAGCGCGTCCAGGCGACGCGCGCCTTCGCGCGCAATTTCGCGCGCGTCGATCCGACGCCGATCGTGTTCTGGGACGAGCGCCTGTCGACTGCCGCGGTCACACGAGCGATGATCGGCGCCGACGTTTCGCGCGCGCGCCGCGCCGAGGTCGTCGACAAGATGGCGGCGGCCTATATTCTGCAGGGCGCGCTCGACCGGCTCGCGAACATTGCGGCCGCTGAGGCCGCGACCAAGCAGCCTTAGATGGACGGGCGAAGCCTGTCCTGTCACCAGGCAGCCGCCGCTAATCCTCCGTCATGAAGAGCCCGCTCCAGACGCCGGCATGATGGCCGCGAAAGCGAGAGGGAGCCAACCGCACAGGCCTGTCGGTTATCGCATTTGCCGCCCTCGCGCCGTCCGTGCGGCACGATATTTCCTGCGAGATGTTGTAAAAGCCGCTTGCAACCCTGGAGAAGCGAACGTACACTTTTTGCGCGCATAAGAAGGGGGCGACGGGAGCGATGAAGGACGTCACATGCCGCAGCCAAGGTCACCGTAGGACGAACCTCGACGCCTCGCCCCCGCCTCCACGCCCAGCGGCCTCCCGGACCGCTCCGGCTTCCGATCAAGCCGCGGTTGCGGCCTATATCGCCGACATGACGGCGGAGCTCGAGACGATGGCGATCGCCGCCCGGCTCGATCTGCTCGCCTATTTCCTCGCCATGGCGCGAGCGGAGAGCGAAACCTCGGCCCGCGCCGCGACGGCCGAACCAGCGGCTGTTGTGTCTGAATCGTCGCCGCCAGTGCGAGCGAAGCGAAGCAACCCGCGGGCGCCGACGCAAGCGGAGGTATGGATTGCTTCGTCGCTGCACTCCTCGCAATGACGATCCAACGGCATTGTGGACGGCTCTAGGGAAGGCAGCAGGCGCGGACGAATGCTGGGCGGGAGAAATCGGCGAAGGCGCAGCGAAGCGACGGATAAGGCCCAGTAAATCCATCACAGCCCAGCGCGGCCAGTCCCTGCTACGCCTCCGTATCGCGCACAACGAACGCCACCCGGTCGCCGCCGTGATGCTCGATGCGCCCGGCGAGCTCGAGTTCGATCAGGATCGCGCGGATCTCCCGCGCCGA
>DASXGX010000141.1:0-103344 GCA_036488815.1 Roseiarcus sp.
TATTCGGATTGCGCGGCCGCATTGACCGCAAGCGGCCGCTGCGGATTGTCGGTGACGTCGAGGGCAAGCTCGGTCAGGCTGATGTGAGTGATCCCATGATCGAGGGCCGCAGGCGCGCGGATCGCAAAGGTCCAGTCGATCAGCCGCGGACCGTCCCCCGTCATGATCACGTTTAGAGGGTGCATGTCGCCATGGCAGAGCCCGTCCCCCGGCTGCTGCAGGCGGTCGATCAGCGCGAGGACGCCGGAGGCGATGTGCTTGGGCACGATATCGCCCGAGAGCCTGAATTCGGTCTCCATCCAGCCGCGCAGAGGGAAGGCCTCCGGCGGCGGCGACATCCTGTGAACCGACAGGCCGAGGGACGCAAGGATGGTGCCCGCCTGCGCGAACGTCACGGCGCCGCTGCGCGTGGCCTGCAGCAGTGTCGGTCCGTCGAGGCGGCCGAGCACGATGCCGAAGCGTCCGTCGAGCGTCACCTCGCCGAACACCTCCGGCGCTGGCACGCCGGCGGCGAAAACTGCCTGGGTCATCCGCGCCTCTTGCTGGCCGAGCTCCGGCGGGAAACCTTCCTTGAACAGTTTTACGACCTGACCCGGCGCCCAGGCGTGGATGTCCGCCGTGCCGCCCTGGTTGATCTTCTCCCCGAGGGATCCCCGCATCGCCCGTCCTCCCGCCGGCCGCGACTAGACACCGACGGCGGGCAAAAGAGAACGCTCCCGCGATCTTGCCTGCCAGTCATGATCGTGGCTCGTCCCCGGCCGCAGCGTTTGCCAGAATCGCGAAGCGGCGCGCGGTTTGAGACAAGTCCGATTCTGGCCCGTCGCGTCATTTAGCTGTGCTGCGGAATTCGGTCGCCATTGGGGCATAGCGCACTCTAGCAAGCCGACCGACGGGCAGATTTATGGTTCACGGCCTAAAGCGACGGCGCCGCTGGCTGGCGCCATTTCAGCACGTTCTTTTTCTTCTTGCGGCGGCTGCGGCGGGAGGCGACGAGGAAGGTCGGCTTTTGGGGCACGACCAGCAACTGGCGGATCTCCTCCTCCACTATACGGTCCGCGTTGGTGACGCGCTGGCGCAGATGTCGCAGCTCGAGCCAGGATTCGATCAGGAACGTCTCGACAAAGCGCCCGGTCTCCTGGGCGTCCTCGAAAATGCCCCAGGCGTAGGCGCCGTCGCGCCGGCGTTCGCGTCCGATCTCGTCGATGGCGCCGAGAAAGGCCGCGCAATTCTCCTTGGCGACCCGATATTCGACCGTCACCAGCACCGGCCCGCGGTCGGGGTCGATCGAGCGCGCGAAGGTCGGCGTGCGCCAGTGCATCGACGGGGAAAGATCGAGCCCGGCGGCGGCCTGCAGCTTCCAGCGCGCCGTCAGGGGGATCGCGATAAGCCCGGCGACCGCGGCGGCGAGCAGCGCGATCGGCAGGCCCTCCTCGCTCGCGACGCGTCCCCAGACGGCGCTGCCGATCGTCATCGCGCCGAAATGGACGGTCAGGAAAATCGCCAGCCCGCGTCCGCGCACCCAGTCGGGCAGCGCGACCTGCGCCGAAACGAAGAGGCACGCCAGCACGACGATCCACGACGCGCCGGCGAGCAGGCTGGCGAGCAGCGCGATCCCCGGCCCGCGCGCGAAGGCGAAGAGAACGAGCGCCAGCGCGCTGCCGAGCGACCCGAGAATGGCGAGCCGGTTCGGCCCCATCTCCGCCTTGAGCCAGTTCAGCGCGAAGGAGCTGACGATCGCGCCGAGGCCGACCGCGCCCAGCAGCGCGCCATAGACCTCCGGCCCGTTGTTCATCTGGTTGCGCGCGATCAGCGGCAGCAGCGCCCAGTAGGCGCTGGCGAACGGAAAGAACGCAAGCGCCCGCACCAGGGTGGCGCCGAGATGGCGGTTGTTGGCGGCATAGCGAAGACCGGTGCGGATCGCGCTGGAGAGGCGTTCCGCCGGCAGGCCGTCGACGCCCTTGCGCGGCGAGCGCCACCAGATCAGCGCCGCGATGAGGGCGAGGTTGCTCGCGCTGAAGGCCCAGTACGGCGACGAGATGCCGAGGGTCGCGATCGCGACGCCGCCGAGCGCGGGGCCGACCGCGCGGCTCATGTTATAGGCCGCGCCGTTGGCGGCGACCGCGCTGGCGAGTTCCTGCGGGGGCACGAGTTGCGGCGTGATCTTCAGCCAAGCCGGCGCGACGAGAGCGCCAGCCGCGCCGAGGAGGAAGGTCGTCGAAAGCAGCGCCGTCTCCGTCGCGGCGCCAGCCGCCACCAGCCCGGCGAACACCGCCGAGACCACGGTGACCGCGATTTCGACGCCGATCAGCAACCGGCGCGCGTCGACGATGTCGGCGAGCGCGCCCGCCGGCAGCGTCAGCAGAAACATCGGCAGCGTGGTCGCGATCTGGACCATCGAGACCGCCATCGGGTCGGCGTTCAGGGTGGTCATCAACCAGCCCGACGACGTGTCGAAAATCGCAATGCCGATGTTGGTGATCGTGCTCGCGACCAGGATCACTGTGAAGGCGACGCTGTCGAACGGCCCCCAACGAGGGGGCGCGAGACCAGCAGGCTGGTCTGAAGCATCGAATTCGGCGCTCAAGTGTAACTCCCCCGAGGCGCCTGGTCGGAAGCCCCGAATCTTTTGGGACCGCCTAAATGGCCGCCGAAGGCGGCGCTTTCAAGTCTGGTCAAACCAACGTGAAGTCGTCCGAAAGGAATTGAGAAGCCAGGAATGGTTTCGCCGCCGGAGCCCTCCTGCGCCCCTACAGCAGGAAAACTTGGGCTTTGCGGCCTCGGCCTGTGAACTATTCAGCTTTCGGCGGCACTTAATCTATGCGGAAACGCGAGACCAGCCAGCCGCTTAGGTCAGGTCTCCGCTTCCGAATTCACCAGCGAAAGGAACTCGCCGCGCGTCATCGGCTGGTCGCGAAAGCAGCCGAGCATGCGGCTGGTGACGAGGTCGGTGCCGCGTTTGCGTATGCCGCGGCTCATCATGCAATGGTGCGCCGCCTTGATCACGACCGCGACGCCGCGCGGCTGCAGCACGGTTTCGATCGTGTTGGCGATCTGGGCGGTGAGCCGCTCCTGAATTTGCAGGCGCTTGGAGTAAATCTCGACCACGCGCGCGAGCTTGGAGATGCCGACGACCCGGCGGTTGGGGACGTAGCCGACCCAGGCGCGGCCGATGATCGGCGCGACATGGTGCTCGCAGTGGCTCTCGAACGGCACGGCGCGCAGGACGATCATTTCGTCGTAGCCTTCGACTTCGGTGAAGGTCTTGGTCAGCACCTCCTCCGGGTCTTCGTCGTAGCCGCAGAAATATTCGCGGAACGCGCGGACCAGCCGCTTGGGCGTCTCCTTGAGGCCGTCGCGCTCGGGGTCCTCGCCGATCCAGCGCAGGATGTCGTGAAAGGCCGCCTCCGCCTGAGCGTCGCTCGGGAGAGGTTCGAACCCGCCGAGCCGAAGGCTCTCGGAGTTTTCAATGGCCGAAGCGTTGACTTTCTCGGTCATTTTCAAAATTCTCGCCACTGCCGAGGCCAAAGAACGACCTGTAACCGCAGGCCTCGGGCGGCGTCAACTCGACCTCGGCGCGCCGTCATCCGCCGTCGCTACCGCAACGAGGTCCTCGTCGTGACCCATTCGACCGTGACGGCGCGGCTCCGACCCCGGCTCCGCGCCGCGAACGTGAACCTTCTCTTGGTCGTCCGCGTTAGGCGGGCATTGCAGATGCGCTCGGAGCGTTTGTCTCTCCTGTCGCATCGAGGGTCGGCGCGATGATCACGGAAGCAAATCCAGCGCGGATGTCGGAACCGATAGTCGGTTCGCCCTGGGGCGCGTTCCGCTATCCCGCCTTCACGGTGGTCTGGATCGCCAACACGCTGGCGCTGATCGGCGTGGCGATCTACGACACCGCCTCGGGCTGGCTGATGACGATGCTCAACGCCGACCCGCTGGCGGTTTCCTCGGTGCAGGTCGCGACAAACCTGTCGATGTGCCTCTTCACCCTGCCGGCGGGCGCGCTTGCCGACATCGTCGATCCGCGCCGCTGCCTGGTCGTCGTCTCGGCCATCGTCGCCGTCCTGATGGCGACGTTCGGCGCGCTCGTCGCCTTTGGCCTTGCGACCCCGGCCTCGCTGCTGACGACGACCTTCATTCTTAGCGGCGCTTTGGCGGTCAACGGGCCGGCCTGGCTCGCCCTGACGCCGTCGGTGGCGCCGCGCTCGGAGCTCGACGGCGCGATCGCCGCCGGCAGCATCGGCTATAACGTCAGCCGCGTCATCGGCCCGGGCCTCGGCGGCTTCGCGATGGTCGCCTTGGGGCTGTCCGCGCCGTTCTGGCTTTTCGCGGCCGCCAATCTCCTCGCGATCATCGGCCTTCTGTGGCGCCGCCCGCGCGGCCGCCGGAACGAGAGCCTGCCCGCCGAGCGCCTGACCAGCGCGGTGCGCATTGGGCTCCGCCACGCCGCGAACAATCCGCCGCTGCGCGCGACGATGATCCGCGCCGCCGCCATCTATCCGTTCGCCAGCGCCTATCTTTCCCTGCTCCCCCTCATCGCGCGCGACCAAATTTCACAAGGGCCGCGCTTCTACGGCATCCTGCTGTGCGCCATCAGCGTCGGCGCCGTGTTCGGCTCGCTCATCCTCCCCCGGCTCAAGGCGAAGCTCGGACCGGACCGCGTCGTCGCGCTCGGCTCGCTAGCGAACGCGGTCGCGTTGGTCCTCTTCGGCCTCGCCAGGGGGCCGGCGCTCGCGCTCGTCGCTTCCGTGCTCGCCGGCGGGGCGGGCATCGTGGCGCTGGCGAGCCTTTACGTCGCGGCGCAGGACGCGCTGCCGGACTGGGTTCGCGGTCGCGGCCTGTCGAGCTTGCTGACCGTGATCTTCGGCTCGATGACGATCGGCGGCCTCGTCTGGGGCAAGGTGGCCGCAATGGACGGGATTCCAACCGCCCAGTATCTCGCCGCCGCCGGCGCGCTGATCGCAATTGCGTTAACCTGGCGATGGAGGCTCGCCGCCGGGCGATTCGATCTGACGCCCGCCAAGGACTGGCGCCTGCCGACGTTCAAGCGCCCGATCGCCGACGACGAAGGCCCGGTCATGGTGAACGTCGGCTATCGCGTCGATCCGACAAAGCGCGAAGACTTCCTCGCCGCGCTGGCGGAACTGGGATTCGAGCGCAGGCGCGAAGGCGGCTTCGCCTGGGGCATCTTCGAGGACGGCTTTGAGGAAGGACGATTTGTGGAGACCTATTTGATCGAATCCTGGCTCGAGTTCCGCCATCTGCGCGAGCGCGTCACCAATTGCGACCGCCTGCTCGAGGAACACGTGCACGCGCTGCTGACCGCGGAGCCGCATGTCGACTTTCTGATCGCCCCGGAGCGCCGCACCAAGCGATGGTCGCTCGGCCATCGGGTCGCGTGAGCGATGCGCGTTCTCGTCCTCTTTGCGCATCCGCTCGAAACCAGTTTCGTCGCCGCGTTGCACCGGCGCATCGTCGAGGTGCTTGGCGAACGCGGCCACGAGGTCGACGACCTCGATCTCTACGCGGAGCAGTTCAATCCGGTGATGTCGGCCGAGACGATGCGCGACTACGTCGATACGTCGAAGAACCGGGCGGAAGTCGCGCCCTACGTCGAGCGCGTTTTCGCCGCCGACGCGCTGGTCCTGGTCTATCCCGTCTGGTTCGACGGCCTGCCCTCGATCCTGCAAGGGTTCTTCGAGCGCGTCTTTCTGCCGGGGGTGGCCTTCAAGATCGACGAACAGAACCTCTTTCATCCGACGTTGGGGAACCTCAAGCGGCTCGCGGCGGTATGCACCTACGGCGAATGCCGCGCGCATGTCTCGCTCAAAGGCGATCCGCCGCGCCGCTTCGTGAAGGCGAACATAGGCGGGGTGGTCGCGCCGGGCGCGCCGATCGAGTATTTGGCGCATTACGACATGAACTTCACCACCGCGGCGCGGCGGGCGCGCTTCCTACAGCGGGTGACGCGCGCCTTCCGAACGTGGTAGGGGCTGGACGAAGCGCCGGCGCTCGCATCTTGCGACTTGGAGGCGGAATGACGTCACAGGTTTTCATCGCGCCGTCGATCCTGTCGGCCGACTTTTCGAAGCTCGGCGACGAGGTGCGCGACGTGGCGGCGGCCGGCGCGGACTGGATTCACCTCGACGTGATGGACGGGCATTTCGTGCCCAACATCACCTTCGGGCCGCCGGTCGTCTCGGCCCTGCGTCGGCTTTCGGACAAAATGTTCGACTGCCATCTGATGATCGAGCCCGCCGACCCCTATCTCGAAGCCTTCGCCGAGGCGGGCTGCGACGGGCTCACTGTCCATGCCGAAGCCAGCAAGCATCTCGACCGCACGCTGCAGACGATCCGCGCCCTCGGCAAGCGCGCAGGCGTCGCGCTCAACCCGGCGACGCCGCCGGAGGCGATCGAATACGTGCTCGACCGGCTGGATCTGGTGCTGGTGATGACGGTCAATCCCGGCTTCGGCGGGCAGGCCTTCATTCCCGCCATGGTCGACAAGATCGCGCGGGTCAAGCGCATGATCGGCGCGCGCAAGATCGACATCGAGGTCGACGGCGGCATTACGCATGAAACCGCGCCGCTGGTGGTGGGCGCCGGAGCCAACGCGCTCGTCGCCGGTTCGGCCGTCTTCAAAGGCGGCGCCGCCGCCTACGCCGGCAACATCGAGGCGATCCGCGCCGGAGCGCGCGGGGCCGGTCGATGACCCAAGACTATTGGAGATCGGAATGAACGAAGCGAATGCGGTCCTCATCACGGGGGCTTCGCGCGGCATCGGCCGCGCGGCGGCGTTGCTCGCGGCCGCGCGCGGATGGTCGGTCGGCGTCAACTACGCGCGCGACGAGAACGCAGCGCATGAGGTCGTCGATACGATCGCGCGCGCCGGCGGCAAGGCGGTCGCGCTGCGCGGCGACGTGACGAACGAAGACGACATGATCGCCGTATTCGACGGCGCGACGCGCGCGCTCGGGCCGCTGCGCGGCGTCGTGGCCAACGCCGGCGTCGTCGCGCCGACGGCCAAGCTCGTCGACATGAGCGTCGAGCGCATGCGGCGGATTTTCGAGGTCAATGTGCTCGGCGCGTATCTGACGGCGCGCGAAGCGGCGCGGCGCCTGGCGAAATCGTCCGGCGGCGAAGGCGGCTCGCTCGTTCTGATTTCCTCCGCCGCCGCCCGGCTCGGCTCGCCCAACCTCTACGTCGACTACGCCGGTTCAAAAGGCGCGATCGACACGATGACGCACGGCCTCGCCAAGGAACTCGCGACGGAGGGCGTGCGCGTCAACGCAATTCGTCCCGGCCTGATCGTCACCGACATCCACGCCAGCGGCGGCGAGCCCGACCGCGCCTTCACGCTCGGCGCGACGGCGCCGATGGGCCGCCCCGGAACGCCCGAGGAAGTCGCCGAGGCGATCGTCTGGCTGCTCAGCGACGCGGCGTCGTACGTGACCGGGGCGATCCTGGACGTGTCGGGCGGGCGCTAGGGCGCCTTGCTTTTCCTGTCACCCCCGCGAAAAGCGGGGGTCCAGATAGCCGCTGCAGGCCTTCGCCCTTGACCCCTGGATGCCCGCTTTTCGCGGGCATGACAAGCGGACGGCTGCTTCTACCAAAATAGCTTGAATGGCGCCTTCAGTGAAACGCCGGGTGAATGAAGATCACCGTGCTGATCACGAGCCCAATCAAGAATGACGTCGTTCGCAGCGGCTGCCGATCCGACAGATAGAACGCCAGATGCGCGAGGCGCGCGAGGATGAACAGGACGGCGAGCGCGCCGACTGTCCGGCTCCGCCCTTCGACAACGTGCGAAACGATCACCGCCGCCGCGAAGAAGGGGAACGCCTCGAAACTGTTGAGATGGGCGCCGTAGGCGCGCGCCGGCACGCCGTCGAGCGCGGGGGCGCTGAGCCGCGGCGTGAGCGGATTGAGCTTGGTCGCGGCGAGGCCGAAGGGAACGTAGGGCAGCAGCGCGGCGATGAGGACGCACCAGAGGGCGAGGGTCATAGGACGGCTCCTTGGGCTTGGCGCCGGCATCCTAATAGCGCAGCAAGGTCGGGGATAGGGGCGCGTCGCGGCGCCCGGCCCCTCCCCGCGCAATCCTTCACTGGCGTCATTGCGCCGGCGCCAGCACAGGCGCGGTTCTGGGGAAGGGCCTGAAGGTCAAGGCGATCAGGAAGGCGCCAACGCCAACGCCCCAGGCGCCGATGTAGAGCCAGCTGTAGCTGGCGAAGGTGTCGTAGATGAACCCTCCCGCCAATGGGCCCGTCGCCATGCCCAAGCTGCCCGCCATTGCCGTTCCGCCTATGACGGTTCCCATCATCCGCAGCGGAAAATTCTCGCGCGCGAGCACGGCGTAGAGAGGCATCACGCCGGCATAGATAAATCCAAACGACGCTGCCACGACATAAAACGCGCTGAGCTCCCTGGCGAAGACGTAGGCGAGCGCGCCGAAGGCTTGGAGCAGAAGCCCGGTGACCAGAACCCGCTTGGCTCCGAACCGATCGCCGAGGATGCCAAAGGCGATGCGGCCGCCCATGCCCGCCAGCCCTTCCACGCTGTAGATCGACACCGCGGCGATGATCGGGATTCCACAGCTGATGGCGTAGCTCACCGTATGAAAAATCGGGCCGGAGTGCGTCGCGCAACAGAAGAAATTCGTCAGCAGCAGGGTGATGAACTGAGGCGATCTGATCGCCTGCCGCAATGACATCTGCGGTTGCAACTCTTCGTCAGGGGAAGCAACAGGATTTCCAGCGTCCAGGGCCGGCGGACGGCGGATCAGCAACGCCACCGGGATCATCACGACTGCGACGAGGGCGGCGATGATTTGGAGGGATGTTCGCCAGCTATACATGGAGACG
Source organism: Roseiarcus sp. (assembly GCA_036488815.1). Classification (GTDB taxonomy): domain Bacteria; phylum Pseudomonadota; class Alphaproteobacteria; order Rhizobiales; family Beijerinckiaceae; genus Roseiarcus. The sequence continues at coordinate 8,862 of DASXGX010000141.1, forward strand.
AGCCATGCCGCCAATGGAGACATGGTCATCGGCGCCATCCCCATGCCGGCGGATACGAGCGAAACAGCGAGGCTGCGATGGGTGTCGAACCAACCTGTGACGCAGGCCATCATCGGCGCGAAGATCGCGGCGGCGGCGCCTCCGACCATCAAGCCGAAGACGAGCTGGAACCCGAGAAGCGATGTCGCCCGGCTCGCCAAGGCCATGCTGGCGGCCAGGATCACAGACCCGGTCACCACGATCAGGCGGGGCCCGAAGCGATCCGACAGACTGCCCCAAACTATGCTCGCCAACGCCATCGCGACAAAGCCGATCGTCATGGCGGCGGATACGCCAGTGACGGACCACCCGGTGTCCCTCGCGATGGGCCGCAGAAAAACAGGCAAGGAAAACATGGCGCCGATTGCGAGGCAGCCCAATAGGCCGCCCGAGGCGACGATCACCCATCGGTATTGAGAATTGCTCATCTGCGTCCCCTTTCCGCCGGCCGCCTTTCAGAGCCGGCGTGCGCCGGTTCGACGGCTCGAGATCAGCTTCAGCCACGGCGCCGAATGGAAGGCGGCCATCAGTACGTACATCGGGACCATTCCGCTCAGCGGCGACGCATCGTGCGCGCCCTGGCAGAGCATATCCGAAGGGCCGCTACCCAGGGCGCCCGTCAGCAGCGCCATGATTGCGAAGGTCGGCGCGGCCGAGAGGCATAGCCAGTCGGCTGCGCCGAGGGCAGTGGCGGCGCCGCGGCGGGCGCCTCCGCCGATGTCCGCCTCGATCATGGTTTCGCTCCTGGAAAGCAGTTACGCCACGACATCGGGACCTGGCTCATCCCATTTTGTACTCGTCGTGGCGGCGCCACCAGACGCCCCTCTCGTTGCGTCCCTTGGGGGCGCGGTCGAGCCATTGGTACATGCCCCAGAGGCCGTCCAGTCCGCGCGCATAGGTGGAATAGGCGTGATAGACGGCGCCGTCCTCGAGCGCGAACGCGCTCATGCCCGGCCTGTCGCGAGCGTATGTGGGCGCGTCGGTCCCGCATGTGGCGGCGAACTCCGCGACGGGCTTGGGGGCCGGGGCTATGTCCATCGCGTGGCCGCCGCGCTTGTAGTTGTATTCGACCTCCCCGGCGCGCTGTTGCTGCTCGGTGAACGAGACGTTGAAGTCGAAGTTGAAGTCGCCGGAAAGCGAGGACGCCCAGGGGAACGTCCACCCCATCCGCCGCTTGTACGCCTGCACCTTGGCGAGCGGCGCCCGCGACACCGCGCAGAGCGTGACGTCGTGGCTGGCCAAGTGGACGGCGAAGCCGTTGAAGCCGTCCGCGATCGCCGAGCAGGATGGACACCCCGCGGTGTAGTCGGGCCCGAACATGAAATGGTAGACAAGGAGCTGCGAGCGCCCTTGGAAGAGGTCCGCCAGCGATGCGGCGCCCTCGTCGGTCTCGAATCGATAGTCCTTGTCGATCTCGACCCATGGCAGCTCCTGGCGTCGCCGCGCGACCTCGTCGCCCCGCCGCGTCAGCTCCTTCTCCTCCTCGAGCAGCGCGAGCCGCGCCGCAAGCCACTCGTTCCGTGTCACGGTCATGTGCTTCGTCATCGCTCTTCTCCCTTGTGTTGTTGTCGTCAGCCGACCCGCTGGTCGTATTCGTTCCGCAGGCGGGTCCACCCGTCCCAGAACGGCTCCGGCTCCCTGCCCCTCGCGCGGTCGACCAGAATGTCGAGATGCCTGTGCCAGCCGGCCCCGACCATCAGCAGCCTTCCGCGGTCAGGCAGACGGCGATGGATCACGGTCAGCAGCACCTCGTCGCCCTGAGGGGTCAGCTCGAAGGTGACGTCGCCGCTGCCGCTCCAGGAGAATGAGAGCTTGCGCGGCGGGTCGAGCTCGGTAATCCGGCTCTGCATCCGGTGTTCGTCGGAGAAGCCCGCCGGTCGCTGGCCGGGCGGTTTGGTCAGTTCGTCGTTGCGCCAGACGAGCTCGAACGGAGCGCCGATCTTCATGTCCATCTGGCCCGCCGCCAGCCAGGTGCGGCGCAAGTCGCTGTCGGTGAGATAGGCCCAGACGCGCTCGATCGGGCCCGGCAGCAGGCGCTCGATCTTGAACGTGGCCGGCTCGGTCAGCACGCCATAGGCGCTCAGGGTCATGCGTTCGTTCATCGGTCTTCTCCCTTGGATGATTTCCCGGCGTCCTCCATGCGGAGAAGCCGTTCGAGCACGTCGAGACGGTCGGTCCAGAAGCGCTCGTAGAAGCCCAACCACTCGTGGGCGCCGGCGAGCGGCCCGGGCTCGAGGCGGCAGTGATGCGTGCGGCCGCGCACCTCGCGACGGATTAGCCCCGCGCTCTCCAGCGCCTTGATGTGCTTGGAGGCGGCCGCCAGCGAGATCGCGAACGGTTCGGCGAGCTGGCCCACCGTCCGCTCGCCCTGCGCGAGTTCGCGCAGCATCCGCCGGCGGGTGGCGTCGCCGAGGGCGTGGAATACGGAATCGAGCTGGGGCGTTTGTAATTCAACCATGTGGTTGAACATAGGTCGGCGTCGCCAAAGAGTCAACCGTTCGGTTGAATGATGCCAATCCCAATGGACAGCGTTCGGCCGCCCTTGCGATAGGATGACCCGCCCGACTGGCGGGCTTTGCTTCTTGAAAGGCGCTTTGATGAAAATCCGGCCGCTCGCTTTCGCCGCCCTGTTCGCCTGCCCGCTCTCCGCCCTGGGCGCCGAGAACGACGCGGCGACCCATCCCGCCTATTGGGGATCGCCCTCGGTCGACGGCGGCAAGTGCTGCGCCAATCTCGCCGAGGTGCGCGTCAACATCGACCGGATCGACAGTCAAATCATCGCTTTGATGGCCGAGCGCGGCAAATACGTCGCCGAGGCGGGGCGCTTCAAGGCCGACCCGGCGGCGGTGAGCGCGCCGGCGCGGGTCGAAGCGATCATCGACAAGGTCAAGGCGATCGCCCGCCAGGACGGCCTCGCCGAAAGCGTCGCCGACCGCAGCTTCCGCGCCATGATCGCCGCCTTCGAGGACTATGAGCGCGACGAATGGCGCCGGCGTAATGGAGAGGCCGCCGCGCCGGGGAAGCAACCCTAGTGATGCACCGTCGTTGGCGCGTCATGGCCGGGCTTGTCCCGGCCACCCACGCCGCGACCCTCGCTCGAACGGCGTCTCTCGCCACGTGTCGGAGGCTGGCGAGGCGAAGATGGCCGGGACAAGCCCGGCCAAGACGGCGAAGGAGGCCGCTCCGCCTCCCGCAAAAGTGGCGCAGCAACGCGGAATGCGGTAAATCCTCAAGAATCGAATTCCCCCTGAGGACAGTTTTCCATTGACCGACGACAAGGACGAACGTCCCGCGCCCGGCGCCCCCTCCGACATCAAGCCAGTTTCGATCCTCGACGAAATGAAGCGCAGCTACCTCGATTACGCGATGAGCGTGATCGTAAGCCGCGCTTTGCCTGACGTCAGGGACGGTTTGAAGCCGGTGCACCGGCGCATCCTCTACGCGATGCACGAACTCAACTTCACGCCGGACCGGTCTTACAACAAGTCCGCGCGCACCGTCGGCGACGTCATCGGTAAGTACCACCCGCACGGCGATCTCGCCGTCTACGACGCGCTCGTCCGCCTCGCGCAGGACTTCTCCATGCGCGCGCCGTTGATCGACGGACAGGGCAACTTCGGCTCGGTCGACGGCGACCCGCCTGCGGCGCAACGTTACACCGAGGCGCGTCTCGACCGCGTCGCGCTGCCCCTGCTCGAAGATCTCGACAAAGACACCGTCGACTTCCGCCCCAACTACGACGAGAAGGAAACCGAGCCGGTCGTCCTGCCGGCGCGCTTCCCCAATCTGCTCGTCAACGGCGCGGGCGGCATCGCCGTCGGCATGGCGACCAACATCCCGCCGCACAATCTCGGCGAGACGATCGATGGCGTGCTCGCGCTGATGGACAAGCCCGAGATCACGATTGAAGAGCTGATGGAGCTCATTCCCGGCCCCGACTTCCCGACCGGCGGCTCCATCCTCGGCCGCACCGGCATTCGCTCCGCCTATGCGACAGGCCGCGGCTCGATCATCATGCGTTCCAAGGTCAAGGTGGAGGCGCTTCGCAAGGACCGCGAGGCGCTGATCGTCACCGAGATCCCGTTTCAGGTGAACAAGGCGACCCTGATCGAGAAGATCGCGGAGCTGGTGCGCGACAAGCGCATCGAGGGCATCAGCGATCTGCGCGACGAATCCGACCGCGACGGCATGCGCATCGTCATCGAGTTGAAGCGCGAAGCGGTCGCCGACGTGGTCCTCAACCAGCTTTGGCGCTTCACGGCCTTGCAGACCAACTTCGGCGCCAACATGATCGCGCTGAACGGCGGCAAGCCGGAGATGATGAATCTCAAGGACATGCTGGTCGCCTTCCTCGACTTCCGCGAGGAGGTCGTCACCCGCCGCACCAAGCATCTGCTCGCCAAGGCGCGCGACGGGGCGCATATCCAGGTCGGCCTCGCCATCGCCGTCGCCAACATCGACGAGGTGATCCGCCTCATCCGCACCTCGCCCGACACGGGCGCGGCGCGCACGGCGTTGATGGAGCGGGCCTGGCCGGCGCGCGACATGGCGCCGCTGGTCGCGCTGATCGCCGATCCGCGCCACACGCTGTCCGAAGACGGGACGATGCGGCTGTCGGACGCGCAGGCGCGCGCCATTCTCGAGTTGCGCCTCGCCCGCCTCACCGCGCTCGGGCGCGACGAGATCGCCGAAGCGCTCAACAAGCTCGCCGCCGAGATCGCCGATTATCTCGACATCCTGGGCTCGCGCGTTCGCCTGATGGGCATCATTCGCGACGAGCTGACGGAGGTGAAGACCAAATTCGCCGATCCGCGCCGCACCGAGATCCTCGACAGCGAAGCGGACATGGACGACGAGGACCTCATCCAGCGCGAGGACATGGTCGTGCTGGTGAGCCACGGCGGCTACATCAAGCGCGTGCCGCTCTCGACCTACCGCGCGCAACGGCGCGGCGGCAAGGGACGCTCCGGCATGACGACGCGCGACGAGGACTTCGTTGCGCGGCTGTTCGTCGCCTCGACGCATCAGCCGGTGCTCTATTTCTCCTCGCGCGGCCAGGTCTACAAGGAGAAGGTGTGGCGCCTGCCGCTTTCGGCGCCCCAGGCGCGCGGCAAGGCGCTCGTGAACATGCTGCCGCTCGAACAGGGCGAACGCATCACCACCATCATGCCGCTGCCGGAGGACGAGGAGAGCTGGGATTCGCTCGATGTGATGTTCGCGACGACGCGCGGCACGGTTCGGCGCAACAAGCTGTCCGACTTCGCGCAGGTCAACCGCGCCGGCAAGATCGCGATGAAGCTCGACGAGGGCGAGAAGATCGTCGACGTGCAGGTCTGTTCGGATAAGGACGACGTGCTGCTGACGACCGCGCTCGGCCAATGCATCCGCTTTGCGGTCGAAGACGTGCGCGTCTTCAAGGGGCGCGACTCGATGGGCGTGCGCGGCGTCACGCTCGGCGACGGCGACAACGTCATTTCGATGGCGATCCTGCGCGAATTCGACGCGACGAGCGAAGAGCGCGCCGCCTATCTCAAGATGCGCCGCGCAATGGCCGGCGAAACGGGCGAAGAGACCAACGGCGATGGAGAACCGGAAGCCGAGGCGCCCGCCGGCGCCGTGGCGCCCGAGCGCTATGCGGCGATGTCGGCCGCCGAACAGTTCATCCTGACGATTTCCGAGAACGGCTACGGCAAGCGCACGTCGTCCTTCGAATATCGGCTGACCGGGCGCGGCGGCAAGGGCATCGTGGCGATGGCGGCCAACGCCCGCAACGGCCATCTCGTCGCCTCCTTCCCGGTGGAGCACGGCGACGAGATCATGCTGGTGACCGACGGCGGCCAGCTCATCCGCTGCCCGGTCGATGGCATCCGCGTCGCCGGCCGCGCGACGCAGGGCGTGATCATATTCGACACCGCCGAGAAAGAGCGCGTCGTCTCCGTCGACCGCATCTCAGAGCCCGACGGCGAGGAAGAAGCGGGCGAAGAAGAGGCGTGAGGGTTGGCGCCCCTTCTCCCCTTGCGGGAGAAGGGGGTCGCGCGTCAGGCCGCTTGCCGCGTCAGCGTCGTCTCGATCGCCGGTCCGCGCTTCAGGGTCTGCAGCACGACGCAATAGCGTTCGGTGAGCTTGAGCAGCGTCGCGAGGTCGGCCTCGCTGGCGTCGGTGTCGAGCGCGAAGCGCAGGCGGATGTCGGCGAAGCCGACCGGCGCCTCCTTGTCGACGCCGAGCGTGCCGCGAAAATCGATGTCGCCCTCGGCGCTGACGCTGCCGGCGCGCAGCGTGACGCCGATCGCGGTCGCCACCGCCTTGAGTGTCACCCCCGCGCAGGCGACAAGCGCCTCCAGTAGCATGTCGCCCGAGCAGAGCTCGAGGCCGGTCCCGCCCGTCGCCGGATGCAGGCCTGCCGCCGTGAGGGCGTGTCCGGTCTCCACCTTGCAGGCGATCGAAGCCTCATCGATCCAGCCGTGCGCTCGCAGGGTGACTTTCGCCGCGCCCGGATCGGCGCGGTAATGATCCTTCAGCGGCGCCTGTAGCGTCCGCAGTTCCTCGGCGTTCATGGGCGTCCTCCGATCAAGCAAAGCTGGTAAGCACGGACGGGGGAATCGCGCAAGCCGGGCCTTGCCGGCCGCCGCAGGCCGGGCTACCCCTGTGGAATGGCGCGCATCGCATTCTATACCGGATCGTTCGATCCGATCACCAACGGTCATCTCGACGTCATCGCCAGCGCGGCCGCGCTTTGCGACAAGCTGACCGTCGGCGTCGGCACCAATCCCAGCAAGGCGGGGCTGTTCACTGCGGACGAACGGCTGGCGATGATCCGCGCCGCCGCCGCGCCGATCCTCGCCGAGACGGGCTGCAAGCTGGACGCAGTCGCCTTTTCCGGCCTCGCGATCGAGGCGGCGCGCGCGGCAGGGGCGACGCTCATCGTGCGCGGCCTGCGCGATTCCACCGATTTCGATTTCGAAATGCAGATGGCGGGCATGAACCGCGCCATGGCGCCCGAAATCCGCACCGTCTTCCTGCCCGCCTCCTCCCCGGTGCGACCCATCGCCGCGACCTTCGTGCGCCAGATCGCCGCAATGGGCGGCGACGTCTCGCCCTTCGTCCCGCCCAACGTCGTCGCCGCGCTGAAGGCGAAATTCGCCAAGCCGGGCTGAGGGCTTCCCCTTCCGTTCCGTTCCCCCCTCTTTCGCCCTCGGCCCGAATGCCCGCCTCTCTCACGCCGCTCCTTATCACCGGCTTCCTGCTCGGCTGGTCGGTCGCCTGGCCGCCGGGGCCGATCAATGCGGAGATTGCGCGGCGCTGCCTTGCGGGCGGCTTCTGGGCCGGATTCTCGCTACTGCTCGGCGCTTGCAGCGGCGACGCGCTGTGGGCGGTGCTGGTGTCGCTCGGCGTCGGCGCGCTGTTCGTCGCGCCGCTGGCGCGCGAAGTGATGGGGATCGTCAGCGTCGCGCTGCTGATAGCGCTGAGCCTCCTCTTCCTGCGTGGCGCCTGGCGCGCGCTGGCGCAAGCGGATGGGCCGGCCGCCAAGCCGTCGCAGTTCGATTCGAAGCGCGCCAGCTTCGCCCTCGGCGTCGCCATGGCGCTGACCAGCCCCTGGAACGTCGCTTTCTGGCTCGCCGCCATGGGGCGGCCAGAAATGGCGGGCTACGCCCCGCCTGCGCTGTTGATCATGGCGGCGGCGGTGATCGCCGGCGCGCTCACTTGGGGCGTCCTCTGGTCGGCTTCGGTCGTGCTGCTGCACGGACGCTCAGGGGCCGGCGCGGCGCGCTGGTGGACCTTCGGCGTCGATCTCGCAACCGGCGCGCTGATGGCCTATTTCGCGATCCGTTCGATCGAGCGCCTCATCGCGGGCTGACGCTGCGCGAGGGCCGCTCGTTCGCCTTGCCTCGCGGGCGCGTTCCCTCTATGGCAATGGCCCCCATCGAGAGCAGGAACACAATGGCCGAACCGCAGCGCGCTCACGCCGCCGCGCCCCGAATGGAAGGCGCGCGTTTTCTCATCGCCGAGGCGCGTTATTACGACGCCGTCGGCGCCATGCTGCTCGAGGGGGCAAAGGCCGCTTTCGCCGCGGCTGGCGCGTCGTTCGACGTGATCGGCGTGCCGGGCGCGCTCGAAATCCCGGCGGCGATCGCGATCGCGCTCGACGGCGCGGAAGCCCAAGGGCGTCCTTATGACGGAGCCGTCGCGCTCGGCTGCGTCGTCCGCGGCGAAACCTTCCACTTCGAGATCGTCGCCGGCGAATCCGCCAGAGCGCTGATGGACCTGTCGGTCGCTCGCAGACTGGCGCTCGGCAACGGCATTCTCACCGTCGAAACGCTGCCGCAAGCCGAGGAGCGCGCCGACCCCGGGCGCGGCGACAAGGGCGGCGACGCGGCCCGCGCCGCGCTGAGCCTCGCCCTTCTCAAGCGTTCGGTCGGGCGATGAGCAAAGCCAACCGCCGCGCCGCCGCCCGCCTCGCCGCCGCTCAGGCGCTCTACGAGATGGAAGTCGCCGAAAAGGGCCTCGCCGACATCCTCGCCGAATTCGAGGCGCACTGGATCGGCCAGGAGGTCGAAGGCGATCAGTACAATCCGGCCGAGTTGGAGTTCTTCCAGGACATCGTTTCCGGCGTCTTGAAGGATCAGCGCGCGATCGACCGCGGCCTCGACGACACGCTCGCCAAGGGGTGGCCGCTCAAGCGGGTCGAGGCGCTGATGCGCGCGATCCTGCGCGCCGCCTATTACGAGCTGAAGGGCCGGCGCGACGTGCCGGCGCGGGTCGTCATTACGGAATATGTCGACATCGCCGCCGCTTTCTTCGGGCCGGAGGAGAGCGGCATGATCAACGCGGTGCTCGACACGCTCGCCCGCGAATGCCGCCCCGAGGAGTTCCAGGCGCGCGCCTGAGCTGCAAGCGGCAATTGCACCCGATGCAACCGGTTGCGTCTGAAATCGTTAGCGTTTATATTCATAATCATTGTGTTGAGTCGATTCGCGTCTGCCTCCGGCTGGATGGGCGCCTTGCAATATTTCGACGTAACAGATGGTCGCCTGGGGCTGTTGGAATGGTCGGAGCCGGTCATCTTCGACCGTTTACGACACGCCTATCGCCAGCGCGTGTTCGATGACAGGGCCTGCCTCGCGCTCACCCGCCTGCATTGCCGGGTGTGGCGTGCGCTGATCGCCGGCGACATGTCGGCCTTCGAAAAATTGCGCACGACGCTGATCTCAGCCCTCGAGGAGCACGGGTTGGAGCTCGGCAGTCTCGCCGAGGCGGACGCGCAGACGATGGCCGAACTGGTCGAGATCGTCATCGCACGCTTCCAGCGTTCCGAGCGGATCGCCAAGGGCTATCATCTCGCGCTGATGGATCTCGCGAGCCGCCTGACACTCGCCGATCGCGCCGCGTAGAGCCATTTGCAAATGGGTTGACGCACACCGTCATGGCCGGGCTTGTCCCGGCCACCCACGCGGCGCCGTCACGTAGACCCTATGACGTTAGAATCGTCGGCTCGGCATGCGGACGATTGCTTTGCAATCGCCTTGGGATGCCCGGCACAAGGCCGGGCAAGACGAAAAGATGCTGCTCGGCGCGTCCACCAGAGCGGAAGGCGCTAGGATGAGCGCCCCGATTCCCCTACGCGTCGCGCGGTCCAGAGTCGTCCACCGGTAAATTTTCTCCCTCCCGTTGCGCCCCTCTTAACGCCTCCTTAAGACTGCCCCGGGGGCGCCCGTTCGGCGCCGTGTTCCTCCTTGTGAGGCCAGCGTCGTTTCCTGCGAGTGAGGGTTAGTACGTTGCAAAAATTTGGCGCTGCGGATGGCCTTTCCGAGTTGTTGGAATGGTCGGAGCCCGTGATTTTTGACTGTCTGACGGAGACCTACCGAACATACGTCACGCAGAAGGAGGTGATCAGTCAGCTAGGGCGCTTGCACGGGCGCGCATGGCGGGCTTTGATCGCTGGCGACATGAGGCGCTTCCGGGCCTTGCGGCGCGAACTCGCCGCCGCTTTGCAGCCGCTCGGCGTCGGACCGACCTGCATGGCTGCGGCCGACGCGCGCGCGCTCGCAGAACTCAACGACATCATCGCCGCTCGCTTTCAGCGTTGCGGCCGGATCGCGCAGGGCTATCGCCTCGCTCTGGTCGAGATCGCCAACCGCCTCACGCCGGTGTTGCAGGCGGCGTAGACCAGCCATCAAGGGCTCCCGCCGCTAGAGCGTTTTGCTTATTGGTTGACGCAGCGCCGCTGTCATCCCCGCGAAAGCGGGGATCCAGACAACCGCCGCAGGTTTGCGTCCTTTGACTCCTGGATGCCCGCTTTTGCGGGCATGACAAGGGAGCGCCGCCTGGGTGAGCCCGTGAAAGAGGGCAGCGGAGAGCCGCTTCGGGCAAACGCAATTCACCTAACCACCCAGCCCCTCACCCTGCTCTCTCCCCGCGCGGCCGTGAGAGGGAGAATTGCGTCTCGAGCGTGCGCGCGTCGTAGAAGCCGGCGAACCGATCGAGCGCGCCCTGCCGCTGGAAGGCGGCGTATAGGAACGATCCCTCGGGGGGCCCGATCGAACGATCATAGCCCGAGCGCGCGATCAATTCGCTCCACAGATGCAGCATCGTCGAGGCGCGCGTCGCCGCCTCGACCTCCTCGCGATAGGCGGGGAGAAACGGCTTCCAGAAATGGTCCGGCTCGATCGGATAGAAATCCTCGAACGTGCGCGCGAAACGCGCGACGCCGTTGCGTTCGGCGATTTCGGTGAGCAGGAAGGGCCCGATCGCGCCCCAGGGCTGGTCGATGTCCGCCGCGCTCTCGGCCCTGGCGAGAATCTCGTTCAGCGTCGGATCGTCGGGCGGCAGTTTGAGGACGGCGTTGTTGACGACCGCTTCGCCGCGAAACGGCGGCTGGCGCGCCAGGACGATCAGTTCGCCAGCGAAGTCCGGCGTGCGCAGGCACACCATGTCCGAATCGACCCAGCAGCAGCCGGTCTCGCGGATCATGCGATAGCGGAACATGTCGGCGAAGGTGGCGATCGACGGCTTTCCCCCGGCGTAATAGCGATGCGGCAGCGTTTCGTCGGGGCAAATCAGACGCGCGTCGGCGCGCTCGACGCCGGGCGGCGTCGCCAGTTCGCGGTCGTAGGCGTAGACGCGCAGGCGGGCGCCGAAATGCGCGAAGGAGGCGAGGCACGCGTAAGTGAGCGCGTCGAGCGGTCCGTGCCAGAACGTCGCAAGCGGCGGCGCGGCGGGGTCGCGTTCGGTCACAGGATGCGGCCCAGCACGTTGCGGTTGTCGTCTTCCCAGTCGTCGAAGAACGTCTCGCTGGTCAGATCGCCGCGCGAGACGAATTCGGCGTAGACGTCGAAAATCCAACTCGCATTGACGTCGTCGAGCAACAGGTGCTTGCCGCGCCGGCCGCGCGCGATGCGCAGGCAGTTTTCGATGTCGGCCCGGCACACGTCGTCGGTATGGCCGGCGTCGACGTGAAAAATGTCGAAGTCGAGATCGCTGCGGCGCTCCGCGAGATAGGGCAGCACTTCGCGCGAATCGCCGCGCCAGAAATGCACGCGCCCGGGAAATTCGGCGGCCAGATATTCGACGCAAGGTCCGGTGTAGGCGTGCTCGGCGAGATCGACGCCATGATAGATCAGGCCGGGATTGCCGGACAGCGCCAGCAGTGCGCTATGCCCGGCGTTGACGCCGACTTCGAGCAACTGGCGCTTGAAGCGCGTCGCGCGCCACAGATTGCGTCGCGCCGGCGCGAGATTCGCCTCCGGGGCGCGGCCGAGGAAATTCTCCTGCTTGTCCCAGTAGAAGATGTTGCCTTCCAGCGTCTCGCCGGTTTCCGCGACGATGCGGTTGAGCGCCTCGAGCCGATCCATGAAGCGTGGCGCAAGGATCTCCGACGCGTCGCGACGATCGATGGAATAATCGGGAAGCGGCACAGGCTTTCCGGGCAGCATTTTTCGGCCGTTGATCAAGGCGGCGCCTCCAGGCGCAATGTTGCGGCGCGGCTTCGCGCGGCGGAATCTTAGCCGACTTCTTTCCGGAAAACGGAAGGAATCGCAACCCCGATGGGGATCAACCCGGCTTGATCCGGCAAGGGGCTCCGATTTAAGGTTTTCCAGGGCAAATAGGGCGCTTTGCGCCGATTTGGGCGGACGGATCAAAAATAGCGGACCTTGAGGGCGTCAGCCGCGGTGCGGCGGCGCGCGGGTCGTGCAGTGCGGCTCGAAGGGGGCGAGCGCGCGCTGCTGGAACAGGCGCGCCCCGCGAGACGTAACGCCGGATGAATTCGTTTTATGTCCCCTTCGTCATCGGCGCGCTCGCCTTCGGCGCCGGCCTCATCGGCCTCCAATTGCAGAAACTGCTGCCTGACCATCACACCGCGGACCGCTCGCGCGACATGATCGCGGCGATCTCCGGCCTGCTCGGCCTGCTGCTCGCCCTGGTGCTAGGCACGCTGATCGGGGCCAGCTACAGCTTCTATGCGACCCAGAAGTCCGAACTGGAGACCCTCGATGCGCGCGCGCTGCAATACGACGCCGCACTTGCCGCCTACGGAGCCGAAGCCCAGCCGGGCCGTGACGGCCTGCACGCCGCCATCCAGCAGGGATACGACATGTTCTGGGGCGCGGGCCAAGCCGATCCGCAGGCCCAGAGCGTCGCCGCCGCCTTTGCGGGCATGAAGAAAATGGATCAGTTCCTGCTTTCGTTGACGCCCAGGACGGATGCGCAAAAGCAATTGCTTGCGACCGCGTCTTTCAATGCGGGCTGGATCGAGCAGACGCGGCTGTTGATGTCGCTACAGCTCGCCGCGCCGGTCTCGTGGCCCCTGATCGCCATCGTGGTCTCGTGGTCGCTGCTTCTGTTCTGCGGCTATGGGCTGCTCTCGCGGCTCAACGCGACCGTGCTCGCGACCCTTGCGCTGGGCGCTTTCGCGGTCGCCAGCGCGATGTTTCTCATCATAGAATTGAACCAGCCCTACACCGGATTCTTCCGGATGTCGCCGGCTGCGCTGGTTCAGACGCTCGACGCGATGAAGCAATAGGCGCTAAAGGGCGGCGCCAGAATGTCGCCGCGTTCGGCGCCGACGATCACGTTCCGGAGTTCAGCCGTTCATGCCAGCCGTGTGTCGCATCGAAGGTTTCGCAATCGTTTCCGTGGACGGCCACATCGCCGACCACAACGCGCATATGCCTGATTTCCTCAAGAACGACGAGGATCAGCGGTTCTTCGACGCCTCGCTCGATCGGGCGGAGCTTCTCGTGCACGGGCGCCATTCGCACGAGGGGCACGGAAATTCACATGAGCGCCGGCGCCTGATTCTCACCCGCCGCGTGCCGGGCGTCGCGCCGAGCCCGGACATTCCCAACGCAATGTTTTGGAACCCGGCTGGTGTGAAGTTCAAGGCGGCCTGCGCCGCGCTCGGCTTCGACGGGGGCCTTGTCGCGGTGCTTGGTGGGCCGGAGGTCTATAGCCTCTTCCTCGAGATCGGCTACGACTGCTTCCACCTCACGCGCTCGCGCAACGTTTCGCTGCCGGGGGGACTGCCGGTGTTCGCGCACGGGCGCCACGGCGGCCCCGCGGAGGAAGCGCTGCGCCGCGCTGGCCTCGTTCCCGGTCCTGAGAAGACTCTCGACGAGGCCAAGGGCGTCACCCTCGTCAACTGGAGCCGCAAGGCCGACTAGCGCGCCTTCCGCATTGTGGTGGACGCGCCGAGCAGCTCTTTCCGTGATGCCCGGCCTTGTGCCGGGCATCCCAAGGCGATTGCAAAGCAATCGTCCGCACGCCGACCCAACGATTCTAGCGTCCTAGGGTCTATGTGACGGCGCCGCGTGGGTGGCCGGGACAAGCCCGGCCATGACGATTGTGCGTCAACCCATTTGCTCCTCCGCCGCCTGGCGCGACGCCTCCGTTCCCTCACGCCTCGGGCAAACGAGCCCCGACGATGGCGCGCCAGAATCCGCCGACGGAAAGCTCGAAACCGACGATGCTGTAATTCAGGTCGACGCTGTTGAGCACCTCGTAGGCGGAGTTGCGGCAGATCGAGACGATCGCGAGGCCGTTTTCCGTGAGCCGCTGCTCAGCGCCGCGCAGGAAGGCGCGCGTGATGGCGCCGTTCGGGTCGCAGAGGCTGTACTGCTCGATCGCGTTCTCCGGCATCTTGTCGATCAGCGGCGCGTTGAAGACGATAAAATCGAACTTCTCCCGCGGGATACGCTCGAACATGTCGGACTGGACGACGTCGACCTCGAGGCCGTTCTGCGCGGCGTTGTGCTTGATCGCTTCGACCGCCAGCGGCGAGATGTCGGAAGCCTTGAGCGTGACGTCCCAATTGGCCGCAATATAGAGCGAAATCGCGCCGCAGCCCGCCCCGATCTCCAACACCGACCGGATCGCGCTGGACTTCATCCCCCTGATGTTGCGGAGGAAAAACTCCGTGCTCGAATCCAAGGTCGGATGGTAGATCCCCGCGGGCGCGTCGATCGTCAACCCGTCGATGACGAACCGCGCCGGCTCGGCCTGCCGCTCGACCAGCGCGTTATGGGGCTGCGCGATGTCCATCGTCGACGTGTCGACCAACCTGGCGAGGCCCAGCGTCTCGAGAACCGACTCGCGCGCCTGTTGCTTGTTTCCGATATCCATCAGGGGGTTCACTCTTGTTGGCGGGTCCGCGACGCCGTGGGCGACGTCCCTCCCCCTCTTGCCGTATGCGAACGTTCGCCCGACCAGCCGAGCGTCGTTACGTTTCGCGTCCGTGCGCGCTCTCGTGCCAATGCCGCAGCAAGACGTGCGAGAGCGCCGAAAGAAGCAGATAGATCGTAATTCCCGAGAAGGAAATCAACAACAGCGCGGCAAACATGCGCGCCACGTTGAGACGGAAGCCGGATTCGACGATGCGATAGGCCAGCCCCGCCCCGTGCCCCGCTGTGCCAGCGGCGATCTCGGCGACGATCGCGCCGATCAGGGCGAGGCCGCCGCCGATCCGCAAGCCGGCGAGGAAATAGGGCAGCGCGGACGGGACGCGCAACCAGGCGAGCTCCTGCCACCGTGTCGCGCCATAAAGCTCGAAGAGATCGCGCAGGTTGCGGTCCGCCGACGACAGGCCGAGCGTCGTGTTGGCGAGAATGGGGAAGAAGGCGACGAGAAAGGCGACCACCAGCACCGCCGTGCCGGCGCTGAGGTAAATGAGCAGCAACGGCGCGATGGCGACGACCGGCGTCACCTGCATCGCGACGGCGAAGGGAAAGAAGGCCCGCTCGACGAAACGCCATTGCGCGAACACCATCGCGAGCGCGACGCCGACGACCACCGCCGCCGCCAGGGCCTCGAAGGTGATCGAGAGCGTGACGACCAGCGAGCCGGAAAGCACGCCCCAATCCTTGATCAGCGTGAGGATGACCAGGCTCGGCGCCGGCATGATGTAAGGGGGAACGTCGTAGACGCGCACCACCGCCTCCCACGCGAGGAGGGCGAGAGCGAGCGCGAGGAAAGGGAGCAGATATTCGACGAACTCGTGGCGCGTCATGTCGACCCGCCCTTGACCAGCGGCGTTTCGGGCTGCATCGCCATCGCCTCGTGCAGCGCCAGCGAGGTCTCGCGGCACTTCTCGGCGTAGGCGGGGCTCAGCCGGAACTCGACATCGCGCGGCAGCGGGTGATCGACGTTGATCTCCGCGACGGCGCGGCCGGGCCGCGGCGCGAAGACGACGATCCGGTTCGAGAGATAGACGCTCTCGATCACCGAATGGGTGACGAAAATCACCGTCGTCCGCAGCGCGCATTTGAGCGACACCAATTCGTCGTTCAACTTCGTGCGCGTGATCTCGTCGAGCGCGGCGAACGGTTCGTCCATCAAGAGCACGGCCGGACGCGTGACGAGGGCGCGCGCGATCGAGGCGCGCATTTTCATGCCGCCCGACAATTCCCTGGGGTAGGCTTTGGCGAAGGCCGACAGGCCGACCATGTCGAGCGCTTCCTCGACCCGCGGGCGCGCCTTGTCCTTCGACTCGCCTTTGAGCCGCAGCGGCAGCCATACGTTGGAGAAGACGCTCGCCCACGGCATCAAGGTGGGCTCCTGGAAGACGAAGCTCAGCGTCGGCCGCTCGCCTCGCCAGGCGATCTCGCCCTGGGTCGGCGCCGTCAGACCGGCGAGCAGGCGGAGCACGGTCGATTTTCCGCAACCCGACGGACCGAGGAGGGACAGAAACTCCCCGTCGCGAACCTCGATGTCGACGCCGCGCAGCGCTTGCACTTTGTTGCCGAACACCTTGTCGACGCCGCGTAGCGTCGCCAGCGGCGAGGAGGCCGCGAGACCCGGCGACGTTGCGAGGGGAGCCGAGGTCTGGGTCAGCGGCATGGGGAGACGACGCTTCGTCGAGCGAAGACGATCAGGCGCGGGCGCAGCGAACGTAAAGAGAACACGTTAGCGTGATCGAATGCCGTTCCCACGTTCCCTTACCCACATTCGCTACCGGCGCCTTGCAAAGGACGCCCTTGATACAAGCAAAAACGTATCTGTCTCCCCGGCACACGTCAAATTGCCGGACGCTCCGCCGGCGCCCGCCGACGATGGCAAAGAGCGCGGGCGCCGATCGCCTTCAAGGGCGTTAGGGATCGTCTCGCACGTATATGACGTCGGCCGTCAAGAGATCGGCCCACGCCTCAGCGCCCTTGATCGCGAGCCTGGCGCTATCGACCCCGGTCGCCGCCAGCGACGCCTCGACGCTCGCATCTTTGGATTGGCCTCTGATGAAATAAAGCTCTCCCTTCTTTTCGATCATAATCCAAGCCTCTCCTGGCGGCGGAGAGGACTCGGTTTGCGTAAGACTACGAATTTCGACCACTGCGACCCCATTGCTCTCGGCTTCCCATTTTGCTCCTAAGCCTCACGCCAATCGCGCGGACACGGCCCGCATCTCGGATCGCCCGCACAAGATCAAGACATGGGAAAGAAGGCTGCAACGTTTGCCCCGCCGCCGGTTAGGGCGACGGGGCAAACCTAGCGGTCGGTCGCTTACGCACATCGCACCAGGTGCGTCAGTTGGGCCAACCGCGGCCTTGCGGCCTACTGTTTATAGAACTCTGTTGTCGCTGTTTTTGTTCCCGCCTCGCGGATCGCGTGCCGGGTCGGCGGCGCTCATTCTCCAATTCGTGTTACAAGCGTGTTCCCCGAAGTTTTTGCACTCTATGGAACGCGTTGGAATTGCTGTAGCGAGTTGCGTTTTGTTCGAACCAATGCCGTCACTGCGAGCGAAGCGAAGCCATCGAGCGGCACGCTCCTCGCAATGACGATCGCAACGAAATCAAGGTGATTGGTATGGCGGCAGGCGAACCTGCAAAGGCGAATTCAAGGGACTACGTGTCGGAGGGGCTCGAAGCGCCGAAGCTCGACGCCCTCTTCCCCAACATGATCGTCGGCGACACCGCCGCGCTGACCTGGCCCTACTTCCGGCGCGGGATCGGCCACACGTGGTACACCGACCGGCGCGACCCGCAGATCGGCTTCATCAACCGCGACGAGGCGGCGGTTCTCTACAGCAACGCGCGGCTGTTCGCGGGCCGGCGCGGGATCGAGATCGGCGCCTGGCGAGGCTGGTCGACCTGCCATCTCGTCGCCGCGGGCCTCGCCTCGCTGCATGTCGTCGAGCCCAAACTGCGCGAGGACGCGTGGCGGCGCGAATTTTCGGCCGCGGTCGAAGGCGCCGGCGCTGGCCGTGCGATTCTCGTCGCCGGCGAAAGTCCGGCCGCCGTGCAGGAACTCGGGCAGAGCGGCGCGCGTTGGTCGTTCGCTTTCATCGACGGCGACCATGACGGCGATGCGCCCGCGCGGGACGCGCTCGCCTGCGAGCCCTATCTCGAGGCGACCGCGATGGTTCTTTTCCACGATCTCGTCTCGCCGCACGTCGCGGCCGGACTGCGCGCGCTCGGAGGGCGGGGATGGCGCGTCATGGTCTACCAGACCGCGCAGATGATGGGCGTCGCCTGGCGCGGCGACATTGAGCCGGTCCGGCATATCCCGGACCCGACGCAGACCTGGAGCGTGCCCGCCCATATCGAGGGATTGCCGATCAGCCCCCTTCCCTAAGTACGCCAGCCAAGGAGGAGACCGCCATGCCGCTTTTTCCACTTCGCTTGCTCGCCGGCGCCCTCGCGCTCGGGGCGGTCTCCTCAGGAGCCGCCGCGGCGGACGAGGCGCAAATCCAGCGCGGCAAATATCTCGTCTCGATCGCCGGCTGCTCGGATTGCCACACGCCCGGCGGCATGATGGGGAAGTCCGACATGACGCGCTATCTCGGCGGATCGGACACCGGCTTCGCGATCCCCGGCGCCGGCGTCTTCATCGGCCAGAATCTGACGCCCGACCGCGAGACCGGCATCGGCGACTGGAGCAGCGCCGACATCGTGAAGACGTTGCGCACAGGCAAGCGGCCGGATGGACGCACGTTGAGCGGCGTGATGCCGGTCTTCGCCCAACTCACCGACCCGGACGTCGAGGCGATCGCCGCCTTTCTCCAGAGCCTGCCGGCGGTGAAGAACAAGGTCGCCGGGCCGCTCAAGCCGGGCGACAAGGTGAACGTCTTCGTCTCGGTGGTGCTGCCGCCGGACGTCTACAACGCGCTGCCCGCGCCGAAGAAATAGAGCCTGCGGCTGGGCGGTGATGGCATTTGCATTCTGGTGGACGCGCCGAGCAGCTCTTTTCGTGTTGCCCGGGCGCCCACGTCGAGCCGACGATTCTAACGTCATAGGGTCTATGTGACGGCGCCGCGTAGGTGGCCGGGACAAGCCCGGCCATGACGGTGACGGCGCCGCGTGGGTGGCCGGGACAAGCCCGGCCATGACGGTGTGCGGTCTCGCTCAGACGCCGCCGCCGCCGTTGGCTTGGCCGCTCGCGATGTAGGGGCCGATCAGCGACAGGTCGGCTGGGCCGAGGCGGTCCTTGGCGGTCCAAGCCTGGTGCCAATAGGGATAGAGCAGCGTCGGCTGGCTGACCTTGTCGAGCCGAGCGCGCTCCTCGGCCGTGAGCTTCACGCTGACCGCGGCGAGGTTGTCCTTGAACTGCGCCTCGTTGCGGCCGCCGATGATGATCGAGCTGACGCCGGGGCGCTCGAGGAGCCAGGCCAGCGCGATGCGGGCCGCCGAGACGCCATGCGCCTCGCCGACGGCGACGAGCTCGTCGACGATGTCCCACAGCTTGTTCTCGTCGGCGATCGGCGGCTCCGTCCAGCCGGCGATCTGCCGCGTGCCCTCGGGGGCGTTCTTGTTGCGCCGATGCTTGCCGGAGAGCAGGCCGCCGGCGATCGGGCTCCAGACGAGCACGGCGAGCTTCTGGTCGAGCGTGATTGGGATGAGTTCGTATTCGGCCTCGCGCGCTTGCAGGGTGTAGTGGATCTGCTGCGAGATGAAGGGGATGCGGTTGTCGCGGCGGGCGATCTCCATCGCCTTCATCAGGTGCCAGCCGGAATAGTTCGAGCAGCCGATGTAGCGCACCTTGCCGGAGCGCACGAGATTGTCGAGCGCCTCCAGCGTCTCTTCGAGCGGGGTGACGCCGTCCCACTGATGCACTTGATAGAGATCGATCACGTCGGTGCGCAGGCGCTTGAGGCTCGCCTCGCAGGAGCGGATCAAATGCCAGCGCGACAGGCCGGCGTCGTTCGGGCCGGAGCCCATCGGGAAGCGCGCCTTGGTGGCGATCAGCATGCCGGGCTTGCGCTTGCCGCCCATCGCCTCGCCGATCATCACTTCGGAGGCGCCGGCGGAATAGATGTCGGCGGTGTCGATCAGATTGACGCCGGCGTCCGCGACGAGGTCGATCAGCCGACGCACCTCTTCGAGCGAGACGTTGCCCACCTTGGCGAAGCCGCCCTGGCCGCCGAAGGTCATGGTGCCCATCGTCAGGACGGAGACCTTGAGTCCCGAATTGCCGAGTTGTCGATATTCCATCTCTCTACTCCTCGTGACGGCCGCTCGAGCGGGGTTTCCTTCCCCGCCAAAGTCGGGCATACATAGCCGCGGTAGCGCTGACATGCTAGTGATAAGCCATGCAATTGAGGGAAACGCCCCGTCACACACGGGTGAAGTCATGAGGGCCTTGCTCTGTCCGCGGCCGGGCGAATTGGACCTCGTCGAGAGGCCGAAGCCCGAAGCCTCGCCCGGCGGCGCGCTCGTGCGCATCAGGCGCGTGGGCGTGTGCGGCACCGACCTTCACATTTTCGAGGGCACGCAGCCCTATTTCGAATATCCACGCGTCATCGGCCACGAACTCTCTGGTGAGATCGAGGCGGTGGGCGAGGGAAGCCGCTGGCGCCCCGGCCAGCGCGTCGCCGTCATTCCCTATCTGCCTTGCGGCGCTTGCGTCGCCTGCCGACGCGGCAAGACAAATTGCTGCCAGCGTCTTCAGGTGCTCGGCGTCCACTGCGACGGCGGCATGGCCGATTGGGTGGCGGTTCCCGACGACAATCTGGTCGACGCCGAGGGCGTGAGCCTCGACGAGGCGGCGATGGTGGAGTTCCT
Organism: Roseiarcus sp.; assembly: GCA_036488815.1. Lineage (GTDB taxonomy): Bacteria > Pseudomonadota > Alphaproteobacteria > Rhizobiales > Beijerinckiaceae > Roseiarcus. Next base: position 29,384 of record DASXGX010000141.1, read on the forward strand.
CGCCATCGGCGCCCACGGCGCGCGGCGCGGCGGCGTCGCCGCCGGGCAACGCATCGCCATCGTCGGCGCGGGGCCGATCGGCGCAGCCTGCGCGATCTTCGCCAAGGCGCGCGGCGCGGATGTCGCCGTCATCGACAAGCGGACGGACCGCCTGCGCTTCTGCGTCGAGGCGCTTGGCGTCGATCATGCGATCGAGGCCGGCGAGGGCGCGCGCAGCGAGGCCGCCGCCCTGACCGGCGGCGAGTTCTACGACTGCGTGTTCGACTGCACCGGCTCCGCCGCGGCGATGAACGCGGGCTTCTCGCTCGTCGCGCACGGCGGCAGCTATGTGCTCCTCAGCATCGTGCTCGGCGACATTGCCTTCTCCGATCCGGAGTTTCACAAGCGCGAGACGACCCTCTTCGGCAGCCGCAACGCGACGCGCGCCGATTTCGACGAGGTCTTCGCCATGTTGCGCGCCGGGCGCATCCCAACCGCGCGCCTCAATACGCACCACGGCGCGCTCGAAGACGCGCCCAAACTTTTCCCGCACTGGCTCCAGCCCTCCAGCGGCGTCGTCAAAGCCCTCGTCGAGATCTCGTGAATGACCTTCCCTATCCTGCAATTTGGCACCAGCCGTTTCCTCCAGGCCCATGTCGATCTCTTCATCGACCAGGGGTTCGTCGACGGATCGGGCGCTGGTAAGATCGCCGTCGTGCAGACGACGTCCTCTTCGGAGAGCGCACGCCGCCTGGCCTTCTTCAATTCCGCCCAGCCTTATCGCGTGCACGTGCGCGGCCTCACGCAAGGAGCGGTCGTCGACGAATTCGTCGAGGTCGCCAGCATCGGGCGCGGCGTCGACGCCAACGCGGATTGGCCCGCGCTCGAACGCCTCTTCGTCGAGGGCGCGCGCTGGATCGTCTCGAACACGGGCGACCGCGGCTACGAACTCAGCGCCGACGACCGCTACGAGACGCCGGCGCCGCGCGCCTTCCCGGCCAAGCTGACGAAGCTTCTGCATGCGCGATTTCTGGCCGGCCGGCCCGCGCCGACTTTGTTCCCCTGTGAACTCATCGAGGCCAATGGCGACAAGCTGCGCGCGCTCGTTCTGGAGGTCGCGCGCGGCTGGCGACTTTCGGAGGCGTTTCAGCGCTGGGCGGCGGAGGACTGCCTCTGGGTCAATTCGCTGGTCGACCGCATCGTCTCCGAGCCGATCGAGCCGGCGGGCGGGGTCGCCGAGCCCTATGCGCTGTGGGCGGTGGAGAATCGTCCCGGCCTCGCGATGCCGTGCCGACACGCCAGCGTGACGCTGACCGACGATCTCAGGCGCTACGAACGCCTGAAGCTCTTCATCCTCAATCTGGGCCACACCTATCTCGCGGAACGCTGGGCGGCGCGCGGGGGCGAGCAGTCCGAGACGGTGCGCGCCGTGCTCGCCGACGCCGCAACGCTCGCCGATCTCAACGATCTCTACGACTGCGAGGTGCTGCCCGTTTTCGCGGCGATCGGCCTTGGCGAAGACGCGCGCGCCTATCGCCAAAGTGTGATCGAGCGGTTCCGCAATCCCTTCCTCGACCATTATCTTCGCGACATCTTCACCAATCACGCGGCCAAAAAGCAACGCCGTTTCGCCGGTTTAATTGCCCTCGGCGAGCAAGCCGGAGTGACCCTGGCGCAGCCCCGGCTGCGAGCCGCGCTCGGCGATTGATGGTCTGAGCCATCGCGGACACGCTCTTGCCGCGTGCAAGGAAAGAGTCCAATGTCCCGGCCGTTCCCCGTCCGGACTCGGGAGTTTCTGGTGATCGCTTCGTTTGTTCAAACACTGGTTGGTCGCGCCGCCGCGGCGGCCCTCGCTCTCGCACTGGTCGTCGGCGGCGCTGCGCAAGCGCAGACCGCGCCCAAGCCGGACGGGACCGTGGACATGGCGACCGTGCTGCAACCCGGACCGCTGCCGGAGATTTCGCTCGGCGATCCCAAGGGCGTGACGGTGATCGAATACGGCTCGCTGACCTGTCCGCATTGCGCGGCGTTCGATCGCGAGGTCATGCCGCAGCTCAAGACCAAATACATCGACACCGGCAAGGTGCACTACATCTTCCGCGAATTCTCCCGCAACCCGCTCGACGTCGCGGCCTTCGTGCTGGCGCGTTGCGTCGGCGACGACAAGGTCTTCCCGACCATCGAACTGCTGTTCGCCGAGCAGGACAAATGGGCCTTCGTCGACAATCCGCTCGACGCGCTGCTCACCGCCGTGCGTCCCACCGGCCTGACCAAGGACAAGGCGATGGCCTGCCTGAAGGATCAGTCCAAGGCCGACGCGATGAATAAGATCGTCCAGACCGCGGTCAACACGGTCAAGGTGAACGGCACGCCGACGTTCGTGATCGACGGCAAGGTCTACGGCGGCGAACTGAGCGCCAAGGATTTCGACGCCATTCTGAAGCCCTTGATCAAGTAAGAGCGGACGCCGGCGCACGCATTTCCGTCAGTGCGAGCCGAAGGCGAAGCAATCCAAGCAGCTCTTTTCGTCCTGCCCGGCCTTGTGCCGGGCATCCACGCCGAGCCGACGATTCTAGCGTCATAGGGTCTATGTGACGGCGCCGCGTGGGTGGCCGGGACAGCCCGGCCATGACGGTGGGCGTCAACCCATTTGCAAAATGGCTCTAGCCGTTCACCAGGCCAGGAACCTGCGCCCCGCGATCGCGCCGGCGGCTGCGACAATGAGGGTGGCGAGCGGGTACCAGCTCGCCACGAACAAGGGCGAATCGTCGGTGCAATTGGTCGCGTAGATGGTCGCCGCGACGCCCGCGGAGGCGGCCCCGGCGAGCGCGCCGCTTAAAGCCGGATATCGGGGCGCCCCGGCTCGCATCGCCGCGATCAAGGCCGCCAGCGGCGGAATGGACATCAGGGGAATCAACATCAGGCAGTGCAGCGCGTTGTGGCCGACGAGCCGCGTCCCCCACTCCTGGCTGGGGACGAGCGCGAGTTCGGCGAGGACGGCGCCGCCGAGCAGCGCGAAGGGCGCAAGAAAGAGCAGCGCCAGGGCGCCCGGCCGCGCGTCGGGCCGCAGCAGGCGCGCGCACAGCAGCGCGGAGGGCGCGAGGAAGGTCAGCGTATCGGCGAATTTGAGGTCGAACCGCATGGTCCGCATCGCCGCCATCGCGTCATGGCGCGGACCGAGCACGGCCATGAAGACGACGAGGCTCACCGCCCCGCCGAGCGCCAGCGCCAAGGCGACCCGCCGGCCGAGATTGACGGGCGACGCGACAGGGTCGGCGGCGAGCGAGTTGATGAGGTCGGCGGTCTTCATTGCGTCGCGCTCCGCCAAGCCACGGCCAGCGCCTTCAGCGCGCGGTGCAGCGCCACCCGCACGGCGACCTCGGTCATCGACAGGCGGGCCGCCGTCGCGGCGATCGACTGGCCATCGAGCGAGATCGCCGTCACGATGTCGCGCTGGCGCGGCGCGAGTCTGCTGAGAACGCGTTCGATGTCGGAGCGCGTATGCGGGTCCTCGGCCTCCGGGGCGGCCAGCACGGATTCGAGGTCCTCGATCGGCTCGGCGCGCCGCACCCCGCGCCGGCGCAGCGCGTCGATGATCTTGTGGCGCGCGATCGCGTTCACCCACGGGGCCAGCTTCTGGCCGCCGTCCCAGGTGCCCCGCTTCAGGTGGATCGCCAACAAGGTCTCCTGCACGACATCCTCGATATCCGCGTCGCCCAGCCGGGCGCGTGAAAACGCCCCACGCGCCATGACGCGCACTGAGCGTCCGATCTCCTGGAGGAGCCTACGATAAGCGGCCTCGTCGCCCGCCAAGGCGGCGCGCATCAGGGACGCCCATTGCTCGCCGCCAGAAGCGGCGGCCGGCTCCTCACCCATTCGTCCTTCGCCCTATCGCGATAGATTGTTACAAGGAGAGCGGCGCCGATCGCACATAGCCCCGCCCTCGTTGGCACGCCCTGTACCACGCGGCGCGGCCGCCGCGAAGACGAAGCCGATCAAACGAGGCTGCAAGGGATTTAGAAATGCAGGACACGGCTCGAGAAGGCGGATGCCGATGCGGACAAGTGCGGTTCCGCGTCACGGCGGAGGCGTTGGTGACGATGGCGTGCCACTGCAAGGGCTGCCAGCGGATGACGGCCAGCGCCTTTTCCCTCAGCGCATTGTATCCGAGCGACGGCTTCGAGGTGACGAATGGGGAGCCCGTCATCGGCGGACTGCATGGCGCAAACCGCCACTTCTTCTGTCCGCACTGCATGAGCTGGATATTCACGCGCCCTGAACGCATGGACGGGTACGTCAACGTTCGATCGACGATGTTCGACGATGCGGAATCCGACCCGCCGTTCCTCGAAACCTACACAAGCGAGAAGCTGCCCTGGGCGACGACGGGAGCGGTTCATAGTTTCGATCGATACCCGCCTATGGAGCAGTTTCCTGTGTTGCTACAGGATTTCGAGCGGCGCGGGACCTGAAAGTCGCACTCCTGCTCCAATTGGGGCGCGCGCGTGCGTCGTGGGGAGGCGCCGCAAAGCCGGCGCTTGAAAACATTCCATCGGTGGAATACACTGGGGACAATGGCCTGGAGCGTTGAGCACACCGACGAATTCGGCGCATGGTTCGCTGGCCTGAGCGAATCGAACCAGGATGACATCGTAGCCACCGGACTGCTGCTGATCGAACAGGGACCAAAGTTACCGTTTCCCTACTCATCAGGAATCAACGGGTCGAAGCATCCCCACATGCGCGAATTGCGTGTGCAGAGCAGCGGCCGCCCGATACGGGTGTTTTACGCGTTCGATCCGAGGCGGTCCGCAATCCTCCTCATCAGCGGCGACAAGACGGGCGACGGTCGTTTTTACGAGCGCATGATTCCGATCGCGGATGCGCTCTACGACACTTACATCGACGAGATCAGAAAAGAGGGGTTGCTCCCATGACCGGACATCGACCTTTCGGCGAACTTGCCAAAACCTTCACGCCAGAACGCCGCGCGCGCGTAGCGGCAAAGGCCGCTGCGTTGCGCGAGGCGATGACGCTCGAAGAATTGCGCAAGTCACGCTCGCTCTCGCAGGAGGACTTGGGCTTGGCGATGATGGTCGGTCAGCCCGCCGTGGCTAAGCTCGAAAAACGTGGCGACATGCACGTGAGCAACTTGCGGCGCTACGTCGAGGCGCTTGGCGGCGCCCTCGAGATTACCGCCCGCTTCAAGGACGGGAGCGTGATCATTAGCCATGTCGGAGAGACCGCCGAGACGAACTCATGATGATCCGCGCCCTAACGGGCTCGCCTCGCTAAGGACGCAGTTCTCCCCGCAATCCCGCCGCGACGCGCGCCCGTGCGGCGCGCCAGCGCTCGGTGAGCGCCGCCATGTCGGCGTCGCCGAGCGGCGCCGTCCGCTCGAAGACGACCGCGTCGACGCCTTTCTCGAGGTGGAAGACCTCGCCGATGCGCCGGTAATGCGCGCCGATCCCCTCGCCCGCCAGCATCTCGCGCGACGGCACGATCACCGTCTGCTGGTAGGCGGGATCGAGGTGCGTCTGGACGGGATCGCCGACGATCATGATCGCGCAGGTTTTCAGGTCTGGATTGGGCGGCCCTTCGACCGTGTCGACGTCCGACATCTTCACGTCGGGCCGTAGCTTGGGATCGCCGTAAAGCGGCGAGCGGGTCTCCTCGAGTTGCCAGAGTTCGGCGATCAACTGGCCGCTGAACGTGTAGCTCGAGCCGAGGCCGCAGACGCGGTGGTCGGGCGTCGCGCGCGCGTCGACCCAATCCTTGAGGCGCGTGAGCTCGGCGAGATCGGCGCGCGGGGGATGCGGCCTGCCCGCGATGGGCGCGACGCCGCGCGGCGCGAAGGCGCCCGCCGCCGGCGTCAGCGTCACCGCCGCGAGCGCCGCCAGCGCAGCGAGGCCGGCAAGGCGAGAGCGCCCGAACAGCAGGGCGAGCGGCGCGCCGATCAGCGCCGTCAGCGCCGGCGCGACGAGGTAGAGGTGGTGGACGTAGGGCGTCTGCACGCGCAGGAACAGATAGGCCGCGACGATCGCCGCGACGACGGTGAGGCGCAGCAGCCGGCAATCCGTCGAGCGCAGGAACAGAAAAGCCGCCCCCGCGAGGGCGAGCGCGAGGACGCCTGCCCCGACCCAATCGCCGATCTCGTCGAGAAACACCGGCCAGGGCTTGCGATAGGCGGCGTAGAGGGCGGCGTAATCGTGCGCGCCGGGGTTCGGCAGCCAATCGACCAGCACCGGGCTCAGCAGCGCGAGGAGGACCAGCACGCCGAGCGACGCCGCCATCGCTGTCTCGCGCCAGCGGAACGCGGCGCCGCGCACCGCCGCGACGAGCCCCACCTCCAGCGCCAGGGCCGCCGCGACGCCGACCGCCGCGAACGCGTACCAGCGGCGGAACAGGAACATCGCGAAGACCGTGAGCGCCAGCGCGAGCGCGACGCGCCGGACCATGCGGCCGACGCGGATATCATGGCCGGCCGGCAAGGCGAGCAGGCGGATCAGCCGCTCGGCGAGCCGCAGCGCAGCGACGTAAAGGACCAGGCCGCCGATGTCCGGCATCCCGCGCGCCGCGACCGCGACCCCGGTGGGATAAGCGGCGACCGCCGCCGCCATGACGAAGGCAGGGACGAAAAGTCCCTCACGGCTGCTGTCACCCCCGCGAAAGCGGGGATCCAGACAACCGCCGCAGGCCTTCGCCCTTTGACCCCCGGATGCCCGCTTTCGCGGCCATGACTCCCCGCGCGCAGAGAGAGGCAGTCGGCCCGCGCGCTGCGCCAGATCACGCGCGAGCACGCCGAGCGCGGCGACGCCCGGCGCGGCGTAGCAGACGATCAGCGGCGCTTCATAGGCCAGACGCGACAGCGGCGCGCTCGCCGCCATCACGACGCCCGGGGCGAGCGCCGGAGCCCAGGAATAATCGTCCTTCATCGAGACGACCAAGGCCGCGATCAGCTGCGGCCAGCGCCCGGCTTCGAGCAGCGTCGCCACGGCGACCGACACCTGCCGGTAGAAGATGAAATCGGCGATCATCAGATCCCGGGACGCTCTGACATAGACGACCGCATAGAACCCCAACGCGGCGATCAGCCCCGCGCCGAGCGCGGCGGAGCGCCAGGCGAAGCGCCCGACCCGCCTGCCCGACCCGATCGCAAGCGCGTAGCCAGAACTCGCCGCGAGCCCCAGCGAGGCGACGCCGAAGGCGGCTTCGAGTTCGTCAGGCGCGGCGGACGAGAGCGCCGCGCCGAGGGCGACGAATGCGCCGAGCGCGAAAGCGGCGGCGGCGCGCGACAGCGCCGCCTCCTCGAGCGTCGCGACGAGGCCGCCGGCCGCCGCGAGGGCGAGGAGGCCCAGCGCCCAGGGCGCGAGCGGGGTCGCGGGCGCAATGCGGCTCGTGAGCGCGCCGACCGAGACGGCGAGCGCGACGCCGGCCGCTGAGGCCAGCACGCGAAGAGCGCGCCGCGGAGCGCTGGCCGCGGCGGGAGCGAGGGCGGACATGCGGCGAGCTTGGCGCAAGAGGGTTAAGGTTTCCGAAGCGTCCGCGTCTTCGCTTCGGGCTCCTCGCTGCGCCGTGGGGGCGAGAGCGCCGGACGGTCTTGATTCTGTCATCGATATGTTGTCACAGCAGACGCGGCGGAGCGCGCCGGCAGGCACGCGTCCTCCGCTGGGGGTTGCCGATCCGATGAACTTTTTCCAACGCTTCACGTTCTTGTTCTCGGCGCCGATGTTCGACGCGGACGATCTCGAGGGCCTCAGGGTCAACCAGATCGTCACCGCGATCGAGCGCATGGGCTTTCAGGTCATCAAGGCGCGAAGACTGGAGGACGCCGAGATCGCCGTGCAGACCGACGCGGCGATCGGCTGCATGGTCGTCGACTGGGGCAAGAAGGGGATCGAGGGCAAGGCGGCCTCGCTCATCAACCTGATGCGCAAGCGCGGCCTCGAAATGCCGATCGTCATTCTGGTGCGCCGCAAGCGGTTCGAGGACATTCCGGTCGAGGTGCTCGACTTCATCGACGGCTATGTGTTCCTCGCCGAGGAGACGCCGGAGTTCATCGCCAAGAACCTCGTCTCGCGGCTAAAGCAATACGCCGAGACGTTGAAGACGCCGTTCTTCGGCGCGCTGGTGGACTACGCCGAGGAGGGCAACCAGCTCTGGACCTGCCCGGGCCACAACGGCGGCATCTTCTATTCGCGCAGCCCGATCGGGCGCATCTTCATGGAGCATCTCGGCGAAGCGGTGTTCCGCGACGACCTCGACAATTCCATTCTCGAGCTCGGCGATCTCCTGACCCACGAGGGCCCCGCGCTCCAGGCGCAGAAGGAGGCGGCGTCGATCTTCGGCGCCGAGAAAACCTATTTCGTGCTCAACGGCACCTCCACCTCCAACAAAGTGGTGTTGACGAACCTCGTCGCCGAAGACGACCTCGTGCTGTTCGACCGCAACAACCACAAGGCCGCGCACCACGGTGCGCTGCTGCTCGGCGGCGGCGTGCCGATCTTCCTGCCGACCGACCGCAACGCCTACGGCCTGATCGGCCCGATTCGGCCCGACGCCTTCGACGAAAAGACGCTGCGCGAGCGCATCCGCGCCAACCCGCTCGTCAAGGACAAGGACGCCTGGAAGCGCGAGCGGCCGTTCCGCGTCGCGGTGATCGAGCAATGCACCTATGACGGCACGATCTACGACGCCCAGCGGATCGTCGAGCGCATCGGGCATCTGTGCGACTACATCCTATTCGACGAAGCCTGGGCGGGCTTCATGAAGTTCCACCCGCTCTACGAGCGGCGCTTCGCGATGGGCCTCAAGAACCTCAACGAGACTTCGCCCGGGATCGTCGCGACGCAATCGACCCACAAGCAGCTCGCCAGCTTTTCGCAGGCTTCGCAGATCCATATGCGGGATCGCCACATCAAGGGCCAGCGCCGTCGCGTCGAACACCGCCGCTTCAACGAAGGCTTCATGCAGCACGCCTCGACGTCGCCGTTCTATCCGCTGTTCGCTTCGCTCGACGTCGGCGCGCAGATGATGAAGGGCCGCTCGGGCGAGGTGCTGTGGGACGACACGATCCGGCTCGGCGTCGAGCTGCGCAAGAAATTGCGCGCGGTGCGCCGCGAATTCGAGGAGAAGGAGAAAGATCCGAGCCGCCGCTGGTTCTTCGATCCCTTCGTGCCCGATCGCGTCGCGATCCCTGACGTCGCCGACACGGGCCGCGCGCATGTCGTGCCGTGGGAGAGCGTCTCGACCGACCAACTCGCGCGCGACGCCCGCTTCTGGGCGTTGGCTCCGGACGAAGCCTGGCACGGTTTCCGCGAACTCGAGGCGGGGTTCGCCATCACCGATCCCGCCAAGCTCACGCTGCTGACGCCCGGCTTCGACCGCAAGACCGGCGCCTACGAGGCCTATGGAATTCCGGCCCCCGTGGTCGCGCAATATCTGCGCGAGAACCGCGTCGTGCCGGAGAAGAACGACCTCAACTCGCTGCTGTTCCTGCTGACGCCCGGCGTCGAATCGAGCAAGGCGGGCACGCTCGTCTCTGCGCTGGTCGCCTTCAAGCGCCTGCACGACGACAACGTGCTGCTCGACGACGCGATGCCGGAGTTCGTCGCGCGCCGGCCAGGCCGCTATCGCGGCCGGCGCCTGCGCGATCTGTGCGGCGAGATGCACACTTTTTTCCGCGAGGCCGGCGTCAGCGCGATGCAGAAAGCGCAGTTCGAGGCGGCGCATTTGCCTGAGATGGTGATGACGCCGCGCGAGGCGTCGCGCCATCTCGTGCGCAACAACGTCGACTATCTGCCACTCGACGCGATCGAGGGACGCATCGCCACCACCCTGTTCGTCGTCTATCCCCCAGGCATCGCGACGATCGTGCCCGGCGAGCGGCTGTGCGAGCGTTCGCGCCCGATGATCGACTATCTGAAAACCTTCGAGCGGAGCGCGAACGTCTTCCCCGGTTTCGAGTCCGAGATACAAGGGCTCTATCGCGAAACCGACGCTTCGGGCGCGATTCGGTTCTTCACCTATGTGGTGAGTGAATGACGTACGCATAAACAGGCGGAAGCGGCGAATGGACGAAGAAACCAACCACGCCTCCACGGGCGAGCAAATTCCGGCCCGCGAGACGGACATCAACGTCTTCGTGCGGCCATCGCGCGAGACCGACGTCCCGGCGATGCTGGCGATCTATCTCCACCACATCCGACACGGGGTCGACCCGCGCACCGCCGGCGGCGTCGAAACGCCTGACGCCGACGACCTCAAGCGGCGGCGCAAGAATATGCTGCGCGGCCGGCTGCCGCATCTCGTCGCCGAGCGGGCCGGCGTCGTCATCGGCTACGCCTACGCCGTGCCGTTCCGGAAGCGGCCGGCTTACCGCTATGCGGTGAAGCATTCGATCTACGTTCACCACGACCATCTGAGCCGCGGCGTCGGCAGAATGCTGCTGGCGGCGCTGATCGACGCTTGCGCCGCCGCGGGCTATCGCCAGATGATCGGCTACATCGACGGCGCCAATCAGGCCTCGCTCAAGCTGCACGAAGCCTTCGGCTTCCGGCAGGTCGGCTATCTCCCGCAGATCGGCTACAAATTCGGGCGATGGACCGACTCGATCATGATGCAACGCTCGCTCGGCCTGGGCGCCACCGCGCCGCCCGAGGGGTGAGATCCGTCCCCGTCGTTGCGAGCGAAGCGAAGCGAAGCACTCCAGCGGCGCGGCGATGCAAGCGGCGGCTTCGGACCTCACGCTTCAGCGGTATCGCAGGCGGCTCTAAAGGCTTCCGCATTTTGGCAGAAGCAGCCTCTCCGGAGTCCACTTGTCATGCCCGCGAAAGCGGGCATCCAGGAGTCAAGGGCGAAGGCCGGCGGCGGCTGTCTGGACCCTCGCTTTCGCGAGGGTGACAGGCTGTGTGCGTCAACCAAAAAGCAAAGCGCTCTACGCCCTCCGTCGCGTCACTTAGGCCTGAGGTCGAGGCCGACGCCCTTGTTCACGAATTGCAGCGTGTAGGCCTTCTTGTAATCGGTGGTGCCCTTGACGATGCCGACCTTGACCATCGTGTCGAAGAAGTTCTTCCAGCGCTCGTCCGTCATCGCGCCGATGCCGAGCTTCAGCGTGTCGCCCGAGTCGACGATGCCGTATTCCTTGAGCTTGCCGATCGAGAAGGCGAGCTGCTCGTCGGTCATCTCAGGGTTTTCTTTCTTGATCATCTCGTTGGCTTTTTTGTTGTCGCCATAGAGATAGTGGTACCAGCCGATCGCCGAGGCGTCGACGAAGCGCTGCACGAGATCCGGCCGCTTCTCCACGAGGTCGCGTCGCGTCTCGATGAGGGTCGAATAGGTCGAATAGCCGTAGTCCGAGAGCAGGAAGATGTTGGGCTTGAAGCCGCCCTGCTTTTCGACCTCGAACGGCTCGGCGGTCAGGTAGCCCTGCTGGATGGAGTGCTTGTCGGCGATGAACGGCGCCGAATTGTAGTTGTAGGGTTTGACGTTCTCGTCGGTAAACCCGTAGGCGAGCCGCATCCAGGCGTAGAAGGTGTTGAGCGCGCCGTTGCTGACGAACGCGGTCGCCTTCGGCAGATCGGTCCACTTGTCCAGGCCGACGCCCGGGTGCGACATGAAGATCTGCGGATTTTTCTGGAAGTCGGCGGCGACGGCGATGGTCGGAACGCCCTGCTCGACCGACAGGAAATCGCCGATCGTGTCGCCGCCCATGTAGAACTCAATCTTGCCGGCCACCAGCAGCATGCCGCCATTGGACTGCGGCCCGCCCTGCATGATCGTCACGTCGAGCCCGTACTTCGCGTAGGTGCCGTCGACGAGCGCCTGATAGTAGCCGCCGTGCTCGGCGTCGGCGAGCCAATTGGTGCCGAAGGTCACCTTGTCCAGCGCGAAAGCTGGACCGGCGCCGACGAGCGCGGCGGCGAAAGCCAATCCCGCGGACATGCGGCCGAGCGTCTCCAAAACTCCCCCCACCTTGCGCGCGATACCAATGCGAGCCATTCCGCCCTCGTTTCATCCCTTTGCTGGACTGCCCCATTCGTCCAGACATCACTGTCAGCCAACATAGGAGAAGCTTAACGTCCAAGTCGACTCTGAAAATGCCGTCTACCGCCTTATTGCTGGCGCCGCATCGCAGCAAAACCTTATTTACAGCGCGCCAAGCGGCGCCGAGAATGCCGGCCAACCCTCTTCACGCGACGCCGCGCAGCCGTTTTTCAAGGACCTCGCCGACATGCGCCTATGGATCAAGGACCCGCTCGCCATTCTCGCCGAAGGGGCGGAGCGAGGCCTCGTCGTCGAAGGGGGAAAAATCGTCGAACTGGTCGCTCGCGGCGCCGCCGGCCCCGCCGCGCCGGTCGACGCCATGTTCGACGCTTCGCGCCACGTCGCGCTGCCCGGTCTCATCAACACCCATCACCATTTCTACCAAACGCTGACGCGCGCCCACCCCGCCGGGTTCGGCAAGGAATTGGTGCCGTGGCTCGTCTCGCTCGAACGCGTATGGTCGCGCTTCAAGCCGGAGCATCTGAGGATCGCCGCGCGCATGGCGCTGGTCGAACTGATGCTGTCGGGCTGCACGACGGCGGCCGATCACCACAATCTCTTTCCCGCCGCGCTCGCCAACGCGATCGACATCGAGGTCGAGGAGGCGCGCGCGCTCGGCCTGCGCATGACGGTGACGCGCGGCTCCATGGGGCTCTCCGAGAAGGACGGCGGCCTGCAGCCGGACTCGATCGTGCAGGGGTCCGACGCCATCCTCGAGGACAGCGAGCGGGTGTTGAAGCTGTTCCACGACCCTTCGCCGGGCTCGATGGTGCGCGTCGCGCTCGCGCCGTGCTCGCCGCTCGCCGTGCCGCAGCGCGTGATGGTCGAAAGCGCGAAGCTCGCGGAACGCTACGATTGCCGGCTGCATACGCATCTCTGCCAGTCGCTCGACGAGGACGTCTACGCTCAGGCGACCTTCGGCAAGCGCTCGGTCGATCTGCTCGAGGAGGCGGGGTGGCTGAGCCCGCGCGCGTGGGTCGCTCACGGCGTTCACTTCAATTCAGACGAAATCCGCCACCTCGGCAGCGCGGGCGTCGGCGTCTGCCATTGCGCCGCCTCGGACATGCTGTTCGGCCTCGGCGTCTGCCCGACCAAGGACCTGGAGGCGGCGGGCGTCGCGGTCGGGCTCGGCGTCGACGGTTCGGCCTCCAACGATTCCTCCAACATGATGGAGGCGGCGCGGCACGCGCTGATGCTGGGGCGACTGCGCTACGGCGCCTCGGGCGTCAGCCATCTCGACGCCTTGCGATGGGCGACCGAGGGCTCGGCCCGCTGCCTCGGGCGCGACGACATTGGCCGCATCGCAGTCGGGCTCGAAGCCGACCTCGCGCTGTTCACGCTCGACGAGCCGCGCTTCAGCGGGGCGCAAGACCCGATCGCCGCGCTCGTTCTGTGCGGCGCCCATCGCGCGGATCGGGTGATGGTCGCCGGGCACTGGCGCGTCGTCGACGGCGCGCCAGTCGGGGTCGACCTCGCACAGCTGATGGCCGAGCATCGCGCGGCGGCGCAGGCTTTCGCCTGAGCGTTTCACCAAAAGGAAAGACCAAGAGGAAATACTCGCGCTGCATCGCGAGGCGATCGGCGAGAGACGGGCTGTTCGGTACGGAACCAGGGGCCGCGCAGCGTTGACAGCGCCCATCTCGCCCTCCATCTACATCACGTTGTCGTAAGAGCCTTTCTGACGCGGCGTTCTTCAATCTCCAACCCAGTGCCGTGCATGAAGTCGTCGTCGTCCTCGACAAACAAACTTCACCGCTCCCAGGTGGGCGCCTTGCCGATCCGCTTGGATCAGAATGGCGAGCCGCAGATTTTACTTCTGACATCGCGGGAGACCCGCCGCTGGATCATTCCCAAGGGTTGGCGGATGAAGGGGCGCACGCCCTGGCAAGCGGCTGCGCGAGAAGCGCTCGAAGAAGCCGGCGTCGTCGGCCGTCCGCACAAGAAGCCGATCGGCAGCTACACCTATTTCAAGCGGCAGAAGGCGCATTTCGAGCTTTGCCGGGTCGACGTCTACATCCTCGACTTCGCCAAGCAGCTCAAGACCTGGCGCGAGATCGGTCAGCGGGATGTCCAATGGTTCTCGCAGGGCCAGGCGGCGGATCTCGTCGAGGAGCCGGGCCTCATCGCCATCATCCTGAAGATCGACGCCAGTGCGCTGGCGAAGCTCAAGCCCAAGGGGTTCGCCGCCTCGACGCCGTAAGGCCGCCGGCCGCGTCACATCGCCTCGCCGCCGTCCACCGTCAGCGTCTGGCCGACGATGTGACGCGACTTTTCGCCGCTGAGGAACAGCACGACGTCGGCGATGTCCTCGGCATCCGCAATTCGGCCAGCGGGGATGCGGCCAACCATCGCCTCGCGGTCGAGCCGGCCGGCGGCGAAATCCGCCAGGACGCCCGGCGTCGTCACATGGCCGGGCGCGACGCCGTTGACGCGCACGCCCTTGGCGGTCCATTCGAGCGCCATGCTCTGCGTCAGCATGTCGAGCGCCGCCTTGGAGGCGGAGTAGAGCCCGCAGCCCGGCGCCGGCCGCGCGCCGGCGATGCTGCTGACGTTGACGATCGTCGCGGGACGTTTCGCCTCGATCGCCCAGCGCGCGAGCGCCCGCGCGCAGTTGAGCGGGCCGAGCAGGTTGGCGCCAAGGAAGCGGTTCGCCATCTCCGGCTCGGCGTCGAGCAGCGGAACGAGCGCGAAATACGCGGCGTTGTTGACGAGCACGTCGACGGCGCCGAAATGGGCGACCGCCTCGGCGATCAGCTTCTCGCATTGCTCGGGAACGCTCACGTCCGCCGGGGCGGCGAGCGCGCTCACGCGCGTCTCGCGCGCGATCTCCTCCGCCGCCTTCTCGGCGGCTTCGACGTTGCGTCCGGCCACCACCACATGCGCGCCGCGCTGCGCGAAAGCGCGCGCGACCGCTCGGCCGATGCCGGCGCTGCCGCCGGTGACGACGACGACCTTATGGGCGAATTCGGCGCAGGACTGCGGCTCAGGCACTGCGGCGCCCTCCGAACTGGCCTTCAACGCATGCTCTGGAAACGGCGCGCCGCGGCGCTGATGCGCGTGGCGGTCTCGATGTCCAGGTCGGTGATCTTGTGGCCCGCGTCGTGCGTGCAGAACGAGAACGAGACGCGGTTGTAGGAATTGTGGAACTCGGGGTGATGGTTCATCACCTCGGCCTCGATCGCGATCTCGACGATAAAGGCGATGGCGTCGCGAAACGTCGCGAACTCGAATGCGGACTCGATGTTGCCGTTCTTGACCGACCACCCCGGCAGCTTCGTGAGCTCGGACTGAATCTCGGACTCGCTGAGAATCTTGTAGTTCGCCATCTCGCGTCTCCCATTCGGCCCGCAGCGAGCGGGCGTTAGCGCGCTTTGCAGTTTGATTTACGCGGCGCGGCTGTCACCCCCGCGAAAGCGGAGGACCAGAGCAACCGCCGCAGGCCTTTGCCTTTGACTCCTGGATGCCCGCTTTCGCGGGCATGACAGGGGCCGCCCGGAGAGGCCGCTCCGACCAAAACGCACTGCGCGCTCGACCGTTCCGCACTCGGACGCAATAGATGGTTGACCGCAGGCGTGCGGCTCATCACCCGGCCCTCGTCCTGACCTTCTCCCCGCACAGCCCGTCGAAAAACGGGCGTTCTGACGAACGCCTCATGGGAGGAAGGGATCCTTGCGTCAGCTTAAAAGCAGCAAGCTTCCAGACTCGCGCGCTCTCGTCTCCGCCAGGAGACTATGACGGCTTCGGGCAGGCGAGCAACTGCGGCGATCGCCCGCTCAGAACGGGATGTCGTCGTCGAGGTCGCCGCCGCCGCCCCCGCCGCCGCCGGTCAGCGCCGGGCGCCGTTCGGTCGGCGACGAGCGGCCGAAGCTCGCGCCGCGATCCTCGCCGCCCGGGAAGCTGTCGCGGCCGCCTTCACCGCCGGCGCGGGAATCGAGCAGGGTCAATTCGCCGCGGAAGCGCTGCAGCACGACCTCGGTCGTATATTTCTCGGCGCCGGACTGATCCGTCCATTTGCGGGTCTGCAACTGGCCCTCGACGTAGACCTTGGTGCCCTTCTTGCAATATTGCTCCGCCACCTTGCCGAGATTCTCGTTGAAGATGACGATGTTGTGCCACTCGGTGCGCTCCTTGCGCTCGCCGCTGGCCTTGTCGCGCCAGGTCTCGGACGTGGCGATCGGAAAGCTGACGACCTGGTCGCCGGAGTTCAGGCGGCTCACTTTGGGGTCCTTGCCGATGTTGCCGATCAGAATGACTTTGTTGACGCTACCCGCCATGTTGCTCTCCTTTTGACCCTCGTCGCCTGCCGCCATCTCGTGACGAGCCGCCCGTCGAAGCGAAGGGGGAAGCCCTTCGCAAAGCGCGCCGCCCTGCCCTTCGGGCCGTCCCTCGCGCGAAGAGGTTAAATCCGCGCCACCGTACATCGCCGAGGCGGTTCGCGCTGCCCGCCCCCGGCCACTTGTCCACAAGCGGCGCCCCCTCCCGTCATTTGGCGACGGCGCTCGGACGCACTACATTCCCGAAAGAGCGCCCTTTCGAGGCGCTTTTCATTGTTCTCTGTTTGTTCTAGCATTCGCGCCTGGCCGGCGCAAGCCGCCGCGCGATTCGCGTCAATTGAGAAGGCCGTCATGGCGAGCGCCAAGTCTGCGAAACCCACCAAGGCCGCCGAGCCGATCGAACGGCTGTTCGACGGGCGCGCGATCGTCGTGCGCGGCGCGCGCGAGCACAATCTCAAGAACGTGGATCTCGCGATCCCGCGCGACAAGCTCGTCGTCTTCACCGGCCTTTCCGGTTCGGGCAAGTCTTCCCTGGCGTTCGACACGATCTACGCCGAGGGTCAGCGCCGCTACGTCGAATCCCTGTCGGCCTACGCGCGCCAGTTCCTCGAGATGATGCAGAAGCCGGATGTCGACCAGATCGACGGCCTCTCGCCGGCGATCGCCATCGAGCAGAAGACGACCTCGAAGAATCCGCGCTCGACGGTCGGCACCGTCACCGAGATCCACGACTACATGCGCCTGCTGTGGGCGCGCGTCGGCATCCCCTATTCGCCGGCCACCGGCCTGCCGATCGAGAGCCAGACGGTCAGCCAGATGGTCGACCGGGTGCTCGCGCTGCCCGAGCGCACGCGGCTCTATCTGCTGGCGCCGGTGGTGCGCGGCCGCAAGGGCGAATACCGCAAGGAAATCGCTGACTACATGAAGCGCGGCTTCCAGCGCCTCAAGGTCGACGGCGCCTTCTACGAGATCGCCGACGCCCCGGCGCTCGACAAGAAGCTCAAGCACGACATCGAGGTCGTGGTCGACCGGATCGTCGTGCGCCCCGACATGGCGAGCCGCCTCGCCGAGAGTTTCGAGACGGCGCTCGAACTGACCGACGGCCTGGCGATCGTCGAATTCGCCGACGCCGAGGAAGGGAGCGAGGCGCGGCGCATCATCTTCTCCTCGAAGTTCGCCTGTCCCGTCTCCGGCTTCACGATTCCGGAGATCGAGCCGCGGCTCTTCTCGTTCAACAATCCCTTCGGCGCCTGCCCGGCCTGCGGCGGCCTGGGTTCCGAGCTCACCGTCGATCCCGGACTTGTCGTCCCCGACGCCCGGCTCAGCCTGCGCAAAGGCGCCGTCGCGCCGTGGTCGAAGTCGAGTTCGCCCTATTACTTCCAGACCCTCGAGGCGCTGGCGAAGCACTACAAGTTCCGCCTCGATACCGCCTGGGCGAGCCTGCCGGAGAAGGCGCGCAACGTCATCCTCAACGGCTCGGGCGGCGAGGCGGTGCGCTTCGCCTATGACGACGGCCTGCGCTCCTACGAGGTCGAGAAGCCGTTCGAGGGCGTCGTGAAAAACCTCGACCGCCGCTATCGCGAGACCGAGAGCGAGGTGTCGCGCGAAGACATCGAGCGCTTCATGACCGCGACGCCGTGCGAAGCCTGCCACGGCTATCGCCTGAAGCCCGAGGCGCTGGCGGTGAAGATCGCCGGCCAGCACATCGGCGAAGTCTCGACGCTGTCGGTCAAGACGGCGATCGAATGGGCGCGCGCGCTGCCGCAGGCGCTCGACGCGCAACGCAACGAGATCGCGCACCGCATCCTCAAGGAGATCGTCGACCGGCTGACCTTCCTCAGCGACGTCGGGCTCGACTATCTCACCCTGTCGCGCTCCTCCGGCACCTTGTCGGGCGGCGAGAGCCAGCGCATCCGCCTCGCCTCGCAGATCGGCTCGGGGCTCACCGGCGTGCTCTACGTGCTCGACGAGCCCTCGATCGGCCTGCACCAGCGCGACAACGCGCGCCTGCTCGACACGCTGCGGCGCCTGCGCGAGCTCGGCAACACCGTCATCGTCGTCGAACACGACGAGGACGCGATCCTGGCGGCCGACTATGTCGTCGACATCGGCCCCGGCGCCGGCGTGCACGGCGGCGAGATCGTCGCCAAGGGGACGCCGCCGGAGATCATCGCCGATCCCAATTCGCTCACCGGGCAATATCTTTCCGGCGTGCGCTTCGTGGCGACGCCGCCGCGGCGGCGCGTCGCCGACCCCGAGCGCGAGCTCCGCATCGTCGGCGCGCGCGGCAACAACCTGAAGGACGTCACCGCGGCGATCCCGCTCGGCGCCTTCACCTGCGTCACCGGCGTCTCGGGCGGCGGCAAATCGACGCTGGTGATCGACACGCTCTACAAGGCGGTGGCGCGGCATTTGAACGGCGCCAGCGATCCCCCGGCGCCGCACGAGCGGATCGACGGGCTCGACCAGCTCGACAAGGTGATCGACATCGACCAGTCGCCGATCGGCCGGACGCCGCGCTCGAATCCGGCGACCTACACCGGCGCCTTCACGCCGATGCGCGAATGGTTCGCCGGCCTGCCGGAAGCGAAGGCGCGCGGCTATCAGGCCGGCCGCTTCTCCTTCAACGTGAAGGGCGGCCGCTGCGAAGCCTGCCAGGGCGACGGCGTCATCAAGATCGAGATGCACTTCCTGCCCGACGTCTACGTGACCTGCGACGTCTGCAAGGGCAAGCGCTACGGCCGCGAGACGCTGGAGGTGAAGTACCGCGACCATTCGATCGCCGACGTGCTCGACATGACGGTCGAGGAGGCGGCGGATCTCTTCAAGGCCGTCCCCTCGATCCGCGACAAGATGGAGACGCTGAAGCGCGTCGGCCTCGGCTATGTGAAAGTCGGCCAGCCGGCGACGACGCTGTCGGGCGGCGAGGCGCAGCGCGTCAAGCTCGCCAAGGAGCTCGCGCGCCGCTCGACCGGCCGCACGCTCTACATCCTCGACGAGCCGACGACCGGCCTGCATTTCCACGACGTCGCGCAATTGCTCGACGTGCTGCACGAACTGGTCGACCAGGGCAATACGATGGTCGTCATCGAGCACAATCTCGAGGTGGTGAAGACCGCCGACTGGATCGTCGACATGGGGCCCGAAGGCGGCGACGGCGGCGGCGAGGTGGTGGGGACCGGCACGCCCGAAAAGATCGTGCGCAACCCCAAGAGCCATACCGGACGCTATCTGCGTGAGGCGCTGGAGCGGCGGCCGGCCAAGAAGGCGAAGGCGCAGGCGGCGGAGTAGCAGGGCCGGGCGCTGCTGTTTACTGCGGCGTGATGGAATTCGGAAAGCCCTCATCCGGCGCTTCGCGCCACCTTCTCCCGCAAGCGGGAGAAGGGATAAAGCCCCTCTCCCGCTTGCGGGAGAGGGGTTGGGGTGAGGGAAGTTTCCACCAACCTGCAGAAGGTTCTCGGCGGCTCGCGCCACTACGTCCATCACCTCGAACAGGCTGACCTTTCCCTTCTCATGATGGAAAAGAGGTCGACGTCTGAATGGTTGAACGCTCGCCGCCGAAGGGATATGCTTCGCGTATATCCCGCCTTCGACGCAGGACGCACGCCATGACTCGCACCAGACTTTTCCGCTCCAATCGGTCGCAGGCGGTTCGACTGCCGAAGGATGTCGCCTTTCCCGAGGGCGTCGAGGAGGTCAACGTGCTTCGCGACGGCAAGCGCCGCGTGATCGTGCCTGCGAACGCGGTCTGGGACGATTTCTTCGATGCGCCGGGCATCGATCTGCCGCCGCGCGAACAGCCAGAGGCGCAGGCGCGCGACGAATTCTGATGCTGCGATACCTGCTCGATACAAATCTCTGCATCCGAGCGTTGCGGGATCGCTCGCCGACGCTTCGGGATCGCTTCAATCGAGAAGCCGATGGATTGTCGATTTCGACGATCGTCCTGACCGAGTTGCTGCATGGGGCGGCGAAATCGGCGCGGCCGGACGCGAACCGGCGCGAGGTTGAGAATTTCGCCGCGCGGCTCGAAGTCCTCCGCTACGATACAGCTGCGGCGCAACATGCGGCGGATATTCGCGCGACGCTCGAGCGGCGGGGACAGGCGATCGGCGGCTATGACGTGCTGATCGCCGGCCATGCGCGCAGCCTAGGGCTGATCGTCGTGACGGGGAATCGCGGCGAATTTGACCGTGTCGACGGATTGCGCTGCGAGGACTGGGGCTAACTGCGCCGTCTTTCGCCTGAATTCTCCCCCATTCGCTTGGTAAACCGCTGCCTGAAGGCGCCCAGCTGTGTCAGCGCCGAACTGGAGGCGCGAACATGTCGTCTTCTACGCCAACAATTGACGAACCGCACGCCAAGCCCGACGCCAGCAGGCGCGATTTTCTGTACCTTGCGACCGCCTCGGTCGCCGGCGTCGGCGCGGCGGCGACCTTGTGGCCCTTCATCGACCAGATGAACCCCGACGCCAGCACCCTGGCCGCCAGCGGGCCGGTCGACATCGACGTCAGCCAGATCCAGCCCGGCCAGCAGATCGTGACGCTGTGGGCCGCGCGGCCCGTCTTCATCGTCCATCGCACGCCGCAAGCGATCGACTCGCTGCGCCAGCCCGAACTGATCTCGCGGCTTTCCGATCCCAATTCGACGGCGCTTCAGCAGCCTGCCTATGCGGTCAACTGGCATCGCTCGATCAATCCCGACTTCCTCATTCTGGTCGGGGTCTGCACGCATCTCGGCTGCATTCCGAAATATTTCCCGCACCCGGACGCGAACAACCCGGCGCCCAACTGGCCGGGCGGCTTTTTCTGCCCCTGCCACGGCTCGAGATACGATCTTGCCGGCCGGGTCTTTCTCGGCGTGCCGGCGCCCTACAATCTGCCGGTGCCGCCCTATCATTTTCCCGACCCGAAGACGTTGCGGGTCGGCGAAAATCCGCCCGGCGCGAATTTCGATTTCGACTCGATTCTTCAGGTGTGAGCGGGCCGGGTCTGGCCTGCTGTGGTAGAATGAAACGCCGCCGCGACCCAGCGGCGCACCAAAGGGAGGACGCCCATGACGACGCCGCTCGGAAGCTTTGTCTGGTACGAACTTATGTCGGGCGACCCCGCCGCGGCGGCGAAGTTCTACGGCGACGTCGTCGGCTGGAAAACGAGCGACGCCGGCATGGTCGATTTCCCCTACACGCTTGTATCCGCCGGTGATGACATGGTCGGCGGCATCATGGCGATGCCCGAGCCGGTGCGAGCAACCGGCGCCCAGCCTGCTTGGATCGGCTACATCCATGTGCCCGACGTCGACGCCTATGCGGCGAAGGTCACGGCCGCCGGCGGCGCCATCCATCGCGCCCCCGCCGACATTCCCCGCGTCGGGCGCTTCGCCGTGGTCGCCGATCCGCACGGCGCGCCTTTCATCCTCTTCAAGGGCCAGCCGCCCGAGGACCCCCGCCCGCCGCTCGCGCTCGACGCCGTCGGCAACGTCGGCTGGCGCGAATTGCGCGCCGGCAATCTCGACAGCGACCTCGCCTTCTATTCCGGCCTGTTCGGCTGGAGGAAGACGCAGGCGATGGACATGGGGCCGATGGGAACCTACCAGTTGTTCGAGGTCGAGGGCGGACAGAGCGGCGGGATGATGACCAAGCCTGCCGAGACGCCGGCGCCGTACTGGCTGTTCTATTTCAACGTCGAGGCGATCGACGCCGCGGCCGAACGCATCCGGGCGGGCGGCGGCCAGGTCGACGTCGGCCCGCACGAGGTTCCCGGCGGCGGCTGGGTCGTCCGTGGCCGCGATCCGCAGGGCTGCATCTTCGCGCTGCTTGCAAGCAAGCGTTGAGGCGGCGGCGAGCGCGAGAATGAGCTCTTTTTGAGCTTGCCGTTTCCCCCTATGCTGCGCGCATTGGGCGGAGGGGGATCATGACCACAGGCAAGCGGCCGACGAAGACCGTCAGCTTCGTCAGTCAGAAGGGCGGCGTCGGCAAGAGCACGCTGGCGCGGCTCTTCGCGGTCGGCGCCGTCCATCGCGGGCACAGCATCCTGCTCGCCGATTTCGACCTCGAACAACTGACCTGCGTCGAATGGAACGCGGCGCGCCAGCGCGGCGGGATCGAGCCGGAGATCGACGCGCGCTCGTTCAAGAGCCTCAAGAAGCTGCACAAGGCCGACGACGGCATCGAGTTCATCGTCGCCGACACGCGTGGGCTTGCCGACGATCTGACCAAGGAGCTCGCCGAGGAAAGCGACGTGGTGTTCCTGCCGACGGGCACGTCGAGCGACGATCTGCGCCCGACCCTCGCCCTCGCCCGCAAGCTCGCCAAGCGCGGCGCGGAGGGGCGCATCGTCCTCGTCCTGTCGAAAGTCGGCCGCTCGGAGACGCAGATCGCCAAGGCGGTCGAGACGATCGGGGAGGCCGGCTTCGAGTTGCTCGATGAGCAATGGCCGCTGCGCGACGGCTTCCAGGGCGATCTCGACGCCGGTCGGGCGGGCCGAGAGGCGCGCAATCCCTACCTGCGCGAAACCGCCGAGCGCATGGAGGAGGCGCTGATGAAGCGCGCCCGGGCCGCCAAGCCGCGCCCCCGCGAAGAGGCGCTGTAGGAAGGCAGCCGCCCCTCGCGGCGCCACCCTCATCCGGCGCTTCGCGCCACCTTCCCGAGGCGAATGCGTAGCATTCGTCCGCTCCCGCAAGCGGGAGAAGGGGACCCCCCCTCTCCCGCTTGCGGGAGAGGGTCGGGGTGAGGGTCTCCCACCGAACTGCAGAAGACTTTACCCGACGATCTCGTTGCCGGCGAAGAACTGGGCGATCTCGACCACGGCCGTCTCGGGCGCGTCCGAGCCGTGCGCCGAATTCTCGCCCATCGACAGCGCGAATTCCTTGCGGATCGTGCCCTCGGCCGCCTTCTCGGGATTGGTCGCGCCCATTACGTCGCGGTAGCGCTGAATGGCGTTCTCGCCTTCCAGAACCTGCACGACGACCGGCGCCGAGGTCATCATTTCGACGAGCTCGCCGAAGAACGGGCGCTCCCGGTGCACGCCGTAGAACTGCTCGGCCTGTCCGCGGGTCATGTGGATGCGCTTCTGGGCGACGATGCGAAGGCCGGCGGCCTCGATCCGCGCATTGACCGCGCCGGTGAGGTTGCGGCGGGTGACGTCGGGCTTGAGAATGGAGAAGGTGCGTTCGAGGGCCATGGCGCTATTGAACTCGCGAGGTTGCGGAAAAGGCGCCGCGCTTATAGCGACGCCGGGCAGGAGCGGCAAGGCGCGCGCTTTCGGAGGACCAGCCATGATCAAAGTCCAGCAGGTCGGCGACGGCGATCCGCTCGAATTCGAGGCGACGATCGAGGAGCCGGACGGGACGACCCGCCACCGCGTGAGCGTCACGCGCGCGGACGCGGCCCGGCTCGGCGGCGGAGCGGCGTCGGAGCATCTCGTCGAGGCCGCCTTCCGCTTCCTCCTCGAGCGCGAGCCGAAGGAGGCGATTCTTTCGCGCTTCGACATCAAGACGATCGCGCGTTACTTTCCCGAGTTCGAGCGCGAGTTTCCAAACACTCTCAACGGGAATGGCTGACATGCGCCGCTTCCCGCCGCTTGCCGACCGTGCTTAACTCCTGAAGCGAGCCGCGCCGACGAGCGCTGCCGCCGGGGAGGAAGAACGATGAACGTCACCCACGGCTTGCGCCGCGTCCTGCAGATCAACCCGCGCGGGGTCTCGACCATCTGCGGCGAGAGGCGGCGCATCTGGCGCGAGACCGGCGAGCGTGTCGCCCGCCTCGCCGCCGCACTGCGCGGCCTCGGGGCTGCGCCGGGGGAACGGGTGGCGATCCTTTCGCTCAATTCCGACCGCTATCTCGAGACCTATCTCGCCGTCGCCTGGGCCGGCGCGGTTGTCGCGCCGCTCAACATCCGCTGGGCGGCGGCGGAAAATCTCGACGCCCTGCGCGATTGCCGGGCGAAGGTCCTGGTGTTCGACAAGACCTTCTCGCCGATGGCGCGCGCGCTCGGCGAGGCGCTGCCCGATCTCGTCCTCGTCTACGCCGACGACGGCGAACCGGCAGACCGCGCGCTCGCCTATGAAGCGCTTGTCTCGCGCAGCGAGCCGATCCCCGACGCGATGCGGCAAGGCGCCGATCTCGCCGGCGTCTTCTACACCGGCGGCACGACCGGCCGCTCCAAGGGCGTGATGCTGAGCCACGCCAATCTGATGGCGAACGCCTTCAATTCGCTCTGCGAGCGTCCCGTTACGGGCGAGGCGATCTATCTGCACGCGGCGCCGATGTTCCACCTCGCCAACGCCGGCGCGATGTACACCTTGCTGCTGCGCGGCGGAACGAACGTGATGATCCCCATGTTCACGCCGGAAGGCGCGCTGGCGATCATCGAGAAGGAGCGCGTCACCGACACCGTGCTGGTGCCGACCATGATCCAGATGATGGTCGATCATCCCCGTTTCGGCGCCTACGACGTCTCCTCGCTCGCGCGCATCGCCTATGGGGCCTCGCCGATCAGCGAGGCCCTGCTGCTGCGGGCGATGGCGGCGCTGCCGAAAACGCAGTTCTCGCAGGGCTACGGCATGACCGAACTGGCGCCGGTGGCGACGGTGCTGCGCTGGGAGGAGCATTTCGGCGAGGGCTTCGCCAAGGGCCGCCACCGCTCGGCGGGCCGCGCCACCTACGGCTGCGAGGTGCGCATCGTCGATCCGCACGATCAGCCGGTCGCGCCCGGCGTCATCGGCGAGATCGCGGTGCGCGGCGACAATGTGATGATGGGCTATTGGGAGCGTCCCGAGGAGACAGCGAAGGCGGTCATCGACGGCTGGATGCACACCGGCGACGGCGGCTACATGGACGAGGACGGCTTCGTCTATATCGTCGACCGCGTGAAGGACATGATCGTGACGGGCGGCGAGAACGTCTATTCGATCGAAGTCGAGAACGCGCTGGCCCAGCATCCCGCGGTGGCGCAATGCGCGGTGATCGGCATTCCCGACGAAGAATGGGGCGAGCGGGTCCACGCCGTCGTATCGCCCCGCCCCGGCGCGACAGTCTCGCCGGAAGAGCTGATCGCCTTCGCGCGCGAACTCATCGCCGGCTACAAATGCCCGCGCAGCGTCGAAGTCCGTGCCGAGCCCCTGCCACTCTCGGGGGCCGGGAAAATCCTCAAGCGGGAATTGCGCAAGCCGTTCTGGGACGGGCGCGAGCGGCGGGTGAATTAGGGAGACAGCAATTGGTTCGCGTAGCAAAATTGGCGACGACCTTCTCGGACGCCCGAGGGCGCTACGCGACGAATTGTTCCTCGGGGAGCTTCACATGTTCAACGGCCTGTTCGGACTCGGTCGCAAGTATAAGGGGCTGCCGCCGCATCATAATTTCGAGGAGCTTGCGAACAACATCGAGCAGCTCGCGGACTATCTTGTGGACAGGAGCCTTGGGAGCTTCGCAAGCGAGGGATACCTAAAGGGTCCTGGTCAGTGGGAGTGTCAGCTCGGCAACGACCTACATCTGCTGCTTAAGTATGCTCGCGACTTCGTGCCGCCCGATACAGATGGGGTGCACTTGTTCTCGGGGCGCAGCGAGCGGCCACATCGCCGGTGAACAGGCAAACGAGAACAAGATGACCCAGCTAGTGGAGATACGGAGCCTCGAAGACCTGGAGTGGGTCGCCCGAAAGGTCGGTCTGCCGGTCGGTCCGCGCACGGGCCGCAGCAAGGAGAAGAAGGAGTGGTACGTCCTATTCGGTTACTTAAGGGCGACCATTCCCTTCAAGATGGTCGAGCTTCCAATCGTGGTTCGGAACGGCACCCCGCCCGATGAGCCTGACTTCGTGGTTACTCGTAGCGGGTGTACAATTGGACTGTTGGAGATCACCGAGGCGACCGTGGAGATCGACCAGAAGGAGATGACCTCATTTCAGCGCTCAACGAAGAAAGTTGCGATGCTCGGCGAGCTCGGCGGTCGGTTCGCCGGGGGGGCTAGTAGGCCAGGACAAGCTTGGGCAACCGACATTCTGGACGCCATTAGGCGTAAGAGCGGCAAGGCTATATTCCAAGATTCGTCTGCCGCTCGCCACCTGCTCGTCTATCCGAACTCCAACGCGTCGATCTTGCTGTTCGACGAGGGTGACGAACGAGAGGCGGTTGACGTGCTGCGCGGCGAGATCGCCAAGGATATAACCATGCTCTCACGTACGACGAACGGGTGCCTCACCCACGTACTCTGCAAACACTTCCTCTGCTTCGACGCTTTGGGAGAGATGAGGATCCTTCCCCAATCAGCGCCTTTCCTTCGATCCAGCCGGAGCCGCTTTCGCCCCCTTGTTCCACCCGTGAAATGCCGATAGGTCGCCCGCGTTCCACGCCTCGCGGAGCCCCGGGGCGCTCAGATCCCAGTCGGGCCGGATCTCGCTGGTGACCGCGCGGAGGTCTTGCCAGAGGTCGGCGACCGAGGGGCGGCCCCAGAACCAGTAGCCGTTGTAGATGCGGTGGACGACCAAGCCCGGTTTCAGCACGAGCGTGTACGGAATCATCGGATCGTGCTCGGGATCGGTGTACTCCTGGATGTCGAGGTCCTTCTGCACTTTTCGTTCCGGATCGGACAGAAACGTCCACTGCGCGCCGACGGAGGCGCGGAACTCCTGCAGCGTGTGGTGGTCGTCGGTGGAGATCGTCGCCACCTGCGTGTAGGCCACGGCGATTTTCGGATAGAAAGCGGCGAGTTCCAGATGTTGCTGGTGCTCCTTCGGGCAGTAATGGCCGCGCGCGAGCGTGAGGATCAGCGGGTCATCGCCCTGCAGTTCGCTGAGCTTGCGCAGCGTGCGCGTGTGGTCGGGCAGTTGATAGTCGGGGAAAGCGGCTCCCGGAACGATGTCGGAACGCATTTGCGAACTCCTTGCATAGGGCGGGAACGAGGGGACTACAGGTCTAGCTCGATCGGCGATTCCGGCGTCGAGCAACAGATCAACGCGTTGCCCGGGGCGGGTCGATCGAGCGGCTCTGGCGCGTAGCGGAGCCGGCCGCCCAGAATGCCGCACTCGCACGTGTGACACACGCCTGTCCGACAAGCCCACCTGACCGGGACGTCACAGGCCTCGGCAAATTCGAGGATGCTCTTGAACCGGGCGTCCCATGGCGCGGCGAGACCGCTTCGCGTAAACGACACGATGGGTCCGGTTCCGAGCGGGACCGGAGAATGCGGGGGCTTCACTTCTCTCTTCGTTACGCCAGGCTCCATGCCGCCGGCGGAACCGAAGACTTCCTGATGGATCGCCGCTTGCGGCGCCCCCAAAGCGATGAGATCCCGGTTCATATCCTGGAGAAACGCGGCCGGCCCGCAGACGTAAAAGTCGGCTCCAACGGGGACAGCGAGTGTCTCCAGACTTGCGAAGGTCAAGCGTCCTTGAATATCGAAGTCGTCGCCGGGATCGGGCTTGCTGTACGCGACCGCCGAACGACTTCCGGGGATAGCGGCCAATAGCCGCCGGACTTCCTGAGCGAAGACATGATCCTTCGCGTTGCGCGCGGCATGGATCCACCACACGTCCCCAGGCAATTCCGCGCTTTTAGACGAAAGAGCGTGAAGCATCGAAAGAACCGGGGTGACGCCAATTCCGGCGCTCAACAGAACGACTGGCCGCCCGCCCGGCCGCAAAACGAATTCGCCGCGCGGGGCGCTGATCTCGAACCTGTCGCCGACCTGCGTTGCGTCAACGAGGCGCCGGCTGCCTGGACCGATCCCGCGCTTCACGCTGATCCGATAGGCGCCCGAATCCGAGGCCCCTGAAATGGAATAGCTGCGCACGACGGGCGGCGAATTCTCATCGGGTCGATAGCGCAGCGCCAGATATTGGCCGGGAAGCGCAGGCGGCAGCGGCGATCCCTCCGGATGCGCCAAAACAACTGACGCAACCTCGCTGGTTTCCCGATGCACTTCTGCAACCTTCACCCATCGGAAACCGTCCCATGCCGGCAGCGAGGAAACGGGCGCCGTGAGCCCTGGGTTGCCGTTGCGGATTCCCTTTTTATCGGCTTGGAGGAAGCCTTCGAGCGAACCCTTCCATCCCGGACTCAGCGCAGGGATGCGCACTGCGATCGCGATGCGATTGAGATCGTGATTGGCGAGATAGAGTAGCGAATCGATTTCGGCGACCGAGATCTTATCGGGCCACTCGGCGACCTTCTGAATTTCGTCTCCGGCGCCGACTTCGCCTTCCGTGATGACACGGAAATAGAACCCCGGCCTCCCATGCGAAACGACCAGGGACGGCATCTCGGGATTGTTCATGCGAATGCCGAGGCGATAGCAGGTGACGCGGGGTTGAGTCACTTCGAAGACGGCGGTTCCGATCCTGTAGCGATCGCCAATGCAAACCTCGTCGTCAGGCAGACCTTCGACGGTGAAATTCTCTCCGAACTGCCCAACCTCGAAATCATTCCGGCCGAGTTCCCGCTCCCAATAGCGATAGGCTTCGAGTTGATAGACCATCACCGCGCGCTGTTCGCCGCCATGACCTTTAAGATCGCCCTGAGCGTCGCCGTCCAGATTGAGCCGCCGGGCAACGACCCGGCGGGACACCGGATATTTCCAGATCGCGGTGCGGACGACTTTACCGTTCCATTCAATGTCCCTGGGGAGACCGACATTGACGGATAGAAGTTTTGGCATCGGCTCCCTCTAAGCAGTCGCTTTAGGAATCGGCCCCTGTCGTCATCGCGAGCGAAGCGCGGCGATCCAGAGATCGAAGCGTCAACCGATCGAGGCGCCCGCGGAACGACCCGCGACTTGCCGGCGAGACCTCGATCGCTGGATTGCTTCGCTTCGCTCGCAAAGACGGTTCCACGTAACTGCAGAACGCTTCTCGGCAAACCGACATCCCCGCCGGTTCGATAGGGCCGCCGCCGCCGAAGCCCAGCTTAAGACGCAACCGCGCGCGCGGCTAGCGCAACGTCTCAAACGATCGCTTGACAGCGGGCGCTGTCCAGACATGACATTGCCCAAGCTCTATTGTTCGTCGACGTCGCGACAGCGCCGCGGAGGAAGCTGATGGCGGAGCGAATTCTCGTATTCTACGGTTCCTACCGACGCGATCGAATGGGAATCCGGCTCGCCAACTACATCGTCGACCAGTTGTCGAGGCGAGGCAGCGATGTCGAACTGATAGACGCCAAGGCGGTGGACCTGCCGATGCTCGATCGCATGTACAAGGAGTATCCGCGCGGCTCGGCGCCGCCCGCCATGGAGGCGCTGGCCGCAAAGATACGGCAGGCGGACGCCTTTGTGTTCGTAACGGGCGAATACAATTGGGGCCTTCAGCCTGGCCTCAAGAATCTCACAGACCATTTTTTAGAGGAATGGTACTGGCGCCCGGCTGCAGTCGCCAGCTATTCGGGGGGCCGCCTGTCCGGCGCGCGCTCCAATTCGGCTTGGCATTGCACGCTGTCGGAAATGGGGATGGTCGTGATCTCGAGCTCGCTCACGATCGGCCCCATCGCAGAAACGCTCGACGCAAGCGGCGCGCCGATTCGCGAGGGCGGCAAAGCGTTGGAACGCGCCTTCGGACGATTTGCCGACGACCTCTCCTGGTGGACTGAAGCTGCAAAGCTTCAGCACGCGCGCCGCCCGCCCCCGTATTGACGTGTCACCCCCGCGAGAAGCGGGGGGCCAGACAACCGCCGCTGGCCTTTGCCTTTGACTCCTGGATGCCCGCTTTTCGCGGGCATGACATGGGCGCCGACTGGATTGTCCCGTGAAAGCGGCGGACAGCATTTCACCGCATCCGTTCCACCCATTGCGCCCGCGAAGGCCCCGGCTCGAACGGATCGCCGAAGTATTGCGCCTCGCGCGCCACCTTCCCGTCTTCGAACTCCATGATGCTCACCGTGTAGGACGGGCGCCCGTCATAGGTGAGGACCAGTTCAGTGACCCAGAGGTCGCCGGCGCCGAGGATGCGCCGCACGCTGAAGCGCTTCGCGTTCGGCTGTGCGAACCGAGACGCCTGAATATTGCGCCGGCCGCGGATGCGCTCGCCCGACTGCGGATATTCGAGCACGGCGTCCTCCCGGTAAATTTGGTGCTCCGCCTCGAAGTCGTTCGCGTCGGACGCGGCCCAGTGGAGATCCAAAGCCGCTCGAGTCTTCGCGTCTTCCATCTCGATCCTCCCTCGCGTTACGGGTGGAGCCACCTCGGATAGGCGTGTCTATTGCGCCCCGCGGGCTGTCTTTCCCAAGGTGATTTCGGGCCTGCGGAGCCCCATCGCAATCCAGGCGGCGATCAACTTCACCATGAACTTGCCGGAGACGCCACTATAATTCGGCAAGTCATCGGCAAGCTCGACGCCAGCGCGCCGCTCCTTTGTCATCACCCGCATCTCGAGTGGCGGCGCGCCTGCCGGAAAGCGGTTCCGATACATCGACAGCCAGTGCCCTTTGGTGAAGTCGAGGAACATCGCCGAATTGCAGCAGGTCGCAAGGACGCGCCGGGTCGGGGAATCGGCCTTGAGCCGATGCTCTTCGAGAAGCTCCTGCCCCATCACGCATTGCACGCGATCTTTTCGATGGAGGACGACGCTTGTCCCACTGTCGGGATCGAGCACGGGCGGCGCGAAAGCCAACTGCTCGAACCGGCGTCCAGCTTCTTGGCAGCTCGCGCAGTAGCAGGAGCCTGTCAGAATCGGCGGCCCCACCGCCTCGAATCTCACCTTGCCGCATTGGCATGTCGCGGAAAGGCGTTTGTGCTGCTTCCGGCTCACTGCGACCTCCCAGTCTTGGGTCTCAAAGATCAAGGTTTATATGCACCAATTATGCCTGTGTTAATGAGCGACTGCTACGGAACACAATACGATGTCCGCCGTCGCGCCAAGCATCGATCAATTTGGTTCTTGGTTCGCGCCCAGATGCCCGGCGAATTCAGGGCTGCTTCCCAATGACCCGCGCTCCGAGTCGCATAGCATCGATCGACGGACTTCGCGGCTTGCTCGCCGCCTATGTCATGCTCTGGCATTTCCTCGCGCACAGTCCCGTGCACGCCTACGCGCCGCCGGGCACTTTGGCGGTCTATTGCTTCTTTGTCATGTCGGGCTATGTGCTGACCCTGGCCTGGACCAGCGACTTTCCCGTGTTCTTGCTTCGCCGGTTCTTGCGCCTTTGGCCAGTCTACGCCGTTGCGCTCGCATCCGGGGCGCTGCTTTCCCGCGTCGATGTCGGCTGGACTGACTTCGCCTTTTACCCGCTCACGCCGAGCGTTGCGATCTGGCGGATCGATTCGCCGATTTGGTCGCTCTATGTCGAGGCATGGGCGATGCTCGCGATGCCGTTCATCGTTTGGAGCGGCAAGACGGCGCCTCGCGCGGCAATCGCAATATTGGTTTTCGTCATTGCCGGTTGTTTCGAATTGCGCATGGCTTGCGGGATATTCTTCGTCGTCGGAAGCCACCTTGCCCGATACCGCTTCGACTTCGCGGCGCTCAATGGGTCCATCCCGCAATGGCTGGGCAAGATTTCCTACAGCCTCTATTTGACGCATTTTATCGTCTTCAAGACGTGCGACGCTTGGTTTCAGGGGATCGACCGCTTCCTCGAACTGCCGATCGCCATCGCCGTCGGCTATCTCGTTTGGGTAGGCATCGAACGTTACAGCATCGATCTCTCGCGCAAGGCGGCCCGCTACATAAGGCCGCTTCGCTCGTGGCGACCACTCGCGTCAGCGTATCGAGTCGAACGCAGCCGCCGCGCCGCAGATCTGCATGATCCCTCCCAACAGCATCGCCGCGCGGAGGCCCGCCGGACCGCCTTGCAGTAGCCCGAATAGGCTGCCCAGCAGAGCCACTCCCAATGTTGCGCCGCAGAGCCGAAGCCGTGCCCGATCTCTCCTGCCCGACGGAGCCGACCGCTTGTCATGCCCGCGAACGCGGGCATCCAGGAGTCAAGGGCGAAGGCCTGCGGCGGCTATCTGGACCCCCGCTTTACGCGGGGGTGACGGGCTGTGCGCGCCAACCAAAAAGGGCGCTCTAAAATCGGGACAAAATCAAACCTACGCGCTCGCGGCGATGAGGTGAATGAATTCGAGAAAGGCGCGTAGCTTGGCTGGCGCGTGTCGGCGCGAGGGAAAATAAGCGTATAAGGGGAAACGCTCGTCAGACCATTCGGGCAGGATTTGCACGAGCTTCCCGCTCGCGAGCCATTGGGCCAGGCCGAGTTCGAAGCTCTGAAATAAGCCCTGCCCGGCTTCGCAGGCCGCCATAGCCGCCGAAGGATCGTCCATCACGACGCGCCCGTCGACCGGGATCTCGACGACGTCCTCCTGCCGATGAAACTCCCAGGTGAACGGCCGTCCGGATTGCGGGTCTCGGAACAGCAGCGCTTCGTGGTCGGCGATGTCTGCCGGGACTTTGGGCGTCCCCCGGCGCGCGAGATAGCTCGGGGACGCGCAGGTTATGACGCGCGTTTCGAGAATCTTTCGCGCGATCAGCGCCGATGGGTCGGGCGGCCCGAAGCGCAGCGCGAGGTCGACGCCGCCGGCCATCATCTCCTCGCGATGATTGCTGACCAGAAGCTCCAATGAGAGCTGGGGATAGCGGGTTGTCAGCTCGGGCAGGCGAGGCGCCAGAACGACTCGGGCGAACCACGGATCGAGATTGAGCTTGAGACGGCCCCGGACCGTGGCGCTGGCGCCTGCCGCTTCTTCCGCGGCCTCTTCGATCCCGGTCAGCAGGGGCGCCACCTGGGCATGGAAACGCCGGCCCTCCTCGGTGAGGACTACGGCGCGGGGGTTGCGGTCGAACAGCCTTATGCCGATCCGCGTCTCCAGCCGCGCGATGGCCCGGCTGACGCCGGACGGCGTCAGGCCGAGCGCGTCGGCCGCCTGAACGAAGCTGCCGGCTTCGACCACCGCTATCATGACGCTGACGCCGGAGAGCAACCGCGCATCGAACATGATCGTGACTCCGAGTCATCTTTGTATGGACCCGGATGCGTTTGTGTCAAAGGCGGGCGGCATGGGAAGATGAGCCTCTCGCAAAAGGAGGCTGCCATGACTTTGAAGGACAAACGGATCGTCGTTCTTGGAGGAACCTCGGGGATCGGCTTGGCGGTCGCGGAAGCCGCGGCAAAGGAAGGCGCCCAGGTGCTGGTCGCGTCCAGCGACGACGCGCGGGTCAAGCGAGCGCTAACGACGCTTCCTGCTGGTGCGGAAGGACGCACGGTCGACCTGTCGAACGCCGCCGCCATCGAGGCTTTCTTTGACGCTGTCGGGCCTTTCGACCATCTCGTCTACACCGCCGGGGAGTCGCTGAAGCTCTCGCCTCTGGCGGAAGCGGACATCGCCAGCGCGCGTCACTTCTTCGAATTGCGTTATTGGGGCGCGTTCATGGCGGCCCGATGGGGGCACAGCCAGATCCGGACCGGCGGCTCGATCGTGTTCACATCCGGCTTAGCGGGAGCGAGGCCAGGTCCGGGCTGGTCTGTTGCGGCGAGCATCTGCGCGGCGATGGAGGGGCTGACGCGAGCCTTGGCGGTGGAACTGGCGCCATTGCGCGTCAACATCGTCTCCCCGGGCCTCGTCAAAACACCGCTTTGGCGCGAGATGTCGGAGGAAGCGCGGGAGTCGCTCTATGCTTCCCAAGCTCGACGCCTGCCTGTGGGCCATGTCGCCGACGCGCAGGAGATTGCCGAGGGCTATCTCTACCTGATGCGACAGACATTCGTGACCGGCCAGACGCTGGCGATCGACGGCGGCGGTCTCCTGGCCTGATCGCGTACGCGGCCGCACTGTCCGCGCTCGACGAGATCGATCCTACGTCGAGCGCCAGAGAGGGTGGGACGCGGCCACGAGTCCTTTCTGAAAAGCGGAATTCGTGCTACTCTAAACAAATGAGTTTCAGCGTCCGTTCGCCCGCCCGCTCCGCTCGCCTTGACAACGGCGCGCCGCCGCGAAATGTCCACTCTGCGTCACGCAAGCCATTGATATCGCTGAACCACTCGTCAAGGGAATCCTTGACGAACCTTGACTTTACTTGACAATCCAAGCGCCAAATTTGCCAAGCGCCAAATTTGCCAATCGTTGACGCGGCGTCGCGCGCTCCGCCCTACCCCTCCCCGCGCTCGCGCCGCAGCTTCGCCCAATAGTCCAGCCGCTTGCGGATCTCCCGCTCGAAGCCGCGCTCGACCGGTTCGTAGAGCTGGCGGCGGCCGAGCGCCTCCGGCCAATAGTTCTGGCCGCTGAAGGCGTCGGGCTCGTCGTGGTCGTATCGGTAGCCGGCGCCGTAGCCGACCTCGCGCATCAGCTTGGTCGGCGCGTTGAGGATGGTCTGCGGCGGGGCGAGCGAGCCGTGCGACTGGGCGAGCGCGCGCGCCGCCGCAAAGGCGGTGTAGAGCGCGTTCGACTTCGGCGCGGTCGCGACATAGACGACGGCTTGCGCGATGGCGAGTTCACCCTCGGGGCTGCCGAGGAAATCGTACGTGTCTTTGGCCGCATTGGCGACGACGATCGCTTGCGGGTCGGCGAGGCCGACATCCTCGACGGCCATGCGAACGACGCGCCGGGCGAGAAACAACGGATCCTCGCCGGCGTCGAACATGCGCGCGAGATAGTAGAGCGCCGCGTCGGGATCGGAACCGCGCACGCTCTTATGCAGCGCCGAGATCAGATTGTAGTGACCTTCTTGCGCCTTGTCGTAGATCGGCGCGCGGCGCTGCACGACCTGCACGAGGCCGGCGGCGTCGAAGGTCTCGCCCTCGCGCGCGGCGCGCCACACTTCTTCGGCGAGGGTGAGCGCCGCCCGGCCGTCGCCGTCGGCCATGCGCACGAGCGCGGCGCGCGCCTCCGCGTCGAGCGGCAGCGGCTTGCCGACGAGCTGCTCGGCGCGGGCGATCAGCTTCTCGATCGCCTGTTCGTCGAGCGGCCGGAACACCAGAACGCGCGCCCGCGACAACAGCGCCGCATTGAGCTCGAAGGAGGGGTTCTCGGTCGTCGCGCCGATCAGCGTGATCGAACCGTCCTCCATGACGGGCAGGAAGGAATCCTGCTGGGCGCGATTGAAGCGATGGATCTCGTCGACGAACAGAAGCGTCGCGCGGCCCATGGCGCGCCGCCCGCGCGCCGCGTCGAAGATCTTCTTGAGTTCGGCGACGCCCGAATGGATCGCCGACACCTGCACGAATTCCGCATCGGCGCGTTGGCCAATCAGGCGGGCGACCGTCGTCTTGCCGGAGCCCGGCGGACCCCAGAAAATCATCGAGCCGAGCGTCGGCGCCTGAAGCATTCGCGTCAGCGCGCCGTCGGGCGCGGTCAGATGCTCCTGGCCCGCCACTTCCTCGAGGCTTTGCGGCCGCAGCCGCTCGGGAAGCGGCGGCGGAGGCGCCAGAGGCGCGAACATATCGGGGCCGCCGTTCATGGTTCGATTCTCCCTCCGCCCAAGGGCCAAGTCCAGTACCGACGATCCGCTTGCCCGCAGGCGGCAATTGGAACAATAGTGCACGCCTCGTCGCAGGAGGCCCCTTTTGAACCCTAGCGCCAACGCCCTGTCAGGATTGCCGATCGTCCGCCCCGAGGAGGTCGGCTTGTCGCGCGCCGGCTTGCAGCGCTTGACCGACGTTGTCCACCGCGAAATCGAGGCCAAACGCGCGCCGGGCGCGTCGATGCTGATCGCCAGGCACGGCAAGGTCGCTTTCTCGCAAACGCTCGGCGCCCTCGCGCCGGACGGCCCGCCGATGCGCGAGGATGCGATCTTCCGTATCTATTCCATGACCAAGCCGATCGTCTCGGTCGCCGCCATGATGCTCGTCGAGGAAGGGCGGCTGCTGCTGACCGATCCGCTCGAGAAATATGTGCCTGCTTTCGGCAAGGCGATGGTCGGCGTGGAGAACGGCGACAAGCTCGATTTGGTTCCGCTCAAGCGCTCGATCACGATCCAGGATTTGCTGCGCCACACCTCGGGCCTCACCTACGGCTTCACCGGCGTCTCCAAAGTGCAGCAGGCGGTGCTCGCCGCCGCGCCGATGACCCAGGAGAAGACGGCCGCCGAGTTCGTCGATTCGCTCGCCGCCTTGCCGCTGCGCTATCAACCGGGCGAGGCCTGGGAATATGGCCATTCGACGGAAGTGCTCGGCCGCGTCATCGAGGTTGTTTCCGGGCAGCGGCTCGGCGACTTCCTCGCCGACCGGCTGTTCGAACCGCTCGGAATGCAAGACACCGCCTTCTACGTGCCGAACGCCAAGCTCGACCGTTTCGCGCAGCCCACCTCGTTCGATTTTTTCAAAGCGGGCGGGATCGACCTGATCGAATCGCGGCAGCCGCCGCGCTGCGAATACGCCGGCGGCGGTCTCGTCTCGACGCTCGGCGACTACGCGCGCTTCCTTGGCATGGTCAGCAGCGGCGGCGCCTTCGGCGGCTCGCGCATGCTCGGCTCGCGCACGATCGCGTACATGGCGAGCGACCATCTCGGCCCGCATGTCCTCAAGGCGCATCCGCTCCTCTGGCCCGGCCATGGTTTCGGCCTCGGCTTCGCGGTGCGTACGGAGACCGGCGTCGCGCCGACGATCGGCTCGGCCGGCGAGTTCTTCTGGGGCGGCGTCGCCGGCACCTCGTTCTGGGTCTCGCCGCGCGACGCCTTGTTCGCGATCCTGCTGGTGCAAGCGCCGGAGAACCGGGAGTTCTTCCGGCAATTGTTCCGCAACCTGGTCAACGCGGCGATCGTCTGATCGCCGCGTTGGCTCCTCACCAGACGCCGGTGTTCGGCATCGACGCCCACGGCTCGGCCGGCGCCAGCGCCTCGCCTTTCTGGAGCAGCTCGATCGAGATCGCGTCGGGGCTGCGGACGAAGGCCATGCGTCCGTCGCGCGGCGGGCGGTTGATGACGACGCCCGCCTTCTGCAGCTTGTCGCAGGTGGCGTAGATGTCATCGACCTCATAGGCGAGATGGCCGAAGTTGCGCCCGCCCGTGTAGGTCTCCGGATCCCAGTTGTAGGTCAGCTCGACCAGAGGCGCCTGGTTCTTCTTGGCGCGCTCGACGTCGCCGGGCGCAGCGAGAAAGACGAGGGTGTACCGGCCCTTCTCGTTGGTGGTGCGCCGGACTTCGACGAGCCCGAACTTGCCGACGTAAAACTCGAGCGACTTGTCGAGATCGGTAACGCGAACCATCGTGTGAAGATATTCCATATCCGGTCCTCTAGGGTTTGCCTCGGCGCGGCCGGCGGCGCATAAGGCCGATCAAGCGCGCCTGGAGGGGTTATATATGGTTGAAGCGGCCGAGCGCGGTCAAAAAGAGGCGCCATCTCGGCGAAAGCGGCGCGCCGCTTTGGCTTCGGTCGGGGCCAGCTTCGCCCTGACGCTCGTCAAATTCGCCGCCGGCCTGACGACCGGCTCCCTGGCGCTGCTCTCCGAGGCCGCCCACAACACGCTCGACATCGGCGCGAGCGCGGTGACCTATGTGGCGGTGCGCGAGGCCGATAAGCCGGCCGACGAGGACCATCCTTTCGGCCACGCCAAGATCGAGGCCGTCGCCGCGCTCGCGCAGACGGGGTTCCTCCTCGCGCTCTCCGTCGCGGTCGCCGTCGAGGCGCTGCGCCGCATCGGCGGCGAGCCCCAGACGGTGGACGCGAATCTGTTCGGCTTCGCCGCCATTCTCCTCTCCATCGGCGTCGACGTCGTGCGCTATCTCGCCCTGACGCGCCTCGCGCGTGAGACGCGAAGCGACGCCTTGGCGGCCGACGCGCTGCATTATTCGAGCGACCTCGTCTCCTCCGCGCTCGTTCTGGTCGGCCTCGCCGCGACCCGCTGGGGCTGGCCGCATGCCGACGCCTTCGCCGCCATCGGCGTCGCCGCTTTCATCGCCGTCGCCGGCTTCCGCCTCGGGCGGCGCACGATCGACGCGCTGGTCGACGCGGCGCCCAAGGGTCTCGCGGAGGCCGTGCGGGCGACCGTGCGGGACGTTCCCGGCGTCGCCGGAACGGAATTCCTGCGCTTGCGCCGCAGCGGCGCGCTGACGATCGGCGAGCTCGGCCTCTACGTATCCCGCACCCTGCCGCTCGAACGCGTTTCCGCGATCAAGGCCGACGTCGCCGACGCGATCGCGCGCCGATGGCCCGACACGGCGTTGACGCTCACCGCCGACCCGCTCGCGCTCGACGACGAGACCGTGCTCGAGCGCGTGCAGGTGATCGCCGCGCGCCGGCGGCTGTTTGTCCATCGCGTCGCGGTCCAGAATGTCGCGGACCGCAAATCGGTGACGCTGGACCTCGAGGTCGACGGCCGCATGAGCCTCGGCGCGGCGCACGACATCGCCTCGCAGCTCGAACGCGCGATTACGGACGAGATCGGCCCGGATATCGAGGTCGAGACGCATATCGAGCCGATGGAAATGTTCGAGATCGGCGGCAGCGACGCCGACCCGTCGCTCACTCGAGCGATCGCCGAGGCGTTGGCGCGCGCCGCCACGCGTGACGGCGTGCTGCGCGATGTCCATGACGTGCGCGTCCGCGCCGCATCGAACGGCCACATCGTCATCTTCCATTGCCGCGTCGATCCTTCGATCCCGGTCGAGGCGGCGCACGAGCGCGTCGATGCGATCGAACGTTCGATCCGCGACGAATTTCCTTCGGTCGTTCGTACGGTCGGCCATGCGGAACCGGCGCGCTGACGGACCTCACGTTTGGTGAGCGCATCGTGATCGCGCGAGAGCCGCGGACGCCGATTGCCGCGACGCCCGCAATGCGTCTATTGTCGCCGTCATCCCTACAGGACTGATTCGGCTTCTCAATGACCTTCGACAACGAGACCGCGGACTTGCGCAGCGCGCATGTGATCGTCGTCGGCAACGAGAAGGGAGGCGCGGGCAAGTCGACGATCTCGATTCATCTCGCGGTCGCGCTCCTCAAGGCCGGCCGCAAGGTGGCCTGCATCGATCTCGACACGCGCCAACAAACGCTGACGCGCTTCTTCGAGAACCGGAAGTCCTGGTCCGCCAATGCGCCCTGGCAAATCGAACTGCCGCGCCATTGCGCCATGGAGCGCGGCAAATCCAGCGACGTGCGCGCCAACGAGGCGCATGAGTTCGCCCTGTTCGCCGAGGCGATCGGCGCCGTCGAGCACGACTACGAATTCGTCATCATCGACACGCCCGCCAGCGATTCCTATCTGATGCGGCTCGCGCACTCGCTCGCCGACACGTTGGTCTCGCCGCTCAACGACAGCTACATCGACATCGACGTCTTCTCGCGCGTCCATCACGACCGAGCGCAGCGCGGCGCCGTCGCGCATTACGCCGACCTCGTCATGGAAGCGCGGCGCAAGCGCCGCCTCGTCGATAATGGCGTGATCGACTGGGTCATGGTGCGCAACCGCATGGCTTCGATCGCCAGCAACAATTCCCGCCAGATCGCAGTCAGCATCGGCCGGCTCGCCGCCGAGCTTCGCTTCCGCGTCGCCGAAGGCTTGCACGACCGCGTGATCTTCCGTGAACTGTTCCCGATCGGCCTCACCGCACTCGATCCGATCGAAGACACCTCCGCCGGCGCCCTGACCGCTTCCCAGCAGGCGGCGCGGCGCGAGATCGAAGCGCTGGTCGCCGCGCTCGATCTGCCCGCGCGCGAGCCGGGCGTCGAGCATCTGCAATCGCGGCGCATGTGGCATGCGCGGGTCTCTAACAACTACGAACGCTCCGGCGCCGCGCCGCTTCATAGCTGATGCGAGACAGCGCGGAAGTGAGCCCCATGAAGCCCGCGCTCTGTCTCACGCCCGACCTCTCCTTCTTTCGGCCCGCGGTGCGAGCGGCCGCCTCGCTGATTGCGCAGAGCGACTCGGACGCGTTCGACATTTTCATCGTCTGCGAGGCGGAAGACGTCGCGCCCGGATTCGACGCGCTGGATCCGGCGCTGCGGAGCCGCATCAACCTCTTCGTGACCGATTTTTCGCGCTTTGAAGACGGCCTTGCCGGACGCGGCCGCTTCTCGCGCGCGGTGTTCCGCCGCCTCTTTCTCGATCGCGTGCTGCCAGAGACTTATTCGCGCATCGTCACGATGGACTCGGACATGTTGGTGGTCCGGCCCGGGCTGTCGCGCCTCGCCAGCGTCGACCTTGGCGGCAAGCCGATCGCCGCCGCCTACGACATGATCTATCTCTTCGATTTCAATGTCGGCGCGGCGCTCACGCGGCGCTTCCAGGCGAGCCGGCTCGGGCTCGGCCTCGATCTCGCGACGCCCTACTTCAACGCCGGCCTCATGGTGATCGATCGCGCCGCCTGGGGCGCCGCCGAACTCAGCCACCGCGTCGCACGCGCCCTGCGCGCCGAGCCGGAACGCTATCCCTTCATGGAGCAGGACGCACTTAACGCAACGCTGAAGGGCAAGTTTGCGCCGCTGTCGCCGCGATGCAATTTCATGGGCGAGTTCCTGGTGCTCGATCTCGAGACGACGATCGAGCCGATCGTGCTGCACTTCGTCAACAGCCCCAAACCCTGGCAGGCCGGCTGGCGCGGCGAACAGCGTTTCGCCGAACTTTACCGGAGCTGGTTCGCCGCTTCGCCCTGGTCCGATTGGGCCTTGCCGGCGCCCGAAGGCCGCCTCGCCAAGCCGCCCAAGACCGCCGTGCGCCGCGCCTTCGCCGAGCGGCTGACGGCGTTCCTGGCGACGCAACGCTTCGTGGACCAGTAGTCCGGGTCTCGACCGCCCCGCGATCCACGCGAGCCTCACGGATAACCCTTCGTTAAGCATACTATGGTTAACGTTTGGTCGCTCCGGACGTGATCGCGTCCGGCGCGGCCCTGAGAGACGACCGTGAAGCCATCGCAAATAGCCCTCACGATCGGTGTGGCGAGCTTGGCCACCGGGGCTGCAGCGGCCGATCTGGGTCCCTTTTTCGCGCCGCCGGACTACGCGCCGCCCCCGTTGGGCATCCACACCGCCGGCCGTTGGGAAGGGATGCACATCGGCGTAAACGGCGGCGGCTTCTATTCGCCGAGTTCAGGCGAGTCGATCGGCTGGTTTCCGCCCGCGCCCTATATGTCGACCGCAGGCATTCCCAATTCGATGTCGATGAAACAATCCGGCGTGCTGGGCGGCGCGCAGATCGGCTATGCGAAGCAGTGGGGAGGGTTCGTCCTCGGCGCCGAGACGGACTATGACATGGTCGGCTCCAAGTCGTCGCAGACCGTCGTCGATCCCTCCTACGCCGGCGTAGGCTATTCCTTCTCCGAAACCCAAAGTCTTCGATCGCTCGGGACGATCCGCGCAAACGTCGGCTTCGCCCCGATCAACGACCTCCTGATATACGCCACCGGCGGCCTCGCCTTTGGGTTTGCCTCGCTGAACAGCGGGCTCGGATTCGGCAATGGCGTGACCTACACCGGCGCCGACACGAACATGCTGGTTGGATACGCGGTGGGCGGCGGCGTCGAATACGCGATCGACTCGCAATGGTCGATCGGCTTGCAGGGCCTCTATTACGACCTGGGAAAGAGCACCGTCGTCGGCGCCCCGAATGTGCTTTTTCCGGCCGACGAGATCTCGCCCGAAACCAATTCCACCGCCGACTTCAAAGGCTTCACGCTGCGTCTGACCGCCAACTACGAGTTCGGAGGCGAGAGCGCGCCGGTCATCTTCCCGAACTCGAGTCCGCCGGAGATCGCGGCCACCGTCGGAGCGCGGGCGGGCATGTCGGTCTCGCAAAATCGGATGAGCCTCTACGATGGAACAGGCTCGGTCCTGATGTCGCGCCTGACCTATCATGACACCCAAGCGGCGATCGGCGAGATTTTCGGCCGGCTGGACGACAACAGCGGGCTTTTCGCAAAGGGATTCGCCGGAATCGGACGCCTCTACGACGGGACTTTGCAAGACGAGGATTTTCCACCGGGCGTCAGCCCCTATTCCTCGACCGACAGCACACAGCGTTACGGCGAGCTCGGCTACGGCGTCGCAGACGTCGGCTATTACGGGTTCACGCAGCCGTACTATAGGGTCGGCGGCCTGATGGGCGCGACCTTCATCTCCGAGCAGTTGAACGCGTCTGGCTGCGTTCAGACCGCGACCAACCCGGACGTTTGCACCCCGGCCGGCTTCGTCGCCTCCAGCAATTCCAGCATCACGGACAGCAACGTCTGGTGGGGCGCGCGTCTCGGCCTCGTCGGCGAAGCCAGCTTGCCGGGCGGCTTCACCGTGCGTGGCGAGGCGGTCTGGCTGCCGTTCATTACCTTCTCCGGCGAGAACTACCACTATCTGCGCATACCCCAGGACTTTTCTGGACCGATACCGGAGAGCGCGACCGGCCATCTGGGCTATCAGCTGGAAGGCGAGATCGACTACGCGCTGGCGCACAACTTCACCATCGGCGTCGGCGCCCGCTATTGGTCGCTCGACGCGAAGGGCGACGTAAACTTCCAGGACGCCGCTGCTGGCGGCGAGTCGCAGGTCGGAACCTTCTCCACGCAGATTTTCCAAGCCTACGCCCAGACCGCCTACCGCTTCTGACGTCGGGAAGCCTCGCCCAGGGAGGTGCGCCGAAAGGAACAAACCGCCGATGGCGGCGGCCCGACATTGCCTTGACGCGCTTCGCGGTTCGGGCTCCTTTCCCGAACCTATCGTTCGCAAAGGGCGCGGCGCATGTTCCGAACTTTGATGCGCTCACGGCGGTTCGCGCCGCTGTTTTGGTGCCAGTTCCTCTCCGCATTCAACGACAATTTCGTGCGCCAGATGCTGGCGATGCTGATCCTGTTTCGCTTCAGCGGCGCGGATGTGGGAGCGAAAGTGTCGCTGGCGGTGGCGATCTTCGTCTTGCCCTCGATTCCGCTGTCGCCGATCGGCGGCGAAATCGCCGACGCCAACGATAAGGCCGCGATCGCGCGCAAGCTCAAGTTCGCTGAAATCTTCGTGCAGATGATCGCCGCGGCGGGCTTCTGTTTCTCCTCACTCGAACTGCTCTATCTCGCGCTGTTCGGACTGGGCTGCATCGCGGCGCTGTTCGGGCCGATCAAATACGGCATCCTGCCCGACCACCTGAAGCGCGAGGAGCTGA
Organism: Roseiarcus sp.; assembly: GCA_036488815.1. Lineage (GTDB taxonomy): Bacteria > Pseudomonadota > Alphaproteobacteria > Rhizobiales > Beijerinckiaceae > Roseiarcus. The sequence goes on from DASXGX010000141.1 coordinate 72,668, forward strand.
TCTCCGGCAATGCGCTGGTCGAGGGCGCGACCTTCGCGGCGATCATTTGCGGCCTCGTCGTCGGCGGCTACGCCGCGTCCGAGGGCCGCGCGCCGTGGACGGTCGTGGCGCAGCTCATGCTGGTCGCGGCCGCCTGTTACGCGACGTCGCGATATATCCCTTCGACGGGCGTCGGCGCGCCGGGCCTCAAGGTCGATTTCAATCCGTGGCGGGCGACCCGCGAGCTCCTGCGTGAGCTGCGGGCGGACGACCGCCAGTGGGTCGGCGCCATCGCCGTCAGTTGGTTCTGGATGGTCGGCGCGATCACGCTGTCCCTCGTGCCCGTCATCATCAAGTCCCGCATCGGCGGCGGCGTCGACGTCGAGACGGCGATCAATCTGTTCTTTGCGGTCGGCATCGCGGCGGGCTCGCTCCTGGCCGCGATTCTCGCGCACGGGCGAATCCAACTCGCCCAGACGCCGTTCCTTCTTCTCGTCATGGCCGCGCTCGCGATCGACCTGGGCCTGCATACGCGGGCGATGCCGCAGGCGGCCGGCGAAGTCGACCTGATCGCCTTTTTCAGCTCGCCCGACGGGCTGCGCATCGCCGCCGAGGTGCTCGCTTATTCCTGCGCCGCCGGCCTTTTCGTCGTGCCGATTTTCGCCGCCGTGCAGGCGTGGTCGAGCGTAGACAGGCGCGCGCGGGTCGTCGGCGCGGTCAATACGCTCAATTCCGTTTATATGGTCGTCGGCTCGCTCGCGACCACGCTGCTGCTCAAGTTCACGGGTCTCAGCGAGTCGATGGGGATGGTGCTGCTCGGCGTCGCCAATGTCGTCGCAAGCCTCTACCTTTTCGCGCGCCTGCCGACCAAAGAGGACATCGTCGCCACGCGAAAAGGCTAAGGCTTTTTGCGTTGTGTCTGAACCGGCTCCGGCGCCTTCTGCTTTGTGGTCGACGCACGTTCTGAATAGCCGCCGGACCCCTTCTCCCGCAAGGGGAGAAGGCGCGGGGCGGCTTCGCGTCGATCAAAACGCAATTCGTTCTAACGTCCTCAAGCCACAGCGGCGAGCGCCAGGGTGCGCGGGCTGCGGGCCGACTTCGGCAGGCTCACCATGACGAGCGTGCCTTCGCCCGGCTTCGAGGTGATGCGAAGCACGCCGCCGTGCAGTTCGATGAGCGAATTGGCGATCGCAAGGCCGAGGCCCGAGCCCTTCATGCCGTTGGCCATTGTCGTGTCGGCCTGCTCGAACGGGCGGCCGAGACGTGAGATGTCGTCGCTCGCGATGCCGGGGCCGGAATCTTCGACGTAGAAATGAATCTGATTGGTGAAGGCCTGCGCGCCGATCGTCACCGCCGCATTCTCCGGCGAGAACTTCACCGCGTTGCGCAGCAGCGTCGTCAGGATGCGTTCGACCGCGGCCGAATCGGCGTCGAGCGTGTCGGCGGCGTTCACCTGGACATCGATGGCGATGCCCTTGTCGCGGGCGGTCGGAGCGACGTCGAGCACCGCCTTCTGAACCGCCTTCTCGACTTTGAACACGGAATGATTGAGGCGGATGCGTCCCGACTCGAGGCGCGACATGTCCAGAACGTCGGAAAACACGTTCAGCAGATATTGGCCGCTCGAGTGGATGTGCGCGCAATAGTCGCGATATTTATCCGAGCCGAGCGGGCCGAAGGTCTCGCCTTCCATCAATTGCGAGAAGCCGATGATGGCGTTGAGCGGCGTGCGCAACTCGTGACTCATATTGGCGAGGAACTCGGCCTTGGCCCGGTTGGCCATCTCGGCTTCCGCTTTTTGCTCATGATAGCGTTCGGCGAGATCGGCGAGCTGCTGGGCCTGCGTTTCGAGCGAGCGGCGCGACTGGCGGAGCTGCGCGACGGTGGCGAGCAGAAGCTGCTCGGACTTCATGAGCTGCTGCTCGTGCTCCTTGAGAGCGGTGATGTCGGTGCCTACCGAGACGTAGCCGCCGTCGCGCGTGCGGCGCTCGTTGACCTGCAGCCAGCGTCCGTCGGCCAGACGCGCTTCGTAGGCTTTCGCGCATTCGCCGGGCGCAGCCTGCTCGGCATCGACCATCGTTTCGCGATCGACGAGCGGCGCGACGCCCAGCGCGGCGAGTTCCGAATAGGCCATGCCAGCGCGAACCGCCTCGCCCGGCAGATTGTGGAGGCGCTGGTACTTCGAATTGCACAGCACGAGACGATTGGAGGAATCCCACACCACGAAAGCTTCGGAAATGGCCTCGATCGCCTCGCGCAAGCGCTGGTCGGCTGTTGCGGACTGCTCGGCCTCGCACTTGCGGTCGGAGATGTCGACAGCGATGCCGACCAGCCGGCGCTCGCCGCTCAAAGCGTCCTCGACGAGTTCGGCGCGCTTGCGCAGCCACACCCATTCGCCATCGCGATTGCGCATCCGCAATTCGAGATCGATAGAGCCGGACGCGGCCAGGGCGCGTTCGGCGAGCGAGGCGAGCGGTTCGTCCTCGGGATGAACAAGCGCCTGCAGTTCCTCGAGCGAAAGCGCGCGCGAGGTCGGCGCGAGATCGAGCATCTCGAACATCGATTTCGACCAGACGACTCGGCCTCGCGCGAGATCCCAGTTCCAAAGACCGCAACGGCCGCAGTTGAGGGCGAGATCGAAATGCGCTCGGGTCGTCGCTTCGGCCTGCTGACGGGTGCGCGCCGTGCGAAGCTGCAGCAGGTACCAGATCGTCCCGCCCGCCATCGCGAGCGCAGTCGTCGTGAGCAGCAACGTGGCGATGAGCGCCGTGCGGCGCCAAGGCGCCAGCGCTTCGTCGATCGGCGCGATGAAGGCGACCTGGCCCGAGGTCGAGGAGAGATTGCGCACGGTCGCAAGCGCGTCCTCTCCGTCGCGGGTCGACACCCGCAGTGCGCCGGCTTTCTCAGCCAGGATCGTCAGCGGCTCACCCTCGCCGAACAGCGCGCTTAGCTTTGCCCCGGCACCGGCGCGCTGCGGTTCGCCGCCGATGACGAGACCGCTCGCGTCGGCGAGCAGCGTCTGGCCCGGCCGCAACTCGGGAGACGCCGCCAGCACGTCGCGCAAGACGTCGAGCGGCGCGCGCCCGGGCGAAGCCGCGAGCGCCTGATCGAGGTTGCGCGCGAGCGTCGTCGCTGTGAGATCAAGCTCACGCGCTGCGGCCGAAAGGGCGCGCTGGCGCTCGGCATACAGATTCTCGGCTGTCAGCGCGATCAGCGCGATGAGGACCACCGCCGCCGCGATAAGCGGAAGCATGGGGAGCCACAGTCTCAAGTCGCGCGCCGCGCGCGACATTGCGGCAAAGCCGCCCGCGCCGCCAGACGATGGTCGCGACTGTCCGATTGCCGCGCCCGCACGCGTCATCGTCTATCCCCCAATTCCAATCGATGTGAGATCGGGCGCATCCGCCGCAACGACCCGAATCATCATGATAAGAATCTTTAAGAGAATCTTTGTCCAGACCTTAAGGAATCGTTACGCAAAAAATTTTCCCGACAGCGCCGGAGCGGACTCATATCCGTTATGCCCGGCCTTACGCCGGGCGCTTCTGGCAATCCGCGTCGCAGCGACCGTCCGCGCGCGGTCATCGTTTTGTTGCGGCGGCGGCTCGGCATGGATGACCGGGACGAGCCCGGTCGTGACGAGCCGCCAATGCCCTACGCCAGCGAACGCGTCACGATGTCGCGCACGTCGGTCGAGAGGGTCGGCTGGGCGACGATCCGGCGTAGCGCCTCTTCCGCCTTGGCCTGGCGGATCGGCTCGAGCGAACGCCAGGAGCGCAGCGCCGTAAGCAGACGCGCGGCGATTTGCGGATTGGTCGGATCGAGCGTGAGCACAACGTCAGCAAGGAGTTCGAACCCGGCGCCATCGGCGCGATTGAACTGCGTCGCATTGGCGGTGAAACCGCCGATCAGGGCGCGCACACGATTGGGGTTGCTGAGCGAGAAGGCGTGATGCGTCATCAGCGCGCGCACCCGGTCCAGCGTTTGCGCCTCGGGGATCTGCGCCTGCAAAGCGAACCACTTGTCGAGAATGAGCGGCTCGGCGGCGAAGCGGCGTCCGAACGCCTCGAAGGCGCGTTCACGCGCCGGGCCGGGGATCGTCGCGACGGAGGCCAGAGCGCCGAGGCGCGCGGCCATGTTGTCCGCTTCGGCGAATTGGCGATGCGCCCGCTCGCCGCCCGCGATCGCGTCGCCGGCCACCAACATCGCCAGCGCGCCGTTGCGCAAAGCACGCCGTCCTGCCCCCGCTGCATCCGGGCTGAACGAGCCTGCGTCCGCCATCGCGTCGTGCAGCGCGATCAGGTTGGCGGCGTGCGCGCGGCCGAGCGCCCCGCGCAAATTGTCGCGAGCGCGGAAGATCGCGTCCGGGTCGACGTTGGCGGCCATCTCGCGGGCGATGTCCGCTTCGCTCGGCAGCGCAAGCGTCAAGGCCGCGAAAGCCGGATCGATGCGCCCGGTCAACGCGTCGACCGCCACCGACCCATAGGCGTCGACAAACGCCGCATCGTCCGGGAGCGCGGTCTGCGAGCGGATCGCGGCGACCGAGCGCAGCAGCAGCCGCGTCGCGAGGGCCTGCAGCGCCTGCCAGCGGTTGAAGCTGTCGCGATCGTGCTTGAGCAGCGCGATGAGGTCGGCTTCGCCCAGGTCGTCGTCGACCCGCACCGGCGCGGAGAAGCCGCGCAGGAACGACAGAGCCGGCCGGCGTGCGACCCCGGTGAACTCCAACGTCCGACGGACGCCTTCCAGCGCGAACACGCCCGAGCGCAATTCGGCCTCGCTCGCGTCGGCGGAGCGAAGCGGCGTCTCGCCGCCCTCAGGATCGATCAGCCCGAGCGCGATCGGCATTGTCATCGGCAGTTTCGTGGATTGGCCCGGCGTCGCGCCGAGCGACTGCGCGATCTCGACGCGAAACACGTTGCGTGAAGCGTCATGGGCGGTGCGCACGGTCAGCAGCGGCGTGCCCGCCTGGGAGTACCAGAGCTTGAATTGATCGAGATCGCGTCCGGACGCCTCGGCGAAGCAGGCGAGGAAGTCCTCCACCGTCGCCGCGGTCCCGTCGCAGCGCGAGAAATAGAGGTCCATGCCGGCACGGAAGGCCTCCGGGCCGATCAGCAGACGAAGCATGCGGATCACTTCCGCGCCCTTCTGATAGACCGTCGCCGTGTAGAAGTTGTTGATCTCGTGGTAGACCGCCGGGCGCACCGGATGCGCCAGCGGGCCGGCGTCCTCCGGGAACTGCGCCGCCCTCAGGCCGCGCACCTCGGCGATGCGCTTCACCGGGGCCGAGCGCTGATCGGCGGAAAACTCCTGGTCGCGGAAGACGGTCAGCCCCTCCTTGAGGCAGAGCTGGAACCAGTCGCGGCAGGTGATGCGATTGCCCGTCCAATTGTGGAAATATTCGTGGGCGATGACGCCCTCGATGCCGGCGTAGTCGTCGTCGGTCGCGGTCTCGGGCGAAGCCAGCACATATTTTTCGTTGAAGACGTTGAGGCCCTTGTTCTCCATCGCGCCCATGTTGAAGTCGGAGACGGCGACGATGTTGAAGCGCTCGAGGTCGTATTCGCGGCCGAAGGCGCGCTCGTCCCAGGCCATGGAACGCTTGAGCGCGTCCATCGCATAGGCTGCCCGCTCTTCGCGCCCGCGCTCGACATAGACGCCGAGCGCGACGCGGCGCCCCGACATGGTGACGAACTCGTCGCCGATATGCGCAAGATCGCCGGCGACGAGGGCGAAGAGGTAGCTCGGCTTCTTGAACGGATCGTTCCAGACCGCCCAGTGGCGCCCCTCCGGGCCGTCCCCCGCGCCTTCGAGATTGCCGTTGGCGAGCAGCACCGGCGCTTCCGCCTTGTCCGCTTCCAGACGGACGCGGTAGGTCGCGAGCACGTCGGGGCGGTCGAGAAAATAGGTGATGCGGCGGAAGCCTTCCGCCTCGCACTGGGTGCAATAGGCGGAGCCGGAGCGATAGAGCCCCATCAGCTTTGTGTTGCCGGCGGGATCGAGCCGCGTCTCGATGCGTAGCGTGAAGGCGCGGCGCGGCGGGTCAGAGAGCGTGAAGGAGGACGGCGTCGCCTCGAAGGCGACCGGGGCGAGCGGCGCATTGTCGAGGCTAGCGCCGACGAATTCGAGTTCGTCGCCGTCGAGCACGAGCGGAACGCCCGGCCGCCCCTGCGGATTGGGGCGGATCTGTAGCACGGCGACGACCCGCGTCGCGCGCGGGTCGAGCGAAACGTCGAGTTCGACCGAGTCGATCAGGAAATCGGGAGCGCGGTAGTCTTCCAGCCGCACGGGCTGTCCAGTCGCAGTGCGCATTGAGGCGGCCTTTCGATCGTTACGGCCAAGAGTTGGGGAGCGCCGACCCGGAACTCGCCGTGCGTCCCTGCTTCAGGGCCGCGCTCATCCGGTCGCCGCGCGCGTTTCAGCCGAGGTAACCGTCAGTCCGTTCCGGCGCAAGGCCTTTTGCAGCGCTGGCGACGGCAGGCGCCCACTCGTGAAGAAGGCCGGCGCCATGGCTCCCGTATCGCGAGGGGCGCCGCGCGGCCCGAGCAGCGCATCGACGCGCCGCGCGATCGCCGGCGCGGGATCGACGAAATCGACCGGCCATGGCGCGAGCCGGCGCAAACGCTCGATCAGCAGGGGAAAATGCGTGCAGGCGAGCACCACCTGGTCGGTGCGCCGGCCGCCCCGCACGACGAAGCACGGCGCGATTTCGCGACTGACGTCTTCGTCCTCGACGGCATCGCCGCGCAGCGCCCGCTCCGCCAGTTCCGCCAGGCGGGGCGCGCCGACCAGGGTGACGTCGCAGTCCGCGGCGAAATCGCGCACCAGCGCGCGAGTATAGTCGCGCGCGACGGTCCCCGGCGTGCCCAACACGCTGACGAGGCGCGAGCGCGAGGCTTCCGCCGCCGGCTTGATCGCCGGCACCGTGCCGACGAACGGCAGTTGCGGAAAGGCGGCGCGCAGCGGCGGCAGCACGAGCGTCGAGGCGGTATTGCAGGCGATCACCGCGAGATCGGGAGCATGGCGGGCGATCAGGGAGGCCATCAGCGCGCCGACGCGCTCGACCAGCGCCGCTTCGCTGAGGGCGCCATAGGGAAAGAAGGCGTCGTCGGCGGCGTAGATCAATTCGGCGTCGGGCCGCTCGCGTTTGAGCGCGGCGAAGACGGTCAGGCCGCCGAGGCCGGAATCGAAAACAAGAACTTTTGGGGCGCGCACCCCGACGTCCCCAGTCATGGCCGGCAGGCCACCTCGACGACAGCGGCGCCCTTCTCGCGCGCGATGTCGCCCACGCCGAGATCCGGCCCCTGCCCTGGCGCGCTGAGAGACAGTCCCAGGAAGCGCGCGACCGCATCGGACCCGATCGCCGGATGCGGCTGAGCGAGCGCGACACCCGCCACCCGGCTCGGTTCGCTGCGGATCGGCGCGACGAGGGCCGCAAGGCCGCCCTTGCGGTCGAACAGCGGCGCGCCCGCCGCGCTCTTCGCCAATGCCGCGACCACCATGTCCGGGCCTGCCAGGGTCGCTGGGGTCGCCGCCAGGGTCGGCTTGGCCGCTCCCGCGTCGTCGGAGATGCTGAGCGCGACGAGGTCGCCGGAGGCGACGCCGATGCGCGGCGGCGCGCCGTTGGCGCTGAAATCGCCGCCGACCAGCGCGAGGCCGCTCGCGGCGTCCGCCCGCAAAATCTTCGCCGGTTTGCCGTCGACGGTCACCGTGGCGCAGTCGGCCGGCGCCGCCGCGGTGACGGCCTGGCCGGGGCCGACAACGAGGCCCGTCGCCAGCGTCGCGGGCGCTGGCGGCGGAGCCGCTGCGACCGGGTTCGGCGAACTCGGCGCCGCGGCCTCGTTCATCGGCGCCGGCTTGACGATGTCGCGCCAAGTGAGCGCCGAGGCGGCGCGCGCCGCTGCGGTGTCGAGACTGCTCGGCGACGACGAGAAAGGCTCGAAGGAATTGGCGATCGCCAGGGCGACCTTGTCGAGATCGCCCGCCTGGTCCTTGGGATAAGAGAAGGTGAAGCCACGCAGCGAAGGACCGTCCGCCCAGTCGGGCGGCGATTTGGCGAAGCGCGTATAGAACTTCCGCGCGCCGTCTTCCCCTGCGACGACGAAGAAGTCGTCGGCCTTGATGGCTTTGTAGGTCACCTTGCGTCCGTTGCTCTCGGCGTTCAGCTTGGCGTAGAGCGCGGCGAGCGTCGGCTGGTCCCCGGCGCGCGCCTGCATCGTCAGCGCCACCGAGCCGTCCGGCGCCTCGATCGTCGCGTCGCCGCCGACCATGGCGATCTTCGGCAGGATTTTCAACGGCGCTCCGATGCGCACGCCCGAGCGCCGCTCGTCCACGATCTCGAAGCCGACCGCCGCACGCGCCTTGCGCGCCGCCGCCCTCATGGCGGCCAATTGGGACGCGGCGACGACGCCGTCGGCCGGCGCGGACTGGCTCGCCTGATAGGCGAGGATCGAGTCGCGCGTCCGCTTGCCCCAGGCGCCGTCGACCGCGCCGGTATAGAGGCCGAGCCAGCCGAGCGCGTCCTGGACCGCTTTGCGGTCGGCATCCGGCATGGCGAGGAAGGCGGCTTTCTGCGCGTCCGTCCGCGCATCGGCGCTGGGCGCCGGCGTCAGCGCAGCGTTTTCGGCGAGCGCCTCATATGGCGCAAGTAAGAGCGCCAGGGCGCCGCCGAGCACGGCGCCTTTCCACAGCCGACAATTTCTACTCATGCCCCCGCTCCCCGGCCCTCGGCCCATGCTAGCATCGCGCAGCCCGTAAGCACACCGTCGTCAAACACACTTACCGTCTGGCGGCGAACAACCAGGCCGGGGGCAACCGGCCACGAGAGGAAAAGAGGGTCGACACATGCTCCGAGCCATTCGCGCCTTGCTGGCGCTCGTGCTGTTGACCGCCGCCGGTCTCGCCGTCGCGGACGTCAGGCCTTACGCGCGCGACGACCTTGCGAGCGACGTCGTGCGGCTCACCGACACCCTCCGCAAGGAGAGCGCGCAGATCGGCGCGAAGATCAAAGGCAAGAGCGCCGACCAATTGCGAAAGGACGCGGCGGCCGCCGTCTTCTCCGGCAATTTCGATCAGGCGAGCGCCCTGCTCGGGGCCGCGATCACGTCGGCGCCGAAGGACGCGGCTGGCTGGCTCGCCCTCGCCAGGCTCGGCGCAAAGGCGGACGACGCGAAGGCGAACGGGCGCTACGATATGGTGCAGCGCGGCCAGACCGCCGCCTACGCCGCCTATCAGCGCTCCAGCGGCGCGCCGCAGCAGGCTGATGCGCTCGCCCTGCTCGGCGATCTCTTCGCCCGCCAGGAAATGTGGCGCCCCGCGCTCGACGCTTATCGCGCCAGCCTCGATCGGCGCGACGACGAGGATACGCGCAAGGTCTACGACGACATGCGCGAGAAGCACGGCTTCCGCATCGTCGACTACAAGGTCGACAACGAATCCGCCTCGCCGCGGGTCTGCTTCAATTTCTCCGAACAGCTCGCCCGCAAGACGGATTTCTCGCCCTATGTCGCAGTCGCCGGCGCCGCCAATGCGGCGATCTCGAGCGAAGACCAGCAGATCTGCGTCGAAGGGCTGAAGCACGGCGAGCGCTATGCGATCGTCATTCGCCAAGGCCTGCCGTCGGCAGTCGGCGAGACGCTCCTGAAATCGGCGGACTACGCGATCTATGTGCGTGACCGTTCGCCGCAAGCCCATTTCGCCGGCCGGGCCTATGTGCTGCCGCGCCAGGGCCAACTCGGCGCGCCGCTGACGACCGTCAACACGTCGAAAGTCGGCATCGACGTCTACCGCATCGGCGACCGCAATCTCCTCGCCGAGACCGCGCGCGACGACTTCCTCAAGCCGGTCACATCATCGCGGGCGAGCGAAATCGAATCCCAGGACGGCGCTAAGGTCTGGAGCGGCGCGATGGACGTCGCCTCGGTCCTCAACAAGGACGTGGTCACCGATTTCCCGCTGCTCGAGGCGGTCGGCAAATTGCAGCCGGGCGTGTATCTCGTCACCGCGCGGCCGTGGAAGAACGCGACGGCGCCGAGCCAGGACGACGATTCCGCTCTCGCCACGCAATGGATGGTCGTCTCCGATCTCGGTCTCTCGACCTTCTCGGGCGAGGACGGACTTCACGCCTCGGTGCGCTCGCTTGCGACCGGCGCGCCGCTTGCGGGCGTCGAACTCCGGCTCGTCGCTCGCAACAACGAGGTGCTGTCGGTCAAGTCGACCGGCGCGGACGGACGCGTCGATTTCGACCCCGGCCTGTCGCGCGGAACCGGAGGCTCGGCGCCCGGCCTGCTCGTCGCGACGCTGGCGGACGACTACGGCTTCCTGAACCTGCAGCAGAGCGCGTTCGACCTCACCGACCGCGGCGTCGGCGGGCGCGACGCGCCGGGGGCGCTCGACGCCTTCCTCTATACCGAGCGCGGCGTCTATCGCTCCGGCGAGACCGTGTTCGTCACCGCTTTGCTGCGCGACGCCAAGGGCGAAGCCAAGACCGGCCTGCCGCTCACCCTCGTGATCAAGCGCCCTGACGGCGTCGAATACAAGCGCGCCAACGCGCCCGACCAGGGCCTCGGCGCCCACACGCTGGCGGTTCCGCTGCTGTCAGGCTCCGCTGCCGGCACATGGCAAATCGACGCCTACGCCGACCCAAAGGCGCCGAGCATCGGACATGCCGAGTTCCTTCTCGAAGATTATGTGCCCGAGCGGCTCGACTTTGCGGTCCAGCTCGCCAAACCGGTCGCGACGCCGGGCGAGCCGATCGACTTCTCGCTCGACGCGCGCTTCCTCTATGGAGCGCCGGCCGCCGGGCTCGACGTGACGGGCTCGGTGCGCCTCCAGGCGGTCGACGGCTCGGAGCTTACGGGCTATCCCGGCTACGTCGGCGGCATGACGGACGACGAATTCACCACCGCCCAGAACCAGTTCAGCGACAAGATCCAGACCGACGAGAAAGGCCACGCCGACATCTCCGCCGAGCTGCCCGACGCAACCGCGGCCAAGCCGCTCGAAGCCAAGGTGATCGTCGACGTCGCCGAATCGGGCGGGCGCACCGTCGAGCGCACCGCGACCCTGCCCGTTCGCGCCAAAGGCGTGACGATCGGCGTCAAGAAGGATTTCGACGAAAGCCTCGGCGAAGGCGACACGGCGACCTTCGAGGCGATCGCGGTCGCGCCGGACGGCGGGCGCACCGCGCGCAAGGCCGTCGCCTGGTCGCTCTACAAAATCGTCAACGACTACCAATGGTTCAATTCCGAGGGGCGTTGGAGCTACGAGCCGATCAAGTCGTCCAAGCGCGTCGCCGACGGGACGATCGACATCGGCGCCGACGCGCCGGCCAAATTCGCCGCGCAGGTCGGCTGGGGCCGGCACCGGCTCGATCTGAAGAGCCCGGACGGCGAGGAGACCAGCATCACCTTCGACGTCGGCTGGAGCGGCACGGCGAGCGCCGACACGCCCGACAACGTGGTCGTGACGCTCGACAAGGCGAGCTACGCGGCGGGCGAAGAAGCCAAGCTGCGTATCGCCTCGCGCTATCGCGGCAAGGCGACGGTCGCGCTCGTCGGCGACAAGCTCGATCAGGTCATCGATGTCGATCTCGCCGAGGGCGACACTGTCGTTCCTTTCAAGGTTGGCGCGAACTGGGGCGCAGGCGCCTACGCGGTCGCGACGACCTACCGTCCGCTCGACACCAAGGCCAAGCGGATGCCGGGCCGCGCGCTCGGCCTCGCCTGGTTCAGCATCGACGAGAGCGCACGCAGGCTCGATGTCGCCATCGAGGCGCCCGACAAGGCGCGGCCGCGCGAGACGATGAACGTGCCGATCAAGATCGCCGGCCTCGCCGCGGGCGAAGAGGCAAATGTCACGGTCGCCGCCGTCGATGTCGGCATCCTCAATCTCACCGGCTACAAGACGCCCGATCCGAAGAGCTACTTCTTCGGCCAACGCAAGCTCGCGGTCGACATCCGCGATCTCTACGGGATGCTGATCGACGGCATGGAGGGCGCGGCGGGTCCGATCCAGACCGGCGGCGACGGGAGCGGCGCCCTTGAAGGCAATTTGCCCACCCAGGCGCCGCTCGCGCTCTTCTCAGGCGTCGTCAAGGTCGGCGCCGACGGCCTCGCCAACGTCTCGTTCGACCTTCCCGCCTTCAACGGATCGGTCAAAGTGATGGCGGTCGCCTGGTCGAAGACCAGGGTCGGCTCGGCGGAGGCGACTGTGATCGTGCGCGATCCCGTCGTCGTAACGGCGACGCTGCCGCGCTTCCTCGATCTTGGCGATCGCTCGCAAATGCATGTCGATATCGACAACGTCGAGGGCGAGGCGGGCGACTACCGGCTCGATCTCGACATCCACGGACCGCTCACGGCGGAGGCCAGCGCGCTGAGCCGGACGATGAAGCTCGCTCCGCATCAGCGCGTCTCGGTCGATATGCCGATCTCCGCCGCCGGCGTCGGAACGGCGACGCTCGATCTGAAGATCACCGGCCCCGGCCTTTCCGCCACCCAGCGTCTGCCGCTCGGCGTCGAGGCGGGCGCGCCGGATGTCTACCGCCGCATCGTCCATCCGCTCGCGCCGGGAGCCAGCGAGACGATCTCGGACGATTTGATCGCCGAATTCGTGCCCGGCACCGGCTCGGTTTCGATCGCGGCTTCGCCGTTCGGCGCGCTCGACGCCGCCGCGGTCCTCCAGGCGCTGGACCGCTACCCCTATGGCTGCTCGGAACAGACGGTGAGCCGCGCCCTGCCGCTGCTCTACGCCAACCGGCTCGCCAGCCTCGAACATCTCGCCATCGACCCGGATCTCGACGGGCGCATCCGGCAGGCGATCGACAAGGAGATGTCGCGCCAGAGCGCCAACGGCGCGTTCGGCCTCTGGGCGGCCGACGCCGACAGCGACGACCTCTGGCTCGACGCTTATGTCGCGGACTTCCTGACGCGGGCGCGCGAGCGCGGCTTCGCGGTGCCGCAGCTCGGCTTCGATTCCGCGCTCGATCACTTGCGCAACGAAGTGGTGAACGCGAGCGATCCTGGCGAAGGCTCGGGGCAACCGCTCGCCTACGCGCTCTATGTGTTGGCGCGCAACGGCCGACCGATCATCGGCGACCTGCGCTACCTCGCCGACGAGAAGCTCGCCGTCTTCCGCACGCCGATGGCGCAAGGCCAGATAGCCGCCGCCCTGGCGATGCTGGGCGACCGCACGCGCGCCGGCAAAGTGTTCGCCGCGGCGCTCGACGCCCTCGACGGCGAGCGCGACGACGGCTTTTCGCGACCGGACTACGGGTCGACGCTGCGCGACGGCGCGGCGCTGACCGCGCTCATCGCAGAGGCCAATCTTTCGCCTGGAGAGATTGCGGGCGACCCGATCGGCCGCGCCGCCGCGGCGGTCGAACGCGCGCGCGACGCCAGCGCCTACACCAGCACGCAGGAGAACAATTGGATCGCGCTGGCGGCCGAGGCGCTCGCCGAGCACGGAACCTTGAGCGAGTTCGCGGTCGACGGCGCCTCCGTCAAGGGCTCGGTCTATCGCAAGTGGAACGGCTATGCGCTGGGCCAGAAGCTCGCCGTCGTCGCCAACGTCGGCAAGACGACCGCCCAGATCGTCACGACGGTGTCCGGCGTGCCGGTCACCCCCGACCCGGCCGCAGACCACGGATACGGCCTCGAGCGCACCTTCTATAAGCTCGACGGGACCAAGATCGACTTGAAGAGCGTCAAGCAGAACGAACGGGTCGTCGTCGTGCTGAAGGTGACCGAGAGCGAGGCGCGCTACGCCAAGCTGCTCGTTGTGGACCGCCTGCCCGCCGGGTTGGAGATCGACAACCCCGCCCTGTTCGACAGCGGCTCGGTCGACGCCTTCTCCTGGCTCAAGAAGGATATCGATCCGGTCCACGCGGAATATCGCGACGACCGCTTCGTGGCTGCATTCGACCGCGAGCCGGGCCAGTCGGCCTTCTTCAGCCTCGCCTATGTCGTGCGCGCCGTCGCGCCGGGCCTCTACGTTTACCCGCCAGCGACGGCGGAGGACATGTACCGCGCCGACCGCTTCGGCCGCACCGCGTTCAGCGAGATCGAGGTGACGAGCAAGTGAGGAAGCGAACGTCCCCTCCCCCCTTGCGGAGGAGGGTGGCGTGCGAGGCGCGGCCGGATGAAGGGTCGCGCCACATGGCGCGCTTGCAATGTCGGACTTAGGAAGCGGAGGCGAGATGACGACGCTTTCTGAACATGCGCTCGGCGCCCAGCGCGCCTCACGGCGCGACCCCTCGTCCGTCGACCTTCGGCCGACACCTTCTCCCGCAAGGGTAGAAGGGGCCCACCCCCTCGAGCGCCGCCTCTTCGGCGTCTGCGGCGCGCTCGTATTCGTGCTGTCGCTTGCGCTGCCGGGAGCGTGGAACGCTTATATCGAGCGCCTGGGTCCGCTCGATCTCGCCTCCTCTCGCGTCGGCTCGACGATCGTCGTCGACCGCGAGGGACGCCTCTTGCGCGCCTTCACGCTGCCGGATGGCCGCTGGCGCTTGCCGGTGACCAGCGGCGAGGTCGATCCGCGCTATCTGGCCATGCTGCTCGCCTACGAAGACGGCCGGTTTGCTTCGCACGACGGCGTCGACGGGCGCGCGTTGATACGCGCCGCCGCTCAGTTCGTGACGCGCGGCCATGTCGTCTCCGGCGGCTCGACGCTGACGATGCAGCTCGCCCGCCTGATCGAGCCGCGCGAGGAGCGCAGCCTCGCCGCCAAGCTCAAGCAGATCGCGCGCGCTTGGCAGATCGAGCGGCGCGTCGGCAAGACTGGCGTCCTCGACCGTTATCTCGCTTTGGCCCCGTTCGGCGGCAATCTCGAAGGCGTGCGGGCGGCTTCGCTCGCCTATTTCGGCAAGGAGCCGCGCAAGCTGACGATCGGCGAGGCGGCGTTGCTGGTCGCCTTGCCGCAATCGCCGGAAATGCGCCGGCCCGAGCGTTTCCCCGAGGCGGCGCGCCTCGCCCGCGCACGTGTGTTGGAGCGCGCCGTCGCGCGCGGCGTCATTTCGGCCGAGGAGCAGCGCGCCGCGGAGCGAGAGCCCATCCCGCAAGAGCGCAAGCCCTTCCCGACGCTCGCCGCGCACGCCGCCGAGGAGGCCGTCGCCGCCGATCCAGCCGCTCATGTGCTGAAGCTCTCGATCGACGCGCGGCTGCAAGCCAAGCTCGAGACGCTTGCGCGCGACGCCGTGGCGCGGCTCGGGCCGAAGCTCTCCGCAGCGATCGTCGTCATCGACAACGCCAGCGGCGAGATCAGGTCGCGCGTCGGCGCGGCGGACTATTTTGACGCCAGCCGCGACGGCTCGGTCGACATGTCGCGCGCGTTGCGCTCGCCGGGCTCGGCGCTCAAACCCTTCATCTACGCACTGGCCTTCGAGGAGGGGCTCGCCCATCCGGAGACGGTTTTGTTCGACCGGCCGGCTCGCTACGGCGCTTACGCGCCACAAAATTTCGATCTCGGCTACCAGGGCGCCGTGACGGCGCGCAAAGCCTTGCAAATGTCGCTCAATCTGCCGGCGATCGAACTGCTGGCGGATGTAGGGCCGGCGAGCTTCCTCGCCAGACTGCACAGTACGGGCGCTCAGATCGCGCTCCCCAAGGACGCGCCGATCGGGCTCGCGATCGGCCTCGGCGGGCTCGGCGTCTCGCTGGTCGACATCGCCCGCCTCTACGCGGGACTTGCACGGGGCGGCGAGGCGCCGGCGTTGATCGAGCGGCTCGACGGCGCGCCGCCGATCCTTGGGCCGGCGCGCGTCACCGATCCCGTCGCCGCTTATTACGTCGAGGACATTTTGCGCGGCGCGCCGCCGCCCTCGGATGCGCTGAGCGGGCGCATCGCCTTCAAGACCGGCACCTCTTATGGGTTCCGCGACGCGCTGGCGATCGGCTACGATCGCGGGACGACCATCGCCGTCTGGGTCGGCCGGCCGGACAACGGCCCGACCCCGGGCCTCGTCGGCCGGCAGGCGGCCGCGCCCATTCTGTTCGACGCCTTCGCGCGGCTCGGCCGCGACGTCGAACTGATCCGCCCGCCCAAGGGCTTATTGCGTGTCGCAACCAGCGGCGACCTGCCGCCGCCGTTGCGACATTTGCGCAAGGACGCGCCCAAGACGATGGCGGCGACTGCCGCGGCGCCGCTGAAGATCGCTTATCCCCCCGACGGCGCGCGGATCGATCTCGGGCTGAAGGAGGGCGCGCGCGAGGAGACGCTGGCGCTGAAGGCGCTCGGCGGCGCGTTGCCGCTCACTTGGTTCGTCAACGGCGCGCCAATCGGCGAGCCGGACCTGCGCCGTCAGTCGGCGTGGCGCCCCGACGGCGCGGGCTTTGCGCGCGTCTCGGTGATCGACGCCAAAGGCGCTTCGGATTCGATCCTGGTGCGGCTGGAGTGAGACGCGCCGGCGGTCAGGCCGCAGCGACGCGCATGCGGTTCTTCTCGGCGATCATCTTGCGCGCGTCGGCCTCGGGGACAGCGGGACTGTAGTAGAAGCCCTGCACTTCGGAGATCGTGCCGACGCGCTCGATGAAGCGCAATTGCAGGTCGGTCTCGACGCCCTCGACCAGAATGCTCATGCCGAGCCGCGCGCACATCTGCGCGACGCTCTCGACGAGGATCGAGGCGCGCTCCTGCAGACCGAGGCCGATGGTGAAGGAGCGGTCGATCTTGATGCGGTCGAGCGGAAAGGCGAGCACGTAGCTCAAGCTCGAATAGCCAGTTCCGAAATCGTCGAGCGAAATGCGCACGCCGAGTTTGCGCAACGCCTCGAGCGTCGCCCGGGTCGAACCGCGATCGTCGAGCAGGGTCGATTCAGTGATTTCGAGGTCGAGCCGCTCCGGCGGCAAACCGGCCGCCGCCAGCGCTTCGCGCACCGTCTGCTCGACGCGCCCGTTGCGGAATTGGATCGGCGACAGATTGACCGAGACGCTGACGTCGCTCGGCCACGACGCGCAGGCCTTGCAGGCGCGGCGCAGCACGCTGGCGCCGAGATCCTCCATCAGGCCGAGTTCTTCGACGATCGGAATGAATTCGCCCGGCGAGACCCGCCCGCGCACCGGATGATTCCAGCGCGCCAGCGCCTCGAAGCTCGAGATCTGGCCGCTCGCGACGTTGACGATGGGTTGGTAGTACACCTCGATCGCGTCGTTCGCGACCGCGGCGCGCAGATCGAGCTCGATCAGCCGGCGGATCTGAATCTTGGCGTCCATCGATTTCTCGAACGGGCGCCAATGGCCGCGGCCCTCGCCCTTGGCGGCGTAGAGCGCCATGTCCGAGTTGGAGAGGATCGCCTCCGGCGTCAAGCCGTCGCTCGGCGCGCTGGCGCTGCCAATGCTCGCGCCGACGATCACTTCGTAGCCGTCGATGAAGACGGGTCGACGAACCTCGCGCAGAATCTTATCGGCGAGATCGGCCGTTTGCGCGGGGTCCTCGACACCCCGTTGCAGGATGGCGAATTCGTCGCCGCCCCATCGCGCGACGAGGTCGGTCGGCTTGACGATCGCCTGAAGGCGCTTGGAAATCGCCGCGAGCAGCTTGTCGCCACGCGCATGGCCAAGGCTGTCGTTGACCTGCTTGAAGTCGTCGAGATCGAGGAAAAGCACGTTGACCGAGGCCGCTCCGTCGGCGCGCCCACGCAGCGCCGCCGACAATTGCTCCTCGAAGCAGCGGCGGTTGGCGAGGTCGGTGACCGAGTCGACGCGCGCCATCCGGTCGATCGCGAGCGCCGCGTTGCGGCGCTCCGTGACGTCCTGGACCACGACGACGGCGCCCTCCTCCATCATCCGGTGAACCGTGATCTCGATCGCGCGGTTGTCCATGGTCTCGAACGGGATCATGAAATCGCGGGCGTCGCGGTTCGCGGACAGCCCGCCCCAGATCCGGTCGACCTCGCTGCGCGCGACGACTCGGTTTCTGACGAGCTTGCGAAAGATCGCCCGCAAATCCCCACCGATCCCCAAATCCTCCGCGCGAAGCTGGAAAAAGTGGCGGATCTGGTTGTTGGCGAGGATCAGACGGTCTTTGGCGTCGACCATGACGAGGCCGTGCGACATATTGTTGAGGGCCGTGTCGAGGCGCTTTGCGAGAGTCGCAGCTTCCACGCGGGCGAAGACCTCGGCGGCGAAGTTGGCGCGCAGCCGGTCCGACGATGCCTTGACGTAGATCCACAGAGGAACGACTTCGAACAGGATCGTCGCGGGATACCACCCCCCCGCCAGAAGCAGGCCGAGCGAGACCGGGACGAAAACGATGAGAAGCTGAAGATCGTTGCCGCGGCGGATCGCGAAGCTGCGGGTCCACATGCCGAGCGCGTAGCACATCGCCATCGTGACCGCGAACAGGCGCGTGAAGCCGTCGTCGGTCACCACGAGGGCGGCGAACGCCCATACGCCGAGGGCGAGAAGGTAGGCGACGACACCGAGGAGGTAGGCGAATTCGCGGCGCCGTGCGGCTTGCAAGCTGGCGCTTGGACGGTGTCGGGCGTGGTCCGCCATCAGCCACACGCGGCCAGCGCCAATCACGACCATTCCGGCGACGCAGGCCCACAGCCAGCCGTTGTTTGTTGCTAAAGCGGCGACGACCTGCGCAGCGACGATCACCAGACTCGCGAAAACGAGCGCCGGCACGTCGACCAGATGCGTGTCGACGAAGCCGATATACATGTCATCCGGGATATTCACCCCGGCTTGCGGTTCGGCGGACGCCGGTCGAGATGCCATAGGACTGGAGGCCGGTTCATTAATCCTAGACGCACTATCCATCGATCGAATTAATAAGTTCTTTAATTCATTCTCGCATTATTCGCACGCTCCGCGTGAATAGGAATTGTGAGATGGATCGCGTACCGCAGATTAGCGAAGAGGAGCCGCGCGGCTTAAGCGTCGTCGAAAGCGAGCGCGAAGTCTTTATAGCGCCCTCTCCAAGCGCGCTCGGCGGCCCGTTTGTCTTTGGTGTGCTCTCTGAGTTGGATTTCAGCTTGGCGCGTTCATCGATGATCGACGTCGATGCAGAATTTGACTATGATGATTGGATCGATTTGCGGATGGGGGCGGAGGTCGGTCTGTCCTGGGCGGGCGCGGACACGGTGCGAACGCCGGTTTCGGCGTCGTCCTTCCTTCGCTGGTGCCAGCTCAGTGGCCAGACGCCGAGCGAGCCCTCGCTCGACGCCTTCGCGGCGATCGCCTGGACGCTGGAAAACAGGGGCGAAATCGCAGTTTTCGCATGCGTCAGCGAAGAGGACTTCTCATATTTCCAACACGCGATCTCGGCGTTCGCCGAAGCCCGCGACTTCGCGCGATGGAGCGAATTGCGCGACGAAGCGCGCCTGCTCGCCCAGCGTGAAGGCAAACGCGTCGAGGAGATGCCGATCGTCGTCGCCGATTTCGAAGCATGGCGCGCTTGCGTGGGAGAATGGAGCGGGGAGCACGCGCTCGACGCCTACGCGCGTTTGCGGCTCGAGCAACTGACTACGGCGGACGGCGACGGGGTTCATTAGCGTAAACATAATTAACTAAGATTCATAAACATTGAACGAAATGCTTTACACCCGTTAACTCATCGCTAACCTTACCGCATCGTTAAGATCGAGCGGAGGGTAAAGATGGGTGCGGCGGTTGCAGAGTCAGGCTCCCACTTTTCGGATAAAATTCTCCAATTCCTGGAACGCGTTGAGCATCGCGCCGCCACAACCCCGGAGGAGAAAGAGGCCGCCTATCGGTTGCGCTACGACGCCTACATCCGCAACGAACTGATTGATCCGCGCGAAGACGGGCGCCTGCACGACAAGTATGACGACGCTCCCAACTCCTGGATCGTTTCCACCCACATCGACGGTGAGATGGTCGCTACCGTACGGGTCAGCGTCGCTGTCGGCGGGGATGGCGTCCTGCCGTCGCATGGCGTTTTCTCCGACATCATCTCGCCGCGCCTGCGCGCGGGCCACACGATCGCGGACTTCACACGGGCGGCCGCCCGCCTCGAGGCGTCGAAGCGGTTTCCGGAATTGCCTTATCTCGCCTTGCGACCCGGGTTTATGGCGCTCGCCCATTTCGACGCCGATTTCGCGATTGCCACTCCTCGGGCCGATCACGCGGCCTTCTATCGGCGCGTCTTTCGATTCACCCCATGGAGCGAGGAACGCGCCTATCCGAACGTCGCCCCCAAGATCATGTGCCTGGGAATGGAATATCACGCCGTCCGCGATGGCGTCGAAGCGCGCTACCCCTTTTTCCGCTCGACCCAGGACGAACGCGAGGCGCTGTTCGGCCGGCGTGCGGCGACGGAGCAACCTCGACACGCGATGGTAGGACGGCGCCCCGATCTGAAGGTTCACGCCAGCGCGTAACGCTGGCCTGATGCGCGGATGCGAGCGTTGAGGGATCGCGGGCCAGCATAAACGATCGGATCCGCGCGTCTTCACTAAGGATTGATCGCGCCCGCGGGGTAATATCTCCAAAACTCTTCTTCTTTATGCCAGAGAGGTCGGCGGCTCATCACCGTCGACCTCGCCACGCGTGCGAGGCGCCGAATTGAGCGGGAGTGGCGACGCAGAGGGTGAGTTTCGCAATGGGAGTGCGTGGATACGTCGGGATCGTTGCGATCCTCGCGGCGGGGGCTGCCGCGGCGAGCTATGCCCCGGACAGCGTAGATAAGCTGTTTCCTCCCGCTTCTGGTCTCGCCCACCGCCTCCATGACGCGGTTTTCGGCCGAAAGTCGCAGCCGGCTCCTGCCCCCGCCCCCCAAGCAAATTCAGGAAGGCCCGCGGCGCTCGTGTCCGTGGCCGTCGCCAAGCGACAGGATTATCCCGTCACGATCGAGAGCCTCGGCCAGGCGCAGGCCTACAACACCGTGACAGTACGGACCCGCGTCGATGGCGAGGTGCAGAAAATCGCCTTCGATGAAGGCCAAATTGTGAAGGCTGGCGACCTCATCGCCCAGATCGACCCGCGGCCATTCCAGGCGACGCTCGATCAGGCCAAGGCGAAGCAGGCGCAGGACCAGGCGACCCTCGCCAACGCCAAGCTCGATCTGCAGCGCTATTCCACCCTCGCCAAGCAAAACTTCGCCACCCAGCAGCAACTCGACACGCAGAGCGCGCTGGTGTCGCAGTTGATCGCCCAGACGGCCGCCGACGCGGCGGCGATCGACTCGGCGCAGGTGCAGCTCGACTACACCAGGATTACGGCGCCGCTCACCGGCCGGACAGGCTTCCGCCTCGTCGACCAGGGCAACATCGTCAACGCCTCCCAGCAGACCGGCATCGTCACCATCGCCCAATTGCAGCCGATCGCGGTCGTCTTCACCGCGCCGCAGGACGACCTCCCGCGCATCAATGCGGCCATGGCGCACGGCGAACCCAAAGTGGAAGTCAGAACCTCGGACGGCGCGAAGCTGCTCGCCACGGGCAAGCTGATCGTGGTTGACAACCAGGTCGACCTCGCCAGCGGCTCGATCCGGCTCAAGGCCGAGTTTGAAAACACCGACAACGCGCTCTGGCCGGGCCTCGCGGTCGCGACCAGCCTCACTGTCGACGTCGACAAGGACGCGTTGGTTGTGCCGACGGTCGCCATCCAGCACGGCCCGCAAGGCTTGTTCGTCTATGTCGTCGACGATCAGAACCGCGCGGCGATGCGGCCGGTCACGATCGCGCACCAGGACGTCAATCAGGCGGTGATCGAAAAGGGCGCGCATGAGGGCGACCGCGTCGTCACGACCGGCGCCTATGTGCTTCAGCCGGGCGACCGCGTCTCGATCGACGCGAACGCCAGCTCGGGGAGCTGAGCCGATGAACGGCGGCATCTCCACTCCGTTCATTAAATTTCCGGTCGCCACCACGCTGATCATGGTGGCGATTTTGCTGGCCGGCGCAGTCGCCTACCCGCTGCTGCCGGTCGCTCCGCTGCCGCAGATCGACTTTCCCACGATCACGGTCAGCGCCCAGCTTCCCGGCGCTTCGCCCGACACAATGGCTTCCTCCGTCGCCCAGCCGCTGGAGCGCCAGTTCGCGCAAATTCCCGGCGTCTCGCAGATGACGTCGTCGAGCTCGCTCGGCGCCACCGCGATCAGCGTGCAATTCGACCTCGACCGCAACATCGACGCGGCGGCCAACGACATCCAGGGGGCCATCAACGCGGCGGCGGGGCAATTGCCAAAGAATCTGCCGAGCCCGCCGACCTATCGCAAAGTCAATCCGTCCGATGCGCCGATCCTCATCCTGTCGGTTCAGTCGGACGTCGAGCCGATCATCGACGTCGACGACGTCGCGGAAAATATCCTCGCCCAGCAGATCAGCCAGATTTCCGGCGTGTCGCTGGTGCGGGTCGGCGGTCAGGTAACGCCCGCGATCCGCATCCAGATCGATCCAGCCAAGCTGGTCGAGAAGAATCTGCAACTCGAGGACGTGCGCGCGCAAATCGGCATCGCAACCACCGACAGTCCCAAGGGGTCGGTGCAAGGCGAAAAGCAAGCCTACACGATCTTCGACAACGATCAGCTCACCAAAGCCGCAGAGTGGAACAACGTCATCGTCGCCTACCGGAACGGCGCGCCAGTCCGTGTGCGCGACATCGGCAAGGCGGTGGCTGGGCCGACCGACACCACGCAGGCGGCATGGGGTAACGGTAAACGCGACGTCTTCCTGGTCGTCTTCAAGCAGCCGGGCGTCAACGTCATCAAGACGGTCGAGAAGATCAAGCAGACGATGGTGCATCTGGAGGCGGCGATCCCCTCCAACATCCACGTCGGCATTCTCTCGGACCGCACGACGACCATCCGCGCGGCGGTCAACGACGTTCAGTTCACCCTGATCCTGACCATCGCGCTGGTCGTGATGGTGATCTTTGTCTTCCTGCGTAACGCCTGGGCGACATTCATCCCGAGCGTGACCGTGCCGCTTGCGCTGCTTGGGGCCTGCGCCCTGATGTGGGGGGCGAGCTACAGCCTCGACAATCTTTCGCTGATGGCCCTGACGATCGCCGTCGGCTTCGTCGTCGATGACGCGATCGTCATGCTCGAGAACATCACGCGTCACATCGAGGAGGGCATGAAGCCCTACCAGGCCGCCCTCAAGGGCGCCGGCGAGATCGGCTTCACCATCATTTCGATCTCGCTTTCGCTAATCGCGGTGCTTATTCCGCTGCTGCTGATGAGCGGCATCATCGGGCGCTTGTTCCGCGAGTTCGCGGTCACTTTGGCGATGACCATCGTCGTTTCGGCTTTCGTGTCGCTGACGTTGACGCCAATGATGGCGTCGCGTTTCCTCAAGGAGCATGGGCAGCAGAAGCATGGCCGCCTCTACATGCTCAGCGAGCGCGGCTTCGATGCGATGGCGAACGGCTATGAGCGCGGGCTTGATTTCGTGCTGCGCCATCGTTTCGCGACGTTGCTGGTCTTCATCGGCACCCTCTGCCTGACCGGCTACCTCTTCGTCATCATTCCCAAGGGCTTCTTCCCGCAACAGGACACCGGCATCCTGTACGGCACGTCTGAGGCGGCGCAGGACATTTCCTTCGCCGAGATGGTGAAGAAGCAGGAGCAGCTCGGCGCGATCGTCCAGGCCGATCCCGATGTCGCCACCGTGGCGATGGGGCTCGGCGCAGGGGTCGGCAGCGCCTCACAGAACAGCGGCCGCATGTTCATTACGCTCAAGCCGCGTGAAGAGCGCAAAGCCGACGTGTTCCAGATCATCGCGCGCCTCCGTCCGAAGCTCGCCAAGGTCCCGGGCGCGCGACTCTATCTTCAGGCCTCGCAGGACGTGACGGTCGGCGCGCGCGCGGCGCGCACGCAGTTCCAATACACCATCCAGGACGCCAATCTGGACCAGCTCAATACCTGGGCCCCGAGGATTCTCGACAAGCTGAAGAGCCTACCGCAACTGCGCGACGTCGCGACGGATCAACAGGTCGCAGGCACGACGCTCACCATCAAGATCGACCGCGACATGGCCTCGCGCTTCGGCATCCAGCCGCAGCTCATCGACGACACGCTGTACGACGCTTTCGGTCAGCGCCAGGTCGCGCAGTATTTCACACAGATCAACACCTACGACGTGATCGAGGAAATCCTGCCCTCGCTGCAGGCAGACCCGGCGAGCCTCGGTAAGATCTACATCCGCGCGCCCTCGACCGGGCAGATGGTGCCATTGAGCGCATTCGCGAAGTGGACCACGAATCCGGTCACCCCGCTTTCGATCAGCCATCAGGGTCAGTTCCCGGCGATCACCATCAGCTTCAATCTGGCAACGGGCGTCGCGCTCGGTCAGGCGACGGCGGCGATCCAGCAGGCGGAGAGGGACCTTCGCCTGCCCGCGTCCGTGACGACCACGTTCCAGGGCAACGCCCAGGCCTTCCAGGATTCGCTGTCGACCGTGCCGCTTCTGATTCTGGCGGCGCTCGTGACGGTCTATCTGATCCTCGGCGTGCTCTACGAAAGCTTCATCCATCCGCTGACGATTCTGTCGACCCTGCCCTCCGCTGGCATCGGCGCGCTCGGCACCTTGATGCTGTTCGGCTACGAATTCAGCCTGATCGCCCTCATCGGCCTGATCCTGCTGATCGGCATCGTCAAGAAGAACGGCATCATGATGGTCGACTTCGCGATCGCCGCGGAACGCGACGAACATCTGACGACCGAGCAATCGATCCGCAAGGCGGCGCTGATGCGCTTCCGCCCGATCATGATGACCACCATGGCGGCGATGCTCGGCGGCGTGCCGCTCATGCTCGGCCAAGGGACGGGCGCGGAGCTGCGCCAGCCGCTGGGCTACACGATGGTCGGCGGTCTAATCGTCAGCCAGGCGCTGACCCTGTTCACGACGCCGGTCATCTATCTCTACCTCGACCGCCTCTCGCAGTGGCTCTCCGGCGCCAGAAAGCCGGCGCGCGCTCATGCACGCCAGCAGACGCATGCCGACCTTCCCGAACTCCAGGACGCCCAACCGAGCGCCGCCGAGTAGCCAGCCTCAAGGCCACGCGGAGAAGGACGTCGCCTCGGGCGGCGGCGCGACGCGCGACGCCTTGCGATAGGCGCCGGGCGACATTCCAGAGCGCCGGCTGAAGAAGCGGCTGAAATAGGCGGGGTCGCGAAAGCCCAGGCTGTAGGCGATCTGCTCGATCGTCTGCGCCGTCTCGCGAAGGCGCATGCGCGCCTCGACGTGCAGCCGCTCGTGCACCAACTGCAGCGGCGCGCGAGCAAGCGCCTTGACGCACGCCTCGTGCAGATGCGCGCGCGTGACGCCGAGCATATCGGCGAAATCGTCGAGGCCGAGATGGTCGCGATAGTGCAGTTCGACGAGCTGACGGAAACGCTGCGCCGTCGGCGCGCCGGCGCCGAGCGCGTCGGACGCGCGCGCGATGTCGCAAGCGCGCCAGAGATGCATCAGGACGAGGCCGAGATAGAGCGCCGTCATCGCCGGTGCGCCCGGTCCGGGATCGCTCGATTCGCGGGCCAGCGCGACGAAAAGCGCGTCAATTTCCGCGAGGCGCTCGGCCACGCGCCCGGCGGGCGCCAGAAGGGTCCGATCGAGCAGCGGACGCAATTGCGTCGCCAGCGCATTGTCGCCGATGGTGCGCCACACCATGTCCTCGGTCGCGACGAAAGCGGCGCCCTCGCCGCCCGCTTCGAGGCGAAAGGCGCCGCCGGCGCCGAACGGCAGCCACAGCACCTGCGGCGGCGACACTTCGAGGCGGGGTCCCGCGGGAGCGACGTAAGCCGCCCGTCCTCGCTTGACGAAGAAGGCGCGAAAGCAGCGCGCCCCATCGAGCGTCGCGGTCGACCAGGTGCGGTCGGCCAGCGCGGCGTCGATGCGCGTCGCCACCAAAGCGGCGCGGTGCGGGTTCGCCTCGACCCGCGGCGCCTTCGGCTGTCGCTTGTTCATGGACTCCTCGGCTTGCCGAAAAAAGTACAAGACAAATCGATAATCGTCCATTGAAGGGACGACAGCGTCGGCGCTTATTGGGCGGGCGCTGATGCGCAATAACGAGTACCGGGCCGGCACACGCAACCGGCTTCGCGACAGGGAGGCGTTTTTGACCGACGTTGCGCTTCTCGTGCGCGATCGGGACGTGCCCGCCTCCACCGGCCTCGTTTTCGAGCGCCGCAACCCGATCACCGGCGACGTCGCCGCGCGCGCCGCCGCCGCGAGCGTCGAGGACGCCAACGCGGCCGCAGCGGCCGCCGCCGCCGCCTTCCCCGCCTGGTCGAGCCTCGGCCCCGGCGAGCGCCGGGCGCGCCTCTCGGCCGCAGCGGATGAGCTGGAGCGACGCGGCGGCGACTTCACCGTGGCGATGGCCGAGGAGACCGGCGCGACCGAGGCCTGGAGCCGCTTCAACATTTCGCTCGCGGCGGCGATGCTCCGCGAAGCCGCCGCGCTGTCGACCCAGATCGCCGGCCAGATCATTCCTTCCGACAAGCCCGGCATGACCGCGATGGCGCTGCGCCAGCCGGTCGGCGTGGTGCTCGGCCTCGCGCCATGGAACGCCCCGGTCATTCTCGGCGTGCGCGCCCTCGCCGCGCCACTGGCCTGCGGCAACACCGTGGTTCTCAAAGGCTCCGAGATTTGTCCGCGCACCCACCGGCTGATCGGCGAGGTGTTCCGCGACGCCGCGCTGGGCGAAGGCGTCGTCAATGTCGTGAGCAACGCGCCGGCCGACGCTTCGCGCGTCGTCGAGGCGCTGATCGCCCATCCGACAGTGCGCCGCGTCAACTTCACCGGCTCGACCCGCGCCGGCCGGCAGGTCGCGGAACTCGCGGCGCGCCATCTCAAGCCTGCCTTGCTGGAGCTCGGCGGCAAGGCGCCCCTTCTGGTGCTCGACGACGCCGACATCGACGAGGCTGTTGCGGCGGCCGCCTTCGGCGCCTTCATGAACCAGGGCCAGATCTGCATGTCGACCGAGCGCCTGATCGTCGACGAGCGGGTCGCGGACGAGTTCGCCGCCAAGCTCGCGGCCAAGGCGGCGACGCTGATCGCGGGCGATCCCCGCAAGGCGAAGACGCCGCTCGGCGCGGTGATCGGCTTCGAGGCGGTCGAGCGCATCGGCGCCCTGGTGCGCGACGCGGTCTCCAAGGGCGCGCGCGCCATCGCCGGGGGCGGAGGCGCCAATGGCGTACTGATGGACGCCGTGGTGCTCGATCATGTGACGCCGGCGATGCGCATCTATAGAGAGGAATCCTTCGGGCCGGTCGCCGCCATCATTCGCGTCGGCGATGCGGAGGAGGCGGTGCGGGTGGCCAACGACAGCGAATACGGTCTCTCCTCGGCGGTGTTCGGCCGCGACCTCAACCGCGCCCTCGCCGTCGCCCGCCGGATCGAATCCGGCATCTGCCACATCAACGGCCCGACCGTGCACGACGAGGCGCAGATGCCGTTTGGCGGCGTCAAGGCTTCCGGCTACGGCCGTTTTGGCGGCGCCGCCGCCATCCACGAATTCACCGAGCTGCGCTGGATCACCATCAGCACGGGCAAAGGCCGCTATCCGATTTGAACGCGCTCCGCAGAGCGCGACATCAAAGCCGGCCTCGTCATGAGCCGGCGTCGAAAGGGAGGTAAGCTCAATGACACGTCAGTCCGATTTCACGTTCCCCGCCGCCGGCCCGCGCATTTCGCGCCGCGGCCTCATCCTCTCCGCCGGCGCCGCCGGCCTGACGCTGGCGAGCGGCACGCGTCGCGCCAGCGCCGCCGCCGACAACGTGCTCAAGGTCGGGTTCATCAGCCCACGCACCGGCGCGCTCGGCGGCTTCGGCCAGACCGACGGCTACGTGCTCGACGTCGCTCGCAAGGCGCTCGCGTCCGGCCTGACGATCGGGGGCACGACCTATGAGGTGAAGCTTCTCGATCAGGACACCCAGTCCGATCCTTCGCGCGCCGGCCAGCTCGCGAAATCCTTGATCAATTCCGACCAGGTCGATCTGATGCTCGCCACTTCGACTCCCGAAGTGGTCAATCCCGTCGCCGACGCTTGCGAGGCGGCGGGCGTGCCGTGTCTGTCGACGGTCGTGCCGTGGGAGGCCTTTTACTTCGGCCGCGGCGCCAAACCTGGCGCGCCCTCGCCGTTCAAATGGACCTATCACTTCGGCTTCGGCACCGAAGAGTTCCACAAGATGTACGTGTCGCAGTGGGGCCTGCTGCCGACCAACAAGAAGGTGGGGGTGCTCTACCCGAACGACGCGGACGGCAACGCGATTCGCCAGCATCTGGCGCCGTTGCTGGCCAAGGACGGCTTCACGATCGTCGACGCCGGCCCCTACGAGGACGGGACGACCGACTTTTCCGCCCAGATTGCGCTGTTCAAGAAGGAAAAGTGCGAAATCTTCAATTCGTTCCCGATCCCACCGGATTTCGCGGCCTTCTGGCGCCAGGCGGCGCAGCAGGGCTTCACCAAAATGGTCAAGATCTGCCAAATCGCCAAGGCTGGCCTGTTCCCCGACGGCGTCGAGGCGCTCGGCGCTCTGGGGTACAATCAGGCCAACGGCGCCTATTGGCACAAGACCTTCCCCTACAAGTCCTCGCTCGCTGGCGTCACCGGCCTCGAACTCGCGGACGGTTACGAGAAATCGTCCGGCAAGCAGTGGACCCAGCAGCTCGGCGCGAGCCTCTCGTTGCTCGATGCGGGTTTCGACGCGCTCAAGAAGAGCGGCGCGCCGAAGGACAAGGGCGCGGTCGCCAAGGCGATCGCCGGGCTCGATACGACGACCATCGCCGGCAAAGTCGACTTCACACACGGACCCGTGCCGAACGTCGCAACTGGTCCAATCATCGGCACCCAATGGGTCAAGGCGCCGGCGGGGAGCAAGTTCAAGCTCGACTTCGTCGTCACCGAACACGTGAACGATCCTAACGTGCCGATCGGCGCCAAGTTGCGGCCCTACAACTCGTGACGGAACGACAGCGGTGACGCCGGCAACAGCGAACGAACTGCTGCTCGACGCGAGGGGGCTCCACAAGAGCTTCAACGCGTTGGTGGTGCTCGACGCCGTCGATTTCACGGTCGGCGCGGATGAAGCCGTCGGCATCGTCGGCCCCAACGGGGCCGGCAAGACCACGCTGCTCAGCGTGCTGGTCGGCGCCCATGCGCCGACCGCGGGCAGCGTGCGATTCCGCGGCGAAGACGTCACCCGCCTGCCGACGGCGGAGCGCTGTCGCAAGGGCCTTGCGCGCACCCATCAGATTCCCCGCCCCTTCGGCGGCATGACGGTGTTTGAAAATCTCTACACCGCCGCCGCGCATGGCGGCGGCCTCAAGCGCGACGAGGCCTACGCCCGCGTCGCCTCTTCGCTCGAGCTCACCGGCATGGCGCGCATCGCCAACCGCCGCGCCGAGACGCTCGGCCTCATCGACCGCAAGCGCCTCGAACTCGCCCGCGCGCTCGCCACCGGCCCATCGGTTCTGCTGCTCGACGAGATCGGCGGCGGCCTGACCGACGGGGAGGCGAGCGAGCTCGTCGACATTATCCTGGATCTGAAACGCAGCGGCGTCGCGATCGTCTGGATCGAGCATATCGTGCATATTCTGTTGCGCGTCGCGCAGCGCCTCGTCTGCATGGACGCCGGGCGCATCATCGCCAACGGGACCCCGGACGCGGTGATGGCGGACCGCAACGTCATCGAAGCCTATCTCGGCGGAGGCGCGATATGAGCCTTCTCGCGGTCGAGCGCCTCGAAGCCCGCCACGGCCTGTTGCAAGCGGTTCGCGGCGTCAGCTTCGCCATCGAGAAAGGCGAGACGCTCGCCCTCGTCGGCGCCAACGGCGCGGGCAAGACGACGCTGCTGCGCGCGATCGCCGGCGCGCATCGCCTCGCCGGCGGCCGCGTTCTTTTCAAGGGCGAGGACCTCAGCCAGCGCAGCGCCCATGGGCGCGCGGCGATGGGCGTCGCGCTGGTGCCCGAAGGCCGTCGCCTGTTCGCGGGCATGACCGTCGAGGAGAACCTGCTGCTGGCCCTTTCGGCCGGCCGCAAGGGTCCATGGACGCTCGATGCGGTGATGGAAGCCTTCCCCAATCTGAAGGCGCGGCGCCGCAGCCTTGCTGGCTCCCTCTCCGGCGGCGAGCAGCAGGCGACTGCGATCGGCCGCGCGCTGATGACGAACCCCGAGATTATCCTGCTCGACGAAATCTCCCTTGGCCTCTCGCCGCTCGTCGTCGACCGCGTCTATCACCAGCTTGAGTCGCTCAAAGCCTCCGGCGTCGCGATCGTCCTGGTCGAGCAGGATCTCAAGCGCGCAATGGCGATGGCCGGGCGCACGATCTGCATGCTGGAAGGCGCGATCGCCATCGAGGGAGCGACCAAGGATTTGACCCGGGAGCAAGTGACGGAAGCCTATTTCGGATTGCGCCGCGGCGCGCACGGGAGCGCCGCATGATCCTCCTCAACCAGATCCTTCAGGGCGTCCTCCTCGGCGGCTATTACGCGCTGATCGGCTGCGGCCTCTCCTTCATGTTCAGCGTGATGCGCATCATCAATCTGGCGCACGGCAGCCTGGCGATCCTCGCCGCCTATGCGCTCTACGTGCTCGCCGATCGCTTCGACGTCTCGCCGTTCCTCGGTCTGCTGATCGTCGTGCCGGCGATGGCCCTGATCGGCTGGGGCCTTCAGCGCGCCGTGCTCGAGCGCAGCGCGCGCGGGGGGCTGCTCGTGCCGGTGCTGTCGACCTTCGGCCTGTCGATCATCATCGACAATCTGCTGTTCCAGCAGTTCGGCGCCGACACGCGCTCG
>DASXGX010000157.1:0-40867 GCA_036488815.1 Roseiarcus sp.
CGGCGCCGCGGCCGAGTAGCGGCGCGCAATGCGCTCGTCGCAGAGACCGTCCCCGGCGGCGAGCGTGTCCGCGGCGTGAAGATCGGCGCTGTCGTCCTCTCCGATCGCCGCAGCGAGGCCGCCCTGGGCCCATGCCGTCGACGCTTCGGCGCCAATAGGCGCCTTGGAGAGAACGAGGACGGGGCGCGGAGCCAGGTGGAGCGCCGTCATCAGGCCGGCCATCCCCGCCCCCACGACGACGACGCGGCGCTCGAGCGACGAACTGCTCACAGCGCCACCATGCGCGCGATCGAGCGTCGCGCTCGTTCGGCCAGCTTCGGGTCGATCTCGATCGCGGTCGTCATCGTCTCCAGGGCGCGGCGGATCGCGGGCAGCGTGATGCGCTTCATGTGGGGACAGAGGTTGCATGGACGCAGGAATTCGACGTCGGGATGATCGACGGCGATGTTGTCGCTCATCGCGCACTCGGTCAGCAGCACGGCCCGGCGCGGGCGGCGCTCGCCGACGAAGGCGCTCATCTGCGCCGTCGAACCCGAGAAGTCGGCGGCTGCGACGACCTCCGGCGGGCACTCGGGATGGGCGAGCACGACAGCGTCGGGATGCGCCTCGCGCAGCTCGCGCACCTCCTCCGGGCCGAACCTTTCGTGCACTTCGCACGCGCCGTCCCATGTGATGATCTCGACGTCGGTCATCGCGGCGACGTTCGCGGCGAGGAACTTGTCGGGGACGAGAATGACGCGCGGCGACCCCAAAGACTCGACGACCTGCTTGGCGTTGGCCGACGTGCAGCATATGTCGACCTCCGCCTTCACCGCCGCGGTCGTGTTGACGTAGGCGACGATGGGAACGCCGGGATGGCGGCGGCGTAGCTCGCGTACGTCCGCGGCGGTGATCGAGGCCGCCAACGAGCAGCCGGCCCGCATATCCGGCATCAGCACGACCTTGTCAGGATTCATGATCTTGGCCGTCTCGGCCATGAAGCTGACGCCCGCCATCACGATCACGCCGGCGTCGATCTTCGCCGCCTCCTTCGCCAGCGCGAGGCTGTCGCCGACGATGTCGGCGACGCAATGGTAGATCTCCGGCGTCATGTAGTTGTGGGCGAGGACGACGGCGTCGCGCTCTCGCTTGAGCCGCAGGATGGCCTCGACGTCGGGCGCGAATACCGGCCACTCGATCGCCGGCACGACGCGGCGGACTCGTTCGTAGAGGCTTGCGGAGTCGAACGCCCGGTCGCTCATGTATTATTCTCACATTGAGTATAACTGACTTATTCTTATTCTGAGTATAAGCCAGCGTCAAGCCCTCGCCGTCGGAAGCTTCGTCCCGACGACCGCACGCTCCTCCTTGACAGCCTCTCGGAAGCGGAAAGCCTTGGCTGGTCGGCCGCCTGTTTCGGAGACCACCTCGTCGGTCTCCTCCACCAGCTCCTGCTGCTCGATAAGGCGGCGGAAGTTTGGCTTGTGCAGGTTCAAGCCCGCAATCGCCTCCACGCAGCGCTGGAGCTGCAGCAGAGTGAAGACGGGCGGCATCAGCTCGAAGACGACGGGATTGTATTTGATCTTGGCGCGCAGGCGGGCGATGCCCGTCGCAAGGATGCGGCGGTGGTCCGCGAACATAGGGGCCCCGAGCCCGTTCATCGCCCGCTCCGGCGGCTTCGCCTCAGGGACGAGGCTGGCCTCGTACAGAAGTTCGTACCTCTGGAGCGTGAGCTCCTCGTTCCAGCGCCGATCGTCAAAGCCGAAGGCGACCGCCGCGCGCGTCCAGCGGGTGTCGGCCGCCTGCGGCGACCTGGCCTCGGCCGCCCAGCGTCTGAGACCCGGCTCGATCGCAGTCAGGACCATCGGCGGACCCGCTCGCCGGTCTTCCCACGGGAAGTAATCGTACCAGCCACGCCAGCCGGCGCCCGGAAACGCAGAAGGTTCCGCCCTCGCAAGCCCGAGATAGCTGACCGAGATCCGCCGCCCTGAATCTGCGCCGTCCCCCCGTTCTCCGTCTGCGAAGGTGTAGAGCTGCTCCAGGAAACCGAGCGAGAGCCCCGTGGAGCGCTCGACCCAGGCCCGCAGGCCGGATTGAAGCGAGCGTTGGCCGACCTCGAAGGGGCCGGACGGCAGCGCAAGGCCCCCCTCCACCGTCATGGCGAGCGGATTCGCGTCGGAGATTGCGACGAGCACCGCAATCAGCTCGGCGGAAAGGCTGCTCGCCTGCGTCGGATGGCCGGGTTTCGCTTGCATCGGGTCGTCGAAGCTTGAAGCTCATTAGGCGCAAGAGCTGACCATTCGGTCAAGCCGCAGCGCAACGGACGGCCGTTTTTGCCGGGCTCGCCGGTTAAGCGCCGCGCGCCTTGCCGCTGACGCCGTCGAAGGCGTTCGGCTCCAATTCGCAGTAGAGCACGCGCGCGGGATCGACCGGCCCGGGCAGTTCGACGCGTCCGGGCGGAGCCGGCTTGAATCCCATGCGCACGTAATAGGGTTCGTCGCCGACGAGGACGACCAGCTTCGCGCCGGCCGCCTTCGCCGCGTCGAGCGAACGCGACACCAGCGCTTCGCCGATCCCCTGGCTGCGAAACACCGGCTCGACGATCAGCGGTCCCAGCAGCAAGGCGGGCGTCGACCCGATCACGATCGGCGTCATCGCATTGGCGCCGACGAGCAGCGTGCCGACGCGCGCGACAAAGCTCAGCGACAGATCGGGCGGCGTCGTCTCCCGTATGCGATAGGCCGTGCGCGCAAACCGGCCCGGCCCGAACACCCGCTCGTTGAGGCGCAAAATGGATTCCGCGTCAGCCGGCGTTTCCGGTTCGAGGACGAGCGAGAGTTCAGCCATAGACGGTCCAGCGTGGAAGAGTGCGACGGCGCTCTAGCATGGAGGCGCCCCGCCCGGAAGGGCGCGCCTTCACCAGCGCGGCGCGACCGGGACCCCATCGAAAATCTCGGCGAGACGCGCGCGGGTGGCGCCGGTGACCTCCGGCGGCAGGGCGTCGCGCGGAAAGAAGCGCGCCTCCAGGATCTCGCGGTCCGGCGCGCGCGGGCCGAGCACCCGGAAGCGCCTCGCCACATAAACCGCCACATGATCGCGCCGCGAGACGCGGCCATTGAAGAACAAGCCGTGCAAGCGCGGCGGCTCATCGACAACGACATTGGCTTCCTCGGCCAGTTCGCGCGCGAGCGCGGTCTCGCAAGTCTCCCCGACCTCCACGCCGCCTCCCGGCATATGCCAACCCGAGACATAGCTGTGCTTCACCAGCAAAACGGCGCCGTCGTCGCCGATCACCGCCGC
The DNA here is from genome assembly GCA_036488815.1 of Roseiarcus sp. Classification (GTDB taxonomy): domain Bacteria; phylum Pseudomonadota; class Alphaproteobacteria; order Rhizobiales; family Beijerinckiaceae; genus Roseiarcus. Next base: position 3,280 of record DASXGX010000157.1, read on the forward strand.
GCGGACGCCAAGCGTCAGCGGACGCGTCACCAGGAAGCTCAGATGGGCGAGCCGGGTCGTAAGGCGCTCGCGAAGCGAGCGCCGGCTTTGTCCTTGCATCGGTGAACTCGTCTCCCTTAAGGGTCTGAAGGCGCGGCGCGCGGACCATAGCGCGCCCACGCTGAAGCGCCAGTCCTAGCGTCGGCAGAGACGATTCGGAACGACCCGTCCATGAGCTTCACGATCGCGCACCTCTCCGACGCCCACCTCGGACCGGCGCCTTGGCCTGCCCTGCGCGAGATGCGGCTCAAGCGCTTCATGGGCTACGTCAACTGGAAGCGCGGCCGCGAGCGCCTCAACGACATGACGATGCTCGCCCGGCTGGTGGCGGATCTGCGCGCCCAACAGCCCGATCACGTCGCGATGACCGGCGATGTCGTCAATATCGGCCTGCCGGTGGAATTTCGCCGGGCCGCCGCCTGGATGCGAACCTTGGGCGAGCCGGACGACGTCAGCTTCACGCCCGGCAATCACGACGCCTATGTGCGCGACGCGATGGAGGGCCTGGCGGAGACCTTCGCGCCCTGGACGCGCGGGGATGCGCCGCAGCCGCACCGATTTCCCTTTCTGCGGATCCGGCGGGACGTCGCGCTGATCGGCCTCAGTTCGGGCGTGCCGACCGGCCCGTTGATGGCGACCGGACGCCTCGGGACGCGGCAGATCGAGGCGCTCGGCCATCTTCTCGAAGAGACCGGGGCGCAGGGCCTCGCGCGCGTGATTTTGATCCATCACCCCCCGATGTCGCGCGGCGGCGCTCCCTTGCGCGGCCTTACCGACGCGCGCGCGCTCGAGGCGGTGGTCGCGCGTTTCGGCGCCGAGGCGATCCTGCACGGCCATACGCACAAGCGAATGGTGCATTCCCTCGCCTCGCCCAAGGCCCGGCTAGAGAGCCGCCGCATCCCCATTCTCGGCGTCCCCTCCGCCATTGCGGCTTCGTCCAGCCTGCGTCAGCGCGCGTCCTATCACTTGGTGCGGCTCGAGCGGGAGGGCGCGTTCTGGCGCATCGTCGTGCGGGCCCGCGGAATGCTGCCGGGGCGCGACGACATCGGCGAGCGGGAGCCGCCGGCGGTTTAGTACGGCATCGAACTCGAATCGGGCCCGGGCCGAACCGCGCTGACCTGCGCGAGCGAGCAACGTCGATCTTGGCGCGGGCGGCTCGAGGGTTGCGCGACGTCGCCGAATGAGCCTGCCCAGAATATTATACGCAATAGCACGTACTATTGACCGCGCCATCTTCCTTCTATATATTCCAATACATTGTATAAGTAAGATTTACTGGGAAGGAAACGACGATAGACGATCACCCGGCCGGCGACGGAGCGGGCCTGGGTCCGCGGGAGTCCCAAGGGAGGTGTTGCGATGAAATCAGCATCCGCATTGCGCCATGTCGCCAGCGTCGCCGCCATAACGGCCGCCGCGATGACCTTCACCACCATGGCGCGCGCCGCTGGACCGGAAGTGGTCGCCGGTCCGTCCGCCGACCCGACGTGCTTCGCGCCCTGGACAGCGCAGACCAAGTTCTTCAAATATTCGGCCAAGAAGGGACCGTTCCGCGTCGCCCTGGCCAACGGATACATCGCCAACACCTGGCGCATCCAGATGATCCAAACGGCCAAAGCCTATGCCGCGCAGCCCGACGTCGCCGCCAAGCTCAAGGAGTTCAAGGTCATCTCGACCGGCGAGGACGTTCCGGCGCAGATTTCCGCGATCAACAATTTCATCGACGCCGGCTACGACGCGATCGTGGTGAACGCGCAGAACCCGACCGCGTTCGGTCCGGTGATCAAGCGGGCCAAAGCTGCCGGCGTGATCCTGGTGGCCTTCGACAACATCCTCGACACGGAAGACGCCATCGATGTCGACGTCGACCAGAAGGGCCTCGGCGCCCTGTGGGCGAACTGGTTGATCAAGAACGTGCCGGACGGCGGCAAGATCCTCGAAGTCCGCGGCGTGGCGGGAACCTCTGTCGACACCGATCGGCATAACGGCATTCACGAAACGCTCGACGCCTCGGGCAAGAAGTGGGACGTGACCGAAGTGTTCGGCAAGTGGGACGACGGCGTAGCGCAGAAGGCGGCCGCCGACGCGATCGCGACCAAGGGCCCGTTCGCAGGAATCACGGCGCAGGGCGGCGACACTGGCGTCGTTCAGGCGATGATCGACGCCAAGCAGCCGTTCGTGCCCTTCGGCGGCGAGACCGAGAACGGCTTCCGCAAGTTCTGCGCCGCCCATGCGGCCGACGGCCTCAAGTGCTCGTCCGCCGGCACGGGACCGGCCCAGGTGGCGGTCGCGATCAAGGTCGCCATCGCGGCGCTCGATGGCCAGGTGGTTCCGCAGTCGGTGAAGCTGCCGCTCGCCATCGTCCAATACCCCGACTTTAAGAAAGGCGTGGACTACTTCCCGGATCAGTCCGACAACTTCTTCGTCGGCAATTCCTTTCCGACCTGCGGCATCAACTTCACCGCCCAAGAGATCATGGGGCAGTCGAAGGAAAACGATTAGGAAGGGGCCGCGCGCGGCATTGCAGGCGGCGGCCGCGACGCCGCAGGAGACCGCGCGGCGATCCGGACTGGTCGCCGCAAGGTTGCGTGCCGCCGGTCGTCGCACGCTCCCAAAGTGCGACTTGGCAGGACCCCGCCAGCCCTAGGCTAGATCGGCGGCGCTCCGAAGCGCGCGCTCCAGGCGGCCCTGCCCCACGTCTGCCAAATGGCGAGAGCGCCGGCCGCGGCGAGCGCGATGAAGGTGACCGCGCCGAGGGTCAGCAGGAGAAAACCGAAGAGGTCCCTCGCCGCGGCCAGCCATCGCCGCTCCGCGGGCGCGGCGGCCTTCGCTTGCGGGGCGCTCGCCGCCTTGGCCGCCGTCGTTCGCAGCTCCCGCGGCGGCGTCTTGGATTGCCCAGCTGGCGCCTCGTCGCTGCGCCAGTCCGAGGCGAGCGCCTGCTCGCGCTCGACGAGACGGCGCGCGATATAATTGGTCATCGCCGCGACGATCCGCTCGATCAACGGGCTTTCCGCAATCAAGACCCGGCCGTGGCGCGTATCCTGGAAAAACCGGTAGGTGCGCCGGTCATGCCCGAGATCGACGAAGCTGATCATGTCGAGAAACAGCCGCGGCCGCTCGCCGCGCGCGATGCCGGGATCGAACAGTTCGACCCCTTCGGGGGCCTGGTCGAGCACCGGCCGCACCGCCTCCAGCAACAATTCGAGGCGCGCGATCTCCGCCTCCCGCAATTCCGCCACGGCTTCGCTCTGTTCTGCGCTCTCGACACGAGCGCGCCGGATCGCCGACCGCAGGCTGGTCGGAACGGGCTTCAGGTGGTCCGGTCTCCGGTCGTCCATATGGGCCTCGCGCGCTTTCAAGCAGGTTAAACCAATCGATCCCCGGGTAAAGTCCGACCCCGCAGCGTCGCCGGCTTTTCCTGTTTGAAGGCGGTCCGGGTGCTGATAATGAGGTCGCTCTTTGCGGCGCCGGAGCGCCGGCGTGTGGGAGGGGCGGGCCATGGCCGCAAACGCGTTGTTGGATCGGTCGGACGAAGTGGCGGCGGCGCTTGCGGCCAAGAAGCCAGTCGTCGCCCTCGAATCGACGATCATCACGCATGGGATGCCCTACCCCAAGAATCTCGAGACGGCGACGATGCTTGAAAGCGCGGTGCGCGCGAACGGCGCGACGCCGGCCACGATCGCGGTGATCGACGGGCGCTTCAAGGTCGGTCTCGAGCGGAGCCAGCTCGAATCGCTGGCGCGACTCTCGGGCGGCGTCGTCAAGGCCTCGCGGCGCGACCTCGCGCCCGTCGCCGCGCGTCACGGCGCGGCCGGCACGACGGTGGCCGCGACGATGTATATCGCCGAATTGGCGGGCATCGAGATTTTCGCCACCGGCGGGATCGGCGGCGTCCATCGCGGCGCGGAGGAAACCTTCGACGTTTCCGCCGATCTCGTCGAACTCGGCCGCTCGCGCGTCGCCGTCGTCTGCTCCGGCGCCAAGTCGATCCTCGACATCGCCAAGACCTTGGAATATCTCGAATCGCAGGGCGTCGCGATCTGCGGCTACCAGTGCGACGAATTCCCCGCCTTCTACGCCCGCTCGAGCGGCATCAAGATCGATCATCGCTGCGACGGGCTGCATGATCTGGCGCGGATGGTCCGGCTGCAGAAGGAGATCGGGCCCGGCGGCATGCTGATCGCCAATCCGGTTCCCGAATCCAAGGCGCTGGATGGGCGCGCCATCGAGATGCGCATCGCGGAAGCGGTCGCGGAGGCGAAGGCGCAAGGCGTATCGAGGAAGGAGGTCACCCCCTTCCTGCTGAGCCGCATCGTCGAACTGACCGAAGGCCGCAGTCTCGTAGCGAACATGGCGCTGGTCGAGAACAATGCGATTCTCGCGGCGCAGGTCGCCGTCGAACTGACCCGCCTCTGAGATGGGCGACCCGGCGCCGCGCGCCCTCGTCGTCGGCGACGTCATGATCGACTACATCGTGCGTCCCGAGGGGCCGCTCGCCGTCGGCTCGGATCGCCGCGCCGCCATCGCGAGGCGTCCTGGCGGCTCGGCGGCGAACCAGGCGGTCTGGCTCGCCCACTTCGGCGTCGGCGTCGATTTCGTCGGCCGGGTCGGCGCCGCCGATCACGTGCGAGAGACCGAACTCTTGCGCAAGGCCGGTGTCGAGCCGGCGCTGGCCGCCGACCAGCAGCATGAGACCGGGCGGCTGATCGCCCTCGTCGATCCAAGCGGCGAGCGCAGCTTCCTGACCGATCGCGGCGCCAACGAGGCGTTGTCGGCGGCGGACATCCCTGACGCGCTCGTCGCGCGGGCGGATGTCGTACACCTCTCCGGCTATTCCTTTGTCTCGCCGTCGCCGCGCGCGGCGGCGATCGGCGTGATCGCGCGTGCGGCGGGGCGGCCGATCGGGGTCGACCCCGCCTCGGCTGAATTTCTGCGCGAAATGGGCCCGGCGAATTTTTTTGCCTGGACGAGCGGCGCGACCATGCTGTTTCCCAATAGCGAGGAAGCGGCGGTGCTCGCGCAAACCGACGATCCCGACGCGCAAGCCGCCCGCCTCGCCGCGCACTACCCGCTCGTCGTCATCAAGCGAGGCGCGAGCGGCGCGGAAGCGATCGAGGGCGAGCGGCGCTGGCGTGTCGCCGCGCCGCCAGCCAAGACGGTCGACAGCACCGGCGCGGGCGACGCTTTCGTGGCCGCGTTCCTCGCCGCCAAGATGCGCGGCGAGCCGATCGAGGCGTGCCTCAAAGCGGCGTGCGCAGCCGGTTCGGCGGCGACCGAATTCGTCGGAGCGCGCCCGGATTCCTGCAATTAGAGCTTGCACGGATGCAAGGAACTATTCTGGACAAGTGGGATGGCGCACACCAAGTTTACCGCTTCCCGAAGCCTGAAAGGCGAATCTGATGTCCATTCGGTCCGTCAAGCGCATCTCGCAATCCCGCCCCACTCTGGAAGGCGCCGGCGTCCATTTGCGGCGCGCGTTCGGATTCGGCGACACCTCCGACTTCGATCCGTTCCTGATGATGGACGATTTCCGTAACGATCGGCCGAGCGACTATCTGGCCGGCTTCCCCTGGCATCCCCATCGCGGCATCGAGACCATCACTTATGTTCTCGCCGGCTCCGTTGCGCATGGCGACAGCCTCGGCAATCAGGGCGTCCTCGGCGCGGGGGACGTGCAATGGATGACGGCGGGGCGCGGCATCCTGCACCAGGAGATGCCCAAGGGAGACAACCTCGGGCGCATGCACGGGTTTCAGCTCTGGGCGAACCTGCCTTCGAGCCTGAAGATGACGGCTCCGCGCTATCAGGACGTGCCTGGCGCGGCCATTCCCGAGGTCATCGACGACGACGGGACGTGCGTGCGCGTGATCTGCGGCGATTTCTGGGGCAAGACGGGTCCGATCGACGGGGTCGCCGCTGAGCCGCGTTACCTCGATGTCTACGTGCCGCCGGGGAAGCGCAAGGTGCTCCCGGTCGAAACCTACCGGCAGGCGTTCGCCTATATCTTTGAAGGCTCCGCGTCCTTCGCGGGCGCGTCGAAGCCCTTCGGGGCCCTGCGCGAGGCGGAGGTCGATGGCGAGGAGATCGTCGTGCGCGATCCGGTCGGCGATCGTTCGCTGGTCGTTTTCGACACGGGCGACGAGGTCGTCCTCCAGGCCGGCGAGCAGGGCGTCCGGTTTCTGCTCGTCTCGGGCCGCCCGCTGCGCGAGCCGATCGCCTGGCACGGCCCGATCGTCATGAACACCCAGGCGGAAATCCGGCAGGCGCTGACGGATTTGCGCGACGGCTCGTTCATCAAGTGACCGCGGCGGCGCGCCGCCGGGATGAGCGGCGGCGCGCGGCTCCTCAAAAAAGCTTTCGATAGACGATGAAGCCCGAGTTTTCCGCCACCCTATCGTAGAGCTGCCGAGCCGTGTGGTTCGTTTCGTGGGTCAGCCAGTAGACGCGCGGCGATCCGGCGGCCCTCGCTCGTTCGTAGACGCTCTTGATCAACGCGCCGCCGACGCCCTTGCCTCGTGCGTCCTCGCTGGTGAAGAGATCCTGGAGATAGCAGTTCGGCCCGAGCGCGATCGTGCTGCGGTGGAAAATATAGTGGACGAGACCCAGCAGCCTTCCATCCTGCTCTGCGACCAGAGCGTGCACCGGCTCAGCGGCGTCGAAGAAGCGCGCCCATGTCGTCCGCGTGATTTCGAGCGGCAGCGCGGTGGAACCGGAGCGGCCGTAGAATGCATTGTAGCCATCCCACAACGCCTCCCACTGATCGAAGTCCCGTCGCTCGATTGAGCGGATGGAAAAACTGTCGTCCATTCCTGTTCCCTCGTCCGCCGAGCGCGCGCCAACCGCTCATGAGCATTGACGGAGGCGGCGGCCTCCGCCAAGTCCTCAACGATGGAGGGTGCATTCCAGCGCGATCCGGTCAAGTAGCGGAGACGACTAAGCGTGAACCAAAACGAACCGCAATTCTTCGATGTCGGCGACGGCCCGCAGCGCCGGCGCATCGCCTTTCGGCGTCGCGCGGCGTCTCGCTCTGATTTGCCCGGCGTCGTCTGGCTCGGCGGCTTCAAGTCCGAGATGACGGGCACGAAGGCCGCCGCCCTCGACGAGCATTGCGCCGCGCGCGGCCAAGCGCTGCTGCGGTTCGATTATTCCGGCCACGGCGCTTCGGGCGGGTCGTTCGAGGACGGCACGGTGTCGCGCTGGCTCGAGGAGAGCCTGGCGGCGATACGCGCCGCGAGCGAGGGTCCGCAGATCTTCGTCGGCTCGTCGATGGGCGCTCATATCGCGCTGCTCGCCGCGCGCGCCTTCGAGGCTGCGGGGCAAGCGGCGCGCCTCGCGGGCATGGTTCTGATCGCTCCGGCGGTCGATTTCACCGAGGCGCTGATGTGGGCGAAGGCGCCGCCGGAAGCGCGCCGCGCTATCGAAGAGGAGGGCGCGTGGCGGCGTCCGTCGGCGTATTCAGATGAGCCCTATCTCATCACGCGCGCGCTGATCGAGGACGGCCGGCGCCATCTCCTGCTTGGGCGAACGGTGCGCAGCTTTTGTCCCGTGCGAATCCTCCAGGGCATGTGCGACGAGGATGTGCCCTACCGGCATACGCTCACGCTGATCGAGCACATGGCCGGCGATCCCGTGACGCTGACGCTGATCAAAGACGGCGACCATCGTCTGTCGCGGCCGCAGGATCTTGCTTTGCTGTTCGACGCGATCGACGGCTTGCCCGGATAAGCTCAATCCCCGTTGGCGCCGAAGCGATGCAGATTGGCGCCGTGCGTCTTCAACCAAGCCTCCGCCCGCTCCGTCTCGGGAAAGAGGCGGCGCGTCAGTTTCCAGAACATCGGCGAATGGTTCATGTGGACGATGTGCGCCACCTCGTGCGCCGCGAGATAGTCGAGAATTTCGGGCGGCGCGAGAATCAGCCGCCAGGAGAAATTCAGCGCGCCCGTCGATGAACAGGAGCCCCAACGGCTGACCGTGTCGCGCAACGTAATGCGGCGCGGCTCGACCCCCAGTCTCGTGGCGTGACGATCGACGGCGGCCTCGATGTCCTTGCGCGCCTCGCGCTTCAAATAATCGATCACCCGGCGCGCGATGTGCGGCTTGTCGCCGCTCACGCACAGCAGCGGCCCATTCGCGCCGATTTCCGTCCATACGACGCCCCGCTCGCCGGGACGATGGACGATCGTGTGTTCGACCCCTCGCAGCGGCGTCGTCGCCGCCTCGACGAACGCGATCGGCGGCGGCAAGCGCGCGAGCCGCACGCCGATCCACGCGGCATGTCGCTCCGCGAACTCGCGCGCCGCTTTCAGCGTGCTGCGCGAAGGCATGGTGAGGAGCACGTCGCGGGTCGCGGCGCGCACGCGCAACGTGAAACGGCGCGAGGTCGACACGCGCTTCAGGGCAATGCGGAACACCTGCCCAGCGTGCGCGATTTCGATTTGCGCGACGGGAGCAGCCGTGGGTCGGCGTTCAAACAGGCGCAGCATGGCGCGGAATGCTAGCCTACGCCCCCGCTGAGTCGCCAGAAAATTTGCTGAGTTTGGCGAATCAGCCGAGTCGCAGGGCTGGGCGCGGAGCCGGCTTGATCAGCGTCGGAAGACCGGCCGCCACGAAGACCACCGCCGCGCAAGCCTCGGCGAGCTCCTGGTTGGCGCGGCCCTGCCAGTCGCGGAACTCCCGCCCGAGGGCGGTCGCCGGCACCACCCCCGCCCCGACTTCGTTGGAAACCAGCACTGCCGGACCGCGCAAGGTCTTCACCGCACCCGCCAGCGCCGCGATGTGCTCCGCCGGGTTCAACCCGGCGAGAAACACGTTGCTCAGCCAGATCGTGACGCAATCCACAAGAACGACACGCCCTTTTAGCGCCTCGGCCAGGAGAGCGGCCGGAAGGTCTAGCGGCTCCTCTCGAGTTCGCCAGCCCTCGCCCCGCTCGGCCTGATGGCGGGCGATCCGGGCCGCCATTTCCTCGTCGCCAGCGGCCGCGGTGGCGAGATAAAGCCTGTCGGCCGCGCAGTCTTCCGCCAACGCCTGCGCGTAGCGGCTCTTGCCTGAGCGGGCGCCCCCCAGGATGAGCGCGGTGCGGCATTCGACGGGCGGAGGAGAAAGCGTGGTCATTTGGCCTTCGTCTCATGGGACGCCTCGGGAGGCAACGCGGCAGGCGCCCGCTTCCCATAAAGATCCAGTTTGCTAGGCTCGGCCTCGATCCCGCCGAGGAAATGGACGATCGCCATGCCCCCTTCCCTTACGGAAACGCTGCACGACTGGCGGGATTTCTATCTTCTCGTCGGCACGGCGTCGGCGACGCTGGTGGGCCTGATGTTCGTCGCGTTGTCGATCGGGGCGAGTTTGTTCAATGAGAAATACCTCGGCCCGTTGCGCGCCTTCATCACGCCGACGGTGATGCATCTCGCCTCGCCGCTGTTCGCCTCGATCATTCTCACCATGCCGGACCACACCGCCTGGAGCCTTGGCGGCTTGCTCGGCCTCGGCGGGCTGGCGGGCCTCGTCTATTGCGGGCGGGTCCTCGCCCTCATCATGCGGCGTTTCGCTTCGACGCTCGATTGGGAAGACCGCGTCTTCTACGCGCTGGCGCCGGCGCTCGGATATTTCGCGCTTCTGGTCGCAGGGGGCATGGCGCTGGCCCAGCAGCCCCCGGTCGCCGCCAAGCTGATCGCCGCCGCCTTCGTGATTCTCCTTGTCGCCGGATTGCGCAACGCCTGGGACATGATGGTGTGGCTCTCGATCCATTCGCCGAATGATCCGCGAGCGGAACCCGGCGCCGATCCTTAAGCTCTGTTCCGCCCGGATACCCCGCCACAAAGATTTCGGGTAGAACCGGCTTAAGGTCCACGAGCGAGCGTTAGCGTCAATGAATTCGATCTTCGCCGACATTGGCACCAGCGTCTTCGAGGTGATGTCTCGGCTCGCGCGCGAGCGCGACGCGGTCAATCTCGGCCAAGGCTTTCCAGACGACCCAGGCCCGAGCGACGTTCGCAGCAAGGCGGCTGAGGCCGCGCTCGACGGCTGGAACCAATATCCCCCGATGCTGGGCCTGCCCGAGCTGCGCGGCGCGATCGCCGACCACTACAAGCGCTTCCAGGACCTCGAGCTCGACGCCGAGCGCGAGGTGATGGTGACGTCAGGCGCGACGGAAGCGCTGGCCGGCGCGCTGCTCGCGCTGATCGAGCCGGGCGACGAGGTCGTGCTGTTCCAGCCGATGTACGACGCCTATCTGCCGCTCGTGCGGCGCGCCGGGGGCGTCCCGAAATTCGTGACCTTGAAGCCGCCCTTCTGGACCTTCGACGAGGCGGAGCTCGAAGCGGCATTCTCGCCGCGCACGCGGGTCGTCCTGTTCAACAATCCGCTCAACCCCGCCGGCGTCGTCTTCAGTCGCCAATCCCTCGAGATTCTCGCGCGGGTCTGCGTCAAGCACGACGTGATCGCGCTCTGCGACGAGGTCTGGGAGCATGTCATATTCGATGATCGGCGCCATACTCCGCTCATCGCGATGGAGGGGATGCGCGAGCGCACGGTGAAAATCGGCTCGGCGGGGAAGATTTTCTCGCTCACCGGGTGGAAGGTCGGCTTCGTCTGCGCCGCGCCGGACATTCTGCGCGTGCTCGCCAAGGCGCACCAATTCATCACCTTCACGACGCCGCCCAATCTGCAATCCGCGGTCGCCTACGGCTTGATGAAGGATGACTCCTATTTCGCCGAGATGCGCGCCGGCTTCCAGCGCAGCCGCGACCGCTTCGCCGCCGGACTGACGGCGCGCGGCTTCGACGTGTTGCCGAGCGGGGGAACCTATTTCCTCAATGTCGACATCGCCGCGCTCGGACACGACGACGACGTCGCCTTCTGCCGATGGCTGGTCGAGGAGCGCGGCGTCGCGGCGATTCCGGTCTCAGCGTTCTATGCGCAGAACCCCGTGCGCACCGTGGTGCGGTTTTGCTTCGCCAAGCGGGACGCGACGCTCGACGCCGCGCTCGCGCGCCTCGACGGCGTCGCCGCGACGGTGGCCGCATGAGGCGTTCGCTAGAGCGCGCGGCGAAAAAGTGGACTCCGGTTTTTCGCCAAAAGCGCGCGACAATCGAGAAATTGAGACCGCACGGTCTAGCGTTCGCGCTTGCGGCCGCCCTGGCCCTCGCGCCGGCGGCCTACGGCGAGACGTCCTCGCCCTTCATCGCTCCGGCGCCGCCGAAGCCGAAGATCGTGCGCCTGCTCGCCTTCGGCGGGGCGTTCGACATGAAGGCGCTCCAGGAATTCGAGCAGGAGGCGGGTTTCGAGGTCGCTTACGACGCCTATGACGGCGCAGCCGACCTCGCCCAGAAATTGCGCGACGGGCCCTACGATCTCATCGTCCTCTCTGGTCCCGCCGTGGCGCAACAGATCGCCCGCGGCGCCCTCGCCAAGCTCGACAAGACCCGCCTGCGCAACGCCCGCGCTGTCCAACCTGTGGTCGCCGCCAAACTCGCCGCCTACGATCCGAGCGGCGCTTACGCCATTGCCGCTGGCTGGTTCGCCACCGGCCTCATCTACGATACCGACAAGATGGAGCGGCGCCTCGGCGGCCCCCCTGTTTCATGGGCGAATCTCTTCGTGTCGGCGGAAGTGCGCAAGCTCGGCGACTGCGGCGTCGTGCTGCCCGACGATCGCGACGCGCTGTTCATTGCTGCCTGGCGCACGCTAGGGGTCAACCCCGAGCGTGCGCGGCCGCTCGACGTGAAGAGCGCCGGCGCGCTGCTCGCGCGCGCCCGCCTCGCTGTGCGCGCCTTTCCGGCGCCCGACGTCGCGGGAGCGCTGGCGAGCGGTGCGGCATGTCTTGCCGTTGGCGACGCCGGCGAAGCGGAAGCCGCCACGGCCCGCAGCCGCGAGGGCGGCGAGGCGGCGAAATTCGCCTTCAGCCTTCCCAGGGAAGGCGGGCCGCTGGCGATCGAGGCTTATGCGATTCCGCGCAACGCGCAGAATGCCGAAGAAGGCTATGCGCTGCTCGACTTCCTGTTGCGCCCTGACATCGCCGCTGCCGACGCCCGCGTCGCGCGCCTCGTCAGCCCGCTCGAATCAGGCCATGACGAGGCGATGAAGCGCCTATGGCCGGAAGGCGTCTACGATCCGCGCGTTGCAAGCGCGGTCGAGGCCGAATGGGCGCGCTTGCGCGCCGCAAAATGAGAGCGGCGAAGCCGCGTGCAAGGGAGCCCCATAGAGATGAGCGTCAAGCCGCCCAATGTCCTGCTGGTGATGGTCGACCAGCTCACGCCGGCCTTTCTGCCGATTCACGGCCACAAGGTCGTCAAGGCGCCGCATCTCGAATCGTTGGCGGCGCGCGGCGTCGTCTTCGAGAACGCCTATTGCGCCAGCCCCCTGTGTTCCCCCTCGCGCGCCTCGTTCATGACCGGCCTCTTGCCTTCGCGCAGCGGCGTCTACGATAACGCCGCGGAGTTCTCCGCCGACATTCCGACCTTCGCACATCACTTGCGCCTCGCCGGCTATCGCACGATTCTTTCTGGGAAAATGCATTTCTGCGGTCCGGACCAGTTGCACGGTTTCGAGCAGCGCCTGACGACCGACATCTATCCCGCCGACTACGGCTGGACGCCCGACTGGGACCATCCCCTGGAGCGTCCGAGCTGGTATCACAACATGAGCTCGGTCACGCAGGCGGGCCTGTGCGTGCGCACCAACCAGCTCGATTTCGACGACGAAGTGACCTTCACCGCCGAGCGGGCGATCTATGATTACGCGCGTACGCGGGACGAGCGTCCCTTCCTGCTCGTCGCGTCGCTCACCCATCCGCACGACCCGTTCGCGATTCCGAAGCGCTATTGGGATCTCTACCGCGACGACGAGATCGACATGCCTGGGTCGGCGGTCCCGCGCGAGGCGCTTGACCCGCATTCGCTTCGCCTGCGCCACGTCTGCGCGATGGACGCGGAGACCGTGACCGAGGCTAATGTGCGCGACGCGCGCCACGCCTATTACGGCGCGATCAGCTACGTCGACGATAACCTCGGACGTTTGCTCGCGGCGCTTGGCGACACCGGGCTCGACCAAGACACGGTCGTGATCTTCACCAGCGACCACGGCGAGATGCTCGGCGAGCGCGGCCTGTGGTTCAAGATGAGCTTCTTCGAGGGCGCCGCCCGCGTTCCGCTCGTCGTCAGCGCGCCGGGGCGTTACGCGCCGCGCCGCGTCGGCGCAAGCGTTTCGCTGCTCGACGTTCTGCCGACGCTCGTCGATGTCGCCGGCGGCGACGCGAGGGCGCTCGGCGCGTCGGTCGATGGACACAGCCTCGTCCCGCACCTCGAGGGACGCGAGGGTCACGACGAAGCGATCGGCGAATATCTCGCGGAGGGAGCCATCGCGCCGATGGTGATGATCCGCCGCGGCGCGCATAAATTCCTCCACTCGCCGGCCGACCCCGACCAGCTCTACGATCTCGCGACCGATCCGATGGAGCGCGACAATCTCGCCGTTTCTCCCTCGCAGGAACGACGCGTCGCGGATTTTCGCCAGGAGATCGCACGTCGCTGGGACCTCGCTGCGATCGACGCCAAGGTGCGCGAGAGCCAGCGCCGTCGGCGTGTCGTCGATGCGGCGCTGAGCCGGGGCGACGTGCACGCCTGGGACTTCCAGCCGCACCGCGACGCCTCCAAGCTCTACGTCCGCAACACCCTGCCGCTCGACGACATCGAGGCGATGGCGCGTTTCCCCCGCGTCGCTTCGACGGACTGAGCCGTAGGAAACGGGCGGACTCGCGGGCGCGTCGGGAGCTATGCTTTCCGCCGGGAGGATGGACATGTCCGCCGCGCCGCAACGCGCAATGACGCCCGCCGAGTGGGCATTGCTTCTGCTGCTCTCCCTCCTGTGGGGCGGATCATTCTTCTTTAATGGCGTCACGGTGAAGCAATTGCCGCCGCTGACGATCGTGCTTGGGCGCGTCTCGATCGCGGCCGCGCTGCTCTGGATGAGCGCGCCGCTGACGGGCCTCTCGCCGGCGCGCATCCTCGCCAATGCGCCGTCGCTCGCGCTGCTCGGCCTCATCAACAACGTCGTCCCCTTCACGCTCATCGTCTCTGCGCAGACGCATCTCGCGAGCGGCCTGGCCTCGATTCTCAACGCCACGACGCCGATGCTGACGGTCGTGGTCGCCCACCTTTTCACATCGAGCGAGCGGCTGAACCTGCGCAAGATCGCCGGCGCGTTGTGTGGATTTGTCGGCGTCGTGTGGATGATCGGTCCCGACGTCGCGCGCGGCCTGGGCGACAATGTCGCCGCCGAAGGGGCCGTGCTCGCCGCCGCGCTCTCCTATGCCCTGGCGAGCGTCTTCGCGCGGCGCTTCCGCGAGCTCGGCCTCGCGCCGATCGAAGTCGCCGCCGGTCAGGTGACCGCGTCGAGCCTGTTCCTGGCGCCGCTCGCCCTCGCCGTCGATCGGCCTTGGGGCCTGCCCGCCCCCAGTCCGACGACGTTAGGCGCTCTCGTCGCCCTCGCCGCGCTTTCGACCGCCTTCGCCTATGTCGTCTACTTCCGCATCCTCGCCGGCGCCGGAGCGACCAACGTCGTCCTGGTGACGTTGCTCGCGCCCGCGACGTCGATCGCGCTCGGGGCGGTTGTCCTGGGCGAGCAATTGGCGATCCGGCATTTTGTCGGTCTCTTCCTCATCGCCGCGGGGCTCGCCTTCATCGACGGCCGCCTGCCCCACGCGCTGCTGGCGCGGGCAAGAGCATGGCTGCCGGCGCCTCGCTAAAGGCGTGCGACGACTGGGGAAATCAAGCCGCGCGGCGATTCGAATAAATCCCTGCCCGGGTCTTGGATCCCGTCCCTCTCGACTCCCCAACCGCGCGAGAGCGCGCTAGGATGAATATAAGGAGGCTCGCATGGCGATCGAACGCAACCGACCCAGCGACCTTGTCGGGCGCGTCGCCGAACGACGCGCGCGGCGCCGAGGTCCCGCGCCTGAAACCGATATGTGGCGGCGCGAGTCTTTCTGCCTCCCCCGCCCCGAAGCGCGCGCGAAAGCCCGCGAATGGTTCGAGCGCTATCCAAAAGCCGCGTATATGACCGAGATCGAGTTCTGGGCGGAACGGGCCGATGGACAGATCGAATTCGTGATGCGGCGATTGCCGAGCGCCGACTGAGAGCGCCTTCCCCGTAAGATGCAAATCGCACCGCGGGATGCGCCGCCACGCAATAACCGAGCGGCGAATTGTGACGACCTTAAGGATAACATACAGCGTAAATAGTTCATTTACTCAATTACACTTGCGCACGTCCATGCTATTCAAGCCTATACATCGCAATATAATTTCGATATCGCACTGCACTATGAGGCTAGAGCTTTTAAGTTTGAAACCAAATTACTCACCCACTATTGCCAGATTCTCGCCACATTGCGTGGCGGAATTGTGATTTCGGCGCAACAGACTTCCGAGAGAATGTCCTCTATATCGATTCCATGCCGGCGGGGTGGGGTGGAATTTCCCTCCGTGATGGTTGTATCGAGGAGATTGAAATGAAGAAGTTTCTGTTGGCCGCGCTTCTGGCGGGCGTCGCAACGAGCGCTTTCGCCGCTGACCTGCCGACGCGTAAGGCCCCACCGGCTCCGGCGCCGGTTTATATGCCTCCCGTGTTCACCTGGACCGGCTTTTACGTCGGTGTGAACGGCGGCGGCGCGTTCGCGAACGGCGGCCGCGACTTTGGCGATCCGGATGGCGGCGAGGTCGGCGGCACCGTCGGCTACAACTACCAGCTCGGCCAGATCGTGCTGGGCGTCGAGGCGGACTGGGATTGGGCTAGCCTGAACCAGAACGGTGTCAACTTCGTCGGCCCCTACAAGAACAACATCGACGACATCCTGACCGCCCGCGCGCGCCTCGGCTACGCGATCGACCGCACCCTGCTCTATGTGACCGGCGGTTACGCTGGAGCGGACCAGGAGCTCAAGTTCCCCGGCCTCGCCTCGAACGACACGTGGCGCAGCGGCGGCGTGATCGGCGGCGGCGTGGAATACGCCTTCACCAACAACATCTCGGCCAAGGCGGAATATCTCTATGCGCCGTTCGGCGACTCGACGAATCTGATGGGCGCCAAGAGCGACCTCAACCTGTCGCTCGTCCGCGTCGGCCTGAACTACAAGTTCTGAGCCTTATCAGTCGTAAGCGTTTCGGTCCGGCGGGGCGACCCGCCGGACTTTTTTTGTTGCCGGGCGCGTTCCCGGCGGGCGGCTGTGGATTGGCGCATGCCTCAAGCCGACACATATTGCTCCCAGCCTTTGGGAGCCCATATATGGCGTTTCGTTCAAAAGCTAACGCTTTCCGGCACGTCCGTATCCAGAGGTTTGCATGACCCAGCCCACGACCGCCCATGAGCGTCTCGTCATCATCGGCTCCGGCCCCGCGGGCTATACGGCGGCCGTCTACGCGGCGCGGGCGATGATCAAGCCTCTGCTGCTCAGCGGGTTCGAGCCGGGCGGCCAATTGATGATCACCACCGACGTCGAGAACTATCCGGGATTTGCCGAGCCGATCCAGGGGCCCTGGCTCATGGAGCAGATGCGCCTGCAGGCGGAGCATGTCGGCGCGCGCGTCGAGAACGAATATGTCACCGCGGTCGACCTTTCCAGGCGCCCGTTTTCCATCCAATGCGACAGCGGCAGGTCGCTGACTGCAGATTCGATCATTCTGGCGACGGGCGCGAAGGCGAAGTGGCTGGAGCTCGAGAGCGAGGGGACCTTCAAGGGCTTCGGCGTATCGGCTTGCGCGACCTGCGATGGATTCTTCTTTCGTAACAAGAAGGTGCTCGTCGTCGGCGGCGGCAACTCGGCGGTGGAAGAGGCGCTCTATCTCTCCAACATCGCAGCGCAGGTGACGGTCGTGCATCGCCGCGATTCGTTCCGCGCGGAAAAGATCCTCAGCGAGCGGCTGGCGGGGCGCTCGAACGTCAAGGTGAAGTGGAATCGCGCGATCGAAGAGATTCTCGGACGCGAGGATCCGCCGGAGGTTACGGGCGCCCGCTTGCGCGATACGCGAACGGGAGCCTTAGAGGAGATCGAAGCGGATGGCATCTTCGTCGCCATCGGGCACGCCCCGGCGACCGAGTTGGTGCGTGGGCAGCTCGCCCTGAAGCCGAACGGCTATGTGCAGACCGCGCCCGGCTCGACCGCGACCAGCGTCGAGGGCGTCTTCGCCGCCGGCGACGTCGCGGACGACATCTTCCGCCAGGCCGTCACCGCCGCGGGGCTCGGCTGCATGGCCGCGCTCGAGGCGGAACGATGGCTCGCTTCGCTCGAGCCGGCGCGCGAAGCGGCGGAGTGATTCTGAAAAGCCATTTTCGCTTTACGAACCCCTGAAGGACCGGGTAACAGAGCGCGCGTGCCGTGTTGTGGTCCGGAAACGAGTTCGCCGGAAGGACGGAGGGACGCGCCAAGAGGATTCGATGGACTGGGACAAGCTGCGTATTTTTCAGGCCGCGGCCGACGCAGGCTCGTTCACCCATGCCGGCGAAATGCTGGGGCTTAGCCAATCCGCGGTGAGTCGGCAGGTCGGCGCGCTCGAACAGGACCTCGGAGCCCCCCTCTTCCACCGCCATGCGCGCGGACTCATTCTGACCGAGCAAGGCGAGATGCTGCGCGAGGCGGTGCAGGACGTCGTCTTGAAGCTCGACGCGGTGCGCAGCCGCTTGATCGACACGCGCGAAAAGCCGCACGGCGATCTGAGAGTCACCAGCACATTGGCGCTCGGCGCGAACTGGCTGTCGCCGCGGCTGGGCGAGTTCGTCGAACTCTATCCCGAAGTGAAGCTGCAACTGCTGCTGTCCGACGACGAATTGGACCTCAGCATGCGCGAGGCCGACGTCGCCCTGCGCCTGCGCGAGCCGATGCAGCCCGATCTGATTCGCAGGCGCCTCTTCACCGTGCATTTCCACGCCTACGCCTCGGCCGATTATCTCAAGAAGAGCGGGCAGCCGCGCACCATCGCCGATCTCGACAATCATCGCCTCGTCGCCTTCGGGGCGCCGACGGCGACGCATTTTCTCTACGAGCTCAATTCGCTTTTGACGGTAGGACGCGATCCGAAAAGCCCGCGCCTGCCTCACATCGCGGTCAACAACTTGAGCGCGATCATTCGCGCGGTCGAGCACGGCGTCGGCATCGCGGTCCTGCCGGATTATTGCGTGCTGCCAAATTCGGGCCTCGTGCGCCTGCTGCCGGAGGCGGACATGCCCGAAATGGACTGCTTCCTCGTCTACGCCGAAGAGATGAAAAACGTCGCGCGCGTGCAGGCGTTCCGCGACTTCCTGGTCTCGAAAGCGCAACGCTGGCGCTACTAGCGCGAGGCGCCCCTTCGTCACACAACGTTGCGCGCCGCCGGGGCCGCGCTGGGCTACATATAGAGCGGCTCTTTCTCCAGCCCCTTGTAAAGCGCAGCGACCTGCTCGCCATAGCCGTTGAAGAGCAAGGTCGGTCGCCGATCGCCAGTGGTCAGCAGCGTCTCGGTCGCCTGACTCCAGCGCGGGTGCGGCACATCGGGGTTTACGTTGGCCCAGAACCCATATTCGTCAGGCCCCAGGGCCTGCCAAAACGTCGTCGGCCGATCGGCGACGAAACTGATCTTCACAATCGACTTGGCGGATTTGAACCCGTACTTCCAGGGCGTAGCGAGCCGAATCGGGGCGCCTTGCACTTTGGCGAGCGGCTTGCCGTAGGCCCCGGTGACAATGAAGGCGAGATCGTTGGTCGCCTCCGCCATCGTCAGCCCTTCGACGTAGGGCCAGGGCATGAAGGTGCGTTGCCCCGGGGCGACCTTCTTATCGAGAAATGTCTCGAATCGAACATATTTGGCGGACGACAGCGGCCGCGCCTTATCGACCAACGCACGCAACGGGAAGCCGGTCCACGGGATCGCCATCGACCACGCCTCGACGCAACGATGGCGATAGAGACGCTCCTCGAGCCCGATCGACTTGATCAGATCTTCGAGCGCGAAAGTTTGCGGCTTTTCCACCAGACCGTCGATCGTCACCGACCACGGCCACGTCTTCAGCGCATCGGCAGAGATGTGCTTGCTCGTGCCGAACTCGTAGAAATTGTTGTAGTTGACGTTGATCTTTTCCGGCGTCACGTCGCGGTCGAGCTTGAAGGCGTCGTTGCGCTTGGCGGGATAAAGCGAAACAGTCGGATCGGAGACGTCTGCGCGCGCCGCAGGCGTCAGCGCCGCCGAGGCGGCAAGCGCGCCGGCTCCCGCCACGAAAGCGCGCCGACTCAGGAAAATCGCCTCGGGAGTCGTTTCGCTGGCCGGAATTTCCCAGCCGTGACGGCGATGGTATCGCATATCGTAGTCCTCGCGCGGCTCGCCCCGCCCGAAAAGCGGAAGGCGCACAGGGCGACGAGCCGCCCTGCCTCTAAACGAAGACTTCGGCGCGAGCTTGGCGATTGTTACGCCTCGGCAATCACACCTTCTCGACCTGGCCGAACTCGAGGTCGACCGGGGTCGCGCGCCCGAAGATGGAAACCGCCACCTTCACGCGCGAGCGCTGCTCGTCGACTTCCTCGACAATGCCGTTGAACGAGGCGAACGGACCGTCTGCGACGCGAACGCTCTCGCCGACCTCGAAACGGATCGACGCTTTCGGCCGCTCGACGCCGTCGGCCACCTGACCTTTGATGCGCTCCGCTTCCACGTCGGGGATCGGCATTGGTTTCTTGTCGGCGCCGAGGAAGCCCGTCACCTTCGGGGTATTCTTGATGAGATGATAGACCTCGTCGGTCAGATCGCATTTGACCAGAACGTAGCCCGGAAAGAACTTGCGTTCGGAATTGATCTTGCGTCCGCGGCGCACCTCGACGACCTGCTCGGTCGGCACCATGATCTCGACGAATTTGTCCTCGAGGCCGCGCTGGCTGGCCTGCTCGCGGATGGATTCGGCGACCTTCTTCTCGAAGTTCGAATAAGCGTGGACGATATACCAGCGCATGCTCATATGGGCATTCCCAAAACGTTCCTTGAGCCGGGCCGCGCCCGCTCGCTATTGAGCCTGGCCGCCGCGGCCGAGGCCGAGCGCCAAGCTGACCAGGATTCGCAGCGCCTCGTCGACGACCAGGAAAAAGACGCTCGCGAACACCACCATCAGCATCACCATGGCCGTGGTGATCAGGACCTCACGGCGGCTCGGCCAGACGACCTTCGACGCCTCGGCGCGCACCTGCTGGATGAATTCGAACGGATTGGCCATGTTTCCCGATTCCGTCGGCTCGGAGACGCCCCTCGCGGCGACGCGTCCTGCCAGAAAAACTCGCGGCGCGGGACCTTTCGGCGCCGCGCCAACGAAGCCTCATATAGGAAGGAGCGCCCCAACGCCAAGTAAAATATGACGTCTGGAGCGGAAAGTCCGGGGTAGACTGGCTGGCCCCATCGAGTTGGACGGGGCTCAATCTGTTTTGGCGCGAGTTTGTCGTCGACTCGAGGGGCGGCGAGCCAGTCTCCACGCACCGGACGCCAGCGAGCGAAGCGTCAAAGCTTGGATGCCCCGACCCATGAGAGGCCGTCCGTCGGAGACAGAATTTTCTCCCACACGTAAGCGGCGCTGCCCAAAGGCACGATCGAACGGGCCAAGTTGTCGAGGACGAAGTCCCCTTGGTCAGTACGCGCGACGAGGACCAAGTGCTTCTCGTCGGAAGGCGTTCGAACAATGGCGACCGGAACCGCGGATGTCGGCCAACCCGCCTCGATGAGCCGTTGCCGCTTGGTCATGGCGTAGTCCTTGCAATCCCCGGCGGCCTGGTCCGGCAACCAGGACTCGCCGTACGCCGGCCGAATGGCGGCGTTGACGCTCTCGTTGACCGCGTTCAGGCGATCGAGCGCCATTGCAGTCAGAATGACGCTGCCGTCCCGGCGCGACGCCAGCCGCCCGGCTTGCACGCGGCAGAATTCGGGATGAGCGACGCAGAGCGCGTAATATCCGCTCGGGATTGCGGCCGACTCGCCGAATCGGACCTTGGCCGCCTTCGCGGCGGACGCGGCTGCTGGGGGATTGTCGGATTGCGCCTGCGCCTCGCCAACGCCGAGCAGAGCCGCGAAGAGCACGACGGCGATCGTCCGCAGCGGCCGGCCCATGATCTCCCCCGATTGAATTGCGTAGCCTTAAGGAGATGCATCTTAACGGCCCCTAACGGACCGGCAAGGTTCCGCAAAGCCCTGCCCGCCCCTGGCTCCGCCCGAGCCCCGCCTGAGACGTCCTAAACCAAAAGGATTACCCCTGCCGAGGGCCCCCGCAAGCATCTCTGGGCTCCGGCTGGCCAGCCGGGCCTCAGCCGAAGAGGCGACGGCCAGAATCGAAGAGGCGACTGTCGAAATCGAGGCCGATCGTCAGAATGAGCACTTTCGAAACAACCCCATGAACAAGCCGATGAGGTGCGCGATGAAATCCATTCGCATTCCTCTCCACCAAGGCGTTTCCGCCGCGGCGCTCGCCTGCGCCGCCGTTACGATGTTAGCCTCGACAGGGGCCTACGCCGCGTTCTGTGCGCCGAGGCCGCCGCTCGAAGCCCCAGTCCAACCCCTCCTTCCCGGCGAACGATGCCCGCTGAACTACGTGCTTATCGAGGAAGAAAATCCAACCGCCCTGGGCTTTCCCGGCGAGTCGACGGCGCACGGCAACAACGGATTCAGCGGCAACAACGCCGCCCCGGGCGCGTCGACGACAGGCAGCGTATCCGGCGGGTCGACTTCGACGTCGAGCAGCGCAGGGACCTCAAGCGCCACCAGCTCGAACGGGGGAGCCTCCGCCTCGAACAGCAGCGGCGGATCCAACGGCGCCGGCAGTTCGAGCAGCGGCTCCACGAGTTCCACCGCCTCGAGCAACGGCAGCTCCGGCAGTAGCGCCGCCTCCACCGGCTCAGCGGCAAACGGTCACGCCAAAGGACATGCCGAAGGACATGCCAAGGGGCACCATGGCTCGGCCAACAGCAGTTCCAACGCCAGCGGTCATGGGTCTGCCAGCGGCAAGGGCCACCACGGCTCGAGCAGCGCTTCCAACAGTTCGGGGAGCCACGGGCACCACGGCGGCGACGGTTCCGGCGAGGGCGGCGGCGCTTCCGCGCATGGCGGCAACGGGGGCGGCGCCTCCGGACATGGCGGCGCCGGCGGCGCGAAGTAAGCGCGCTCTCGCGGACGCGGCAACGCGTCCGCCTTCATCTCGAAGCAAAGGCGGCCCACCCGGCGCGCGCCGGCCTCAATCGGTCGAGATCGCCCCGAGCGCCACCTGCGTGCGGTTGGACGCATGCAGCTTTTTCATGATGTTGCGCAGATGCACTTTCACGGTGCTCTCGGAGATGCCGAGCTCGAACGCGATGATCTTGTTTTGGCGCCCTTCGCGCAGAATGCGCAACACGTCCCACTCGCGCGACGTCAGCCCGAGCTCGTTATCCGAGTGGAGCGGCTCGCGCGCCATCGGCGCAATCGGCGCCAGCGAATGCGTCATGTCGTCGGCCATCGAAACGCGCCAGACCGGCGTCGCCTCGTCCTCGCGCGCGAAGTCCGGCGGCAGGTAAGAGCCGCCCACCCACATGAGTTGAATCGCGGCGATTGCGACCGCTAAGGTCGCGTCGTGCCGCACCACCCCCGCCACACCCAACGCGGCGATCGCGCGGGTCATCGTCGCGTCCGCGCAGGCCAGCACCACGCCGATCGGCGCGTCTCCGCAACGCGATCTCAGATCGCGCAGCCTGAGCGGAACGTCGCGATCGTCGTCGCGGCGCGGATCGAGCCCGATCAGCGCAAGCGCGGCGCGCTCGGGAACCACGTCCTCGACGCGAGCGTAAGATTCCACCAGCGCCTCTGGAATTCGCTTCGCGATCAGGCTCGCAAGCCCATCGCGCAAAAGCCCATGCGGCTCGACCAACACCAGCCGGTCGCGGCGCGGCGCCGGCGCACCGTCGCCCTCCCATCTTTGGGCGCGCCAGCCAGGGTTCGGAAATACGCTCCCCATGATAAACGCCCCCTGCCCTTTCGAGGCGACGATCGCCAAGACTCTCCATGCTTTGACCAATTGGTCGCTAGATCACCTCTCAGCGCCTTCCGCCGTTCGCCTCGAGCCGCGAGGGCACGTTTCGAGCGGCGGTCGCGGGGATGTGGAACTGCCCCCCCGCCACCACCAGATGAATCGCCGCGATCAGCAGCGAGACGCCAAACGTCAATGGAAACAAACCCACCATGCCGAACTCCGCGGCCTGTATCTCCTCCGAAGGCTCGCCATGTTCCGAGAGCAGCAAGATCGGCGCGCGCCGCGTGCTGGCGGCGATCGTCGCCACGTCGTTGAGCAACGAGCCGTCCGCCAAGCGCGATGACCCGACATTCAACAAGACGACGTCCGGCCGCCCGCCATTGCTTTCCGCCGCGAGTTGCGCCTGCGGAATGCTGACGATTTCGAAATTGGGGAGGTGCGTCGACAGCAAATGGGATAAGCACTCCCGGGTCAACCGGACGCTGTCGACGAGAAGCAACACCTTTGCGGCCTGGGGTCGGCTGCCCACCGAGGAGGAGTAGTCTTCCGGTCGCCCAAAACTGCATTCGAACGCTGCGCCCACGCCCCCCGGCGCGCCAATCTCGCCGACATACTGACCAGCATACTGGACCGAAGTCGGCCAGTGGCTCGTCCCCGTGGTCCCGGCGCCGTTTCGCAGCATCGGGTTTCTGTATCCGTCTGGACGGCCGATACCGGACATGGCGA
Source organism: Roseiarcus sp. (assembly GCA_036488815.1). GTDB lineage: Bacteria > Pseudomonadota > Alphaproteobacteria > Rhizobiales > Beijerinckiaceae > Roseiarcus. The sequence continues at coordinate 27,037 of DASXGX010000157.1, forward strand.
TACTCCACGCGCGCAACACCGCGTTACGTCAGAATCCGGAGAAGTGCTTCACGCCGCGGCGCCGCACCGCGTTGCCGCCGACAATCGCCCCCTGTAGCCCCTATCGTATTAAATCGTGTTTGCCCGCAACATCATAGCCGTTCTCAAGCCGCGCGCGGCGAGACCAGCGTTACGGAACGTCTTAATCTGTTCAAAAAATAGGACAAACTTACGCAACTGTCAAGAACGCAACTATCGTAACACTTGAGTATTTTAAAGAGTTGGTCTTCGCTGGAAGAAGCCGAGCCGGGACGAGACCGGTGGAGGATGATCGCGGAGGCGCCCTACTTCCTCGCGCAACTGTCCAATGCAAATGGATACACTCCACTTATCTATCCTACGGCTTGAATTGATTAACGAAACCAGGCCAGCGCGCAAAGCTGGGCCCTGCCCTGAGGAGAGGTTCTCGACATGCGCCAAGTCTGGATTTCAAAAGCGGGGCCGCCCGAAATGCTGGTCGTGAAGGAAGCGGCGGATCCCCAGCCTCGGCCGGGCGAGATGCGCATCCGCGTCGCGGCAAGCGGCGTCAATTTCGCCGACGTTATGGGAAGGCTGGGCTTATACCCTGACCTGCCCCGGATCCCGGTCGTACCCGGCTACGAGGTCGCCGGACGGGTCGACGCCGTCGGCGATGGGGTCGACGCCGGCTGGGTCGGACGAGACGTCTTCGCGCTGACCCGCTTTGGCGGCTACGCCGACGTGGTCTGCGCGCCTGAGATTCAGGTGTTTGCGCGCCCGCCGGAGATGACCGCGCTGCAGGGAGCAGCAATCCCGGTCAACTATCTCACCGCTTGGCAACTCATCGTCGTGATGGGCGGGTTGAAGGCGGGGGAAACCGTCCTCGTTCATTCCGCGGGAGGCGGCGTCGGCATCGCGGCGACCCAGATCGCCAAGCACATCGGGGCGAAGGTGATCGGAACCGCCTCGGCCGCCAAGCATGGCGAGTTACGGGCGCTCGGCGCCGACCATCTGATCGACTACCGCACGGAGGACTTCGAGGCGCGGGCGCGCGAGATCACGGGTGGACGGGGCGTCGAACTCATCCTCGACGCGGTCGGCGGCGCTTCTCTCAAGAAGGGCTACCGTCTACTCGCGCCGACCGGTCGCCTGGCCGCCTTCGGCGCGTCGTCGGCCGCGACGAACAAGACGGGAGGGATGTTGGGCATGCTGTCCACACTGGCGAGCATGCCCTGGCTCCAGTTCAATCCCTTGTCGTTGATGAACGCCAACAAAGGCGTCTTCGGCGTCAACCTCGGCCATATGTGGGGCGAAGCCGACCGCATGCGCGGCTGGGCCGACCACCTGATGGCGTTGTGGGAACAGGGCGTGATCAAACCGAAAATCGCGCGAACCTTTTCGTTCGACGACGCCCCATCCGCCCACCATTTCCTTCAGGACCGCAAGAACATCGGCAAGGTGATCCTGACGCCGTAGGCTGCGCGGCGATAGCGAGGAGACCGCGCGACGATTCTGTCAAATCGCCGCGTGGTCTATAGCGCTCAACCCGCCGTCGCCAAACTTTGCTGACGCTGCCGATCGTAATCGGCCTTGTCTACCGAGGGCCCGCCGGGCCGGCCGAGATCGTCGAGATGGACGCGATAGGTCTCCCGCGCGCTCCAAGCCGCTATAGCCGCAATCGCCGTGACGCCGAAGGCGCAGGCCCCGATCATCAGCGGCACGTTGGTCGAACCGGGAGGCGCGATCGTGGCGAATAGCGCGGGCAGCAGGGCCGTCAGCATCGTCCCGACGTTCTGAGCGATCGCCATTCCCGAAACGCGCGCCCGCGTCGGGAACAGTTCCGGATAGAAGCTCGGAAACACCGCGTTGTAACCCTGATAGACGACGCCCCACATCAGGATGGAGAAGATGAACGCTATCGGCACGTTCTTGATGCTGATCGCGTAGAGATAGGCGAACGACAAAAGCCCCGCGGCGAGCGAGCCGACGATGATTGGCGGGCGCCGGCCGATGCGGTCGGAAAGGTCGCCGACGAAGGGAATGACGGCGACCGCTACGACGTTGCCGACGACCGGAATCCAGAGATAAACGCTCCTGTCAAAGCCGACGCCGTATCCCGGCTGCACCGCATAGGCGGCGCCGAAGATCGTCGCGACGACCGGGATGACGTTCATCAGCGCCATGCAGACGACCCTCAGCATGTCAGGCCAATGATTGCTGAACGCCTCGACGACAGGCGCCTTCGGGGCCTCCTGACGCACGCTTTCGGCGACAAAGGCGGGAGTCTCGTCGACCTCGCGCCGGATGATGTAGCCGGCGACGAGCACGACCACGCTGAGCAGGAAGGGAACGCGCCATCCCCAAGTCACGAAGGCGTCCTGGGACAGCGCATAGCTCAGCGGCAGGAAGACCGCGGCCGCAAGAATCTGGCCCGCCTGCACGCCTTGCAGGGTGAAGCTGGCGAAGTAGCCGCGCCTCCCGAACGGCGCATGTTCGAGGATCATCGAGCTCGCGCCCGAAATCTCGCCGGCGACCGCAAAGCCCTGGATCAGGCGCAAGACGACGAGGAGAATCGGCGCCCACACGCCGGCCTGCTGGTAGGTCGGCAGAAGGCCGACCGCCGTCGTCGAGAGCCCCATCAACACGAGGCACAACAGAAGCACGTTCTTGCGCCCGTGCGTATCGCCCCAATGGCCGAGCACGACGGCGCCGATCGGGCGGGCGACATATCCAACGCCGTAGGTCGCGAGCGAGGCGACGATGGCGACGGTCGGGTTGTTCGAGGGAAAGAAGGCCTGAGGGAAGACCAGGGCAGCAGCCGTCGCATAGATGAAGAAGTCGTAATACTCGAGCGCCGAGCCGATCCAACCGCTCGCCGCCGCCGTCTTGCTTTGATGCCGCCCTTGAGGCTCATGCAAACTCGAGGCTGTCATCTGTATTTCCTCCCTCCGTCTATTTTTTCTAGTAGGCCACCTTCGCGCCCGCTCTGAGTTCTTCAGGCGTCGCCGAGGGGAAACCGAAGAATTCGAGATAAGCGGGAATCTGTTCGAACAGCATATCGATACCGATCTGCGTCGCACAGCCGCGCGCGCGGGCAGCGGCGAGAAAAGCGGTCGTCTCCTGTTTCATCACGACCTCGGCGACATAGGCCGAGGGCGACAATTGCGAGACGTCGACCGGCATCGGGTCGCCGGCGGCCATCCCGAGCGGCGTCGCGTTGACGACGACGTCGAAACCGGAGGGGTCGTTCGAGCCGATCGAGACGTCGAGGTTCGGATAGTTGCCCTTGAGACGGTCGGCCAAGACCCGCATCGAATCGGCGTTGAGGTCATAGAGAGCGATTTGTGCGGCGCCCGCGGCAGCCGACGACGCCGCGATTGCGGAGCCTACCCCGCCCGCGCCGACGACGAGCACGCGCTTGCCTTTGAGCGATCCGCCGTTGCGCGCGACGCCGCGCACAAACCCCTCGCCGTCGAACATATCGCCAATCAGCCGTCCGCCGCCGTCACGCCGCACCGCGTTGCAGGAGCCCGCGACCTTCACCGCGACCGAGACCTCGTCGAGAAGGTCGATCACGGACACCTTATGCGGCATCGTGATCAGCGCGCCGTGGAAATTGGTGAACCGGCAGATCTCAGGGAAGGCGCGCACGAAGTCTTCGCTCCTCACGCCGAGCGGCACGACGGCGGCGTTGATCCCCCGCGCGTCGAACCAGGGATTGTAGATCATCGGCGACTTGAAGGTGGTGGTGGGATAGCCGATATGCGCGATGATCTTGGTGTCGCCGTTCAACATGAGCTCAGCCTAGTTCTTGGCGCCGCGACCGCTTCGCGCGGCGCTTCATTCAAATTCGACTTCCGCGCTCTTTTCCGCGTCCACGAGGTTCGACTGCGCCGCGAGCCGAACGGGCGTATTGACGGCGCCGAACAGATCGTAGTTCCGGCGCTCGACGATCTCGAAGAAGAAGCGATCCCGGAAAGTGCGCGTATAGATGTGCAGGAACTCCCCGTCCTTGACGCGATCGTACAGCACGCCGAGCGCGCGCATGCGCGCCAGCATGTCCGGCGCAATGTCGAAGCGGGTCGCCAGATCGTCGTAGTAGTTGTCGGGGATCGGTAGGAACGAGACCCCCTTCGCCTTGGCGGCTTCGACGGCGGCGAAGATGTCGTTCGTCGACAGGGCGATCTGCTGGAAGCCGGCGCCGCCGAAAGCGTCGAGAAAGCGCGATACGCCTGTCGCGCCGCCCTCTCCGACGTTGAGGGCAACGAGGAGCTCGCCGTTCTCGCTGCGCAGCGAACGGCTGAAAAAGGCTCCATGCGGGTCGGCGATCTCGACCTGCGGCTGAGGCTGAAGCCCGAGCACCGTGCGGTAGAACAGCGACCAGCTCAGAAACTCGCCGCGACGCACCACATTCGAGAGGTGGTCGACCTTGCGCAGGAATGCGTCTGCGGCGGCCGACGCGCCGGGCGCGAAATCTTCGCGCCACTTTGGCTGATCGGCGCTGATGAAATAAATGAGGCTGCCTTCCACCCCGGCGACCGCGGGAACGATCGCTTCTCCCGGTCCGATCCTGCCGGCATAGCTCAGGCAATCGAGCGCGCTCGCGCGCTCCAGCGCCTTGTCGACGTCGTCGACGCCCAGCGCGAGTGCGCAGACCGACGGTCCGTGGAGCAGCGAGAACGAATGGGCGAAACCTTCGCGCTCGCGGTTCACGATGAGATGGATCTCGCCTTGGGTATAGAGGTCGACATCCTTGGAGCGATGGCGTCCCGAGTGATCAAAGCCGAGGCCTTCGATCAGCGCGACGAGATCGCGCGCGTCGGCGTCGCTCGCGGCGAACTCGATGAACTCGGCGCGCTCGACGGCAGGCGCAGGCGGCAGCGGCGCAAGGTCGGCAAGCGGTCCCTCCCCGCGCGCCGCGCGTTGCGCCTGCAGCGCCTCGCCGGCAGCGCGCAGCGAGCGCATGCCGTCGGTCGCCACCGCCGCGGCCGAGGCGCCGCGGAACTGGTCGTTGAAGATTTCGAGCGAGAGCGGGCCGCGATAGCCCGACTGCGTGACCGCGTCGAGAAAATCGACGATCGGGTAGTCGCCCTGTCCGGGATAGCATCGATAGTGCCGGCTGAGGGAAAGCGGGTCCATCACCAGCGCCGGCGCGTCGGCGACCTGCACGAGCGCAATCCTGCTCGCCGGCAGCTCGGCGATCGGCTCGATGGGATTGCCGCGCACACAGATATGGAAGCTGTCGAGCACGACGCCGAGATTGTCGCGGTCCGCGTTGCGCACGATGTCCCAGGCGGCGGTCCAATCCTTGACATGCCGGCCCCATGCGAGCGCCTCATAGCCGATGCGCATGCCGTGCTGGCGGGCGAGGTCGGCGAGTTCGGCAAGGTCCGCCGAAGCGCGGTCAGGGTCGTCGATCGCCTCGGTCGAGACATTGGAGCACAGGCAGAGCAACCGGGCGCCGAGTTCCTCCATCAGGTCGAGTTTTCGCGCCGCGCGCTCGAGATTGCGCGCGCGCATCGGAGCCGGCATCGCCTCGAAGTCGCGCAAAGGCTGCAGCGCGACAATCTCAAGGCCGAGATCCGCCGCCAGACGGCGAGCGTCCTTGGCCTTGCCGGTGAAGAACGTGAGGTCGTTCTCGAACAGTTCGACGGCGCGAAACCCGGCTTTCGCCGCGGCCGCGAACTTCGTTTCGAGCGAACCTCCCATGCAGACGGACGCGATTGACCATCTGAGCATTCCACAAATCTCCTACATTTTTGCTTCCATACTGGATTGCAGGAAATTTGGCAACATGGAATAATTATAGGAACTGCCCGCCCACGACGAGCCCAACACATGAACGATGAACCCGTGACCCGGAACGGCGGCGCGGCCACCCTCGCCGAAGCGCTGTACGAGCGCTTGCGCCAAGACATCATTCTCGGCGTCTTGCCACCCGCCGCCAAGCTCAAACTCGAAAAACTCAGCAAGGCTTACGAGGTCAGCGTCAATACGCTCCGGGAAACCCTGTCCCGACTGGCGGCCGATGGTCTGGTCGTCGCCGAGGGCCAGAAGGGGTTTGCGGTCCTCCCCGTTTCGAACGAAGATCTGCGCGACATCACGGAGATGCGGCAGTTGCTCGAGTGTCACGCGCTCAAGCAGTCGATCGCCGCCGCTGATTTCGACTGGGAAGCGCGCGTCGTCGGAGCGTATCACAAGCTGTCGAAATACGAGGAACGGGTCGAAACCGAACCGGAGACTTACGGCGAACATTGGGAGCGCGCCAACCAGGCGTTTCACGAGGCGCTCGTCTCGAATTGCCGCTCGCGCTGGCTACGGCTCTACCTCAGGGCGATGTACGACCACAGCCGCCGCTATCGCATGCTCTCGTTGAAGACGAAGCCGTTTCCGCGCTCGCAATCGGCCGCGGAACATCGGCGTATCTTGGACGCCGCGATCGGACGAGACGCAGAGCGCGCCTCGCAATTGCTCGCCGACCACATTCTCAAAGCGGCGCAACTGGCCGCTGCGGATGAGCCGCCGAACGGCGGCGCCGAACGGCCGTTGGAGCGCTCGCCGCGCCGAGCCCCTGCGCGAGCTTGAGCGTCCCTCGCTTATTGCGACATCTTCTCCTTGATCTTCGTCACTTCGTCCGCGCTCATCTCGCCGACCGTCTTCACTTCGCCGTTCTCGATCCGCCACAACCGGAACGGTCCGGTGATGTCGCCGAACTGATCGAAGCTGATCGGCCCGATCACGCCTTCGTATTTGATCGGCTTTCCCGCTTTGATGAGCGCCAGAGCTTTCGCGAACTCCTCCTTGCCCGCGTGGATCGGCGCGCCGTTTTCGGCGACCACCTCGCGGATCGCCGCCTTGATCGCGGCCGGCTCCGCCTTCCCGGCCTTGGCGATGGCGAGCGCGACGATCGCACCCGCGTCGTAGGAGCGGTCGGCGGCCGGCGCGTCCGGCTTGACGCCGCCGGAGAAGGCCTCAAAATTTGTGTTGAAGTAGGCGGTCGACGCCGTCTCGCTCGTGCCGGAGGACGTTCCGTAGGCGTTGTCGAGATACTTCGCGCCGACGGCCTTGATGAAGTCGCCCGAGTTCATACCGTCGTTGAGCAGGAACTTCTGCGGCCCGCCGTTGGAAATCCAAGCGCGGGCGATCGTCGCGCCATCGACTGGATAGGAGACCAGATAGAGCGCCTCGGGATCGCCGGTCATCGCCGCGTTGGCCTCGGCGGTGTAGCTCGCCTGCTTTTCGTTATAGGGCGTGATCGAGGTGATCGTCCCGCCGAGCTTCTCGTACGCCGCCTTGAACTCGCGCACCATGTTCACGCCGAAATCGTTGTTGACGTGGATGATCGCGAGCTTCGTCAGCCCCTGGTCGATCGCATACTTCGCCGCCGCCGTGCCTTGCAGAGCGTCGGAGGTTATGGTGCGAAAGAAGACGCCGTTGGTCTTGCCGGACCGAGCGAGCTCGGTCAGCGTCGGCGACGACGAGGCAGGCGAGACTTGCACCACGCCGGCCGGCCCAGTGACCGACGTCAAGATCGGAATCGAGACCGAAGAAATGATCCCGCCGATGATGACCGGGACCTTCTTGATGTTGACGAGCTGGTTGGCCTGATCGACGGCCACCGTCCCTTGACTCTGGCTGTCGCGCGTCTCGGCGAGGACGGCGCAACCGTTGACGCCGCCGGCCTCGTTGAAGTCTCTGAGGGCCATCTGGACGGCCATTGCGCCCGCTTGGCCGTAGGCGCCGGCGGGGCCGGTCAGTTCCATCACCATGCCGATCGTTATCGGACAGTCAGCCGCCTGCGCCGACGTTGCGAAGGCGGTCGCGGCCAGCAGCACGGAAGCCAGAAGCGTGTTGCGCATGGAAGTCTCCCCTATTTCGTTATGTTTTTGCTGTATGGCCGAAGCGACGATCGCGACAAGCGGGTCACGCGACGTCGCGGTTGAGGTTGTATTTCATGATCGCGCCGTGTCGGCCCGTGCGGTCCCGCTCGAGCGCGTAAACATCGCCCGGCAAGTCCTTGGCCTCGGCCAGCACGGCGTCGATATCGTTGCGATCGTCATCGGTAAGCCTGAGCGATGCAACCGCCAAATTGGCCTCGAGATGCGAGCGATTGCGCGCGCCGACGATAACCGCCGCGACGCGGTCGCGTCGCAGCGCAGCGGCGCTGGCGACCGTCGCGACGTCGACGCCGTGACGATCGGCGACGCGCCGCAAGGCGGCGAGCAAGCGCTGGAGAAGCGCCCATCCGCCGAACTCCTCGATGACGAGCCGATATTTGATCAGCGAGCGGTTTTCCAGATCATCCCCCGGCGCCGCCGCGCCTAGCCATTTGTCGCTCAAGAAGCCGCCGGCGACCGCGCCGTAGCCAAGCAGCCAGACCCCATGCTTGGCCGCGGCCGCGACCATGGCCTTGGCGGGCCGGCGATCGAGCAGCGAATACTGGACCTGCATCGAGGCGAGCGGAATGCCGCTTTCGATGATATCGAGCATGTGCCGTGTGTCGAAGTTGGTGCCGCCGAGCAGGCGGAGCTTGCCGGCGCGGCGCAGTTCGTCGAGCCAATGCGCGGTCTCGAGCCAGCGTTGAACCTCGTAATCCCACCAATGGAACTGGACGAGGTCGAGCCGTTCGACGCCAACTCGCCTTAGCGAGCGGTCGATGACGCGCTCCACGTCGCTCTTCTGAACGCGCGGCAACAGGTCGAGATCGGGCACGAATTTCGTATGGACGCGAACGCGCCGCGCGGCCTCTTCGCCGCGCAGATCGCGATAGCGGCGCCGGAACGCGCCGATCAGTTCCTCGACGCCAGTATAGATGTCGGCGCAGTCGAAGGTCGTCACGCCCGCGTCGGCGAAAGCGATCATGTCGGCGATCGGGTCAGCGCTCTGCGACGCGCTATGGCCCGTCGCCATTTGCCAACCGCCGCGGATGACCCGCGAGATTTCATAGTCCGGCGCGATGCGCAGTCTTTCCATGGTCACTTTCCGCCGATCGGGACGGCCGTCGTTTCGGCATGGCTGAATCGGCGCAAGCCCAAACGCTGAATTCGGAACCGCGTCGAGCAATTGGGATCGGGACAGGCGACCTCTGCGTCGCTCGTCATCCAATCGTTCTTGTGCGTCGGACGCTGCTTGGCGGGCAGGAGCGGCAGCAAGGCGGCCAGCGAATAGATCGAGAACCCCTGCCCCGGCGGCAGATGCAGCATCTCGCCGCGCAATTCGAAATAATCGCCGGGCTTGGCGCCGCAGAAAATCTTGCCGCCTTCCGGCGCCACGACTTCGACGCGCAGGTCATAGAGTTCGAACGTGTCGTCGGCCGCGCCGGCTTGCGCCGCGCCGTCGTGTGCGCCTTGCGTCGTCATGAACACACTATAATGTGACGCCAGAATCTGAATCAACAACGGACACCAGCGATTATGTCGGGGAGCGACGCAGGGGGACAGACGCCAAGCGAGGCGCCGCTGATCGAGGGCGTCCGCCTCGTTCAACAATTCGGAGGCCTGCGCGCGGTGGACACGATGTCGATCGACCTGCGGCGCGGCGAGATCCTCGGCTTGATCGGCCCGAACGGCGCCGGCAAAACGACTTTGTTCAACCTCCTCGCGGGTAGCCTGCGGCCGACCGCCGGAACGATCCGCATCGCCGGCGTCGACGTTTCGAAAGCTGGGCCGGAGAGCCGGCTCAAGCTCGGCGTCGGCCGCACCTTTCAGATCCCCCGCCCCTTCGCCGCCATGACGGTGCTCGAAAACGTGCTGACCGGCGGTCAGAAACAGGCCGGCGAGCGCATCGCCATGAATTTTCTGCAACCGCGCCGCGTCGCGACCGAGGAGCGGCGCGCCGTGGAGAAGGCCAGGGCCTTGCTCGATTTCGTCGGCTTGTCGCGGCTCGAGAGCGAGCCGGCGCGCATCCTCTCGGGCGGGCAGCGCAAGCTGCTCGAACTCGCTCGCATTTTGATGGCCGAGCCGCAGGCCATCCTGCTCGACGAGCCGGCCGCCGGAGTGAACCCGACGCTGCTCGAATTGATCATCGATCGTCTGAAGACCCTCAACGCGCAAGGCACGACGATCCTGTTGATCGAGCACAATATGGATATGGTGGCTCGGCTGTGCGGCCGGGTGGTCGCGATGGCTTCCGGCCGGTGGCTCGCCGAGGGAACTCCCTCCGCCGTCGCGGCCGATCCCACCGTGATCGCCGCCTATCTCGGCGAGGCCGCGTGAGCGCTGAGACCGTTGCGCCGTCGGGGCTGGAAACCCACGGCCTCGTCGCCGGCTACGAGCGCGATCTCCCGATCGTGCGCGGCGTCAATCTATCCGTCGGCGCCGGCGAGTTCGTCGTCCTGCTCGGCCCGAACGGCGCCGGCAAGTCGACGTTGGTGAAGGCGATCGCCGGGCTCGTTCCCATTCACCACGGCTCTGTTCGCTTCAATGGCGAGGACATCACCGCAGCGCCAGCGCACGAGAAAATCCGGCGCGGCCTCGCCTTCGTGCCGCAGACCGAGAATGTGTTCGCCACGCTGACGATCGAGGACAATCTGCGTTTGGCCGCCGATCTTCTGCCCAAACGCGTGCGGGCGCGGCGCATCGCCGAGCTTTATGCGATGTTCCCCGATCTCGCCGCGCAGCCAAGGCGCCCCGCAGGTCAGCTTTCCGGCGGACAGCGCCAGATGCTCGCCGCGGCGCGCGCGCTGATCGTTCAGCCTTCGCTCCTCATTCTCGACGAGCCCTCTGCGGGGCTGTCGCCCAAAATGGCCACCGAGGTCTTCAGCCGCCTGAAAGCCATCAACGCGTCGGGCGTCACCATCATTTTGGTGGAACAGAACGTCAAATCGGCGCTCGCCGTCGCCAGTCGCGCCATTATCCTCGTCGAAGGCGAGGCGCGCCACGAGGGGCCGGCGGCGACGCTCGCCGACGATCCGATCATCGCCGAACTCTATCTCGGCGCAGCGAGGGCGAGAACATGAGCCCGCAGATCCTCATGGACGGGCTCATCAACGGCGCGATGATCGGGCTTGGCGCGATCGGCATCACCCTGACCTATTCGATCCTTCGCTTCTCGAATTTCGCGCACGGCGAATTCATCGCCTGGGGAGCCTACATCGCGCTCGCCCTCAGCGGTTTCCTCGGCGTCCTCGCGCCGAGCCTCACGGCTCCGCTCGGCCCCTTTTCCTTCGGCTGGTCGTTGCCGATCGCGGCGTTCGGCGCAATCGCATTGACAGCCGCGCTGGCGCTACTCGCCGACGCCCTGCTGTTCGGGCCCCTGCGCGCCAGGGGCGGCGCCAGCATCATCCTGGTGATGGCGAGTTTCGGCGCGGCGCTCGTTCTGCGCAATCTCCTCGAGTTCATCTTTACATCGAGACCGGCATATTACGCGGACGGGTTGCAGATCGCGCTGCGCTTCCTAGGCGTGCGTGCGACGCCGGACGCGCTGCTCTGTCTCCTCGTCGCGGCGATCGTCGTCGTCGCGACCCATCTCTTCATCACGCATACCGCCGTCGGACGCGCCATGCGGGCGGTGAGCGAGAATCCGGAGCTTGCCGGAATTGTCGGCGTCGACAGCCGCAAGACGATCCGCCTCGTCTGGATTCTCGGCGCCGGTCTCGCCTGCCTTGCGGGAATCATGGCCGGACTTGTCGTTCAGATCCGCCCGACGATGGGCGTCGATCTGTTGCTGCCGCTGTTTGCGGCGGCAATTCTCGGCGGCATCGGCAGCACGCCCGGCGCGCTCCTCGGCGGATTGATCATCGGGCTCGCCGAGTCGACGACAGTGCGGCTCATCGGCGCCGAATGGCGCGCCGCCGTCGCCTTCGCCGTCCTTGTCGTCATCCTGCTCGTGCGCCCGCGCGGCCTGTTCGGGAGATCGTGAAGTGATCCTCGATCTTGTCGGCTACGCCGCGTTCTTTCTCACGATGGCGCTGACCTACGCGATCGTCTGCCTCGGCCTCAACATCCAATGGGGGCAGACGGGCCTCTTCAATGTGGGCGTTGCGGGGTTCGTGGCGATCGGCGCCTATGTCTCGGCTTTGTTGACGACGCCCGAGGCCGCGGGACGGATCGGCGGCTTCGATCTGCCGATCGCGATCGGTTGGCTCGGCGGCGCCGTGATCGCGGGCGCGGCGAGCTTCCTCGTCGGCGCGCTGACGATCCGATTGCGCGCCGACTATCTGGCGATCGCGACCTTCGGCGTCGCCGTGGTCATCCGCCTCTGCGCTCTCAACCTTGAACACGTGACCGGCGGCCCGTTCGGCATTGGCTTCATCCCGCGCCCCTTTGCGTCTTACGCGGGAAACCCGACCCTGTTCAGTCTCCTGAACCTCGCGTTGCTCGCGCTCGTCGTCCTCGCCCTGTATCTCGCGCTCGAACGTCTGTTGCGCAGCCCGTGGGGCCGCGTGCTGCGAGCGATCCGCGAGGACGAGGAGGCGGCTTTGGCGCTCGGCAAAAGCTCGGTGCGCTTTCGCTTGCAGGCGTTCGCCATCGGCGGCGCGCTCATGGGTCTCGCCGGCGCGGCGCAAGCCCATTTCATCGGCTTCATCGCCCCCGACGACTATCTGCCGACCCTGACCTTCCAAGTCTGGGCCATGCTGATCGTCGGCGGCCCGGGCAACAATCGCGGCGCGATTGTCGGCGCGATCGTCGTTTGGGGCGTGTGGGCGATCTCCGCGAGCGCGATCGCGGCGGTCTTTCCGGCCGGCGAACAAGCGCGCGCGGCTTCATTGCAGGTCGTTTTGATCGGCCTTGCGCTTTGCGCGATCCTGCTGTGGCGGCCGCGCGGCCTCTTGGGCGAAACCAGGATCGTATCCCGCCATCTCGCCGGCCTTTCGCAATCCCGCTTGGCGCTCAACCACGAGACGCGCAATGACTGAAAGACCCGATCGCATCGCCCTCGGCGACGATTTGACCGTCAGCCGGCTGATCTGCGGCCTCTGGCAAGTGGCCGACCTCGAAAAGCACGGCGCAACGCTCGATCCCGAAAGCGCCGCCGACGCGCTCGAAGGCTACGCCGCCGCGGGATTCGATACGTTCGACATGGCCGATCACTATGGCAGCGCCGAGGTGATCGCCGGCCGCGTGCTCGCGCGCTTTCGCGCCGAACAGCGGCTGCTCGCGTTCACCAAATGGTGCCCGGCGCCAGGGCCGATGACGCCCGAGATCGTGCGCCGCGGCGTAGAGGAGCGGCTCGACCGGCTGGGCGTCCGCCAGATCGATCTGCTGCAATTCCATTGGTGGCGGTTCGAACATCCAGCGTGGCTCGACGCTTTGCACGAACTGGCGCGCCTCAAGCAGGAAGGCCTGATCAAAGCGATCGGCGTCACCAATTTCGACGCCGCGCATCTCGCGCTCGCGCTCGCGGACGGCGTACCCATCGTCAGCAATCAGGTCTCGTTTTCCTTGATCGATCGGCGCGCCGCCGGACCCCTATCGACGGTCTGCCGCAAAACGGGCGTGAAACTGCTCGCCTACGGAACCCTGTGCGGCGGCTTCCTGTCCGACGCCTGGCTCAACCGAAGCGAGCCTCAGTCCCTGCCCGACTGGAGCCGCTCAAAGTACAAGCGTTTCATCGATGTCGCTGGCGGGTGGCCGGCGCTGCAGGCGACCCTTGCCGCCGCGGCGAAGATTGCCCGCAAATATGGCGTCTCCATCGCCAATGTCGCGACGCGCTGGGCGCTCGATCACGACGCCGTCGCCGCGTGCATCATCGGCGCCCGCGTCACTGAGCGCGAACATCGCGCCGACAATCTGAAGGTTTTCGACTTTGCGCTCGACGACCAAGACCGGGCGGCTCTGAACGAAGCGTTCGGCGCGACGAAGACCATTCCAGGCGATTGCGGCGACGAATATCG
>DASXGX010000063.1:0-58983 GCA_036488815.1 Roseiarcus sp.
CATCGAGATCGATCATGTCCCAGCGAAGCTGAGACCGATCCGCCTTGATGACCCGCGCCTCGCCCATGATTCGCCCCCGCCCCGTCGAGCGCGAGTGAATCACGGACAGTCCGCAAAGCCAATTTGTTCACACGCTCGAAAAGCGGGCATCCAGGAGTCAAAGGACAAAGCCTGCGGCGGTTGTCTGGACCCCCGTTTTTCGCGGGGGTGACAGCAGCGCCGCGTCAACCAAAAGGCAAAACGCTCAGCGAATGCTGGCTAGCGCCTCGTCCGGCAGGCGTTCGAGGGCGCGCATGACGCCGCGCAGTTCGCCCAGCCCCTTCGTGCGGCCGGCGGCGGTGTAGCCGGGGTTGCCTGCCCTCTCCGAGACGAGATCGGCGAGCATACGGTGGCCGTGGTCGGGCCGCAGCACGATTGTCCTGTCCTCGGGCCGGCGCCGGTCCTCGGCGATCAGCACCGCGAGCACCGCGGGAATGTCGGCGTCGCCGTCGAGATGATCGGCCTCGTGGAAGCTGAGCTGGTCCGCATCCCGGCGAATCGCCCTCAGATGCGTGAAGTGGATCCGCTCGGCAAAGCGCGCCGCCATGGCGACGAGATCGTTGTCGGCGCGCACGCCGAGGCTGCCGGTGCACAGGCACATGCCATTGGCCTCGGAGGGAACCGCGCGGAACAGCGCGTCGTAGTCCGCCTCGCTCGAAGCGATGCGGGGCAGGCCGAACAGCGCCCGCGGCGGATCGTCCGGGTGCAGCGTCAGACGAACACCGAGCGCTTCCGCCGCCGGCGCCACCGCTTCGAGGAAGGCGATGAGATTGGCGCGCAGGGTTCCGGCGTCAATCCTGGCATAGGCGGCGAGAATGTCGCGGAACTCGTCGAGGTTCAGCCCGGTCGTCGTGCCGCCGGGCAGACCGGCGAGCACGTTGCGGGTGAGCAGCGCGACATCCGCCTCGCTGAAGCTGTCCGCCGTCTTGCGTGCGTCGGCCTGTTGGTCGCGGCTGTATTCGGCCTCGGCGCCGGGCCGTTTCAGGACATAGAGATCGAAGGCGGCGAAGCGCCGCTGATCGAACCTGAGCGCGGCGGCGCCGGTCGGCAGCGGCCAGTCGAGGTCGGTGCGCGTCCAGTCCAGCACCGGCATGAAATTGTAGCAGACGATCCGCGGGCCGCCCGCGGCGACCGCTTCGAGACTGGCGATCCAGGCGTCGATGGCGCCGCGCGCTGCGCCGCCCTTGCGCTTGATCTCGTCGGCGACGGGAATGCTCTCCACCACCGACCAGCGCAGCGGCGTACGTCCGCTCGGGCCGTCTTCGATGATGGCGCGGCGCTCCTCCACCTGTTCGCGCGTCCAGGCGACGCCCGGCGCAACCCCATGCAGCGCGGAGACGATGTCGGTCGCCCCGGCCTGCCGCGCGTGATCGAGCGTCACCGGGTCGCTCGGGCCAAACCAGCGCCAGCCTTGTCTCATCGTCGTGCCTCCTGATTGAACGCGAATTGTGCGACGGCGCGAGCGGCGCCGTCCGCCGAAAGCCTGCGCCGAGGGTTTACTGCGGCCCCTCGCTGCGCCGCACGGCGCGGAGCGCAGCGTCGAATTCGAAATATTCGGGGCGCGCGCGCAAGAGTTCGTCGAGGCCAGGCAACACGTTGCCGAGGTGCTCGGCCATGGCGCGGTCGGCGGCCTCGGCGTCTCTCGCGGCGAGCGCGGCCAGGATTGCGCGGTGCTCTGCGATCACCCTCTCGCGCCTGCCGGAGATCGGCAGATGCAGCACGCGGCAACGGTCGACCTGCACCTTCTCCTGCCGAACCACCCGCCAGAGATTGGGATGGCCGGACAGAATGGCGATGCGGCGATGAAATTCCTCGTCCTCGGCGTGGAAGCCGGCCCAATCGCCCGCCCGCTCGCTAGCCTGCTGGCGCTCGAGGACGAGCCGGAGTTCGCCGATGTCCGCATCGGTGACCTTGTCCGCGGCGTGCCTGACCGCGACGCGCTCCAGCGCTTCGCGGATCACCATGCCGTCGCGCAACGATTCGACGCTGATGCGCGACACGAAGGTGCCGCGCTGGGGGAAAATGTCGATCAGCCGCTCGTCAGCGAGGCGAAGCAGCGCCTCCCGCACCGGCGTGCGGCTGACGCCGTAGCCTTCCGCCAGCCCCTTCTCGGAAACAGGAAGGCCGGGCGGCATTTCGCCGCCGGCGATGCGATCGCGCAGCCATTGATAGATGCGCGCGGACGCGGAAATGGCGCGCAGCGGTTCCCCAGGCATCTGGGGAGGCTGGAGTCGCGCCTCTGGATGACTCACGGCTGGCATCTTGGCGCTGATATATTAGTATATCGAGCGATGCAACCGATCGTCCGAAAGGGACGCCCGTCTTGCGACGGGCTATGCGGACCTCAAGCGGGAATCAGGTACGGATTGCCGCGGCGCCAGAGCCATGGGTGGATCTCGGAAGAGGCGAAGAGCCCCGCCTGGACATAGGGATCGCGGCTCAGGAACGCCTCGACCGCCTGCGCCGTCTCGGCTTCCAGCACCAGCAGGGAGCCGCATTCGCCGCCGTCAGGGGAGAGCAGCGGGCCTGATTGAAGGACGCGCAGCCCGGGGGCGGCGGCGTCGAGATGCGCCTTGTGGCGCGCCTTGGTCTGGGCCCGAAGTTCCGACAGGCCCGGCTTGTCCTTGGCGATTACGGCGAAAAACATCAGCTTGACTCCTCCAACGGCGATGGTCGACCTCGTCGCGTTGACGCGTTCCCCGCGCGGCGACCGCACACTTCGATCTCGCTCAACCCCGCGGCGGTATAATCTTCTCGGCGCGAAGTCGCTCGAACAGATCCGTGAACGAACGCTCCGTGACCTGGATCGCCTCAAAGCCGAAGAGACGGCTCTTGGTCATGTCTGTGAAGGTCTCGAGCTCGCGGCCCAGATCGGCGTCGGAGTGCCACCAGGAGGCCAGCGTACCCAACGGATAGGGCTGCAAGCCGTGCTTCGCGACGATGCGGTCCCAGGTCTTCTCCTGTCCAGCCATCTGCTCCGCGAGCGGCGTCGGATGGCCGGGATACTCCCCGACCGCGACCCCGAGGTCGGCGGCGAGCGCGGCCCAGAGACGCCGCCAGCGAAACACGTCGCCGTTGGTGATGTTGAAGGCTTGATTGTAGGCGCTCGGCGTCGTCGAGGCCCAGAGCAGTTGCTTGGCCAGGATCCGGGCGTCGGTGACGTCGGTCACAGCCTCGTATTGCTGCGGCGAGCCGGGGAACAGGAACGGGCGCCCGGTCTCCCGGCAGAGCGCTGCGTAGACGGCCAGCGTCACGCCCATGTTCATCGCGTTGCCGAGCGCCCAGCCGATCAGCGTATGAGGGCGGTGCACCGACCAGGCGAAGCCGTGGCGCGCCGCCTCGGCGTAGAGGATGTCCTCCTGCACGTAATAGAAATTCTGGTAGGGGAGGCGCGGCTGGTCTTCCCGGAACGGCGTGTCGGGCTTCACCTTGCCGTAGGATTCGAACGGCCCGAGGTAGTGCTTCAGGCCCGTCACCAGAGCGACGTGCTCGGGCTTTGAACTTGCCGTGACGCCGTCGAGCAGGTTCTGCAGCATGGCCCCGTTGACCCGGCAGTTGTCCTCCTCGGTGTCCTGACGCGCCCAGGTGCAGAAGTAGACGCGGCTGACGTCGAGACCGGCGAGCGCCGCCTCGGTCTGCTTGGCGTCGAGCAAGTCGGCGGCCACGGGCTTGACGCCGGGCCGGTCCGGAGGGGGCCGGCGGGCGAGGCCGTGGACGGTCCAGCCCTCGGCGACCAGGAGGTCGGCGACGTTGCTGCCCGATATGCCGGTGACGCCGACGACGAGAGCGCTCTTGCGTGTCATGTTGGTTCCTCAATTCCGACTGATTGCGGCGGGCGGCGCATGGCGCCTTTGTCGCACAGCGCGAAGACGTCGCGCCGCCCGTTCCGGTCGACTTGAGGGTGCTCGTAGCATTGGGGCGCGAGCGCGGCCATGCTCATCGGCGCGTGGTCGGCTCGCGCCGACCGGCTCAGCAAAGGCCTAGGTTCCCCAATGCTTGCGGCGGCCTTATAATCTTCATGCCCTTGCGAGCAAATCGCCATTGCGGCGGCAATCGGACGTCACCGCGATGGAGACGGCGACCGCCAGCGCAATGACAAAAGTCCGGTACGCGATCCCCTCCTCACAGTGGAACGCCGATGGATCAGAGCCTGCAAGTCTTATGGGGAGATGGCGAACGCGTTCTCTTTCGCGGATCGTGGCTGGGCCCCGAGGGCGAGCGCATGCCTGTCCTGGCGGTCCTCCTCGCCGCGGATCACCCTCCGCCCCTCGCGCTCGAACGGCTCGCGCACGAATATGAGCTCCGGGAAGAGCTCCATGACGCCTGGGCGGCGCGACCGCTGGAGCTGGTTCGAGAAGAAGGCCGCGCCGTGCTGGTGCTCGAGGATCCCGGCGGCGAGCCGCTCGCGCGCCTCCTCGGCAAGCCGATTGAAATCGGCGTCTTCCTGCGCCTCGCGATCGGCGTCGCCGCGGCGCTCGGCGAAGCCCACCGGGCCGGCCTCGTCCACAAGGACCTGAAACCTGGCAATATCCTGGTGAACTGCGGCGATGGCGCCGCGAGGCTCACCGGCTTCGGCATCGCCATCCGCATGCCGCGCCAGCGCCAGGGCCCCGATCCGCCCGAGGTGATCGCCGGCACGCTGGCCTATATGGCCCCCGAGCAGACCGGGCGCATGAATCGCTCGATCGACTCCCGCAGCGATCTCTACGCGCTCGGCGTCATCTTCTACGAGATGCTCACCGGATTGCTGCCGTTCCGCGCCAGCGATCCGATGGAATGGGTCCACTGCCATATCGCGCGAAAGCCGGTTCCCCCGGACGAGCGAGTCGGCGGAGTTCCGCGGCCCATTTCCGACATCGTCATGAAGCTCCTCGCCAAGACGCCCGAGGAGCGCTACCAGACCGCCGCCGGCGTCGCGCATGATCTCAGGCACAGCCTTGACCAATGGCGGCGCAGCGGGCGCGTCGATCCGTTTGCGCTGGGCGGGCGCGACACGCCCGACCGGCTCATCATCCCCGAGAAGCTCTACGGCCGAGAGCGCGAAGTCGAGACCTTGCTCGCCGCCTTCGACCGCGTCGTCGCGACCGGGACGCCGGAATTGGTCCTCGTCTCCGGCTATTCTGGGATTGGCAAGTCGTCGGTGGTCAACGAACTGCACAGAACGCTCGTTCCGGCGCGGGGCATGTTCGCGTCGGGCAAGTTCGACCAGTACAAGCGAAACATTCCCTACGCGACGATCGCCCAGGCGTTACAAAGCCTCGTCCAGCACATTCTCGCCAGCGCCGACGCCGAGATGGGCCGGTGGCGGACGGATCTGCTGGAGGCTCTTGGGCCGAACGGCCAGCTCATGGTCAATCTCGTCCCGGAGCTGGCGCTCATCATTGGCGAGCAGCCGCCGGTTCCGGATCTCCCGCCGCAGGATCAGCAAGCTCGATTCCAGCTCGCGTTCCGGCGCCTGCTCCAGGTTTTTGCACGGCCGGAGCACCCCCTCGCGCTATTTCTCGACGATCTGCAGTGGCTCGACTCGGCGACGCTCGATCTGATCGATCATCTCGTTGCGCATTCGGAAGTGCGCTGCTTGCTGCTGGTCGCCGCCTATCGCGACAATGAAGTGGGCGCTGCTCATCCGCTTACCAGGAAGCTCGAAACGCTTCGCGCCTCAGGGACGAAAATAAGCGACATCAAGCTCGGCAATCTCGATCATGAACAGCTCGGGCGTCTGATCGCCGACACGCTTGGCGACGAGCCCGACCGAGTCGCGCCCTTGGCGCAGCTCGCTCACGCGAAGACCGCCGGCAATCCGTTCTTCGTCCTTCAATTTCTTCACGCGCTCGCCGATGAGGAATTGCTCGCCTACGATCATGCAAAGCTGAATTGGTCTTGGGATCTCGATCGCATCCACGCCAAGGGATACACCGACAATGTCGTGGACATCCTGGTCGCGAAGCTTGCTCGCCTGCCGCACGAAACCCAGGAGGCGCTCCAGCGGCTGGCTTGTCTCGGCAACGCCGCAGATGTCACTTCGCTCGCGATCGTGCTCGGAACCTCTGAGGACGAGGTCCACGCGGCGCTGCGGCATGCGGTCCCGCTCGAACTGATCGAGCAGCTGCCGAACGGTTACGGTTTCGTGCACGATCGTGTGCAGGAGGCCGCCTACTCGCTGATTCCGGAAGATCAGCGCGCGGCGACGCATCTCCTGGTCGGGCGACTTCTCGTGGCCAAGACGCCGCCCGAGAAGCGGGAAGAGTCGATCTTCGAGATTGTCAATCAGCTCGACCGGGGCGCTGCGCTGATCGCCGCGCCGCAGGAGCGCGAACGCGTCGCCGAACTCAATCTGATGGCGGGAAAGCGGGCCAAGGCGGCGACCGCCTATGACGTCGCGTTGCAATACTTCATCGCGGGGCAGTCGTTCCTTCCGAAGGCCGAAGGGCAAGAGCTTCAAGAGCTCGCCTTCGACCTCGAGCTCAATCGAGCCGAGTGCGATTACCTGATTGGGAATTTGGCGTCGGCGGACGAACGTCTCGCCAATCTGTCAGGTCGAGCCCCGACCCGCGTTCATTCGGCGGCGGTCGCCTGCCTTCGCATCAATCTCTACACGACCATGGACCGTAGCGATCGCGCGGTCGCGGTCGGCCTGGACTATCTGCGCCAGGTCGACAGGGAGTGGTCGATTCATCCAACCGCCGACGACGTCCGTCGCGACTACGCTCGATTGTGGCGCCGGCTGGGGTCGAGCGCGATCGAAGGATTGGTCGATCGGCCGCGAATGAAGGACCCCGACTATCGCGCGATCATGGACGTGCTGACCGTGCTCACGTCTCCGGCTTTGTTCACCGACTTGAATCTGTTCCGCCTGATCGTAAGCCGGATGGTGGCGCTCAGCCTGGACCATGGCAACGCCGACGGATCCTGCCTCGCCTATGCATGGCTAGGCGGCGTCCTCGGAACGTATTTCGACGAATACGCAGCGGGTCTGCGCTTTGGCAGACTTGCCCTTGATCTGGTCGACAAGCAAGGGTTGGATCGCTTCAAGGCGCGCGTCTACCTCGTCTTCGCGGTCCACGTCGCTCACTGGACTCAGCCCCTCGAAGTGTCTCGCGCCTTCTTGCGGCGCGCCTTCGAAGCCGCCATAAGCGCCGGCGACCTGTCCTACGCGGCCTATAGCTGCATCGATTTGATTACGAACCGCATCGCCAGCGGCGACCTGCTCGGCGAGGTTGAGCAGGAGGCCGACAAAGGACTGGAGTTTGCGGGCAGGACGAGGTTCGGTCTCGCCGCCGATTGCATCACCGGCCAGCTCAAGCTCGTCCGCATGCTCCGTGGGCTGACGTTGGATTTCGGGTCGTTGAACGACGCCGATTTCGATGAAGGTCGCTTCATACAGCGGCTGGAGGACAACCCTCAGCTGGCGATCGGCGCATGTTGGTATTGGATACGGAAGCTGCAAGCCAGCGTCTACTCTGGCGACGACCCATCCGCTGTCGTCGCGGTCTCGAAAGTTGCGTCATGGCTTTGGACGGCTCCGACCCAATTCGAGTTGGCCGAATATCATTTCTATGCGGCGCTCGCTCGCGCCTTCCATTGCCATTCAATCCCGGAAGAAGAGCGGCCGGCGCATTTGGCGACGCTTGCGGCTCATCATAAGCAACTTGCGGTGTGGGCGGAAAACGGCCCGGCGACGTTCGCCAATCGGGCGGCGTTGATCGGCGCGGAGATTGCGGCGCTCGAGGGCCGGCATATGGACGCGATGCGCCTCTATGAAGAGGCCATCGGCGCCGCCCGCATCCAGGGATTCATCCAGAACGAGGCCTTGGCCCACGAACGGGCCGCACGATTCTTCGCGGCGCTCGGCCTGCACACGAGCGCCGACGCGCATCTCCGCAATTCAAGGCGCTGCTATCTGAGTTGGGGCGCCGATGGGAAGGTGCGGCGCCTCGACAAATTGTATCCGCAACTCGCGCAGAACGAACGGTCGCCTGAGCCGACGAGCACGATCGGCGCGCGCGTCGAATCCCTCGACCTCGCGACGGTCCTCAAGGTGTCGCAAGCCGTCTCCGGCGAGACCGACCCCGAAGCGCTCATCGAGACGCTCATGCGGATGGCTATCGAGCAGGCGGGGGCGGAGCGCGGTCTGCTCATCCTGCCGGCGGGGCCCGATCGACGGATCGCCGCGGAAGCCGCAGCCATCGGCGACACAATCGCCGTCGAGCGACGCGACGAGGCGGCGACGGCTGCCGCGCTGCCGGAATCGATCCTGCACTATGTCCTCCACACACAGGAGACCGTGGTTCTCGACGACGCCGCGGCTCGCAATCCGTTCTCTGCGGACCCGTACCTTCTCGAGCGCAACGCGCGGTCCGTTCTCTGCCTGCCCTTGACCAACCAGGGCAAGTCAATCGGAATGCTCTACCTCGAGAACAACCTCGCGCCGCACGTCTTCGCGCCGGCTCGCATCGCGGCGCTGAAGCTGCTCGCCTCACAGGCGGCGATCGCGCTGGAGAACGCCCGCCTCTACAAAAATCTCGCGGACCGCGAGTCCAAGATCCGCCGCCTCGTCGACGCCAACATCGTCGGGATTTTCATCTGGAACTTCGAAGGTCGAATTCTTGAAGCCAACGACGCGTTTCTCCGCATGATCGGATATGAGCGAGAGGATCTCGGCGCCGGAAGGCTTTCTTGGCGGACTTTGACGCCGCCGAATTGGCTTGACCGTCATGAACGCGAATGGATCCCGGAGCTTCGGCGAACGGGAATCGTGCGGCCCTATGAAAAGGAATACTTCCGCAAGGACGGCAGCCGCGCGCCGGTGCTGGTTGGCGGGGCAATCTTCGAGGAAGGCGGCGAGGAAGGCGTTGCATTCGTGCTCGATCTCACCGAGCGCAATCGCGCCGCCGGGGCGATGCGCGAGATGCAGATCCAGCTCGAGCACGCCAACCGCGTCGCGACACTGGGGCAGCTTACGACCTCGATCGCCCACGAAGTGAGCCAGCCCATCACCGCCAGCGTCGTCAACGCTGAGGCGGCCTTGCGCTGGCTGGACCGTCCTCAGCCCGCCCTCGAGGAAGCACGGCAGGCCCTCGGCCGCGTCGTCAGGGACGGCGGGCGGGCGAGCGTCGTCATTCGCCGGGCCCGCGATCTGATCAAGAAGGCGCCTGAGCGCAAGGACCGCGTGGACGCCAACGCGGCGATCCGTGAGGTGATCGAGCTGACGCGCAGCGAAGCCTTGAAGAACCGCGTCTCGGTCAAGGCGGAACTCGCGGACGACTTGCCGACGATAGACGGCGATCGAGTCGAACTGCAGCAGGTGATCCTCAACTTGATCGTCAACGCCATCGAGGCCATGGGGGATATGGACGAAGGCCCGCGCGACCTGCGGATTGCGACGGAGAAGACCGAGACGGGCGACCTCCTCGTCTCTGTGCTGGATTCGGGTCCGGGCCTGGCTCCGGCGATTCGGGACAACCTGTTCCAAGCCTTTCAGACGACCAAGCCGAACGGTCTGGGGCTCGGATTGTCGATCTGCCGCTCGATCATTGAAGCGCATAGCGGGCGCTTGTGGGCGAGCGCCAACGTTCCGCGCGGAGCCGTCTTTCAGTTCACCCTGCCCGCGCAGGACGGCGCCGCGGCGGCAGTTCGATGATCGCCCGTGCGTCCCCCATGCGGCTGAGCTTCATTGACCTAAGCGGGCTGACTCTGGGTTGATCCGTGCTGTTTTCGTCATCGCGAGCGAAGCGTGGCGATCCAGCGATCGCGACGCTCGGCTTTTAGCAACGACCGCCACGATCGCTGGATTGCTTCGCTCCGCTCGCAATGACGTCCAACCGACGTCACCGACGCGACGCAATGTCGGCATGGGCCGGCAACGTGAATTGAAACACGGCGCCGCGCGGCGCATTGGGGCTCGCCCACAGCCGTCCGCCGTGCGATTCGACGATCGAACGGCAGATCGACAGCCCCAACCCCAAGCCGTTGGGCTTGGTCGTGTGAAAAGCCTCGAAGACGCGATCATAAGCAGTCGACGCCAGCCCCGGGCCCGAATCGCGCACGGCGACGAGCACGTCGCCCGACCTGGTCCTGCCTGTCGTGATCGACACATTCCGCCGCGATTCGCCGACCTCGCTCACCGCCTCGATCGCGTTGACGATCAAGTTGAGGATCACTTGCTGCAATTCGACCCGGTCGCCTAGAACCACCGGCAAGCCCTCGGTGAGTTCCGTCTGCACCGTGACGCCGCTCTTGGTTGCTTCGCTACGAAGAAGCTCGATCACCTCGCGGATCGCCGCATCGATCTCCACACGCTCGTCGCGCGGCGTCGCCTTTTTGACGAGATCGCGTATCCGGCCGACAACGGCGCCAGCCCGCTCGCCGTCCCTCATGATGCGGCTAAAGGCTTGCCGCGCCTCGTCCAGATTCGACGGCTCGGCGCTCAACCAGCGCAAACCCGACTGGGCGTTTATGATTGTTGCGCCGATCGGCTGGTTCACTTCGTGGGCGATCGACGCCGTGAGCTGCCCCATCGTCGCGACGCGGTTCGCGTGTGCGAGCTGCATTTGCGTCTCGCGATAGCGCCGCTCGCTATCGCGCGCTTCGGCTTCACTCCGCTTGCGCTCGGTCAAATCGAGCACGAAAGCGACGCCTTCGCTCCCAGCTTCGCTAAAGGTCGCCACACCGAGCAGAACGGGTACGCGGCTGCCGTCTTTGCGGAAATACTCTCTCTCGCACGGCTGCAAGCTCCCGGCCGCCATCAACTTTGGCGCCCACTGTCGTTCACCGCTTTCGAGCCATTCGCCGGGCGTCAAAGCCCGCCACGTCAGGAGACGCGAGGCGATATCCTGTCGCTCATATCCGACGATGCGGAGAAAGGCGTCGTTCGCCTCGACAATCCGGCCTTCCGAATCCCAGGTGAAGACGCCGATGATGTTGGCGTCGACCAGACGACGGATCTTCGCTTCGCGTTGTGCGAGATCGCGGTAGAGATGGGTGTTTTCCAGCGCAATCGCCGCCTGGGAGGCAAGCAGCTTCAGCACCGCGGTCCGGGCCGGCGCGAACACTCGGGGCGCCAGGTTGTTCTCGAGGTAGAGCAGGCCGATGAGCTTGGCCGGATTCATCAGCGGCAGGCACAGGACGGAGCGGGGCTGGCGCTCACGGATGTAGCGGTCCTCGGCAAACTCGGAAAGCGCCGCGGCGTCGTCGAGAATGATGGTCTCTTTGGTGCGCAGGACCAGGTGAAGCACCGACTCGGGCAGCGCGGCCTCGGTCACCGCCTCGTCGCGCAGATCAACGAGCACCGTATCGTCGAGGATCCTGGCCTCGGCGGCGATACGGTGCGCAGCGCCTCGTGCGAGAACGAGTACAGCGCGCTCGCCGCCCGCCTGCTCGATCGCGGTGCGCATGAGCGTGTCGATTAGTTTTTCGAGCACGATCTCGCCCGAAACCGCCTGCGACAGCTTGATCACCGTCGCGAGGTCGAGCTGTTCGACCGGCGCCGCCATCGTGCTCTTCGGCCCGACCGAAGGCTCCTCCCCCGTAAGAAGCGGATGCATCTCGTCGAGTTGTCGCACCTTGCCGTCCGCGCCCCAGCGCGAGTAGCAGTTGCGGGCGTTGCGCAGATAGGCGTTGGCGATCGTCTCGAAGCCGCGCGCCGTGTAGAACCGCGCAGCGACCTCATGGGCCAGGCCCTCGTTCTGAACAAATCCATTCTGACGCGCCGCCCGGATCGCCTCCTCGTACGAACGCATGGCGTCAAGGTCCCGGCCCTCCAGGCGGGCGATCTCGGCGACGACCAACGCGTGCTTGTCGCTGAAGGTCGAAGGATTTTCGTCAGCCCACTCCCGGAGTTGCTCCCGGTGGGCCGTCAGCAGGTCGCGCCACCGGGCCTGATCCTCTGCGGAAGCTTTCTCGAAGAGCGCCGCGACCGTCAGCGCGGCGTAGTAGAAGTAGTCGAGCAGTTGGATATGGATGCGCGAGGCCCAAAGGAGCGGCTTCGCCTTGTCGGCCGCCGCGAGCGCCGCTGCGTAGTCGCCGGACAGGAACCGAGCCTTCAGTTTGAAGATCCAGTACCAGCAGATCATCAAGGTCATCCGGTCGCCGGTGAGCTGCGCCTCGAACGACGCCTCGTCAAACTGCGCGTCGCTGAAAGTGGAGAAGGTCGCGGTTCGCCCCTGCATGGTCGCGATGAAGCGTTGTTGGGTTACGATGATGTCGGCGATGTCGCGGAAGCCGGCTTTCCGCACGAAGTCCAGCGCCCTCTCCGACTCGCGCCACACTTCGGCAAGGGGGTCATTGCGCAGCAGCGGGCCTGTGACTGATCGCTCCATGCAGTAACAGGCGTAGGTCAGGTCACCCGTCTCGGTCGCGGCGCGAAAGGCAGCCCGCATGAAATCGATCGCGCTCACGACCGGCGCGGTGAATGAGGCGACGACTCCCATCGCGTAGTTGGCCTTCGCCTGATAGGCGAGGAAGCCGTGCTTCTCGGTCAGGTCGCACCCAAGCTTGGCAAAGCGATATCCGTCGCCATAGCGGTGAAAGGCCGGCCCGAGGATGCTCCCCAGAAAAGCGATGCCGTGCGCGGATGCGCCGCACGTCCCGTGCTCGTTGCTGATCGTCACCATGCGGCAGGCGAGGAAGCACCGTAAATGGAAGTCTGTGAAGTAGGCCGGCGCGAGCAGGGTCGAGAGCACCTGCATGGCGGCCTGCAGCTCGGAATCGTCCATCAGAGGCAGATCGATCAAGCTCTCGATCGATCGCCCATTGAGTGACTGGAGGACGGTCTCGCATTCGGCCTGGAGCTGTTCCCAGGTTGGATGCGCGGGGATGTCGATGCCGAACAGGCTGAGGCAGGTGAGTCCGCTGGCCACGGCCTGCGTGTTCTCCGACTTCACGGTATGGAGAAGGACCTTCAAGTGGTAGGCGGACGCCTGGTCGACTTTCGACGCCGCGCGCAGCAGCAGCTCCTCAATCAAGTGCTCGGCCGTGTCGAAGTCACCGGTTAAAAACGCGCATTCCGCACATTCGAGCCGCAGGCTGAACGTCAACTCGTACTGGCTGCCCCAATCGCTTTCATCGAGCAGCGCGGCGCCGGTCGAAAAATACACGCTCGCCGACGTATAGGCCGATGACGCTTTGGCCTTGCGGCCGGCGCGCCGATGGATCGTCGCCACCTGCGCTTTTTCCTGCCTGTCCGTCAGCGGTTCGCCACCCCGGCTGAATTGGTTCGCCACATCGAACAGATGCTCGGCGAGTTGGTCCGCCGACATGCTCGCCAGCAGCGCGCGGCCGACGCGCAGGTGCACCTCGGCGCGGCGCGCCTCGGGGATCAGGGAGTAAGCCGCCTGCTGGATCCGGTCGTGCAGGAATTTGTAGCCGCCGCCCTCGCGATAGACGAGCCCGGCGTGGACGGCGTCCCAGAGCGCTGCGTGCAGCGCCTGTTCCGTCTCGCCATGGACCATGGCCAAGGTGGCGATGTCGGCGACATTGCCCAAGCAGGCGAGCTGCTTCATCGCCTCCTGGGCGGGGACCGAGAGCCGCTTCAACTTTCCGACCATGAGATCGACGACATTGTCGGTGTAGCTCTTGGCGCGGATGCGATCGATGTCCCATCGCCAAGCCAGCGCGTCGGGGTCGAAGGCGAGGAGCCCCTCTTCCGCCAGCGCGGTGAAAAACTGGACGGCAAAGAATGGGTTGCCGCCGGTCTTCTCATGCACCAGTTGCGCCAGGCGCCGCCCCCGCTCCGGTTCGCAAGTCAGGGCATCGACGACGAGCTGGTTGACATCGCCGAGTTCGAGCGGCGCGAGCAAAATTTCCTCGACGCCGGCGCCGGACTTGCGGATCGCGTCGAGAGTCTGCCGCAACGGATGTGCGGAGCCGACCTCGTTGTCCCGATAAGCGCCGATCAGGAGGAGGTGTCGAACGTCTGCTTGCGTCAGCAGATCTTCGAGCAAGTCGAGCGTCGCCGCGTCCAGCCACTGCAAATCGTCGAGGAACAGCGCCAGCGGGTGCTCCGCCGAAGCAAACACCGCCAGGAAGCGTCGGAACACCAGTCGAAAGCGGCGCTGGGCGTCGCGCGGGGACAGCGCCGGCACGGGCGGCTGGTCGCCGATGATGAGGCTCAATTCGGGGATGAGGTCGACCATGAGCCGCCCGTTGGCGCCCAGCGCCCCCAAAAGGGCCTCGCGCCAGTTGGCGAGTTCCGTGTCGCTCTTGCTGAGAAGGGATCGCACCAGGCTCTGAAAAGCCTGCGCCAGCGTCGAATAGGGAATGTCGCGCTTGTACTGGTCGAATTTGCCTGCTGCAAAAACGCCGCGCGGCGGGACAAGCGCTTTGTGAAGCTCGTTGACGACCGAGGATTTGCCGATCCCGGAATAGCCGGAGACCAGAACCAATTCCGGCGCGCCGGTCTCGACCACGCGATCGAAGGCGGCCAGCAGCGTTAGAAACTCGCGCTCTCTCCCGTACAACTTCTCGGGGATCAGAAGCCGATCGGGGGTGTCGCGTTCGCCAAGCGCAAAGGGCTCGATGCGCCCCTTGAGCTTCAATTCCGCGAGACTGCGCCGCAGATCGTGCTCGACGCCGGCAGCGGTCTGGTATCGCTCCTCGGCCGTCTTGGCGAGGAGCTTCATGACCATCCGAGAGATCGCGTCAGGGACGCTGTCCAGCCGATCCGCCGGCGCGATCGGCCGTCTGGCGATATGGCAATAGACCCATTCCATCGGGTCGGCCGCGCTGAACGGCAGATCGCCGGTGAGCATCTGATAGAACGTGACGCCGAGCGCATAGAGGTCGCTGCGGGAATCGATCGACCGATTCATCCGGCCGGTCTGTTCGGGCGCCATATAGGCGAGCGTCCCCGCGATGACCTCAGGCGGCTGGGGCGCCTGACGCTCGCGCGGCAGGCGCGAGGCGATTCCGAACCCGGTGAGGCGGGTCAGTCCGTCCCCGCAATTCACCAGAATATTGGCGGGTTTGACGTCCTTGTGGACGAGCCCGCGCTGGTGCGCCCTCCCCAGCGCGGCGACGAGGCCGATGGCGAGGCGCAGGAAGGATTCCGTCTCCATGGGCGCGCCGATGAGCCGCTCGAGCGGCTCGCCGCCCGGATCGTCGAGCAGCAGCGCCGTCCGGCCGCCTTCGCGCACCAGCGCGAGCGGCTTCGCCGCCCACGCGGCCTCGAGTTCGTCCCTCAACTCATATTCGTGGGCGAGGCGATCGAGGAGCGCGGGCGACTGCGGCTCCGCGGCGGACAGCACGGCAAGCGCCACGCTGCGGCCGCCTTCACCGTCCGCGCGCCATCCCCGGCAGAAGATGCGTTCACCGTCCGCCCATAGGACGTGGGCGCCGTTTTTTCCGTCAAACGGAAACGATTGCTCCAATTGCCACGCTCCGCTGGGCAAGCCCGTTCGCGGTCAGCCTGGCCAGCACAAACTTCGCCATGACCAGCTGGCGCGAGATTGTGCCATAGCATGCATTGCATGGCCATGTACCGGCGTGCGCCGGCTTTGCGGGTTCCAAGTCATTGTTTTTCTTGAGCGTGTCGTGGACAGACGTGGCGGCGCGCGAGGCGCTCGGCCAGAATAGCGCTTTGGGTCTTGTCCGTCGATCCCACGGCGCGAGCGGTTCTGCCGGGAATTTGAACGACGCGACATACTAAAAGGTTGACTGACCAACCCAAAGAGTCTTGGACGACGGCGCGGTCGCAACGCTAATACTAGTCGGCTGCCCCATTCGACAAACCAACAGCTTTAGCGTCAACGACGATGATTCGTTACACGTGCCTGATTTCAGGCGGAGCAATCGTGCCTGAGCCATGCTCGCGCGCACAGGGCGCCGGGGAAGCGGAATGCTGACCTGGCCCTCCCCGCGCGCGCTCCTCTCCGCCTTCAGCGTTTATCTCGCCGTCGTTCTCGCGCTCTTTGTGGCGTTCGCCCTGAATTTGTCGAACCCATGGTGGGCGATGCTCACCGCGTTCCTCGTTCTGCCTCGCCAGTCGCTCATCGGCGCGATCTGGGCGAAAGCATTTTATCGCGCCGCCGGGACGATGCTCGGCGCGTTTGCGTCGCTCGTGCTCATCCCCAACCTCGAAAACTCTCCGGAGCTGATGATCCTCGCCGTGGCTGGCTGGGTTGGGCTTTGCGTGTTCGGCGGGCTGCTCGACCGCTCGCCGAGGTTCTATCTCTTCATGCTCGCCGGCTACACCGTGACGCTCGTCGGCTTGCCCGCCGCATCCCACGCGGACAGAGTCTTTGAGGTCGTCCTCGCGCGGTCGGAAGAGATCATTATCGGCGTTCTCGCATCCGCCCTCGTTCAGAGCGTGCTGTTTCCCAGGAGTGTCGCAGTCGCAATGACCGACCAGCTCGATGGGGTCATGAAGGAGACGCGCACATGGATCGGCGAGGTGCTTCGCACGCATGCGCCGGGTCCCAAGCCGCGTCATCTCGCGAGTCAGTTGACCGAGATCAACCTCATGGCCACCGATTGGCGCTTCGAGGCCACCTTCTCGCGGTTTCGCCGCCACGCGCTGTGGGCGCTCGAGGAACGGCTGATCGCTCTCTTGCCCCTGATCACGGCGGTGGAGGATCGGCTCGCGGTCCTCAGCAACGCGGGCGTCGCCCCTGCCGAATTGCCTCTTCTGACGTCCCGGATCGCCGCGTGGGTCGGGACCGCAGGCCCCGCGGATGGCCTGGCGCTGGACGAGATCAGGGCGGTCGCGCCACAACTCGGGCCGACGTCAACCTGGGCCGACCTGCTGATTGCGAGCCTCGCAGGCCGCCTGACCGAAGTCGTAGAGACATGGCGCGAATGCGTCCTGCTCGCCGCAGCCGTCCGCGACCCCTCGGCGCGGACGCGCGAAGCGGCCGCTCACCTGGTCGCTGGCGCGAGACCTCGGGCGCTGCATGTCGATAGAGGCATCGCCCTTCTCTCGGCGGTGGTCGCCGTTTTGACCATCATCGGCACGGCGGCCTTCAGTATAGCGATACGATGGGAAAGCGCGCCGGTCGCGATCGGAATCGCCGCCATGTGCTGCGCGCTCTATTCGACCGCGGACGATCCGATCCCGCAGGTCAAGGACTTGTTCGTCGGGCTCCTGGTCGCGCTGCCGCTGCCGTTGCTCTACGAGTTCGCGATCCTCCCTGGGATCGACGATTTCGTCATGCTGTCGGCGGTCCTGTTTCCGCTCGTCACCGTTCTCGGCCTGCTGTTCAGCTATCCCAAATACTCGCTCATGGCGCTCGGCGGAATGTTCACGTTCGCGGCGGCGCTCGGGCTACAGGAAAGTTTCGTATCCGACTTTCCAAGCTTCATGAACGCCTATCTGGCGCTCGTCCTGGGCCCGATCTTCGCCCTCGTCGGCCTGAGCTTGGCGCGCGTGCTCCCCGCTCGTCGCGTTATCCGGCGCATCCTGCACGCCGGATGGCGGGAGCTTGCCGCGCTGACGAGAGCGCAGCCGCCGCTGAACCAGATCGTCTGGACCAGCCGGACGATCGATCGGGTCGGCCTTCTCCTGTCCCGTCTGTCGCAGATCGGAGCGAATGAGGAGAGCGAGTTGGCTCAGGCGCTCCCTGACCTCAGGCTCGGCATCGCGATCGTCGAACTGCAGCGGCTACGCACGATGTTCAGCGCGGACACACGACGAGAAGTCGACGCGGCGCTCGCCGAATTGGCGAAGCATTTTGACGAGCTCGCTCGCGGAAACGCAGCGGCCGTTCCAATCGGCGTCGTCGCCCGGCTGGACGCCGCAATACAGGGAATCCTTGAATTGCCGGACGCCGCAGATCGCTATGCCGGCATCCGCGCGGCGATCGGCTGTCGGCGGACCTTGTTTCCACAGGCGCCCGCCTATGCGGCGATCGGCGTGACGCCATGATCAGCGAGGTCAGCCTCTTCGGGGTCTTCTTCAGTGGAGCGCTCGCCACAGCCTGCGCCGCCGGCATCGCGTGGCTTGTCGTCCGGCGGCTCCTTCTATGGGTGGACTTCTACCGGCTCGTATGGCATCGCCACTTGGTTGATCTTGCCCTGTTCATAATTCTCTGGGCGGCTGCGGCAATGGTCATGCCTGCGCTCGCCGGGACGGTCGAGAGGGTGTGGTGATGCGTTCGGCTGCACTGCTCGCGTGGGCTGGCCGCCTGCTGTTGACGCTCGTCCTGGTCGCCGTCGCCGCGGTCGCCGGCAAGTGGCTCTGGGTCTATTATCAGGTCGACCCCTGGACGCGCGACGGTCGCGTCCGCGTCGATGTGGCGTACATCGCCCCCGACGTCTCCGGCCTGGTGACCGAGGTCGATGTCGGCGACAACATGCCCGTCCACAAAGGTCAGCCGCTTTTTGTGATCGACCGTCAGCGCTATGACTTCGCGCTCCGGCAGGCGGACGCGACTTTGCAGCAGGCCGCGGCGGGGCTGCAGCAGACCGAGGCCGGGGTCCAGGTCCAGACCACGCTCCTGGACCAGGCGCGCCGGGACGACGTTCGCAACCACAAGCTCGGCAGCCTTGTGCCGACAGAGACGGTCGAACAGGGCGCGGCGCACGTCGCTCAGCTGCAGGCGACCGTCGCCCAGGCCGAAGCCGCCGTCAGCCAGGCGCGAGCCACGCTCACCCAGGCTAACGCGGCGCGCGATATCGCCGCCCTGAATTTGGAGCGGACCACCGTCCGGGCGCAAGTGGATGGCGTCGCCGCGAATGTCCAGCTCCAACCCGGCACCTATCTCACCGCCGGCCATGCGGCCTTCGGCATCGCCGACGCCGCCTCCTTGCATGTCGACGGTTATTTCGAGGAAACCAAGCTCGCACACATTCACATCGGCGATCCCGCCACCATGCGGCTGATGGGGGATGGCCGGCGCCTGGAAGGCCATGTCGAAAGCATCGCGCCTGGCATCGCGGATCGCGAGCGATCGCCGAGCGGCGATTTGCTGGCGAACGTGAACCCCACCTTCAATTGGGTCCGACTGGCGCAGCGCATCCCGGTTCGCATCCATATCGACCACGCGCCTGCGGATCTGCGGCTGATCGCCGGGCGCACGGCGACAGTCGAGGTCCACCCCCGCGCCGACGTCACGGACTCCCGCCTGTCGTGGCTATGGTGAGGCGCCAAGTGGCTCATCTCGCCAAGGCGGCGGCGATTTTCATGACGACCGCCGCCGTGGCGGGATGCACGGTCGGTCCCGACTATCTCCTTCCCAAGGAGGCGAAGTACAACGCATCCGCGGCGCAGGCCGGCTTCGCCGGGGCTCGAAACAACCCCGCGGTGCAAGCGGGCGAATTGCCGGCGGGATGGTGGCGCCTCTACCGGAGCCCCGACCTCGATCGGCTGGTGACCGCGGCTCTCGCCGAAAACACTGACTTGCGCGTGGCGAACGCCAACCTCGAGCGCAGCCGAGCCATGGTCGAGCTCGTCAAGACCCAGCAGCAGCCGGACGTGGCCTTCGGGGGCGCGATCGCTCGCACACAATTTTCATCCGAAGAATACCTGTCCCCGCTCCGCCTCCCTCCTTTGAACATCTACGACATTAGCCTGACGGCCTCCTACGACACCGATCTGTTCGGACGCATCAGGCGCGGCATCGAGGCGGCCGAGGCGGATGACGACGCCATCGAGGCGGCCCGTGACTGGGTCCGCGTCAGCGTCGCGGCCGACGTCACCCGGGCGTACCTCGAGATCTGCACGGCCGGCGACGAACTCGCAGTTGCGCGCCATTCCGTCGAATTGCAGCGGCAGAGTCTCGCCGTCACCCGCCAGCTCGAGGAGGGCGGGAAGAAGACCAGCCTCGATGTGACGCGCTCCCAGGCGCTGGTGGACCAACTGCAATCGAGCATTCCCGCGATCGACGCGCGCCGACGCAACGCCCTCTACCAACTGGCGACGTTAACCGGCAAGCCGCCGGCCGAATTTCAAGCGAACCTCGCCAAATGCGCCTCCGCGCCACCCCTCCATGCGCCCATCCCGGTCGGCGATGGCGCGGCGCTGTTGCGGCGGCGCCCTGATGTGCGCGAGGCGGAGCGCCAATTGGCGGCGTCGGTCGCCGAAATCGGCGTGGCCACGGCCGATCTCTACCCGCGCGTGGTCCTCAATGCGTCGGCCCTTTCGATCGGCAAGACGGGCGACTTCCTGACCTATCCGACCAACGGCTGGTCCTTCGGGCCGGGCCTTTCGTGGGAGCTGAACCAAAGCGCGCCGCGCGCAAGGATCGCCGCGGCCACGGCGGCGCAGAAGATGCAACTCGCTCACTTCGATGGCGTCGTGCTCGGCGCGTTGCGGGACGTGGAAACCGCGCTCAACGTCTATAGCCACGATTTGCAGCAACGCGCGAGCCTGTCGGCCTCGCGCGACGAAGCCGCCAAAGCGGTCGCGGACGCCGGGCTGCTGGAGGCTGACGGCCGGGGCGACCCCCTGGCCACTCTGGACGCCGAGCGCACGCTCGCGGCCGCCGAGTCGGCGCTTGCGGCCATTCGGGCGCGGATCGCCGTGGACCAGGTGACCCTCTTCCGGGCCCTAGGGGGAGGATGGGAGACGCCGCCCCACAGTCAGGCGAAGCGTTCCTGATCGGCGCCCGATCCGCTTGACAGGGACGCTTTGGCCCGAAATGATTTAGATCGATACAAAACGAAGACAAAACAAAGGGCGGAAATTTCGGGCGAATCCGATCGGACCGATCGAATCGACCCGATCCGCTGGGAGGGCCGCGGGTGCGGACGACGGTTAAGGACATCGCTCGACACGCGGGCGTTTCGCCGGCCACTGTCTCGCTCGTGCTGCGCAAGAGCCCGCTTGTCGCCGACGTCACACGGGCGCGCATCGAATCTTCGATCGACACGTTGGGCTACGTCTATCACCGCGCGGCGGCCAATCTCCGGACCCGGTTGACCCACACCGTGGGCATGATCGTGTGCGAGATCACCAATCCGTTCTACGCCGAGCTCACCGCCGGCATCGACGAGGCTCTCGACAAGGCGGGCTGGATCGCGTTCCTCGCCAATACAGACGAGTCTCCTTCGCGACAGGACAGGTTCGTCACCCGCCTGCGCGAGCAGCGCGTCGACGGCGTGATCATCGCCCCTGCGGAGGGGACGCGGGCGGAGGCGTTCACCCGCTGGCGCAGTCAGGGCTTGCCCGTCGTTCAGGTGCTCCGCCGCGTCGGGCGGCGACCGGGGGATCACGTCAGCGCCGACTTCAAGCTCGGCATGACCCTCGCGGTTGAACATCTGCTACGGCTCGGCCACCGGCGCATCGCATTCGTCGGCGGCGCGCGGAGCGTATCGACCGCGCGCGACCGCACGGATTCGTTCCGCGCGATCCTGTCGCGCTTCGGCGCGCCGGTCGGACCGATCGTCGCGTGCCTGCCGACCCGCGAGGACGGCGTGCGCGCCGTTCGGCAACTCTTCGCCGGGCGGCCGGACGATCCGACCGCAGTGATCTGCCACAACGACCTGTGCGCGATCGGCGTCATGTTGGGGCTGGCGGACCGCGGCCTCGCGCCGGGTCGCGAGGTCGCAGTCATCGGCTTCGACAACATTCCCGAGGGCGCGCTGCATCGTCCTGCGCTGACCACTGTTGCGATCGGCGCACGCGAAATCGGGCGCGAGGCGGCCGAGCTGCTGCTGCGGCGGATCACGTCGCCTGAGGGCGAACCCGAAACCATCATCCTGCCGCCCAAGCTCGTCGTGCGCGCGAGCTGCGGGGCGCAGCTCAGGCGTTGACCGGGCCCAACTCACGCGGACTGAAAGGGAGGAGCGAAAATGAATAGACGCATCATCGGACATCTGGTCCCTGCGACGGCGATCGCCGCGCTGGCGGTAGCCTGCGCGATTCCGGCCCACGCCGACGAGGTCGCTGACGCCAAGGCTGCGGTGGCCAAATACGCGGGCCCACAGACGACTTGGGAAGGCCCGACTAGCGGGCCGAAGCCCGAGCCCGGAAAGAAGGTCGTATTTCTCTCGGGCGACGAACAGAACGACATCTCGCATCTCTATGGCGTTTACATGCAGGAGGCGGCCAAGAAGCTCGGCTGGACCCTCACCGTCATCGACGGCAAGGGCAGTCCGACCTCCTGGCTGGCGGGAATGAATCAGGCGATCGCTCTCAAGCCCAACGGCATCGCGATGTTCGCCGATGCGGCCAGTTTGCAGGACCCGATAAAGGCGGGCGCGGCGCAGGGCATCAAATTCGTCGGATTGCATGCGGCCGGCCTGCCCGGCCCGCAAGCCGACCTCGGTCTCTTTGTCAACATTCAGGAGGACCCGCGCGAAATCGGCAAGGCCGAGGCGGCTTGGGCGATCGCCGACTCCGACGGACACGCCAGAGTCGTCGTGCTCACCCACAACGAATACGCGATCGCCAAGGTCAAATCGACCGCCACCAAGGACGAAATCGAAAAGTGCAGCGGTTGCAAGGTGCTCGACTATGTCAATTCGCCCGCCTCGGAGGCGGCGCAGCGTCAGCCGCAACTCACGACCAGTTGGGTCCAGCGCTTCGGCTTGCCGCTCTATGCGACGTCGGTGGGCGACAACGACTGGGACTTCGCGGTCCCGGTGCTGCGCTCCGGCGGCGTCGACCCCTCGCAGATGAAGCTCATCGGCGCGGACGGCAACCGCTCCGCATACGACCGCATCCGCAAGGGCGACCAGTATCAGACCGTGACGGTTTCCGAGCCGATCGAATTGCAGGCTTGGCAGGCCGTCGACGAGCTCAACCGCGCCTTCAACGGCGCGCCGCCGAGCGGATTCGTCCAGCCGCCGTTCCTCGTGACCAAAGAAAACGTGCATTCCGAAGGCGGAGACAAGAACACGTTCATACCGAGCAACAACTACCAGGAACACTACAGCCAAATATGGGGCGTCAAGTAAGGTCGCCGCGTCTCGGCCGGCGCTCGCCGGCCGGGACTCTTCGCTCGCCGTGACCGGCCTCTCCAGACCGCGGCAGACATCCATGCAGCCGACCTTGCAATCCGCCGAACCCGATCCGGGCGCGCAGCCGTTGCTCAACGTGCGCGGGCTGACGAAGCGCTTCACGGGGACGCTCGCGCTCGATCGCGTCGATTTCGACGTGCGCGCCGGCGAGGTGCACGCCTTGCTCGGTCAGAATGGAGCGGGAAAATCGACTCTCATCAAGATTCTCGCTGGCGTCTATCAGGCTGACGCGGGCGCGATCGCTTGGCTCGGGCGCGATGTCGACCCCAAACATGAGCGCGGGCCGATCGGATTTATCCATCAGGATCTCGGTCTCGTCGAGTGGATGGACGTCGCTGAGAACATCGCTCTGCAGACTGGCTATCCGCGCTCGCGCCTCGGCCTCGTGTCGTGGTCGAAGGCGCGCGAGGCCGCGCGCAAGGCGCTCGCCGCGCTCGGCGTCGACATCGATCCCAACGCGCCGATTGCGTCGTTGCCGGCCGCCGAGCGCTCGTTGGTGGCGATTGCGCGCGCGCTCGCGCTGCAGTCGCGAATCCTCGTGCTCGACGAACCGACCGCGGCGCTGCCGGAGCGTGACGTCGAGCGGCTGCTCGACACCTTGCGGCGGCTGCGAAGCTCGGGCATCGGCATCGTCTATGTCACCCATCGGCTCGACGAAGCCTTCCGCATCGCCGATCGAATCACGGTGTTGCGCGACGGCCGCAAGGTGGCGACCGTGCCGATCGCCGGAGCGACCCACGACGACCTCGTGCGCATGATCGTCGGCCGTTCTATGAGCGAGGCGTTCACTCGCCCCGCGCCTCCGCAGGCGCAGACCGTTCTCGCGCTCCAGGGCGTCGCCAGCCAGGGGGTCGGACCGGTCGATCTCAGCGTGGCTGCTGGCGAGACCCTCGGTCTGGTGGGTCTTCGCGGCGCGGGCCATCACGCGATCGGACGCGCCATCTTCGGCCAGTCTCCGTTTACGTCAGGCAGCGCGCGGCTCCATGGGGCGCCGTTTGCGCCACGCGACGCGGCCGATGCGATGTCGCTCGGCGTCGGCTTCATCTCGAGCCGCCGGGCCGAGGAGAGCGTCGCCGCCAATCTCGCGGTGCGCGAAAATCTCTATCTCAATCCGGCGGCGAGCGGCGCCGGCGTGCTCGAGTTCGTTCCCCGCTCGCGTGAGAACGCCGAGGCCGACGAGGCGATCGCCCGATTTTCGATCAAGACCGCAAGCCGCGATGCGCCGATAGCCACGCTTTCTGGCGGCAACCAGCAGAAAGTCGTCGTGGCGCGCTGGATGCTGGCTCATGCCCGGCTGCTGGTTCTCGAGGAGCCGACGATCGGCGTCGACGTCGGCGCCAAGGCGGAAATCTACAGGTTGCTGAGCGAGTCGCTGAACCAGGGCATGGCGGCGCTGCTGATATCGTCCGATTTCGAGGAGGTCGAACGGATCTGTCACCGCGCGCTCGTCTTCAGCCGGGGCCGCGTGGTGCGGGAGATCGCCGGCGAGGCGCTGTCCGTCGCCAATTTGACTGCGGCCACCGCGGGCGGGGCGGTCGGGATCGTCGCGGGAGAGAGAGAATGAGGGCTTACCAAGGCGGTTGGCGGAGCGGCGCGCTTACGCGCGCCGTGTCGGTCTGGGGCCTGCTGATCCTGCTGATCGCGCTGATAGCCGTATTTTCGGCGCTGAAGCCCGACACCTTCCTGACCTATTTCAACATCCGTTCGATTCTCTCCAACAAGTCGGTGCAGGCGCTGGTCGCTCTTTCAGTGTTCATTCCGATGGTCAGCAATCAGTTTGACCTTTCCGCAGGTTTCAACGTCGGCATCTCTCAAGTGCTGGCGATCGGCCTGCAGGGTCAGGGCTGGCCTTGGTGGCTCGCCGTGATCGCCGTAGTTGCGCTCGGCGCGTTGGTCGGCCTCGTCAACGGGTTGCTGATCACGCGGGTCAAGATCGATTCCTTCATCGCCACGCTCGGCGTCGGCACGGTTCTCTACGGTCTCAACGCTTGGT
Organism: Roseiarcus sp.; assembly: GCA_036488815.1. GTDB lineage: Bacteria > Pseudomonadota > Alphaproteobacteria > Rhizobiales > Beijerinckiaceae > Roseiarcus. Next base: position 24,926 of record DASXGX010000063.1, read on the forward strand.
ACACCGGCGGCCAGCAAGTGCTCGCAACCCTGCCGCCGCAGTTTTTGGCGATCTCCGGCAATCTCTGGATTTTTCCGGCGCCGGCGATCTATGCGCTGGTGGTCAGCCTCGCGCTATGGATCGTCTTCGAATACCTGCCGCTTGGGCGCTATCTCTATGTGCTCGGCGCGAGTCCCCGGGCGGCTGAGCTCAACGGCATTTCGGCCGCGCGGTTCATCACGCTCGGCTTCGTCGCCGCGGGAGCGCTTGCCGCCTTCGCCGGCGTCGTGCTCCAGTCGCAGTTGCAAGTCGGCCAAAGTTCGGTAGGCCAGGAATATCTTCTTCCCGCCTTCACCGCGGCGCTGCTCGGCGCCACCTCGGTCCGGCCGGGGCGCGTCAACGTGTGGGGAACGGTGCTGGCGGTCTCTGTGCTTTCGGTGGCGGTCGCCGGCCTCAACCAGCTCGGCGCCCCATTCTTCGTCGAGCCTCTCTTCAATGGAGCGATGCTGATCCTGGCCGTCGGACTCGCAGTTCAGGCGACGCAGCGGCGCCAACAGCGCGGCGCCGCCGCCGACAGGACCAGCGCGCCGGCCGGCTCGGGCGACTGAGAGGAGAAACGCCGTCATGAGCGACACGACAGACGAGCAGGGCGCGATCAGCCCGGTCTTGGGCCCTGAGTGGTTCAATTCGCGCTGGGGCCCCGAGGACCAGCGCGGCAACGGCAATCTGATGACGCCCGCCAAGGTCTTGCAAGCGACGAACCTCATCAAGACCGGCGAGATCGTCAGTCTCGGCATGCCCTATGACGCGCGCATGCCGCTGGCGCCTGGGCGCGCCTATGCGCTGAGAATGCCGGGCGGCCCAACCGGCGGCCCCTACGGCGACAAAAGCCGCACGGTCTGGAATGACGAATTCATCGCAACCGAGATCGGTCAGATCGGCACGCAGATGGATGCGCTCGGGCATCTGGGCTGCATGTGCGGCGCGCGCGGCGACAAAACGAAGATGCTGTTTTACAACGGCAACAAGCTTTCCGACATGTGGTCGCCCTACGGGCTGCGCAAACTTGGCATCGAGAACGCCCAACCGTTCTTCACGCGCGGTGTGCTGTTCGACGTTCAGGGACTGAAGGGCCGCGTTCTCGATGTCGGCGAGGAGATACAGCTTGCCGATCTCCACGCCTGCCTCGAGCGACAGGGCGTGTCCGCCGACGTCATAGAACCCGGCGACGCCGCATTCGTTCGCACCGGCCACGGAACGCGCTGGTACACCGAAACACAGACGTTCTACGACGGCGCGCCTGGAATCGGGCTCGAATGCGCGCGCTGGTTTTCCAGCCTCAACGTCTGCATCGTCGGCGCCGATAATTTCGCGGTCGAGGTGGTCCCGCCGGTCGACCCCGACGTGTTCCACCCGTGCCATCAGCACCTCATCATGGAAAACGGCATCCATCTGCAGGAGGGCATGACGTTCGAGGGGCTCGTCGAGCGCGAGGCCTGGGTGTTCGCCTATGTGTTCGCGCCCTTGCCGATTGTCGGCGCGACAGGCTCGCCGGGCAATCCCATCGCCGTGCTGTAGCGCCTTCTGCATTTTGGTGGACGCGCCGAGCAGCTCTTTTCGTCATGCCCGGCCTTGTGCCGGGCGCCCACGTCGAGCCGACGATTCTAACGTCATAGGGTCTTCGTGACGGCGCCGCGTGGGTGGCCGGGACAAGCCCGGCCATGACGGTGTGCGTCGCCGAACGCCTGCACAAATGAGGGTTTCGAATCGACTGCGGACCGCCACGATCGCTGGATTGCTTCGCTCCGCTCGCAATGACGGCGGTCAGTCGTGAAAGGCTTCGAATCTGTCCTGAAGCTCGCGCAGCTTGCCGAGGCGCGGTTCGATGGAGTCGCCGAGCTTCGTGATGATGGCGTCGAGCAGCAGGTTGGTGAGGGTCAGGAACGGCGACTGATTGTCCCAGAACAGGTGCGACTGCGTCCTAACCGAAAGCACCAGATCGGTGTAGTCGCGCGCCCAGTAGCAATGACTGTCGCAGACGATGACGAGCGGAATGCCGCTCTGTTGCGCCGCCTGTGCGAGACGGAGGCTGGTCTTGGTGTAGCGGCGCATTTCGAACAGCGTCAGGCACGGCGAGCCGCCGCCGTCTGCGAGCAGTTCGCTGAACGTGCCGTTGCGTCCGTCGAGGAAACGCACGTTGGGGCGCACGTAGTCGAGCCGCGCGGCGAAATCGGAAGCGATGCCGCTGATCGTTTGAAACCCTGTCACGAAGACGCCCGAACTGGTCGACAGCGTCTCGACGACGCGCTTCCACAACGGCGCTGCGAGCAGCTCATAGACCCCGAGCGTCGCCTGCATTTCCAACTCGAAGTTGTCCCACAGCTTGTCGCCGCGGCGCGAGGCCTTGCGGATTCGCGCAAGGCGGTCCGAAATCAGCAGCGGCGTCGCGTCGGGTTCGGTCCGCAGATGCTCCTTGAGTTCGCCGAGGCCGTTGTAGCCGAGCCCCCGGAGAAAGCGGCTGACCGTCATCGAACTGACGCCCGCGCTTTCCGCGATCGACGCCGCGGTCTCGTAGGGCAGGCTGTTCAAATGCGCGAGCATGTAGCTCGCGACGGCCTTTTCCGACTTCGTGAGGTTCGGGAAGCCGTCGCGCAGTCGTTCCGCGATGCTCGATGTCATCGCGGAAGGAGGGGCGTCTTGTCGAACCATGGTCTTGCCCCCTCCAACTGAGCCGCGAGTCGGAACAGCGTCGCCTCGTCGCCGAAGGCCGCGCTGAACATGACGCCGATCGGCAGGCCGCTCTCGCTCCAGTGCAACGGGACGGTCATGCTCGGCTGGCCGGTCATGTTGAAGAGTTGGGTGAAAGGAATGAACTCGGCAAGCGCACGGCCATAAGCCTCGATGTCCGAATTATCCGTGCGCAGTGTTCCGAGCGGGACCGGCGGCTTCGCCAGCGTCGGGCTCAGGACCACGTCGAAGCTGCGATGGAACTCCGCCATCCGCCGGCCTTGCAGATGGATGCTCCGCAACGCCGCCGGATATTCCTCGACGTCGAGGGTCGCGGAGAAAGCCACGGCGTTCCAGGTCACGGGATCGACGACGTCGGGTTTCAGCTCCCGGCCGAGTTCCTGCACGCGCCGACGCACCGAAAGCGAGACGTTGCTCGCGACCAGCACCCACAGCGCGTGGCTGAGTTCCTCCCACGGCCCGGGCAACTCGACCTCTTCGACACGATGGCCAAGGCTCTCGGCGAGCGCGGCCGCGTCGTCGAGCGCGCGCAGGCATTCGGGATCGACGGCGACGCCGGACATCGGGCGGCGGTGCAGAGCGATGCGAAGCGGTTTGGGCCGCGCCTCGAGTTCGTCGAGGAAGGGTCGCTCCGGACGCGGCGCCTCATAGGGATCGCCCGGCGCAGGGCCAGCCGTCGCGTCGAGCATCGCCGCGCTGTCTCTCACGGAGCGCGACACGACATGGTGCGTCGACAGGCTTCCCCACCCTTCACCGACATATGGCCCCATCGGGGTGCGCGCCCGCGTCGGCTTGAGGCCGAACAGTCCGCAGCAAGAGGCGGGGATGCGGATGGAGCCCCCGCCGTCGCTGGCGTGGGCGACGGGAACAATTCCGGAGGCGACCGCGGCCGCGGCGCCGCCTGAAGAGCCTCCGGCGATGCGCGTGCGGTCCCAGGGATTGCGCGTGGCGCCCGTCAGGCTCGTCTCGGTCGAAGGAGCGAGCCCGAGTTCCGGCGTGGTGGACTTGCCGAAGACGACGACGCCGGCCGCCTTGTAGCGTTCGACCAGCGTCGAGTCGTTCGCAGCCGGCGGGCTGTCGGCGAAGAGGCGCGAGCCTTGCGTCGTTCGCGTTCCCTTCAACTGTGCCGAAACGTCCTTCAGCAGAAAGGGAACGCCCGCGAAAGGCGCCGCCTTGTCGAGGCTCGCGAGCGAGGCGAAAGCCTCGTCGTAGAGCTTCTGCGATAGCGCATTAAGCTCAGGATTGATCCGCTCCGCCGCTGCGATGGCGGTCTCGAGCAGTTCGCGCGCCGAGATCTCTCCGCGACGCACCAGCGCCGCAAGGCCGAGCCCGTCGTGGCGGCGATAATCTGCAAACTCGGTCACTTGGCGTTCTCCCACATGTTTGCGAAATAACATGTCTTGACTAATTGGGACAGACATAACAGAGTTCGTCAAGTCCGGGAGGACGGCGTTCGGGAGAAAAGCGCATGACGAAGGGCAGAAAATGGCTAGGCGCGACCGCGCTGGGGGTGATGCTCGCGGCGGGCGCCGCGGCGCACGCGGCCGACAAGACCATCGTATGGGGTAAGCCCGCGGAAATCACTGGTTTCGACGTTCATGTCGCTGGGACCGTGACCGACTGGGAAATGTACGAGATGGTCTACGAGACCCTGCTCACGACCGACGAAAACCTGAAGCTGCAGCCGGGTCTCGCCACGTCCTGGGAGCAGACTTCGCCGACGAGCTACGTCTTCAAGCTGCGGCCGGACGCCAAATTCTCCAACGGACGCGCCGTGACGGCCGAGGACGTCGCCGGCTCGCTCCAGCGCATCGAGGACCCCAAGACGGTCTCCTACTGGTCGGCGCAGCTTGGCACGATCTCGAAGATCGAAACCCCTGACGAGCACACGGTGAAGGTCGAATTGAAGACGCCTCACCCCGCGTTTCTCGCGGCGCTCGCCCATATCAGCGCCGCGATCATTCCGATCAAGGAGCTGAAGGCGGGAACCTTCGATCCGACCAAGGATTTCCTCGGCTCCGGCCCGTTCATGGCGAAGAGCCACAAGCAGGACGAGAGCTGGTCGCTGGTCCGCAATCCCAACTATTGGGGCAAGAACCTGCCAGTCGCCGACCGTCTCGAGGCGCCGATCATTCCCGACGATTCGGCCCGCATGGCGGCGCTGCGCGACGGGCGCATCGACTTCACGACCTTCGAAAATCCGGACATTGCGCATACGCTGTCGACGATTCCGAACATCTCCGTGCTGCCGCAGAAGACGACCAACTATTTCCGCATCGACGTCAACGCGCTCAACGCCAAGTCGCCGTTCCACGACAAGCGCGTGCGGCAGGCGATGAACCTCGCGCTCGACCGCGACGCCATCAACAATCTCGTCTTCGCCGGAACGACCAGCGTCGACTATCCCGTGCCGGCGGCGTTCGGCAAGAGCGCGTGCAAGTCGACGCCGACCTACGCCTGGCCGCGCGACAAGCGGCTGGAGAAGGCGAAAGCGCTGCTGAAGGACGCCGGCATGGAGCATCCGCACGTGACGCTGCTCGCCTCGTCGACGGACCCGGTGTTCGGCATGATCGCGCAGGTCGCCCAGCAGAGCCTCGCGGAGGCTGGCTTCGACGTGCAAATCCAGCAGCCGACGATGGCCGACTATCTGAAGAAGGTCTTCACCGACGGCGACTTCGACTTCGCGATCTCCTGGCTCGCCGGCTACACCGATCCCTCGATGGTGATCGCCTGGTGGAACCCGAACTTCGCCGTCTGGAACAAGACGTTCCAGCAGGACGTGCCCGCGCTCGACAAGACGCTCGACGAGATCAAGGCCATGCAGGACGGGCCGGAGCGCGACGCCAAGCTCGACGAGGCTTGCAAGCTGATCGACGACGGCGCGAATCTGGTCGCGCTCGTGAGCAAGGTCGACTATGTCGCCTATCGCTCCGACCGGGTGAAGGTGAAGATCGCCCCGCGTACGGGTTCGTCGAACACGTTCCAGTACATCGCGGACTTCGCGCCGCTGCACTGACCAAAGGGGCTTCGAGGCGCGCGGCGAGCGCGCGTCTCGAAGGCGGTGAGAATGCGGTTTTTCCTCTATGCGTTGTCGACGTTGGCGTCCGGCCTCGTCACCCTGTTCGGCGCCGCGGCGCTGGTGTTCGCGAGCCTGCGTTTCGTGCCCGGCGGCTACGCCGACATTCTGCTCGGGCCGTTCGCGACGCCGGCGGCGCGCGAAGCGATCGGCCGTCGCTACGGGCTCGACGAGCCGCTGTTCGTGCAGTTCCTACACTGGATCGTGGCGATGCTGCACGGCGACTTCGGCGTCTCGATGGTGACGCGGCGGCCTGTCATCGACGAGTTCCTGCGCCGCGCGCCCGTGACGTTGGAACTCGCTGTGCTCGCTCTCACGATGGCGCTCGCGGTCGGGCTGCCGCTCGGCGTCGCGGCCGGCGTCGCGCCGGTCAAGGCCAAGCGCACCTTGCTCGCTCGTCTCGTTGGCGCTTTCGGCGCCAGCGTGCCCGACTTCGTGCTGGGCACTATCCTCATCTTCGTGTTTTCCGTCTGGTCGCTATGGCTGAAGATCGGCGGATTCGCGCCTTTCAGCGAAGACCCGATTCTCAATCTGCGCACGATGCTGTTGCCGGCGATGACGCTGGCCGTGTTCGGCGCGGCGCTGATCGTGCGCACGACGCGCGACGCCGTGCTGCGCGTCATGACGGAGCCTTACATTACGGCCGCGGTGGCGCGCGGCGCGGCGCCGTGGGAGATCGTGCGTCGGCACGTCCTGAGAAACGCCGCGATCCCGGTCGTCACGGTCGTGACGACCTATTTTGGTTTCCTTCTCGGCGGCGCCGTCGTCGTCGAGGTTCTGTTCTCGATCCCTGGCGTCGGCCTTTATGCGTATAACGGGCTCGGCAATCGGGACTATGCGATCGTCCAGGCCGGGGCGCTGCTCGCGGCCTGTGTGTTCATCACGATCAACATGCTGGCGGATATGCTCTACGCCGTCATCGATCCGCGTCTGGCGGCCTCGGGGGCTCGATGAACCTGATCCTGCGCCCGCACCGCGCTTGGTTCTCCCTGTGGCGCCGCGACAGCCTCTCGGCGATCGGATTGACGACGCTGGTCGTCCTCGTCTTGCTCGGTCTGTTCGGTCATTATCTGCCGATCGGCGACGCGACCAGGATTGCAGCCGGCCCGCGCCTTGCGCCGCCCTCCTGGCGTTTTCCGTTCGGCACCGACGAACTCGGGCGCTCCTTTCTGCCGCGCGTCGTACTCGGCATTCGCGCGACGTTCCTGCTTTCGGCCCTGGCGGTCGCGATGACGGCCTGTCTGGGGACGCTGCTCGGGATGGTGGCCGGCTATTTTCGCGGCGCGACGGACCAGATCGTCGCGCGCGTGGCGGATGTCCTGTTTTCGTTTCCCGCGTTGCTGATCGGCCTCTTGATCGCCGCGGCGGCTGGGCCGGGCGAGACGTCGGCCGTCGCCGTCATCGCGGTGGCTGCGCTGCCGCTGTTCGTGCGCGTGGTGCGGTCGGTCACGCTCACTTTGAGCGGCCGCGGCTTCATTGTCGCGGCGGAGGTCGCGGGCGCTTCGCCGCTCAGGATCATGGGCGTCCACATTCTGCCCAACATCGCCGGCGCGGTCGTCGTGCAGCTCACCTATGCGCTATCGATCGGCATGATCATCGAGAGCGCCCTCAGCTTCCTCGGCCTCGGCGTGCAGCCTCCCGATGCGTCGTTGGGTTCGCTGTTGCGGCAGGGAAGCGCCTATCTCACCTTCGCCCCCTGGCTCGCGCTCTCCTCCGGGCTCGTGCTGTCGGCCGCCATCATGTCGGTCAACCTCGTCGGCGACGCGGTGCGCGACGCGCTGGAGCCGCTGCAGGGGCGGTCGCTCACATGAGCGCTCTGATCGAGGCGCGCGGCCTGACGATCGCCTATGCGGCGCGCGAGCGCCATGCGGTCGCGCTCGACGCGGCGGACCTGACGGTGGAGCGCGACGAGAGCCTTGCGCTCGTGGGCGAAAGCGGCTCCGGCAAGACGACGCTCGGCATGGCGATCGGCCGCCTGCTGCCGCCCGAGGCGCGGCGCGAAAGCGGCGATCTCTTGGTGGACGGACACTCCGTCTTCGTGGCGGGCGACGAGGAGTTGCGTGCGCTGCGTCGCGACAAGCTCGGCTTCGTCTTTCAAAACCCGATGACGGCGCTCGACCCGACGATGCGCGCCGGCCGACAGGTCGCGCTCGCGCTCGGCGGCGCGAACGCCGAGACCGTCCGCGAGCTGTTGGCGCGCGTAGAGCTTCCCGATCCCGACCGCGTGATGCGCAGCTTTCCCCATCAGCTCTCCGGCGGCATGGCCCAGCGGGTCGTGATCGCGATGGCGATCGCGCGAAAGCCGCTGGCGCTGATCGCCGACGAACCGACAGCCTCGCTGGACGCCTCGGTTCGCGATCGCGTCATGGAAACGCTCGGCCGCCTGCGCGCCGAGACGCGCGCAAGCCTGGTGATCCTCTCGCACGACCTGCGCATGGTGGCGCGCCACGCCGGAAGGGTCGCCGTGATGTACGGCGGCCGTCCCGTCGAGACCGGCCCCGTGGAGCGCGTGCTGAAGCAGCCGGCTCACCCCTATACGCGCGCCTTGCTCCGGGCGGGCGCCGGCGGCGAAAAGCCGGGGGAGAGGCTCGAGCCGATCGCCGGCTCTCCGCCGGTCCTCGCCGCGCGTGCCGAATCTTGCGCCTTCGCGCCGCGCTGCCCGATGCGGCAAGCGGTCTGTTCGCAAAACCGCCCCGAGCCGCGCGCAGTCGAGGGGCGCCTTGTCGCATGCCATTTCGCGGAGGCGATGCTGGCGGAGCGACACGCTGTCGAGGAGACCAAGCCGTGAGCGAGCCGGTCGTCCGATTGCGCGACGTGTGGGTCACCTATCGCGGCGGGTTCTTCCGCCCGGCATTCGACGCGGTGCGCGAGGTCTCGTTGGACATCGCCGCGGGCGAGACCCTGGGCCTCGTCGGCGAATCCGGCTCCGGCAAGAGCACGCTCGGCCGGGTGTGCCTCGGCCTCACGGCGCCGTCGCGCGGAGAAATGTTTTTCGAGGGGCAGCCCTTCGGCCGGCTGCGCAATCGGCGCGGCCAGCTCTCCGTCGTGTTGCAATTTCCGGAATGGGCCTTGAATCCGCGCCTGCGCTGCGGCCGTTCGGTCGAGGAGCCGCTGGTCGTGCTGGGCGTCAGTGCGGAAGAGCGCAAGCGACGTGTCGCCGCCATGCTGGAGCACGTCGGCCTCGACGCCGCCATCGCGGATCGCCTGCCGGGCCAATTGTCCGGCGGCCAGCGCCAGCGCGTCGCCATCGCGCGCGCCCTCGTCACCGAGCCTCGCTTCATCGTGTTCGACGAGGCGGTCAGCGCGCTCGACGTTTCCGTGCAAGCGCAGGTTCTCAACCTCATTCGCGACCTTCAGGCCAAGCACGGCTTCGGTGCGCTGTTCATCTCGCACGACATCGCGGCGACGCGCTACCTTTGCCATCGGATCGCGGTGATGCGGGAAGGCGAGATCGTCGAGATCGGCCCGAGCGAGCGTTTCTACGGCCAGCCCGAGCACGAATACAGCCGCGCTTTGCTCGCCGCCGCATTGTAAGACACCTAGAATTACCCGGAGATATGCAGATGGAAGATAGCGCCGCCGCAGCGTTGCTCGAGGCCGTGGACGCAGGGTTCGCCGCGCAGCTCGATCTGACGGCCGAACTCGTGCGCTTTCCCTCGACGCGCGGGTTGGAAAAGGAAGCGCAGGCCTTCATGGCCGAGGAGATGGGCAAACGCGGCCTCGAAGTCGATCATTTCCGCGTCGATCTCGACCGCATTCGCAACCTGCCCGGCTTCTCGCCCGCGCATGTGTCCTATGACGAAGCCTACAATGTCGTCGGGACCCGGCGCGCTTTTCAGCCCAAGGGCCGTTCGCTGATCCTCAACGGCCATGTCGACGTCGTGCCGACGGGGCCGCTCGACATGTGGACGACGCCGCCCTTCGAACCGCGCGTCGCTGAGGGTTGGATGTACGGGCGCGGCGCCGGCGATATGAAGTCGGGACTCGTCGCGTGTCTCGCCGCGCTCGACGCCATTCGCCGCGCCGGCTTCGATCCGGCGGCGGACGTCATCGTGCAGAGCGTCGTCGAGGAGGAATGCACCGGCAACGGTGCCTTGGCCTGCCTCGAACGCGGCTATCGCGCGGATGCGGTGCTGATCCCCGAGCCGATGAACGACCGGCTCTTGAAGGCGCAGGTCGGCGTGATCTGGTTTCAGGTCAAGGTGCGCGGCGTGCCGGTCCATGTCGCCGACGCGGGTCAGGGCGTCAACGCGATCGAGTCGATGTATCGGGTCATGCACGCACTGCACGAACTCGAAGAGGCGTGGAACGCGCGCCGGCACGAATATCCCTCGCACGCGGCGCTGCCGCATCCGATCAATCTCAACGTCGGCCGCATCGAGGGCGGCGACTGGGCGTCCAGCGTGCCGGCCTGGTGCGTCATCGACGTCCGCGTCGCGATCTATCCGGGTCAGTCGATCGACGCGGCGAAGGCCGAGATCGAAAGCGCGGTCCGCGCGGCTTCGCGGCGCGATCCCTTCTTGCAGAACAACCCGCCGGAGGTCGTCTACCACGGCTTCGAGGCTGAAGGGTACGTGCTGGAAAACGCCGACGCGCCGATGGCGGCCTTGGCCGGCGCGCACAAGCGCGTGTTCGGATCCGATCTGAAGACGATCGCCTCGACCGCGACGACCGACGCGCGGTTCTTCGGCCTCTACGGAAAAATGCCGGCCCTCGTGTATGGGCCGCGCACCGAGTTCATCCACGGTTTCGACGAAAGGGTCGACCTGGAGTCGTTGCGCAACATCACCAAAGCGATGGTCCTGTTCATCGCCGATTGGTGCGGCCTCGCGCGCTCGGCGTAGGGCCGTCTGCGACTCCGTTGGATCGTCATCGCGAGCGAAGCGTGGCGATCCAGCGATCGCGACGCTCGGCTTTTGATGCGCCGAACGCCTTCACGAGCCGAGTGAAGACGTCGGGTCTACCGGCGATCGCCTCGATCGCTGGATTGCTTCGCTCCGCTCGCAATGACGCGCGAGGCTACCTGCCGAGACCGCCCATCAGCAGGTATTTCATCTCGAGATATTCCTCGACGCCGTGGCTCGAGCCCTCGCGGCCGATGCCGCTTTCCTTGACGCCGCCGAAGGGGGCCTCGGCCGTCGAGATGATGCCTTCATTGATGCCGACCATGCCGTATTCGAGCCCCTCCGCCACCCGCCAGACTCGGCCGATGTCGCGGGCGTAGAAATAGCAGGCGAGGCCGAATTCGGTGGCGTTGGCCATCTCGATCGCCTCCTCCTCGGTCTTGAAGCGGAACAGCGGCGCGACCGGCCCGAAGGTCTCCTCGCGCGCCACCGCCATGTTCGACGTGACGCCGGCAAGCACCGTCGGCTCGAAGAAGTTGCCGCCCAGCGCCTTGCCGCCGAGGACGAGCTTGGCGCCCTTGGCGAGCGCGTCGTCGATGTGCTCCTGCACTTTCGCGACTGCGGCACGGTTGATCAGCGGGCCGGTGGTGACGCCGTTCTCCACGCCGTCGCCGACCTTGAGCTGCTTGACCGCCTCCGCGAGCTTCGCCGCGAAAGCGTCGTAGACGCCGTCCTGCACCAGAATGCGATTGGCGCAGACGCAGGTTTGGCCGGCGTTGCGGTATTTCGACGCCATCGCGCCGGCGACCGCCGCGTCGAGATCGGCGTCGTCGAAAACGATGAACGGCGCGTTGCCGCCGAGCTCGAGCCCGAGCTTCTTGATAGTGGGCGCGCACTGCGCATAGAGCAGCCGTCCGACCTCAGTCGAGCCGGTGAAGGTCAGCCCGCGCACGATCGGATTGGAGGTCATCTCCCGCCCGATCTCCGGCGCGTCGCCGGTCAGCACCGAGAACACGCCCTTGGGAATTCCGGCCCGCTCCGCGAGCACCGCGATCGCCAGCGCCGAGAGCGGCGTCTCCTCGGCGGGCTTGCAGACGAAGGCGCAGCCCGCCGCGAGCGCCGGGGCCGCCTTGCGGGTGATCATCGCGTTGGGAAAGTTCCACGGCGTGATCGCGGCGACGACGCCGAGCGGCTGCTTGACGACCACCATGCGCGATGTCGGCCAGGGCGAGGGGATCGTCTCGCCGTAGATGCGCTTGCCTTCCTCGGCGAAGAACTCGACGAAGGACGCGCCGTAGGCGATCTCGCCGCGCGACTCGGCGAGCGGCTTGCCCTGCTCGGCGGTCATCAGGCGCGCCAGATCTTCCTGGTTCTCGATCATCAGATCGAACCATTTGCGCAGGATCGCCGCGCGCTCCTTGGCGGTCTTGCGCGCCCAGAGCTTCTGCGCCGTTTCGGCGGCCTCGATGGCGCGGCGCGTCTCCGCGGCGCCGAGCTTCGGCACGAAGCCGATGACGCTGTCGTCGACGGGATTCGTGACCGCGATCGTCGCGGCGCCGCGGATCCACTCGCCCGCCACGTAGCATTTGTCCTTGAACAGCGAGGGGTCCGACAGGGTCAGGGGGTGGGCTGCGTTCATCGTCAGTCTCTCCGGGTCCAGTTGCATTGCAGCGGCTGAGCCAATTCGTTCAGGCTTTCAAGGCCGCTTCAAGGAGATCCAACCCTTCGTCGACCAAACCGTCGGACGCGGTCAGCGGCACGAGGATGCGGATCGTGTTGAAGTTCACGCCGCAGGAGAGCAGCACGAGACCGAGCTCAGCCGCCCGCTGCACCACCGCCTTGGTCGCGGCGGCGTCCGGCTCGTCGCCGCCGCGTTCGGCGACGATGTCGAAGGCGACCATGCCGCCAGGGCCGCGAATGGCGGCGATCGGCAGGCTCGCGTTCGACTGGCGGATCGTCTCCAGGCGCGCCTTGACGCGTGCGCCGATCGCGTTGGCGCGCGCGACCAGCCCCTCTTCTTCGAAGATGTCGAGCACCGCCAGCGCGGCAGCGCAGGCGAGCGGATTGCCGGCGTAAGTGCCGCCGAGACCGCCAGCGTCGGCCGCGTCCATCATCGCGGCGCGGCCGATCACGCCCGACAGCGGGAAGCCGCCGGCCAGGCTCTTGGCGACGCAGATGAGATCGGGCTCGATGGAATAGTGCTCCATCGCGAACATCTTGCCGGTGCGACCAAAGCCGGTCTGCACCTCGTCCGCGACCAGCACGATGCCGTGCAGGTCGCAGATGCGACGCAGCCCCTCCATGAGCTCCGGCGGCGCCATGTGAAAGCCGCCCTCGCCTTGCACCGGCTCGATGATGATCGCGGCGACGCGCGCGGGGTCGATGTCGGCCTTGAACAGGAATCCGAGGTGCTTGAGCGAATCCTCCGCCGTCACGCCGAACTGCGGGACCGGGAAGGGAACGTGGTAGATCTCGGGCTGCGCCGGTCCGAGCCCTTTCTTGTACGGAACGACCTTGCCGGTCATGTTCATGGCGACGATCGTGCGGCCGTGGAAGCCGCCGGTGAAGGCGATGACGCCCGAGCGGCCGGTCGCCGCGCGGGCGATCTTGATTGCGTTCTCGGTCGCTTCTGCGCCCGTTGTGAACAGCGCCGTCTTCGTCGGCCCGGAGATTGGGGCGAGCGCGTTGAGCCGCTCCGCGAGCCGCACATAGGTGTCGTACAGCGTCACCTGGAAGCAGGTGTGGGTGAAGCGCTCCATTTGCTCGCTCACCGCGGCCATCACTTTGGGATGGCAATGCCCGGTGTTCAACACCGCGATGCCGCCGGCGAAATCGACGTAACGCTTGCCCTCGACATCCCAGATCTCCGCGTTGCGGGCGCGGGCGGTGAAGACGCCGGTCGAATGACCTATGCCTCGCGCCACCGAGGCGTTGCGGCGGGCGAGCCACTCGGCGTTACCCACGGCTTCCGGCTGGGATGTCATCTTGCGCTCCTCGATCAGCAATTCGACGGAGGATGCCCGCGCCGGCGCCGCGCACAATCAGTTAGTTTGCATCCGACGATTGCTTTTTTGGCAACCGTCGCTCGGTCCCATCCGAGCCTGCATGCTTCGTCGCCCGGCGCAGCCAGTCGGCGAGCGCGCGCATCGGCTCATTGTCCTGCGTCTCCGCGCGCATCGCCAAAACGTAGGAGCCGAGCCGCACGTCGGTGCGGCCGATCTCGATCAGCCGGCCCTCGGCGAGATCGCCCTCGACCAGGAGTTCGTTGGCGAGCGCGACGCCCTGTCCAAGCTGAGCCGCGCCGATGGCGAGATGCGCGTGCCAGAGGCGAACGCCTTCCAGCCGCTCCTGCGCCCGCGCATCGATCCGCAGGCCGGCGGCCTGCAGCCACGCCCGCCATTCGTCGCCGGAGAGTTCATGAATCCACGGCAGCTCGAACAGGAGTTCGAGATCCTCCGGCGACCGCGCGTGACGGCCTGCCAGCGCCGGGCTTGCGACCGGCATCACGCGCGGCCACGCCAGCTCGATCTCGACGATTCCCGCCCGCCGCGGCTCGTCGGCTGTTCGGTAGAGGATCTCCGCGTCCGCCTCGCCGTGGAGCAGGTCCGGTCGCGCGAGCGTGGGATGGAAGTGGACGGCGTAGCCGGGCAGGCGCGCTTCCAGCTCCGGCAGGCGCGGCAACAGGCGCATCACCGCCAGGCCCGGCCAACACCAGAGCCGCAGCGGGGTTCGCACCGGCTTGACCAATTCGCCGGTCGCAGCGTCGATCAGGTCGAAGGCGCGCGCCACCTCGGCATGAAAGCGGCGACCCGCCTCGGTCAGCGTCACCGAACGGCCTTTCGGCGCGATCAGCGCCACACCGAGACGCTTCTCGAGATTGTCGAGATGACGGGAAACGACCGTCGGGCTCACGGCGAGCGCCTCCGCGGCGGCGCGCATGCTGCCGGTCGATCCGACCGCCTCGAATGCGCGCAGCGCCACGAGCGGCGGCAGGTTGCGGTGACGTTTGCTGTCTGGAGCCATTGGATTCGCGCTGATCGCTGTCGCGCCAGTTTTGGCGGCGCGCCGGCGTTTGTCCAGGCCGAGCGAAACGGGGGCGCTTCGCGGACGCTCCCCGTTTGCACCTTGCTGAGGACCTGCTATCGGGAAAGAAGACTTCGCCGAGCCTTTGCGCTGGTTTTCGTATCGAGGGAGGAGACGACGTGGCGTTCCAATGCGATATTCCGGCTTCGCCGACCGTGCTGCAAGACGACGAGACGGTGCGGATCACGCGCTGGGACTTCGCTCCCGGCGCCGTCACAGGCTGGCACCAGCACGGTTGGCCCTACTTCGTCGTCCTGCTGACCGAGGCAAAGATGCGCATCCACGACGGCGAGAACGTCGTCGAGACGAACTTTCCGGCCGGGCACAGCTACATGCGCCCCGCCGGCGTCACGCATGACGTGATGAACGGCTCCGATGGTCCGATGGCGTTCGTCGAGATCGAGGTCAAGCGACCGGATCGGCTGCAATTGCTCCCGTAGCGAAGCGCGCCTGATGAGCAAATCAAGCGGCCGGACGAGCGTCGACAAGAAGGCGAAGGCAAAGCCGGCGTCGATCGACGAGCGGCTCTTCCTGCAGTCTGTGGCGCGCGCACTCGACGTGCTGGAGGCCTACGCCGACAATCCCAACCCGAAGTCGCTCGGCGAGATCGCCGCAAGCGCCGGCGTGAACAAGAGCGCCGCGCAGCGGATCGGCCAGACCCTGCTGAGCCGGGGCTATCTCGAGCGCGCGGAAGACGGCGGACTGGCCCTCGGGCGCCGTCTGCTCGATCGCTCCTTCGACTACCTGCGTTCGAATCCGCTGATCGAGCGCGCGACGCCGGTTCTGACGGACCTGCGGAGGATGGCCGGAGAGCGCGTCGATCTCAGCCTGTTCGATGGCGCGACGACGCTCTACGCCATTCGGCTGCAAAGCAAGCGCGAGACCTTCTATGCGACGCTGACCGGCCGGCGCATCCCGACGTTCCTGTCGTCGGGCGGCCGCGCCTGCCTCGCGCGCCTTTCCGACGATGAGGTCGAGGACATTCTCGCGCGCTCGGATCGCCGCAAAGTGACGCCGAAGACGCTGACCGACACCGACAAAATCTGGGTCAAGGTTCGGGAGGCGCGCCGCGACGGTTACGCCTACGCCGCCGAGGAGGCGCTGATCGGCGAGGTCGTGCTTGCGGCCGCCGTGATCGGCAAGGGCGGAAGGCCGCTCGGGGCGGTTCACATCGCGGGCTCGCTGAGCGAATGGTCCATCGAGGACTTTCGACGCAAGTTCGCCCCCCTCGCCGTCGAAGCGGCGCGCGCGCTCAGCACTTGCTAGAACACGTTTGAACCGGACCGCTGTCGTCATCGCGAGCGTAGCGCGGCGATCCAGAGATCGAAGCGTCCGCCGATTGGGGCGCCCACGGAGCGTCTCGCGACATGCTGGCGAGATCTCGACCGCTGGTTTGCTTCGCTCCGCTCGCAAAGACGGTTCCAGTTTCGAGAGCGTTCTGCATTTTGGTAGAAGCAGCCTCTCGGGATCCCACTTGTCATGTCCGCGAAAGCGGGCATCCAGGAGTCAAGGGCCCGCGGCGGCTATCTGGCCCCCCGCTGTTCGCGGGAGTGGCAGGCAGTGTGCGTCAACGAAAAGGCAGGCGCTCTAATTTGCGGGACCGCCGGCGGCGGCCGGCGTCACGACGATGCGCTGGGCGGCGGCCTCGTCGACGGCCTGTTTCGTGTAGAGGAAGGGTGCATATTCGCCCTTGGCCCATTTCTCCGCCAGATCGCGATAATGCGGAGAAGCGCTGTCGCCCGATTGTCCCGGTGTGTTGACGCAGACGCTTGCGTCCCAATTGCCGACGTCCAGGACGAAGCGCACGGAGGCGCCCATGGTCACCCGGAAATCCTGCGGCCGATAGGCGGCGTGCATGACGGTCGACGCGCTGCCGCCCTTCGGCAGCGGGCCGACGTCCATCTGACGGCGCAGGTCCTCGCCCGCAACTGCGCCGAGCGGGTGCTCGAAATAACCGTGGTGCAATTGTCCCCATCGCCAGGCGGCCGGGTCGGCGCCGAGGCGCCGCAGGGCGTCGCGGTAGGCCTCGGAGAGCGTTGTGACGATCAAGGCGTCGCGCGCGGCGGCCGGGTCCGCCCCGAAGCGCGCGTCGGGCCGCTCGAGCGCGCTCAGGATGCCCTCGACGTCGCCGGGCGCCATGAGCGCCCGCGTGGCGGCGTCCGGCACGAGAAGCGCGAGAAGCCCAGGCTTGAGATGCTTGGCGTACCACAGTTCCGACAACGCGCCGGGCGCAGACGCCGCGTGGAGCGCATTGTCCCAATCGAGCAGCATGGCGCGTGCGCGCGCGAAGTCGGGATCATCCGCGCGCTCGACCGCGAGCAAGAGGCGCTGCAGACGCTCGGCAGGGCGAGAATGCACGTCGGTCTGCAGCGCGAGCGAGGCGGCGATCGTGTGCCGCTCGTCACGGCGCAGCGTCTCGTGAATGCGGACGGCGCGGCTTTTCTCCAGCCACTCGTAGCCGATCCGGACCTTCTCCTGGTCGAAGTCAGCGGGCAGGTTCGCCTCGTTGGCGGTGGCGACGAATCCCGCGGCCGGGTTGACGCTGCGCGGCATGTCGTCGAGATCGACGAAACCTTCCCACTCGAACCGGCCGTCGCCGGCGACGGGCAGCAGGCCGTCCCAGTTGCGCCGCACGGGAACCATTCCGGCCGGCTGCCAGCCGAAGGTTCCGGTCACGTCGGCATAGAGATGGTTCAGCGAGGGCGTGGCGAAACGGCGCAGGCCCTGCCGGAACGCGTCCCAGCTCTTCGCCCGCATCGTCGAGAGCGACGCCATATAGGCGGCCGAGCCTGCCTCGAACCAGACGGAGCGGAGCGCAAAGGCGCGGTTGCGCGCTGCGTCGACATGGATCACCGGTCCATGCCGCGTGAACTTGAGGACGTGGACCTGCTCGGCAGCGCCCTTGACCGCGAAGCGCTCCTCGACGCGCTCCATCTCCAACCATTCGCCGTCGTATTTGTAGCGATCGGGATGGCCCGGCTCCGTCTCGTAGACGTAGATGTCCTCCTGATCGGCGCTGAAGATGGTCTGGCTGAAGGCGGCGAAGCCGTTGTGGCCCGTCGACACGCCCGGCACGGAGGGTTCGCCGGCTCCGATGACGTCGAGACCGGGCGCCGTGAGGTGCACCAGATATCGTAGCGACGGAATCGAGTGGTTGCGGTGCGGATCGGCGGCGAAGATCGGACGGCCCGTCGCCGATCGGCTCGCCCCGACCACCCAATTGTTGGAGCCCGTCGTCGCGGTCTCCATCGCGACCTCGGCGAGTTCGTTCACCTTGCGCCATTTGGGCGCGTCGGTCAGCGAGGCCGAGAGCCGCTCGTGCGAGAACGACACCCCTGCGGTCGCGAGCTTGAAGAGATCGAGAACGGCGAGCGGAATCTCGTCGAGCGCGATCCCTGCAGAGTTGGCGGGGGCGACGCGCGGTTCGAGATTCTTGCGCAGCAGGTCGTTGTCGAAACCGGCCTTGCTCGCGACATTGGCGCGCAGCACTTCGGAGAGCGCGTTGCGTGTGAGCGCGTGGCTGCGGATGCGCACGACATCCTCGGCCTGCCAGCGCTCCGGCCTCGTTCCGGTGACGCGGAATTCGATCGGCAGCCGCTCCGGCTCGCGCTCGGTCAGCGCGACAAAGGCGTTCACGCCCCTGACGAAGGCGGCGCAGATCGCCTCGGCGTCGGGCGCGTAGCTCTCCCACTCGCGCGCCATGTCGCCGCGGTAGAGGAAGGCGCGCGAGGCTTGATCCTGGGCGAGGTAGCCGGGGCCGAAATGAGCCGCGAGACGGCCGAGGCCGCGCTTGCGCCACAGGTCGATCTGCCAGAGGCGGTCGCGGGCCGCGTTGAAGCCCTGGAGGAAGAACAAATCCTGCTCGTTGGCGGCCCGCAGGTGCGGAATGCCCCGGGGGTCCACGATGATTTCCGCGGACGCGCTCAAGCCCTCGACGACGAGGGTTTCGTTGAGGCGCCCGGCTTCGAGCTTCGTCGACATCGCATTCCTCGTCATGATCGGCCCGCGGCGGCCGCAGGTGAAGGGAGCGCCGATGATTTGGGCGCCGCAGGAGGTGAGATTTGACAGCATTCTCGGGCTGCATCAAGATATAAACGATATGATCGTATTGCCAAACGATACGAAGGACAATCGCGTGCGAGCGCGAGATCCGCGGCGGCGTCGCCATTGCGGAGCGCGAAGAATTCTATCCCGGAGGCAAGCAGCATGACTGATCGCTTCACAAACCGCGTCGCCGCCGTCACCGGCGCGGCCGGCGCGCTTGGACGGGCGGCCGCGCAAAGCCTCGCCAAAGATGGCGCCAGGCTCGTGTTGTTCGACCGCGACCGCGAGGGCCTCGCGATCACCGCGGCGCTCTGCCCCGGCGCCGTCACGGTCGTCGGCGACGCCACGTCCTCCGCCGATGTGGCGCGCGCCGCCAGCGTGGCCAAGGAGGCGTTCGGTCCGGTCGAGTTGCTCGTCGTCGCCGCCGGCATCCTCGGACCGTCGAAAGCCATCATCGACGTCGATGAAGCCGATTGGGACATGGTGTTTGCGGTCAACGTCAAAGGCGCCTATCTCGCCGCCAAGCATTTCATTCCCCAGATGCGCGAGATCGGCAAAGGATCGGTCGTGCTCTTCTCCTCCACCGCCGGCCTGCAAGGCTCGCCGGTGCTGTCGGCCTATTCGGCCAGCAAGGGCGCCGTCACGCTGCTGACCAAGAGCCTCGCGCTCAACCACGCTGCCGAGAACATCCGCGTCAATTGCGTCTGCCCCGGCACGATCGATTCCCCCATCCATCGCCAGGCGGTCGCGGCCGCAGGGGACGCCGCCGCGCAAGCCGCGCGCGAGGCGTTCCAGAAGTCGAAACATCCAATGAACCGCTTCGGACAGCCGCAGGAAGTGGCCGACGCCGTGCTCTACCTCCTCAGCGACGCCGCAAGTTTCACCACCGGCGTCGCGCTTCCGGTCGACGGAGGCCGTCTTGCTTAGCTCCAAGCGTTTCAATGGTCAGGTCGTCATCGTCACGGGAGCGGCGCGCGGCATCGGCGAAAGCGTCGCCGCACGGTTCGCCGCCGAGAGCGCGATGGTGGTCCTCGTCGACGTGTTGCCTGAGGTCGAGGCGACGGCCAGGCGGCTCGGTCAAATCGCGCTCGTCAAGAACGTCGCCGATCGCGACGCCGGCGCGACGATCGCCAAGGCGGCGCTCGAGGCGTTCGGGCGCATCGACATCCTCGTCAACAACGCAGGCGTCGGCGGCTCGAAGCGTCTCCTCGACTCCGACGACGCGTTGATCGATCGCATCATCGACACCAACCTGTCGGCGATGCTGCGCGTGACGCGCGCGATCGTCCCGCATCTGCCTAAGCCCGGCGGGCGGATCGTCAACGTCTCCTCGGTGTTTGGGCTGACCGGCTATCCCGGCACGACAGCCTACGCGGCGGCGAAAGCGGGCGTCGCCCAGTTCACGCGGCAGATCGCCGGCGAACTCGCGCCAGAGGGAATTCGCGTCAACGCCGTCGCGCCCGGCGTCATCGAGACGTCGATGACGGCCGCCCACCGCCAGAACCCGATGTATCTCAAGCTTCAGGTCGAGGCGACGCCGATGGAGCGCGTCGGCCAGCCGGCCGACATCGCCGGACCGGTCGCCTTCCTCGCGTCCGACGATGCGGCTTTCGTGACCGGAGCGGTGCTGCCGGTCGACGGCGGCTTCCTGGCGGCGCGCCACGGCAAAGTCTAGAACACCCCTATCGTCATCGCGAGCGGCGATCCAGAGATCGAGGCGTCAGCCGATTGAGGCGCGCACAGAAAGACTCAGCGACTTGCGGGCGAAGTCTCGATCGCTGGATTGCTTCGCCCCGCTCGCAATGACGTTTCCACGTAAATGCAGAACAGTCTCATACTGGTCGCTGCCCCCTGCCCGCGTGAGATTCGGAGAACAATGATGTCGAACCTTCTCGTCTGCCTGACCTTCGATCACGACAACGCATCCTTGATGATCGCGCGCGGACAGACGACGCCGACGGCGATCTCGCGCGGAGACTTCGGCATCGCCGCGACGCCGCGCATTCTTTCGCTGCTCGCCGCGCACAACACGCCGAGCACGTGGTTCATTCCCGGCCACACGATCGAAAGCTATCCGCGCTGCGTCGAGCGCGTGCGCGACGCCGGGCACGAAATTGGCCATCACGGCTGGACGCACCGCCCGCCCGCCTCGATGAGCCGCGGGGAAGAAGAGGACGAACTTCTGCGCGGCTTGCAAGCGATCGAGCGGCTGACCGGCTCGAAGCCGGTCGGTTATCGCTCGCCCTCGTGGGACCTCAGCCCGCACAGCGTCGAACTCCTGCTCAAGCACGGCTTCGCCTACGACAGCAGCATGATGGGCCATGACACGCTGCCCTATCAGGTGCGTTCCGGCGACAAGGTCACGTTGCTCGAGCCGATGGTGTTCGGCGAGGACACGCCGCTGGTCGAAATGCCCGTGAGCTGGAGCCTCGACGATTTTCCGCACTTCGAATATTCGGTCTCGGAGCGCGGAATTCTGCCCGGGCTCAAGGAGGCGGCGGCGGTCGAGCGCAACTGGATCGACGACTTTCTCTACATGAAGGAGACGCAGGACTGGGGCGTCTTCACCCTGACCTTTCACCCCCACGTGATCGGCCGCGGCCATCGGCTGCGCATGCTCGACCGGTTGATCGGGCGGCTCGCTTCGGAGGGCGCGCGCTTCGTGACGATGGCGCAGGCGCTGCAAGCCTATCGCGAGCAATTTCCGCAAGGCCTGACGCTGCGCTCGTAGTGGTCCAATTCCGACGTTCGGCGCCCTCGACGACTGCCTGGAGTCGACCCATAGGCGACGTTCGTCGCCAAATATCAAGAATCTCGGTGAAACAGTCGGCGGCTGAAAAGGCGCGGCGGGGGCTTTTTCGCCGCGATCGGCTGGGAATGTTAGCTTTGGTTCCTGACGCACCGATCTCAAGGAGCGACAAAGATGCCCCCTGATATCTTTTCCTCGAACAACGACACGGGACTTCAGTCTTCGATCCGTGGCCTTTACGCGACGCCGGCGGCCCCGCTGCCCTTCCTGAGCGGTGTAGTCGTCCGATCCTTCGTTCTCGAGCGCAAGCAGGGAAACGTCATCATCTATCACTCGCCGGGCATCAACGCCGCCGCGCGCGAGATACTGGAACTGGGGCGGCCCAGCCGGCTTCTGCTAAACCATTGGCATGAGGCGATGTACGACGCGCCAGGACTCGACGTGCCGATCTTCGTGCATAAAAATGATCGCGCGCAGACAAAATTGCCAATCGCCGGCGTGTTTTCGAATCGGGAGAAAATCGCCGACGATCTCGAGGTTATTCCCACACCCGGCCATACCGCCGGCGCCACGACGTTCCTGTGGGACAATGGCGAGCACCGCCTGCTGTTTCCCGGAGACTCGATCTGGGTCAAAGGCGGGGAATGGAAGGCTGTTCTGCTCGGGGAGAGCGACCGCGAGGCCTATCTCGCCAGCCTTTCGCGCCTCATGGACCTGGACTTCGATATCCTCGTGCCGTGGGGGAGCGAGGAGGGTCAGCCCTACCGCTACGGCGTCACCCGCCTCGAGGCGCAGAAGAACCTGAGAAGGATCATCGATCGCCTGCAAGCTGGAGAGAGTGGATAGTCGCCGATAGCTGATAACGCGAAAGTTGGGAGACGCGTGTCTTGTATAGAAATCAAGCCATTTGAAACGGCGTTTTCCGCGCGAAAACGGAAAACGCCGGTCCAAATGACAGCTAAGTAGGCGACGACACGCTTCCAGCGTCAGCGGCCGCAGTTCACGCCGTCGCGGCCTTCTGGGCCGCCGCGAAGACGTCGCGTGCGGACGTCGTACCCGCTACGTGCTCCGTACCCTCGACGCCGAGGTCCATCCATCCTGCGTTCACGGCCTCAAACATGTCTTCGGCAGGTCCGGTGTGGCCCTTCGGGACGCCCAACTGCTCGAACGCTTCCGCCCACCCTGCACGCGGGATTGCAAAGGCCTTCACGTCGAGCCTCAGGACTTCACCCAATTGCTCCGCGACTTGATCCGCGCTGACCATCGAACCAAGCTCGACGATGCGATGCCCAGGCCACGCTGGCCCGGTCAAAAGGGTTGCGACCTCCGCGCCGATGTCGTTCGTCGCGACCATGGTCGATTTCCGGTTTGTCGGATTATAGGTGACCGGTAGCGTTCCACCTTGGGCGACCTGCAAGCCGTAAAGGAAGTTTTCGAAGAATCCGCCTGCGCGCACAAAGGTGACCGGAGATGTCAGGTTGCGAAAGCCTTGCTCCAGAAGCGACAGCGCCGTGATCATCCCGAGCCCGCTGGTTCTGTTGGCGCCCATCGACGAGAGCGCGACCACTCGCGGCGGCGTCGCCTTGGTGAGCGCCTCGACATAGTTTGCAATCACGCCCTTTGCTTCTTTGTAGTCAGGCGAGGGCGCCCATACAGCCGGCAACATGATGAAGGCGCCTTCAACGCCTTTGAGCGCCCGCTCGATGGCCGCCGAGTCATTCCAATCGCCGTCTACCAGGTCCACGCCTTGGTCCGCCCAATTCGCCGCCTTTTCGCGATTGCGGACGAGCGAGCGTACTTTCTTGCCTTGCGCCAACAGGTGTTTCGCAGTTGCGCCACCCACTTTTCCAGTAATTCCCATGACCAAAAACATGCGTTTTCTCCTGATCTTTAGAGACAGAACAATGCCGCTGTTGGTTCAATGGACGAGCGGCAGAATGGCCCGGATACGGGGATCGCGCAGATAGAGGCCGCCCCATGTCATCGCGCCCAGAAGCAGGGAAATGATTTCCGGTTGCGACCCGAACTCACCGATGCGGACATGGGCGCAGATCGCGCCTCCCAAAAAGCCCGTCACCAGGATCGCGCCGAGGACGGAGGTGGCTGGAATGGCGTAGAGGATGGCGCAGGCGAGTATGATCGGAGCCAAGATACGGGTCAGGTCCATCGCGAACCCGGTTTCCTGCAACACGCTCGCAATCTGTGCCGGCGCGAAAAGCTGAATTGTCCCGTCTGCCAGCAGAGCGATAACGACAAACGCGCTCGTTATCCGGCCGGCCCACATGGCGCGATGCGCGGTCATAATTTCAGGCGCCGGATGCAGGTTCATGGTTTCGGACATTTTGTCTCCTCCTGACGGGGATCCATAATCTCAAGGCTTACTGTGCCTCTCAGGTATGATAAATACCGAGTAACTGAACCCACTGTTCTCTCCGCGGTGAACAATACCCAGGCGCGAAAATGCAGAATCTCGAACCCATCCTCATTTTCGTAACGGTCGCGGAAATGGGGAGCTTCACTCACGCAGCCGATAGCCTGGGCATTCAAAAGGGAAGGGCCTCAACGGCCGTCCGGAAGCTGGAAGAAGATGTCGGCGCCAGGCTTCTGCATCGAACGACGCGTAGCGTGCAGTTGACGGAAGACGGACGGGTATTTCATGCGCGGGCCCGCGATCTGCTTGCTGACGTCGATGATCTACACTCGATGTTCGCAGGCGATCGCGTGGCGCTTCGCGGACGTTTGCGGGTCGATCTGCCGAGCGAGCTGGCGCGCACGACCATCGTGCCGGCCTTGCCGGCCTTCATGGCGACGTATCCCGAGTTGGAGCTGGAGGTGTCGAGTACGGATCGCCAAGTTGATCTGGTTCAAGAGGGGTTTGACTGCGTATTGCGACTTGGTCCCATCGGGGACGAGACACTGATCGCCCGCCCGCTGGGCAAGTTACGCATGGTCAACGCTGCCAGCCCCGCCTACCTGGCGCGCCATGGCGTCCCTCTATCGCTAGACGATCTCCGGAGTCAGGGCCATCGGGTCATTCATTTTGCAAGGACGCTCGGCGCAAAACCCTACGGATGGGAGTATCCGCACGGCGACAGCTACGCGAGGCTTCAGTTGCGAGGTGCGCTGCACGTCAACAGCGTGCAGACCTACGAAGCCGCTGGCGTCGCCGGTCTTGGCCTGATCCAGGCGCCAGTGTTGGGGATTGGCCGTTACTTGGAGAGTGGAGCGTTGATAGAGATTTTACCCGATCTTCAGCACAAGCCGCTCGTCGTCTCCCTGGTAGTCGCGCATCGGCGCAACCTGTCGCGCCGCGTCCGCGCATTCATGAAATGGATCGAAAATGTTCTCGCGCCCTATCTGGAATAGCGAACGAACCCATCAGCTGTGCAGAAATCAACCAATCTCGCCCCGGCGAGGCCGCTCGGCATTGCGGCGGCCGTTCCGGAGCGGTTGGGCCGCCGCCGCGGCGCTGCAAGCTCGCGGCGGAACGGACATGCCGGCGCCCTTGGCCGGCCCAGGCCGGTTAGTCCGCTTTCGACACATGGGCGTTGACCCAAATCACCCTGGCGGGCTCCTTTTCTACATTCCTGAAGCCGTGAGGACGATTGCTGCTGAAGCGAAAACTGTCGCCCGCCGAGAGTTGATAGACCTTGCCGTCGACTTCGATGGTGATCGCGCCTTCGAGCACCATGCCGCCTTCCTCACCCTCATGAGTATAGACTTGGCTGCCAGTGTTGCCGCCTGGCTCGACGACCACCATAAAAATCTCGAGGCCCGACTCACCGATCTGCGGCGTCAGTAGCTCCTTGGAAATGCCAGTGCGCCAGAAGCCCAGATGCTTGCGCTCGCCAGCGCGCACGACAATTTTATCCCGCTCCTGGGAAATCAGGTTCAAACTGTCGTCGAACAGATTGCCGAGGCCAACATTGAGGGCGTTGGCGAGGCTGGCGAGCACGCGCACCGACGGCGACGAGATGCCTCGTTCGATCTGGCTCAGGAGGCTGATGGATATATTCGCGAGTTCCGCCACTTCCTTGAGCGACTTATTCTGCGCCTTGCGGCGATGGCGGACACGCTCTCCCAGCACGGCGTCCACATTGGCGTACCGCTGATCGGCCGTTGCTTCATTCGCCTGTGTCGTCGTCAATGTGCCGCCCCCTCCTAAATCCTCCGACCGTGCCGGATCGCATCTGGCGCGTTTTCCTTGTTGCACATATGTGAAATCCGTGTAAGGATTATTTTATCGTGAAACGTCCGCGCCAGCCACGTCCTCCGCGGAGAGGACCGCTTGCGCGCCGGGCGCAGGGTGTTCCCGCCAGACAAACGAGCGGGATCAGAGCGTGGGAGGTCGAACATGACGCTGACGAAAACCCTGTACGAGAAGAATCTCTATCCGGAGATCGCCGACTTGCCGCAAACGAGTTTTGCGCAGGATCGCCTCGAACTCGCAGAAGATCAATTGAAGAAAGGCCTGATCGACCGCCGAACATTCATTCGGATCATGGCGCTGATCGCCGCCGCGCCGGCGGCAGGCAGGCTGACCAGTGCGAAGGCGGCGACAAAAGAGCTGGTTCTGGTGGATTGGGGCGGCGACTCTCGGCCGGCCTACGCAAAGGCCTTTTGCGATCCTTTCAAATCCGCGACCGGCATCGACGTCGTGCAGGACGGCAGCGGCCCGTTGCCTTCCAAGGTGCGCGCCATGGTCCAGTCCGGCAAGGTCACATGGGACCTGCTCGATTTCGACGCGAGCAAGGCGCTGCTGCTGGATCAGGATGGGCTCCTCGAGCCGATCGACTACGCGATCGTCGACAAGAACAATGTCTATCCCGGCTGGGCCTATAAGGCTGGCGTCGCTTCCTACGTGTATTCGTGCGTGCTCTGCTTTGATACGTCGAAATTCCCAGGCGCCAAGCCGAACAGCTGGAAAGACTTCTGGGATGTGAAATCCTTCCCCGGCCAGCGCGGCGTGCGCAAGACGCCGGAAGGCCAGATCGAAGCCTGCATGATGGCGGCTGGTCGCTCGATCAAGGACGTCTATCCGATTGATCTCGACCTCGCCGTCGCCAAGGTGCGCGAAATAAAATCCTATTTGATCGCCTGGACGACCGGATCGCAAAGTCAGGACGTCCTGCGCAATGAAGAGGTGACGATGTGCAATCTCTGGCACTCGCGCGCGGCGACCCTCTACAAAGAATCCAATGCCCGCTTCGACTGGACCTGGAACCAGGGCTTGATCAATGTCGACGTCTGGGCCGTGCCAAAGAACAATCCGGCTGGACGCGAAGCCGCGATGAAATTCATCGCCTTTGCGCAAGACCCGAAACGGCAGATTGAACTGCTCAAGGCTCTCGGCAATGGCCCGGTGAATCCGGCAGCCACAGCGCTCGTCCCCGACGCGGTCAAAAAGTTCGATCCGTCGCAGCCCGATCATCGCGCCGTTCAGGCCGAGCTCAATCCCGAGTGGTGGTGCGCCCCGAGCGGCAAGGGCAACAAGAACAATGACACGCTCGCACGCGAAATGTGGCTCGACGTGTTGTCTGCATGAGCTCGTGAGCGCCGCTGGCTCCCCGAAACGATAAGACCACTGATGACAAATGAAAGCCCGGCGGCGGCAAGCCGTTCGCACGCCCTCCAGGTCCGCGGCGTCTCCAAGGAATACGGCGGTCACTTGGCGCTCGACGCGGTGTCGCTCAAGGTTCCGCGCGGCCAATTCCTGACCTTGCTAGGCCCCTCCGGCTCTGGGAAGACGACGCTGCTGATGGCGGTCGCCGGATTTGTGGCGCCGACAAGCGGCACGATCCTGCTGGACGAGAAAGACATCACGACGCTGCCGCCGGAGCGCCGGAACTTCGGCATGGTGTTTCAGGGCTACGCGCTCTTCCCGAACATGTCGGTCGAGGAGAATGTCTGGTTTCCGCTGCGCGTGCGCGGCGTCTCGCGCACGGACGCGCGCGACAAGGTGCGGGCGAGCCTCGACCTCGTCCAACTGGGACATCTCGCCGGCCGCCTCCCCTCCCAACTCTCCGGCGGGCAACAGCAGCGCGTGGCGCTGGCGCGCGCGCTGGTGTTCGAGCCGAGCCTGCTGTTGCTCGACGAGCCGCTCTCGGCGCTCGATCGTCAATTGCGGGCCGAGCTGCAATGGGAACTGCGCACGCTGCATCGGCGTCTCGGCGTCACCTTCATCAACGTCACTCACGACCAGGAGGAAGCGCTCTCGATGTCGGACGAGATCGTGATCCTGCGCAGCGGCCGGGTCGAGCAGTCGGGAACGCCGATCGAACTCTATTCCCGCCCCGCGACGAGCTTCGTCGCGAGCTTCCTCGGCGACAGCAATTTCATTCGCGGCCGTGTGACGCAGACCCAGGAGAACGGCTTCCGGATCGCGGTTGGACGTTCGACCATCCTTCAGGCTGGTTCGCCGCAGGTCACAGGTGGCGACGGTTCGATCACGCTGGCGATCAGGCCAGAGAAGCTGATAGTCGCGGCGCAGAAGCCGGCTAGCGCCAACACGATCCGGGGAACGATCACCGACGCGAAGTTCCAGGGCGCGACCCATCACGTCCAGGTGGCGAGCGACGATCTCGGCATATTGATCGCCCGCATCGCGCTCGGCCAGGCCGAGGGGGATCTCAAGATCGGCTCGCCCGTCTGGATCGGCTGGGAGCCGGACGACGCCGTTCCAGTGAGGGACAACTGATGGCGTTCGCTGGCGCATTGCGCGGCGAACAGGCGCGCTATCTCGGGCTGACTTTGCCTGCGACGTTGCTGCTCGCCGTGTTCTTCGTCGTGCCGCTGCTCCAGGTGCTGTGGCTCAGCGTCAGCGAGCCGCATCTCGGCTTCGAGAATTATCGCGAGATCATCGACAATCCGCTAATCGCTCGCATCTGGCTAACCACGTTTCGCGTCTGCCTGCTGACGACCTTCTTCTCGGTCACGCTCGGCTATGTCGTCGCCTTTGCGATGACGTGGGTTGGCGAGCGCCACCGCATGATCATGATCTCCTGCATCGTCACGACCTTCTCGTTCAGCATCCTTGTGCGGGCCTTCGCCTTCATCATCCTGCTGCGCAACGAGGGCGTGGTCAACGAGGCGCTGGTCGGATCGGGCCTGATCTCCGAGCCGGTCCGGCTTGTGCGCAACGAGATCGGCGTCGTGATCGGCATGGTGCATTACGGCCTGCCGGTCGCGATCTTGGCGCTCTATTCGAATATGCGCGGCGTCGGCGACACATATGTCGCTGCTGCGCGCGGGCTAGGCGCGACCCCGCTGCAAGCCTTCCGCATGGTGTATCTGCCCCTGACCAAGCCGGGCATTCTCTCGGCCTCGATCCTCGTCTTCATCTACTCGCTCGGCTTCTTCATCATCCCCGCCATGCTTGGCGGCGGGCGGGTCGTGATGATCGCGGAATATATCCGCGTCGGCTTCGAGGAGACGCTGCGCTGGGGCCAAGCCACCATGCTCTCCACGACGCTGCTCGTCGTGGTCGTCGTCATCCTCGCGGTCATGGCGCGCT
Organism: Roseiarcus sp.; assembly: GCA_036488815.1. Taxonomy (GTDB): domain Bacteria; phylum Pseudomonadota; class Alphaproteobacteria; order Rhizobiales; family Beijerinckiaceae; genus Roseiarcus. The sequence goes on from DASXGX010000063.1 coordinate 53,962, forward strand.
TCATCGATCTGAAGAAGGTGTTCGGCGGATGATCTCGCCTTCCTTCTGGATCGCGTTCCGGCGCGCCACACTGCTCTCCGCCGCCTGGCTGGTGCTGGCCTTCCTGATCATTCCGCTGGTGGTCGTCCTGCCGGTGTCGCTGACGGATCAACGCTATCTCGCGCTGCCCAAGCACGGCCTGTCGCTGAAGCACTACGTGAGCTTCTTCACGGACCCGGTCTGGCTCTCCTCGACCGGACAGAGCTTCGTCATCGCCATTTGCGCGACGACGCTCGCCGTGCTTCTCGGCGCCCTTTGCGCAGTCGGATGCTGGCGCCTGCAAGGGCGGATCTCAAACTGGGTGCGCCTCCTGATGCTGGCGCCGCTGATCGTCCCGACCATCGTGCAGGCCGTCGGCATGTACCGGCTCTGGGCCTGGCTCGGGCTGTACGACACCTATCTCGGCGTCATCATCGCCCATGCGATCATCGGGCTGCCCTATGTCGTGGTGCCCGTGACCTCTGCGCTCGCCACGATCGACCCGAAGCTCGAACAGGCCGCCCGCAGCCTCGGCGCCACGATGAGCCAGACGATCAGGCTGGTGATCTTCCCCAACATCCTGCCCGGCCTGCTGTCGGGCGCGCTCTTCGCTTTCGCCAGCTCGTTCGACGAGTTGATCATCGTCCTCTTCCTGACCAGCCGCGCGATCTCGACGCTGCCCAAGCGGATCTGGGAAGGCATACAGGAAGACATCGATCCGACGATCGCCGCCGCCGCGATGCTGCTGGTCCTGCTGACGCTCGGACTCATGTTGCTCAGTTTGCTGATCAGATCCTGGGCGGCCCGTCGGCGCGAGCGGCGCTCGCTGGAGGCTCCGCCGGCGCAGGCCGGCTCGGCCAGCGCGTCACGGAGGCAAACGGCGTGAGCGAGCCAGAGACTTCGCGGCAGGCGAAAGGTCCGTCGGAATGGGTTCTGGCGTCTGACGCCGACGCGCGCGCGCTCCGAGACATGTTCGGCGCTTTCATGACCGGCGTAACCATCGTTACGATGCGCGATCAGGGCGGCGCCAAGCGCGGGTTCACCGCCAATTCCTTCACCTCGGTCTCGCTCGAGCCGCCGTTGATCCTGGTCTGCGTCGGCAATCTCGCGGGCAGCCATGACGCGCTTTGCCGGGCCGAACGTTTCGGCGTGAACATCCTCGGCGACTGGCAGCGCGAAGCCTCGACCGCCTTTTCTAGCCGAACAGGCAAGCGTTTTGAAGCGGTCGAGACGTGGGCTTCGTCGGCAGGGGGGCCGCCCCTCATCACCGGTTCGCTGGCGGCGCTCGACTGCGCGCGCGAGCAGGTCGTCGCGGCGGGAGACCACAGCATCGTCATCGGCCGCGTGCTCGGCTTCAGCCGTTCCGTGGGGCAGCCGCTTGGCTATTACGGCGGGAGCTACATCGCCTTCGGACTCGGCGCCGAAGCGCTCGAGCGGCTTGGCGGCGAAGCGATCCGAGTCGCCTGTCTGCTTGAATGCCGCGACAAGGTCCTGCTGGTGCACCGGACTGGCGCGGCGGCCTGGGAACTGCCCGCGACGCCGCTGCGCGCCGGCGAGGATCACCGCCAAGTTATCCCGCAACTCATGGTGCGGCTCGGCGTGAGCGCGGACGTCTCCTTTCTCTACTCGGTCTATCAGGACGCCGACGAAGCGCACACGACGATGGTGTTCCGCGGCGCCGCCTCCGACTTGCAGGACGAATGGACCCTCGCCGACGGTACGGTCCTGCGACTCTTCGCCGAAACGGAGGAGCCTTGGCGGCTGGTGGGCGGCAAGTCGCCGCCTGAAGTCATCCGCCGTTTCTTCTACGAGCGCGCGCATTCCCGCTTCGGCATCTACTGGGACACCCACGATGGCGGTCGCATCGCCGCGCTGCAGAATTCGCCCTTGCCCTGGTTCAGGCGCGGCGAGCCCGAGACACCTTCCGAGACAGGGGATATGTGATGGATTTCGTCTACTTCCTTTCGAGCTACATGCCCGACGCCAGCTACGGCGGAAAGCGCGTCTATGCCGACATGTTGGAGCAGGCGGTCGCCGCCGATAAGCTGGGCTACCGCGGCGTCGCGATCCCCGAGCATCACCTGATCAACATCCTGATGGTGCCCTCGCCGCTGCAAATGGCGGTAAAGGTCGCGACCGCGACGAGCCGTATCGATATCATCACCTCGATTGCGGTCTTGCCTGTGCACGACATGCGCATCTTCGCCGGCGAAGTCGTGCAGGCGCATATGCTGACCGACGAACGGTTGGTGCTGGGCGTCGGCCGCGGCGCTTTCGCCTATGAGGTCGGCCGGCTTGGAGTCCCGATCGAGGAGACGCGGTCGAAATTCGTCGAGTCGCTCGCGGTGCTCAATGCACTGCTGACCCAGGAGGAGGTCTCCTGGAATGGCGACTATTACAAATTTGATTCGCTCACGATCATGCCGCGCCCGGCCGGAAAAATCCCGATGATGATCGCCGCGATGGCGCCGGATTCGATCTTCGAATCCGTCCGACGCGGCTATCATATCCAGACCACGCCGCTGAGCGGCGATCACCACGTCCTGCTGCAGCAGGTCGACGCCTTCAAGCGCGGCAAGGCGGCCGGCGGCGAGACGGCGAAACACGCGCGGCTCTCACTGCAACGCGGCGTCTATTTGGCAAAGAGCGACGCCGACGCCCGCGAAAAGATCGAGCTCGCCTACGAGTACTACAAGCGCTTCGAAAATATCCGTGGCCCCGGCCAGACCACGCGCGGCATGATCGTCCCGCTGCCCCGCAAGCAGACGCACGAGCAGCTTGCCGAGAACTTGATGATCTGCACCAGGAACGAGATGATCGACCGGCTCGGCGTTTATGCCGAATGCGGGATCGATGAGGTCTATGCCCCCTGCGGCTATGGCCAGCCGCATGCCGAGACGCTGGAGATGATGCAGCGCTTCTCGGAAGAGATCATCCCGCTGTTCAAGGCAAAGCAGCCAGTGCGCGCGGCTTGAGCTGCGCGCCGCCCTTCATGTTGTGACGTCGGAGAAAGAGATCCCATGCCTGTCATCAATGTCGAGATGTTCGCGGGCCGCAGCCGCGAGAAGAAGCGCGCGCTCGCCAAGGCGCTGACCGACGCGTTCGTCGAGAGCTGCGGCGGCTCCCCGCAAAGCGTCCAGATCATCATCAGGGACGTCGACAAGGAGGATTGGGGCGTAGGCGGCTCGCTCGCCATCGATCTCCACCCGGATACGCCGGCTGCGCCTGCAGCCAAGCAGTCCTGAGAGGAGGATGCGCGATGGTTGAGTCAGTCGACTGCGCCTATACGATCACGGGCAATGGCCCGACCCTATTCATGGTCCATGGGATCGGCTCCCGCAAGACGACATGGGCCGCCCTGACCGAACAGCTCAAGGACGATTTCACCTGCATCGCCTACGATCTGCGCGGTCATGGCGAATCGCCCAATCCCGGCGTGCCCTTCGGGCTTGACGAACTGGTCGCGGATCTCGAGGCGCTGCGAGCCAGGCTCGGCATCGAGCAAGCCCATGTCATCGGCCATTCGCTCGGCGGCATGATCGGCCCCGCCTACGCCCATAAATATCCGCAGCACACGCTCAGCCTCGGCCTGCTCTCGACGGCGGCCTTCCGCACCGAGGAAGACAGCGCGCGGGTCAAGGGCGTCGTGACGGCGATGGAGGAGAAGGGCATCGGCCGCGTACTCGGCGCGCTGGTCGACCGCTGGTTCACCGAGGACTTCCAGCATAACCATCCCGATCGGATCGAGGCGCGCAAGAAGCAGGTGGTCGAGACCGACCCGAAGGTCTTCCTCAACGTGTTCCACATTTATGCCGAAACCGAGATGGCTCCGTGGCTGCACGAAGTCACGGCCCCGTCGCTCGTGCTGACCGCCGAACTCGACGGCGGCTGCAACCCGCGCCTCAATAAGCTCATCCACGAGGCGTTGCCGAACTCGGAGCTGGTGATCCTCGACGGGCTCAAGCACGCGATCCTGATCGAGGCCTCGGACCGTGTCGCGCCGCATGTGCGCCGCTTCTTGAAAGCGCATGCCTGACCCGTCGCCTCGCCGCCGGCCGGCGGGGCGCCCCTCTCCAGAATGCGCGTCTTTCAGGAAGGGGCGGCGGCGTGAGCGATGGGACTCCGACATGGTGACGCTCTATTACTCGCCGGGCTCCTGCTCGTTGGCGCCGCGGATTATCCTAGTCGACGCGGGCCTCGCCCATGACCTGAAGCTGGTCTCGATCGCCAGGGGCGAGCACAACGCGCCCGAGTTCCTGGCGATCAACCCGCGCGGGCGCATTCCCGTCCTGGTCGAGGATGGCGAAGTCTTGGTCGAGACGCTGGCCATTCTGATGCGTCTGGCGGCGTTGGCGCCCGAAGCGCGACTGCTGCCCTCGGCCCCTGTGGCGCAATCGCGCTGCTTGTCCGTGATGGCGTGGCTGTCGAGCACGCTTCAGCCGGGTTTCTCGCGCGTCTTCCGTCCCGCCCGTATCTCGACCGACGAGGCCGCGCACCCGGGCGTCAAGGACGCGGGCAAGGCGTTCTGTTGGCAGAATGTCCGCGAGATCGACCGGCTGCTGGCGCGCCAGGAATGGCTGACCGGCGACAGCTACGGCGTCGCCGATTCCTACGCCTTGATCTTCTACGCGTGGGGCAAGCGCATCGGCCTGCCGATGCAAGAGCTGTCACACTATACGGAATTCAAGGACAGGATGCTCGCGCGGGCGAGCGTGGCGAGGATCCTGCGGGAAGAAAGCAGCATCCTTGTGGACACCGCGTAGCGGCTGAACGCGATTGTTCGCGTCTCGAGCAACGGAAGACGGCGTGCATCGCATTTTCACTGTTAATTGACGTATAATTAAATGCGCCAGCAATGCGCCGATGGCTTCGAAGGCGGGAACCGTGTCCACGCCATGTAGGAAGCACTTTCAGTTGGATCATGGGATTCAATAGGATTATGTTTCCTGGTGTGAATAGGCGTGGCGGCGGCTCCTTTTTTGGAGCCCCTGGATTGCCCGTCAG
>DASXGX010000128.1:0-10603 GCA_036488815.1 Roseiarcus sp.
GCGCATGTCGGCGCCGGGCCCGAGTTCGGCCTCGGCGAGTTCGACGATGCGCTTCTTCACCGCTTCCGGCTTGCTGCGCGCGAGGTTGTAGAAATACATTTGCAAGAGAATGTTCTTCCAGCGCGCCAGCGTGTGCGCGGCGCGCTCCGGCAGCTTCGCGTAGAGCCAATTGGCGATCGCGTCTTTCGCCGGCCGCGAGACGATGTAAGTCGGCGAGCGTTGCAGCATCGCGACATGCGCGGCCGTGTCCGCCATGGCGGGAACCAACGTGACCGCCGTCGCGCCGCTGCCGATCACGACGACGCGCTTGCCGGCGTAGTCGAGATCCTCCGGCCACTTCTGGGGATGGACGATCCGCCCCTTGAAGCGCTCCATGCCCGCCCAGCCCGGCATATAACCGGCGTCGTAGTCATAGTACCCGCTGCACATCTGCAAGAAATTGCAGGTGAAGGTCAGCGCCTGTCCGTCCGGTCCGGAAACTTCGAGGGTCCAGCGCGCATCCGCCGACGACCACGAGGCGCGCTTCACCTGGTGATGAAATCGGATCTTGCGGTCGACGCCGTATTTGCAGGCAGCGTCGTTGAGATAGGCGAGGATCGAAGGCCCGTCGGCGATCGACTTCTCGCCGCGCCAAGGGCGGAAACGGTAGCCGAGCGTGTGCATGTCGGAATCGGAGCGCACGCCGGGGTAGCGGAAAAGGTCCCAGGTGCCGCCGACCGCGCCGCGCCCTTCGAGTATGACGAAAGTTCTGCGCGGGCAATCCCGCTGCAGGTGGTAGGCGACCCCGATGCCGGACAATCCCGCGCCGACGATGATGACGTCGAAATCGCATTGATCGGCGGCAGGCGAGAACGCCGCGGCGTTCGATCGCACGCTGGGACGTGTGGCGGACATATCGGCGCCGGCCGCAACGACTTGCTGAACCATCCCTAAGCCCTCCCTGAGCCGCGCATAGGGCCTGTCGTTTTATTCTGACATACGCGAATTGGTTACGCGTGGTCGAGGGGCTCTGGCCGCCCCTGTTGCGAAGATCTCGCCATACGCCCCAGCAACCTCATCACGCAATCGTGGATCGTGCACGATTGACGATCGATGATCCGATCGAGATGATCGCGGCGAAGGAAGGAAACGGGTATGAACGGCAAACCTGCCCTGGCGCGCGTGGCGCTGGTCGATCAGGTGACGGCGCTGTTGATGGAGCGCATCCTCGAGCGCGCCTACGCGCCGGGCGAAAAGCTCAACATCGACGCGCTTTCGCGCGAGTTCGAGGTCAGCTCCTCGCCGATCCGCGAGGCGTTGACGCGCCTTTCGGCGGTCGGCCTCGTCGCTTCGGCTTCCTTCACCGGCTTCTCGGTCGCGCCCGAACCGTCGCGCGAATGGTTCGAGCAGCTTCGCGATTTCCGCATCCTGAACGAAGGCTGGGCGGCGCGGCGGCTCGCTCGCAGCCGCGATCCCAACGCGATCGCACGGATGCGTGAAAGCATCGAATCGATGGAGGCCGATCCGCCGCGCGGGCAGGCCCAGGACTATGTCGGAGCCAGCCGCGCCGACGAAGCGTTTCACGACGCGATGCTCGAGACGGCCGGCAACGAGATTCTGGCGCAGGCCGTCAGGAGCCTGCATCCGCATCTGCACCACGCCCGGCTGTTCAGCCGTATCCCGCACGACATCGCGCCGATGCTCGACGAGCATCGGGCAATCCTCGACGCCATCGTGGGCGGCGACGAGGACGCCGCGCAAGCGGCTCTCGAAGCGCATCTGCAGACCTCATGGCGTCGCTACAACGGCTGGCGCGCCGACCCACCAGCGAAACGCTGAAAGTAAGCGCCCGCCCCTATCGCCCGAAAGGAAAACCAAATGGCCAAGATCGTATCCGTCGAAGTGTTGCAGGCCGACCTCAAGCCCAAGGTCAAGCGCACCGACGCCGTGCAGAGCTTCGAGTTGCAGGAGACGCCGATGGTGCGCGTCACCGATGCGGACGGCGTCACCGGCACGGGCTACAGCTACACCATCGGCACGGGCGGCTCCTCCGTCTGCAAGCTGATCGACGACCATCTCGCGCCCGTCCTGATCGGCCGCGAGGCCGAGGAGATCGAGGGCTTGTGGCGGGCGCTGTTCTATCGCGTCCACGCCACGACGGTCAGCGCCGTCACTTCGATCGCGCTCGCCGCCATCGACACAGCGCTCTGGGATCTGCGCGCCCGCAAGGCGGGCTTGCCGCTGCATCGCCTCGCTGGCGGCGCCAAGGCCGGAATCGACCTCTACTACACCGAGGGCGGCTGGCTCCATATGGACGAGGCGGAACTGATCGACGAGGCGGTCAAGGCCAAGGAGCGCGGCTTCGGCGGGACCAAGGTCAAGGTCGGCCGGCCGCATGTGGCGGAAGACGTGAAGCGTCTTTCGGCTGTGCGCGACAAGGTCGGCTTCGACTGGGAGATCATGACCGACGCCAACCAGGGCTTCTCGCTCGACGAGGCGATCCGTCGCGCGCGCCACTACGAAAAGCTCGACGTCGCCTGGTTCGAGGAGCCGATCCATGCCGACGACGTCGGCGCGCATCGGCGTCTCTCGCAATCGACCACGCTGCCGATCGCGGTCGGCGAGTCGATGTACAGCCTGTCGCAATTCAAGGACTACCTCGAGGCCGGCGCCTGCTCGATCGTGCAGGTCGACGTCGGCCGCATCGGCGGCGTCACGCCCTGGCTCAAGGTCGCCCATATGGCCGAGGCGTTCAACGTGCCGGTCTGCCCGCACTTCCTGATGGAGATCCATCTCGCGCTCTGCTGCGCCGTGCCCAACAGCCGCTGGCTCGAATACATCCCGCAGCTCGATCTGGTCACCTCGTCGCCGATCCGCATCGAGAACGGCAAGGCGATCCCCTCGGAGAAGCCGGGCCTTGGGATCGACTGGGACTGGCAGGCGCTGGAGCGCAGCATCGTTCACCGCCGCAGTCACGGCGCGGCGCCGGCCCTCAAGACGGAGAAATGATATGAGCGGGCTCGCAGGAAAAATCGTCGTCATCACCGCCGCCGCGCAAGGCATCGGCCGCGCCGCGGCCGAAGCCTTCGACCGCCAAGGCGCGGTCGTCTGGGCGACCGACATCAACGAGGCTAAGCTCGCCGAGATCGAGGCGGGGCCGCTGCTCAAGCGCCGCAAGCTCGACGTGCTCAATGGCGCCGCCGTCTCGGCCTTCTTCGCCGAGGTCGGCCGGGTCGACGTGCTCTTCAACTGCGCCGGCGTCGTCCATGGTGGGACAGTGCTGGAGGCGAGCGAAGCGGATCTCGACTTCGCGTACGACCTCAACGTCAAAGCGATGGCGCGCACGATCAAGGCCGTGTTGCCCGGCATGCTGGAGCGCAAGGACGGCAGCATTGTCAACATGGCGTCCGTCGCCTCCAGCGTGAAGGGCGTGCCGAACCGCTTCGCCTATGGCGTGACCAAGGCGGCCGTCATCGGCCTCACCAAGTCGGTGGCTGCCGACTATGTTGCGCAGGGCATCCGCTGCAACGCGATCTGCCCCGGCACGGTCGAAAGCCCGTCGCTGCAGCAGCGGCTGAGCGCGCAGGGTGACTACGAGAAGGCGCGCGCCGCCTTCGTCGCCCGGCAGCCGATCGGGCGCATCGGCGCGCCGCACGAAATCGCCGACCTCGTCGTCTATCTCGCCGGCGCGACCTACACCACCGGACAGATCCACATCATCGACGGCGGCTGGACGACCTGATCGAACCGTCTTTGCGAGGAACCAAGCGACGTTCCCGCTCGGCCGACGCAACCGGCGCCGGCTTCAAACAACGACAACAACAGAAACGAGGAAACGCCCATGTCCCTATCCCTGGCGGCCGATGCGGCCCCCGCCGAGGGCGCCAATATCCGGCGCGCGGTTACGGCGGCGACCATCGGCACGGTCATCGAATGGTTCGACTATGCGCTCTACGGGGCGGCCGCCGGCCTCATCATCAACAAGCTGTTCTTTCCGCAATTCTCCGCGTCCGCGGGCGTGCTCGCGGCCTTCGCGACATTCGCCGTCGGCTTCGTCAGCCGGCCTCTGGGCGGCGTCCTCATTTCCCATGTCGGCGACCGGTTCGGGCGCAAGCCGGCGCTGATCTTCACGATCACGCTGATGGGCCTCTCGACCGTCGCTATGGGCCTGCTGCCCACCTATGCTCAAGTCGGCGTCTGGGCGCCTGTTCTGCTCGTCGTCCTGCGGTTGCTGCAAGGGTTCGGCGCCGGGGCGGAATACGCCGGCGCGGTGACTCTCATCGCTGAATACGTGCCCCCAGAGCGCAAAGCCTACTACACCGCCTATCTCCAGGCCGCGACGATCGTCGGCATCATGCTGGCGACGCTGATGTTCCTGCTCGTCTCCGCCCTGCCGGAAGAGACCCTGTTCGGCTGGGCCTGGCGCGCGCCGTTCCTCGTCTCGGCGCTGCTCGTCTTCGTGGCGCTCTACATCCGCAAGAATCTCGACGAGACGCCGGAATATGTCGCCGCAATGGAGCGCGCCGCCGAACGGCGTCAGGAAGCGCGTGTTCCGCTGGGCGAGCTTATCGCCAAGAGCCCACGCGAACTGATCTTCGGTTTCCTCTCCGTCACCGGCCACAACGCGAACGTCTATATCCTGAGCGCATTCAGCCTGAGCTACATGGCGAACACGCTCGGCATGAGCCGCACGGACTCGCTCGCCGCGGTGATGATCGCGACCTTGGTCGGCGTCGTGTTGACCCCGCCCATGGGCGCCGTCGCCGATCGCATCGGGCACGCCCGGGTCTACTTGTTTGGCGCCGTGTTCGTGTTCCTGTTCGCCTTCCCGATGTTCGCCCTGCTCGACACGAAGAACGTCGTCCTCGCCACGATCGGCCTCAGCATCGGCTATGGCGTCGGTTTCAGCGGGCTCGCCAGCGCGCAGGGCGCGTTCCTCGCCACCCTCTTCCCGACGCGCTACCGTTTCTCCGGCATCGCCGTCACCCGCGAACTGAACAGCCTGCTCATCGCCGGCCCGACGCCGTTCATCGCTTCGGCGCTGGTCTCGGTCGGCGGCGGCAAACCGACCTGGGTGGTCGCCTATCTCATGCTGTGCTGCGCGGTGACGGCGACCTCGATCATCGCCATCGGCTCGCGCTCCAACGCGCGCGGCGTCCGATAAAGCGCGTTGCGTTTCGTTCGAGGCAACCCTAGGCGGCGCCTGTCATGCCCGCGAAAAGCGGGCATCCAGGAGTCAAGGGCGAAGGCCCGCGGCGGTTGTCTGGGCCCCCGCTTTCGAGGGGTGACAGCCGCGCAGCAACCAAAAGCAAAACGCGATAGCAGATCGAGGAGCCGCCCGGTCAGCCGCTCTGCTGCGCCACATACGCGCGCCAGCCGCCGAAGCGGGAGACGTCCTCGGCGCCCTTGACCGCTTCCGCCTCGACGAGGAAACCCTTGGCGCTCGTCCCGTCCTCGAAGGCCAGCGTCCCAATTCCAAGCGGCGCGGGGATCGCCGCGACGAAACGGCCGAAGGCGTCAGGCGAGAGCGACCAGATTTCGACCGCAATCGCCGCGCCTTCGCCGCTGCCGACGCGTAACAGTCCGGGCTTCGGCGGGCGCGTATTCGGCAGCGCGTAGAGCCGGTAATCGGCCCTGGTGCCCGCCTCGCGCACGAAGCGCGCGCCGAGCGCCTTCAACTCGCCGTTGAGCGGCAGGCCGGAGAGATGCGCGCCGACGACGGCGATTTCGATTTCTTCCTCGCGCCGGGCAGCCTGCAGCGGCGGAACGGGCGAGCGCCCCGGCGCGCCGGAGGCGGCGTGGATCCGCGCCGCGATTCCCGCCAGCAGCCCGTCCGCGCCGGCCGGCCCGATCAGCGTGACGCTCGACGGCAGGCCGTCCCGCCGCACGCCGGAGGGGACCGCGATGGCGGAGAGATCGAGCAGATTGACGAAGTTGGTGTAGGTCCCGAGGTTCGAATTGGTCTGGAACGGATCGGCCTCGACCTCGGAGCGGGTGTAGAAGCGCGGCATCGTCGGCACGGCCATCACGTCGAACTCGCCCCAGGCCGCGCTCGTCGCCCGCCGTAGCGCTTGCAGCCGATAAGCCGCCTCGAAACAGGCGACGGCGTCGAAACGGCGCGCCCCCTCGATGATCTTGCGCGTCACCGGATACATCGCGTCGGGATCGCTTTCGATCAGGCTCTTGGTCGCGGCATAGCGCTCGGCGACCCAGGGTCCCTCGTAGAGCAGCCGCGCAACAGCGTAGAACGGCTCGATGTCGAATTCGACGATCTCCGCGCCGAGTTCGGCTAGCTTGCCAAGGTCGGCCTGATAGGCGCGCTCCGCCTCCGCGTCGCCGAAGAACAAGCGCTGCCCCGGCGCCGGAACGCCGACCTTGAAGCGTGGCGGCGCGGAGGCGAGGCGCGGCGCGGGCAAGGGTTTCGCGTAGGGGTCGGCGGGGTCGAAACCGGCGGCGATCTCGAACGCTGCGAAGGCGTCGGCGACGTTGGCCGCGAAAATCGAAATCGTGTCGAGCGTCCGGCAGGCCGGCACGACGCCGCTCGCCGAGAGCAGGCCGAGGGTCGGCTTCAGCCCCACGATGCCGTTGAGCGCCGCCGGCACGCGGCCGGACCCGGCCGTGTCGGTGCCCAGCGAGAACGGCACGATCCCCGCCCCGACCGCCGCCGCCGAGCCCGAGCTCGAACCGCCGGGGATCAGATCGTCGCGCAGCGCATTGCGCGGCGTCCCATAGGGGGAGCGCGCGCCGACGAGGCCGGTTGCGAACTGATCGAGGTTCGTCTTGCCGACGACGATCGCGCCCGCGCGCTCGAGCCGCTCGACGACGAAGCTCGATTGGGCGGGCTGGTAGGCGAAGGCGGGACAGGCGGCGGTGGTCGGCAGGCCGGCGACGTCGATATTGTCCTTGACCACGAACGGGACGCCGAACAGCGGCTTGCCCGCGGGGCCGGCGGCGTCGAGCTCAGCGGCCGCCGCAAACGCTTCCGCCTTGGGCCGCAGCGCGATGAACAAAGCGGGGTCGGCGCGCGCCTCGATCCGTGCGTAAGTCGCCTCGATGGTCTCGACGACACTGCCGCCGCCGGCATGGCGGGCCAGAAGTTCCGAAATCGTTTCGCTCAAAGGAGTCTCCGCTTGCCCCTGCGCCGGGCCGGCAAAATGCATGCAAGAGTCATGCGAGTCCATCAGGGATGGAGCTTGCGCGTCGTCGCGCTCCTCTCGACCTCGTTCGCGTTGGCGTAGGTGCCGAACGCGATGTCGAGCGACGGATTGCTCACGCCGAACCAGTGCTTCTCGCTGATGAAGTGATGGCGCAGGTGATAGTGCTTGATCCACCGGCCGAACGCGGTGCGCGGCTGATAGGGAATGTGGGCGACGTAATGCACCCATTCGTAGTGCAGGATCGCCAGCATCACGCCGAGCATCACCGGCGCCACAGCCGCGCCGCCGAGGATGAGGGCGACGAGCCCGGCCGTGACGAGAAGGTTGGGCGCAAGGAACCACAGCGGCAGAAACAGAAGATCGAGCCGGCTCGGCTCCACGTGATGGTCGTAATGCAAGCGATGCTGCAGCTTGCGCACGAACGCCCACGGCGCCGGCCTGGCATGGAAGGCGAAGCGATGCATCAGGTATTCGCTGCCGTAGAACAGCAGCGCGCCGAGAACGATTTCGCCGAGCGACAGCGCGACGGCGCCGCCGACCCAGGCGGCCAATATCGTTAAGGCGGCGAGCGTCAACGCGGCGATCGCGCCATGACGAAAAAAGGTCAACGCCATCTCACGCCCTCCCCTGCGCTCGAAGCAGCGTGATCCTAGCGCGGCTGCACGCGCGGGGCTATCGGGGACCGGTCTCGGCCGGCTTCTCGAGAATCGCCTGGACTTCGACGCAGGCCCAGGGCACGGCGGCGCCGATCGTGCAATTGAGTTTCCACCACCAGCGGTGATTTTCGAGCGGGCGCAGCAGACCGCCCGAAAAGATGCGGAACCCGCGCGTTCTGAGCAGCTTGAGCCTGGAATTGCGGCGCAGCGCGCGCAGGAATGAGCCGCGCGAGAACGTCTGGATGTGGGTCCATTGCTTCTCGGGGCGCCAATTGAGCGAGAGGCTGATCCAGGCGTTGCGGACGATCGGCGCCGGTGAAACGAAGATCGGCACGCCGATGCAGACCTTCCCGCCGGGCTTGGCCATGCGTTCGAGCGCCTCGATGGCCCGCTCGATCCGCGGCAGATGCTCGAGAACCTGTTCGCAGACGACGACATCGAAAGCGTTGGAAGGCGTCGCGGGATTGCCCGCCATCAGATCGTCCATCACATAGGAGGCGTAGCGCTCGGGTCGATAGAGCGGCTCCCGCTTGATGTCGGTGGCGCAGATTTCGATGTTGTCGAAATTCGGCCGCGGTTCCAGGTGCCGCAGCAGAATGCCCGAGGTGCAGCCGACGTCGATGATCTTGAGCTTGCGCCCCTCGGCGGCGGCCTCGCCGGCCCACGCGTCGATGTCGTCCGCCAGCGCGTCGTAGCGGGCCTCGCGCAAGCTGTAGAACTCCGGCCGCCGTGGATCGACTCCGAAGGCGTGGCCGGGTTTTGGAAAGTCGACCTTCGGGGAGGCGCCGCTCTCAACGCGCGTCAACTTCCGATTCTCCGGCTCGAGGCAGGCGGTAGCTAGCAGCGTTCGTTTGCGGCGCAAATGTGGCGTAAAAATTATTCATTTTTATGGCGCGGACGGCGCCGATCGAAACGCCCTTGCTCGCTTGGTGTTTCCCGCGCACACTTGGCGCCGACGCGCAGCAGCGGGGGTCGGATCATGAACCGTCGCGACTTTCTCTCAGCCGCGAGCCGCCTCGGCGCAAGCGTCGCCGTCGCCGGCCTCGGCTTTGCGGCGCCGGCGTCGGGCGCCGTGTCCGCCGCCTTCGACTGGGGCCTCTGGCCGCCGATGACCGGCCGCGAGGCCTTCGTCGCCTGGATGCGGGAGAAGCGGGGGGAGGACGCCGGCTTTCTCGGCCAGCGGTGGGATCGCTATCTGCAACTCGTCGCGCACGCGGACGTCTGGGACGCGGCGGACAAGCGCGCCTTTCTGATGACGCCGCGCGAAGAATTCGTCACCGCCGAAAATCTGTCGCGCGCCTACGAATGGCATCATCTGAACATCGGCTTCGGCGTCACGATCACCGGCCCTCATACGGTGGCGCGCATGACGAACACGCTTGGGGTCAAACGGGGCGACAAGGTGCTCGAAATCGGCACCGGGTCCGGCTACCAGTCCGCGTATCTGAGCTATTTGACCGACCGGCTGTGGTCGATCGAGATTATCCCGGCGCTGGCGCGCCGCACGCGCGCCCTCTACGATTCGCTCATCGCGCGCGGCTACGGCGAATATCGCGCGATCCAGACCAAGAACGCCGACGGCTATTACGGTTGGGCCGACGCGGCGCCGTTCGACAAGATCATCGTCACCTGCGGGATCGACCACATCCCCCCGCCCCTGCTGCAGCAGCTCACGCCGGGCGGAATCATGGTGATCCCCGTCGGGCCGCCCGGCGCCCAGCATGTGATCAAGGCGGTGAAGACGCGAACCGCGGACGGGGGCTTCTCCGTCACGCGCTCGGACATTTACGGCGGGGCGATCATCCCCTTCGTGCCCTTCACGGGCGGCCATCAGACCTGATGGGCGGCGCCTCACTCGGCGAAATTTTCGCCCGCCGAAGCGGCTGCGAGTCGGATCAGGCGAGAGTCTTCGACCGCCGCCTGCCGGTGCTTGACCGCCTCGCGATAGACCGGATCGCGCAGCATTTCGACGAAGGCGGCAACCGAGGGATATTGCGCGATAAAGCAACGATCCCACCGCTCGTCGCTAGGACCGATAAGCGTCATTTCAAACCCGCCGCGCCAGATCACCCGGCCGCCGACTCGCGCAAACACGGGCGCGCTCTCGCGCCCGTAATCGGCGTAGGCCTCCGCGCCGGTCGCCCGCCCCCCGTCAGGGTACAACGCTTCAGCGCGCAGTCTGACGAGATTGAGCATCTCGATGGGGCCGGCCCTGTTGTTCGCGCGAAACGCTGCGAACATTTCCCTGGTGGGATCGATGAAGCCGGTCATGGGCGCCTCGAAGAGACTCAACTGGACACTCGGGGTCGGTCGGATCATCATGGCTGAAGCCTGTTTGGAGCGCCAGCATGGATATCGATGCTTGGCTGCGCGGCCTTGGCCTCGGTCAATACGAGGCGACGTTCCGTGAAAACAGAATTGACGCGGATATTCTGGCGGAGCTGACCGAGGCGGACCTCGCTCAGCTCGGCCTTCCCTTGGGCGATCGCAAGCGCCTGCTCAAGGCGATCGCCGGCCTCGGCGCGAGCGAGGGCGCCGCGCCGCATCGGCCCACCCCCGCGTCTGACGCCGGCGAACGCCGGCAACTCACCGTCATGTTCTGCGACCTCGTCGGCTCGACGCCGATGTCGACGCGCCTCGATCCCGAGGACATGCGCGAGATCATCGGCACCTATCAAAGCAAGTGTTCCGAGATCGTCGCGCGCTACGACGGCTTCGTCGCGAAATTCATGGGCGACGGCCTCCTGGCCTATTTCGGCTTTCCCCGCGCGCATGAGGACGACGCCGAGCGGGCGGTGCGCGCCGCCCTCG
>DASXGX010000158.1:0-15926 GCA_036488815.1 Roseiarcus sp.
TGATCTGCAAGACGCCATCGGCCGCTATATCAAGATGCACAACAGGGCGGCCAGGCCCTTCGTCTGGACCACATCGGCTCCCGCCATCTTCGAAAAGCTCGCCAAAATCTGTGAACCATCTGAATGAGTCACTGCACTAGGTTCCGCGATTGGAACGTCGTTGCCGGACAAAGCGAAGGAAGCATTTCGGTCTCTGGGGCAGAAGCTCGGCGGTGCAAGTCCTCTAATTGGCGCGACTGCAAGCCTCGCAGCTGCGGGAACCGCGGGGCCTGCGGTCGGCGCTGCCGCCGGTGCCGCCGCATCTCTGCTTGGCGACCTCTTCAGTGCTAAACATACGGTTCAAGAGGAGCACGCGATAATTACCAAAGCGCTTAGGGGCAGCAAAAGCCGATTTCTCGTCATCATCGACGATCTCGATCGTCTGCACTCTGATGAGCTTCTGCTAGTTTTCAAATTGGTGAAGTCAGCTGGGCGCCTGCCGAACGTTGCCTATCTGATGGTATTCGATCGCGAGATGGCGGAGGCGGCGATTGCGCGAACCTTTACCTCCGAGGGCCCGCATTTCTTGGAGAAGATCGTTCAGGCTTCATTTGAGCTGCCGCAAGTGGAGCCAGACGATTTGCGAGATGCGCTCCTGGAAAATGTTCAGCGACTAATGGGCAGTGCGGGGGAGAATCGTGCGGTCAGGTTCATGAATGTCTTCTATGATGTCGTCGCTCCCAACGTAGCTCGTCCCCGCGATGTCGTGCGTCTAGTCAACGCACTCGAGGTGACTTATCCGGAGGTCGCGGACAACGTCGATCGCGCAGACTTTCTCGCAATGGAAACTCTCCGGCTCTTCCGGCCCAAGATTCATCGGGCCATTTACAACAACCGTCTACTGGTTTGTGGCGTAGGTGATGATTCCACTCGCCGGAAATCGGGAGCCGACGATTGCGACGAGAAACTGCTTTCCGACACAGCAGCGGCCGATCGACCGGCCCTTCGCCGCGCGCTGATGCGGCTGTTCCCCTCGCTCGAAATGCACTGGAGCAATCATTTCTATAATCAATGGTCCGCGGATAGCTGGCACATTGAAAGACGCGTCTGTGCGAGTGCGCATTTCGACACCTACTTTCGACTAGCCCTTTCCGAAAAAACAGCGCCAGAGCTTGAGATCCGTCAGCTCATTATGGGGGCAAACGACCAAGAACGAACGCAGCAAACACTTCGGGAAGCATTGGCGACTACTCGGCGGCGAGGTGGCACTAGGGCGGCGCTGCTGCTCGACGAACTTACGCTGCACGCCTTCGAGGTGCCCGAAGGCAATATTGCAACTTTGGTAACGGCGATATTTGGCATTGCGGACGAGCTAGATGTGGAGACCGACAAAGCGAAGGGGTTTTCGGTCGGCGACAATTTCCTTCGGATTCATTGGTTACTCAATAGGTTGGTCACCGATCGATTGCCACTCGCCGAGCGCGATATTCTTTTGGAATCGACTGCGCGGAATGCGACTCTGGCCTGGCTCGTAGCGTTCACTGAACGGTGCAGACGCGAGCACGAACTGCGACAGGACGGTCCCCAACGCCCGGACCGCGAATTGCTCGTCAGCGCCCAAGCGGCAGAGCGCCTCAGTGCGTTAACGCTTCGCCGTCTTGAGGACGCGGCCCGCGACGGTTCTCTGGCGCGCCGGTCCGACCTGCTCTCTGTCATCTACGGTTGGTATCGTTTGACGCCGAACGACCAGCGCTTTAGTGTTCGGGACTGGGTAACTGGCCAACTGATTCACGACAAGGTCGTACTTACACTGGCGGGTCAATTTGTGTCCGTCGGATGGAGCCACACAGCCGGCGACCGCGTGTCTAGGCCTGTGCCGATTCTTCGAAAAGAGACGGTAGAAGAGATTGTGGACCCGGTCGTCTTTCGAGCCAGGGTTGACGAAGTTCTTAAGCAGACCGGAACCACGGAACCCCAACAGGCGACCCTTCGCCGGTTCGAGGATGCCTGGGCTAGACCTTCGCGAGATTAACCGCCCCTGTTCGACGAACTACCCCTTCACCCCCCGCCCCCCAACATACGTCTGCCTCACCGCCCGATCGTCCCCCATCGTCATCAGCACGAACAGCTCCTCGGCCAAGTCCCCGTCGACCGCCTCCATGCGATGCGCCATCGCCGGCGTCGCGCGCGAGTCGAGCACCACGAGGTCCGCTTCGCGTCCTGCTTCGATGCTGCCGATCCGCCCCTGCAGCCCCAGCGCGCGGGCGTTGCCGAGGGTCATCTGGTAGAAGGCGTGCATCGCGGGCCACGACTGGCCGTTCATCTGCAACACCTTGTAGGCCTCGGCGGCGGTTTGCAGCATCGAATAGCTGGTGCCGCCGCCGACGTCGGTGGCGAGGCCGACGCGCACGCCGGCGTCGTCGAGGCGCTTCTTGTCGAACAGGCCGGAGCCGAGGAAGAGGTTCGAGGTCGGGCAGAAGGCGGCGACGCTTTCGCTGCGCGCCAAGGCGGCGACTTCGGATTCCTCGAGATGGATGCAGTGGCCGAACACCGAGCGTGAGCCCAGCAGGCCGTAGCGCGCATAGACGTCGAGATAGGTCTTGGCCCAGGGGAACTGCCGCTTGACGAAAGCGATCTCGGCGAAGTTCTCGTCGAGATGCGTTTGCAGATAGGCGCTCGGGTGCTCGCGCGCCAGCGTGCTGGCCGCCTCGAGCTGCGCCTCGCTCGACGTGACGGCGAAGCGCGGCGAGATCGCGTAATCGAGCCGGCCGCGGCCGCGCCAGCGCCCGATCAGCGCCTTCGTCTCGTCGTAGCCGCGCCGCGGATCGTCGGTGAGGCCGGGCGGCGCGTTGCGGTCCATCATCACCTTGCCGGCGATCATGCGCGCGCCGCGCGCTTCGCTCTCGGTGAAGAAGGCGTCGACCGATTGGGGATGAACGGTGCAATAGACCATCGCCGAGGTCGTGCCCTGGCGGAACAATTCGTCGAGGAAGAAGCGCGCTACGCTTTCGCAGTGGGCGGGATCGGAAAACTTCAGCTCCTCGGGAAACGTGTATTTGTTGAGCCAGTCGAGCAGTTGCGCGCCGTAGGAGCCGACGACGCGCGTCTGCGGATAGTGAATGTGCGTGTCGATGAAGCCGGGCAGCACGAGCTTGCCCGAGTGATCGTCGATCGCGCCGCTCGGCGCCTCGGCGAGAAGCGCGCTCGCCTCCCCCACTGCGGCGATCTCGCCTTTCTCGACGCGGATGACGCCGTCCTCGATCAGATCGTGCGCGCGCTCGCCTGCGAGACGCGGATCGTCGCGAAAACTTAAAATCCGGCCCCGTATGAAGCGCGCGCCTTGGTTCACGATACGATCTCCGCGATCCGCAGCGCGGC
Source organism: Roseiarcus sp. (assembly GCA_036488815.1). GTDB lineage: Bacteria > Pseudomonadota > Alphaproteobacteria > Rhizobiales > Beijerinckiaceae > Roseiarcus. The sequence goes on from DASXGX010000158.1 coordinate 3,358, forward strand.
GATGCGGTCGATCTCGGCGAGCGCGGTCGAGACCTCCGTCGGCGCGTCATGCGCGAGCCGCCGCTCGAAGGCGGCGAGGATGTCGGCCTTCGTCTTGCCGCGCACCGCCATGATGAAGGGGAAACCGAAGCGCGCCCGGTAGGCGTCGTTCAGCGCCGTGAAGCGCGTGAGTTCGTCCTGGCTCAGGCGATCGAGCCCGGCGCTCTTCTGCTCCTCGGTCGACTCCGCCGTCAGGCCCTTGGCGAGCGCGAGCTTGCCGGCGAGATCGGGGTGAGCGTCGATCAGCCGCCGCTTGTCGGCCTCGCTCCCGCCCGCCATCGCGCGCGCCATCGCCTTGGCGAGGCCCGCCGCGGCGTCTTCGTTCGCGCTCAAGCCCGCGTCGTAAGCCGCCTCGGCGACCCAGCGCGAATGTTCGTAGACGCCGCCGAAGCGCTCGACGAACAGCGTGCGCGACAGGCGCGACGGCTTCCAGCCGCCTTGCGGCGGATGGCGGCGGATCCAGTGGCGCGCAATGTCGAGCCGCGTCGCGATCCAGACTTTGTCGTGGCTCCGGGCATAGTCGAGAAAGCGCGCCAGCGCGGCGGCGCGGCCCGGCCGGCCGACGAGCCGGCAATGCAGGCCGATCGACAGCATCTTCGGCGCCGTCGCGCCCTCCTGGTAGAGCGTGTCGAAGGAATCCTTCAGATAAGCGTAGAACTGATCGCCCGAATTGAAACCCTGCGGCGTTGCGAAGCGCATGTCGTTGGTGTCGAGCGTATAGGGCACGATGAGCTGCGGCCCCTTCGGTCCCTCGATCCAATAGGGCAGATCGTCGGCGTAGGCGTCGGCGCAGTAGACGAAGCCGCCCTCTTCGCAGCCGAGACGGATCGTGTTGACCGACGAGCGCCCCTGGTAGAAGCCGAGCGGACGCGCGCCGGCGACCTCGGTGTGGATGCGGATCGCCTCGGCGATGTCGCGCGCCTCAATGTCGGCCGGCGTGTCGCGATAGTCGATCCATTTGTAGCCGTGCGTCGCGATCTCCCAGCCCGCCTCGTTCATCGCGGCGACCGCCTCCGGGTTGCGCGCCATCGCCGTCGCCACGGCGTAGACAGTGACCGGCGTCGAACGCTCGGTGAACATCCGATGCAGCCGCCAGAAGCCGGCGCGCGAGCCGTATTCGTAGATCGACTCCATGTTCATGTGGCGCTGTCCCGGCCAGGGCGCCGCGCCGACGATCTCGGAGAGGAAGGCCTCGGAAGCGGCGTCGCCGTGCAGGATGTTGTTCTCGCCGCCCTCTTCGTAATTGATGACGAATTGCAGCGCGACCCGCGCCCCGCCCGGCCAATCCGCGAACGGCGGCGTGCGGCCGTAGCCGATCATGTCGCGCGGGTAGCTGTCGTCCATCAATTTCCCCTTCTCGCCGGCGTATCGCATAAGGCAAACCGGTAGTTTGCTCCAGAGCCCCTTTTGCGTCAAAAGCTAAGGGAAGCGAGCGCATTATGAGCGACATCGACCTCGTCTTCGCCGCGCCCTTGGCGCGCATCCGATTGAACGCCCCGGCGCGGCGCAATGCGATCTCGCGCGCGATGTGGCGGCGGCTGCCGGAGATTTGCGCCGCGATCGAAGCGGAGCAGGACGCGCTGGTCGTCGTCGTCGAAGGCGAAGGCGGCCACTTCAGCGCCGGCGCGGACATTTCGGAATTCGCCGAGGTCTATCGCGACGCCGAGACGACGCACGACTATGTCGAGGCGATCCAGCGCGGGCTTGCTTCGCTCGCCGCGCTCGACCGGCCGACGATCGCCGCGATCTCGGGCGTCGCGATCGGCGGCGGCCTCGGCCTCGCGCTGTGCTGCGATCTGCGCTTTTGCAGCGACGACGCCGTGCTGGCGATCACGCCCGCCAAGCTCGGGCTGCTCTACGGCTTCGTCGAGACGCGCCGCCTCGTCGAACTCGTCGGCCCGTCGCGCGCCAAGGACCTGCTGTTCAGCGGCCGGCGGGTTGCCCCTGCAGAGGCGCTGGCGATGGGGCTGGTGGACCACGTGGCGCCTGCCGACGAGTTGCACGGCCATGTCGAGAGCTATGCGGCCGAACTCACGCGGCTCAGCCAGCGCTCGATCCGCGGCGCCAAACGCGCCGTCGATGCGATCGCGGGCGGGCTGAGGGAGGAGACGCCCGCCTTCCGCGAGGCGGTCGAAGCGGCCGCGCTCGGCGAAGATTTTTCAGAAGGCCGCGCCGCTTTCGCGCAGAAGCGGGCGCCGGGGTTTACCTTTCGGGGGGCGACGAAGGCTGTGGAGTGACTGCTCGCGGCGCTGCGAAGAGGACCGAGCCAGCGGCGCCGCGTGGATGGCCGGGTCAAGCCAGCGCAAGGCCGGGCGCCCACGCCGGGCTGACGATTCTAACGTCATAGGGTGTTTGTAACGACGCCGCGTGGTTGGCCGGGACAAGCCCGGCCATGACGATGTGCGTCAACCCATTTGCAAATGGCTCTAGGGCGCTGCTGCCCTGCGTCGGAAGGCCCTCATCCGGCGCTGCGCGAAGCGGGAGAAGGGATTAAGCCCCTCGCCCGCTCGCGGGAGAGGGGTTGGGGTGAGGGTCCTTCCACCAAATAGCGGACCTCTGCGCGCCGACGGACCTCGGCGCCCCCGTCAATGCAGATGCAGATGCGTCGAGGCGTCGGTGCTGCGCGCGAGTTCCATCTGCGAGATGGCGACCAGGATCTCCGCGCGGGACTTGAGGTCGGCGGCCTCCAGCATCGCCTGCTTTTCCTTGGCGCCGAACGGGCTCAGCATCGCCAGGCCGTTGACCAGCGTCTCGTTCGAGGCCTTTTCGATGTCGTCCCAGTCGATCTTGATGTCGTGCGCGTCGGCGTAGACGCGCAGCGCTTCGATGAGGCTCGTTCGGTCGACCTCGCTCTCGCCCACCCCCTCCTCGAAATCGTCGGTGAAGTCGGAAAAATCGGGGCGCACCAGGCGGTAGGGCGTCACCGACGTTTCCTCGCGCGCGATGCGGAAGCGCGCCACGCCCATGAGGGTGAGGAAGCAGCGGCCGTCGCCGATCTCGGCGTATTGCACGATGCGTCCGACGCAACCGATCGCGCAGAGCTCGGGCGCCGGCTCCTCGGCGTCTTCGCCCGCTTGTGGCTGGATCATGGCGATCAGCCGATCGCCCGACAAGGCGTCGTCGAGCATGGCGAGATAGCGGGGCTCGAAGACGTTGAGCTGGATCGGCCGGCGCGGCAGCAGCAGCGCGCCCGCGAGCGGGAAGATCGGCATCACCGCGGGCAATTCGCTCGGCCGCTGGAACGTCCTGTTGAGCTTCATAGGCATCGGCCCGAAGGCGGCGCGAATCGTGCGCGGCTCAAAATAGGATCGCCGACAATTTGCGCCGCGCCGTGACGGCGGCCGGGTCCATCAGACCCCATGCCTCGAAGAACTGCAGCAATTGCTTGCGGGCGCCCTCGTCGTTCCAGTTGCGGTCGCGCTTGATGATCGCCAGCAGCGCGTCGGCGGCCTCGTCGCGCTTGCCGTTGGCGTTGAGCGCCAGCGCGAGATCGAAGCGAGCCTGATGATTGTCGGGATTCTCGGCGACCGCCTTTTCCAGCGGCGCGAGGTCGCCGACCGAGGCGGCCTGTTCGGCGACGTGAACCGCCGCCCAGGCGGCGGCGATCGCCGGGTTCTGCTCCTTGCCGGGCGCGGGCGGCTCGGCCATGGACAGCACGGCCTTCGCCTGCTCGACGTCGCCCGCCTCGACATGCAATTTGGCGAGACCGGCCAGCGCCTTGGGGTTCGTCTCGTCCTCGGAGAGGACGCGCGCGTAGAGCGAGGCGGCGCCCGCAGGGTCGCCCTGCGCGGTCAGCGCCTCGGCCTCCGTCAGCAACTCCTCGGTCGCGGCGCCGAGCGGGCCGACCAGCCGCTCGATGAAGCCGCGCACCTGGCTCTCGGGCAAGGCGCCCATGAAGCCGTCGACCGGCTGGCCGCGTTCGAAGGCGATCACGGCGGGAATCGACTGAATGCCGAGCTGGCCGGCGATTTGCGGATGCTCGTCGATATTCATCTTCACGAGCGTCACTTTGCCCTTGGCGTCGGCGACCGCCTTCTCCAACACGGGCCCGAGCTGCTTGCAGGGGCCGCACCAGGGGGCCCAGAAGTCGACCAGCACCGGCTGGCGCGCCGAGGCCGTGATCACGTCCGCCTTGAACGAAGCCGTGGTGACGTCCTTCACCGAGTTCGCGGGCGCCCCCGCGCCATTGTCGCTCGCCATGTTCTTACACTCCAAACGCCCCCCGAAGGGCTGCAAGCCGCCTAAATGGCGTGCCTCACCGGATTATTCAACGTCGGCGCTCGTCCCGGCGAGCTCGACGACGAGGGGCTCGTGGCCGGTCGCCTTCAGGAATTTCACGATGTCGGCGCTCGCAAGGCCGGTGGTGCGCGTGTTGACGAGGGGGTGAAAATTGAGGCGCTGGTGACGCATCATTGCCGCGTCGAGCACGACCGTGACGCGTCCCTCTTTGTCGTTGATCGCCCCGAACGGCGTCACCGCGCCGGGTTTGACGCCCCAGACCTCCTCGAGCAGTTCCGCCGACCCGAACGAGACGCGCCCCTGGCCGCCGATCTTCTCGTGCGCGCGCTTGAGATCGATCGCGGCGTCCTCTTCCAGCACGAGCAGGAACAGCCGGCCCTTCTTGTCTTTGACGAACAGGTTCTTGACGTGCCCGCCCGGGATGTCGCCGCGCAGCGCTTGCGAATCCTCCACCGTATGCAGCGGCGGATGCTCGAGGGTCGTCGTCGCAATCGCGAGCGAATCGAGGAAGGCGAGGAGATCTTCGGACGTTGCGGGCATGGGCGGCTCGGGCTTGCGTCTTGTCATGCGGCTTCTAAAGCGGAATGAGGCGGGAAGAAAGGAGCGCGCCGAACGTCGAGCTCCCCCAGGGTGCGATCTCCTGCTTCCGACATCGCACAGACACCGTGTCCAGATGAGTAGTTGACTAGGAAACCATGGCATGGTAGTTTCCTAGTCAACTAAGGAGCTCCCATGTCCTCGAGCCCGCCGGCATCGGACCTGACCGAACATCTCGGCTTCTGGCTACGCACCGTGTCCAACCACGTCTCGCACGCCTTCGCCGGCAAGCTTGCCGTCAAAGGCGTGACAGCCGCCGAATGGGTGATGATGCGCGCGCTGTACGGCAAGGATCCCATGCCGCCGAGCCGCCTCGCGGATGAGTTGGGCATGACGCGCGGGGCGATCACGAAGTTGGCTGATCGGTTGATCAACAAATCGCTGATCATCCGCAAGGCCGACAGCGACGATGGCCGCGCACAGACGCTCGCACTAACGCCGCGGGGGAGCAGTTTGGTCCCCGAGCTGGCCGCGCTCGCCGATCAGAACGACGCAGAATTCTTCGGCGGCCTGAGCAGAGCCGAGCGGGAGACGCTGGAACGGCTCCTAAAGCGGTTGGTCGAGCATGGTCGGATGACGGCCATGCCGATCGAATGAACTCAATGCAACTCACATAGAGGAAAATACACATGGACGATTACAAGAAAGCCGTCGCCAAGACCTGCCTCGACGGCGCGGAAAACAACACGATGACCTTTCCGCAGATCGTCGGAACATTGATGCAAGAGGGCTTCGAAGGTTACGCGATCGACTTCCGTCGCGCTCTTGCGACCTACTACATGCCGGATGGCGACCTCGTCGAAGCGCCGACGCATAAGATCGACGATCCCGTCGCCCCGTCCTTTGACGCGGGGCGCATTCAATCCGCCATCAAGGAAGCGCAGCAACTGGCGCCTGGCTATACCTATCTTGGCTTCTGCAAGAAAGTTGCATCAGCCGGCTGTGCAGGTTACATCGTGTCTTTCTCTGGCCGTCGAGCACTTTACATTGGCCGGACCGCTGAGACTCACGTGGAGCACTTTCCGAACTAGAGCGCGTTGCTGTCTGGTTGACGCACACAGCCTGTCACCCCCGCGAAAAGCGGGGGTCCAGATAGCCGCCGCAGGCCTTCGCCCTTCACGCCTGGATGCCCGCTTTTTCGCGGACATGACAAGTGTCGTCGCGGAGGATACAGGGCGGCCGGCTACCAGCCTGGCGATATGCTCCGCCTCTTCATCTGGGGTCACCTCAACCGGATACGGTCGTCGCGCCATTTAGAGAAGGCCCGCGTTCCCCTCACGCGCCGTTCTGCGCCCCGAATAGCAACGCCAGCCCGAAGGCGAGCACGAACAGCGCGGCGACGAACTCGCAAGTTCGGGCGACGAGCATGAGGCGCGAATTCTCGCCGGCGGCGAGCCGCATCGCGATCCTTTTGGCGAAGACGGCGGCGAAGGCCAGCGCGCCGGTGGTGATCGCGGTGCCCAAGGACATTGCGTAGGTCGCCGCGACGCCCGCGGGCAAGAGCCCCTGCGACAGCGAGAAGACCAGCACCAGAATGGCGCCGGAGCAGGGCCGCGCGCCCGCCGCGACGACCGTGGTCGCCGCCCCGCTCCATGAGAATCCGTCGCCGAGCGCGGCGGGGTCCGGCGCGTGGGCATGGCCGCAGTCGTCGACCTCGATCCTGGCGGCTTCGCCGGGCGCGTAGGCGCTGAAGGTCGCTTCCCCAGCGCTCGCCAGAGCGGGCCGCCACGGCGCCCCCGGATAGAGCGCGCCATGCCCGATCGTCGCGCGATGCGCCAGCGCGCCACGCACAGCTTCGATCAGGGCGCGCCCCTTCTTCCAGACCAGCCAGCCGCCGATGCCGATCAGGCCGGCGTAGCTCGCCAGCGCCAGCCAATCGGCCGCGGCGTTCATTTCGATCGCGGTCGCGTTGAATATAAGCGCGGCGACGCCGACGAGGACGACGGCCACCGTCCCTTGCAGCAGAGCGGCGAGCAGCGCGAGCACGACGCCGCGGCGCAGCGCCCTGTCGTTGGCCGTCATATAGGAGGCGATCACCGCCTTGCCGTGCCCCGGTCCCGCGGCGTGAACCACGCCGTAGACGAAGCCGAGCGCGAGCAGGCTCCAGGCGGCGGCCGGAGCGCCGTGCAACGCCTTGACCTGCGCCGCGATGAGGTGCGTGAGCTGGGATTGTTCCGCCAGCAGCCAGCCGGTGACGCCGCCGCTCGCGCCGCCGCCCCCTTCGCCGCCGCCGACCTCGAAGGGACGGCGGGTCAATTGAGCGAAGGCCGGCGAGGCGGAGACGAGGCCGAGCAAAGCAAGACCGAAGCGCGGACGGAGCAAGGACATTCGAGTCACGGGCAGGCGATCATCGCGCGGCTGGCCATTTTGAAGCCGAAATTCGCGCCCGGAGCGAGGTTGGTGAAGAAGGACTCGCTCAGCTTCTGCTTGTCTTCCCCTTCGAGCGGCTTCGGCCTGGAGATCGAAGCCGAGCATCCCACGGGCGCCGCGGCGAGCTCGATCGCGTTCTTATCGTCGAATTCGAAGTCGATGAAATATTCGGGATCGGCGACCATCAGCGACATGTAGCGGCTCGGCGGCGTCGGCGTCTTCAGGTTCAAAACGACATGGAAAGCGACGAGATGGTCGGGCCGCTCCTCCATCCAGTACTGCGTCACCGGCGCGAAATCGACCGCCTTGCCGCCGATCTTGAGGGTGGTGAAATAGCCGATCTCGGCGAGATTGGCGGCGTTCTCCTGGGCGAGCGGGGCGAAAATCTGGCGCGTGACGAGCTCGCCGGGCTTGGCCAAGCCCTGCGTCGCGAAGGAAGAATACATTTCGTCGAACACCCAGTCGTGCGTGACCGCCGTCACCTTGCCGTCGGGAGAAAAGGCGATCTCGCTTCTGACCGTCACCCAGACGTGCGGATGCGCCAGCGCGGGCGTCGGCGCGGCAAGCAGGGCGAACGCCGCCACGCGCGCCGCCCACCAGCGCGCAACCTGCGTCAAGCGCCCTCTCGCGAATCGAAATCCCGCCATTTCGACGCCTCTGGTGACCGGAAACTGCGGCGCGACGATGGCCGGCGCGCAAAAGCCCGACGGCGCAATCGTTTAGCCTTTCTTTAGGCGATGCGCGCATTTTGATGCAATGGCGCGTAGCGTTTGGCCAAAAGCGTTCAGTTTTATCGCTCTGCTTTCGCTCGCAGGCTGCGGATGGATGGAGCGCGCCGAGCGTCCGGCCTGGCGCACCCAGGCGGAAAATCTCTGTCTCGCCCGCGGCCTCGTCAAACCCTCGGCCTACATCACGCCGATGCGGGAGATCGACGGGCCGAGCATCTGCGGCATGACGCATCCCTTCAAGGTCTCCGCGCTCGCCGACGGGACGATCCCGTTCGACAAGCCGGTCGTGATCGACTGCTCGATGATCCCGGCGCTGGAGGAATGGCTCAACCAGGTCGTGCAACCCTACGCCCAGGCGCGCTTCGGCGCCGCGGTCGTCGGCCTCGATACGTTCGGCGCCTATAGCTGCCGCGGCATCGACAACATGGCTGGCGCGCGGCTTTCGGAGCACGCGTTCGGCAACGCGATCGACGTCTCCGGCTTCAAGCTCGCGGACGGGCGCGAGATCACCCTCGTGCGCGACTGGAAGAAGACGGACAGCCAAGAGTCGGCGTTCCTGCACGAGGTCCACGCCGGCGCCTGCCAACGCTTTACGACCGTGCTCGGGCCGGGCGCCGATCCGTTCCACTACAACCATCTGCATCTCGATCTGGCGATGCATGGGGCGACCAACACCGGGCCGCGCCGCTATTGCAAGCCGCAGCCGCCGCCCGACCTGCTGCCGCCGCCGCCCCGTCCCGACGGCCTGCCGCCGGCGCCCGACATCGAGGAGCCGATGGACGTCGCGCGCGCCACGCTGCGCCCGAGCGCGCCGCCGCTCGCCCTCGACGGCCCCTCGGCGGCGCTGCCGCCGCCCGTCGAGACCTACGACGAGCGCGACCCCGCCCCACCGATCCTGCCCGCCGAGGACGGCGCGGTCGACACGGAGCCGACCTCGGCGATTCCGCTGTCGCATGATGATTAAGGCGCTGCATTCCACCGCCGTCCTGGCCGGGCTCGACCCGGCCATCAACGCGGCGCCGCTCGCGGCCAATGCGTCATGCGCCGTTCGCGATGCCGCGCCGTCAAAAGCTCTTCTGCCGGAGCGTCGGCTCGGCGTGGATGGCCGGGTCAAGCCCGGCCAAGACGCGGGAGCGCGGGAAGTCGCCCTTTTCACCCCACCGTCATGGCCGGGCTTGACCAGCACAAGGCCGGGCATGACGAAAAGAGCTGCTCGGCGCGTCCACCAGAATGCAGACGGCCTAGCTCGCCTTGCCAAAGAGCACGACGTCGTCCGTTTTCGAGCCGCCGTCGGCGCCTTTGAGGGGGGTGCCGATCTCGATGTCGATCTCCAGCAGAGACACCGCCTCTCGGCGATGCATCTTCACATCCACTTTGCCGGGATCGACCTGGACGTGCTTGGAGACGGCCTCCAGAACGTCCCTGTGCAGGGCTGCGATCAGATCGGAACTGCAGCCGCCGTTCCGCTCATGCGCCAGGAGAATTTGCAAGCGCTCGCGCGCAACTGGCGCGGAGCCTCGACGACCGAACATTGCCAACAGATTCATGCCGCCGCCCTCCGGCCCAGCAGCTTGTGAAGGAAGCCCTTCTTCACCGAGGGAACATTCATCGGGATCGTCGCGCCGCACAGCCGGTTGGCCGCGTCCATGTAGGCGCGCGCCGGCGCGCTCTCGGCGTTGTGGAGGATGACGGGCGATCCGACGTTGGACGCCTTCAAGACGTCTTCGCTCTCCGGCACGATGCCGAGCAGCGGGATCGAAAGGATCTCGAGCACGTCTTCGACGCTCAGCATCTCGCCGCGCGCAGCGCGCACAGGGTCGTAGCGCGTGAGCAGGAGATGCTTCTCCATGCGGTCGCCGCGTTCGGCGTATTGCGTCTTGGAATCGAGCAAGCCGATGATCCGATCCGAATCTCGCACCGACGAGACTTCAGGATTGGCGACGACCACCGCGAGATCGGCGAAGCGCATCGCGAGCTGCGCGCCGCGTTCGATTCCCGCCGGACTGTCGCAAATGATCCAATCGAACCATTTGCGCATTTCCTCGATGACGCCAGCGACGCCGTCTTCGGTCAGAGCGTCCTTGTCGCGCGTCTGCGAGGCGGGCAGCAGGAAGAGGTTGGGCAGGCGCTTGTCGCGCACCAGCGCCTGAGGCAACCGGACGTCGCCTTGCGCCACGTTGATCAAATCGTAGACGACCCGCCGCTCAGCGCCCATGACGAGGTCGAGATTGCGCAGGCCGACATCGAAGTCGACCACCGCAACCTTGTGATTCAACTGAGCGAGGGCTGCTCCAAGGGCGGCGGTCGATGTCGTCTTGCCGACGCCGCCCTTGCCCGAGGTAACCACCATTACTTTGGACATGTCGTCGTCCCTCTTAGTCAAGCCGTGCAATCTTGACTGTTTCATTCTCGAGCCAGGCCTGGATAGGCTGGCTGCGCACGTTGGTTTCAATCTCGTCGGCCGTGATGTAGACGCCGCCCACCGAAAGAAGCTCCGCTTCCAGGCGGCGGCAGAAGATTCGCGAGCGCATCTCGCCGTAGGCGCCGGCCAGCACCCTGCCGCGCAAGGTGCCGTAAATGTGGACCGACCCGCCGGCGATCACTTCCGCTCCTGAAGCCACGGAACCGATCACGGTCACGTCCCCCTCGGGATGGGTGATCGACTGGCCCGAGCGAACCGGCGCGCTGACGATGAGCGGCGGGGCCGACGATGCGGCCTTGCCAAGCGCGGACTTTTTTGGCTGCGGCTTCGCGGGGCCGCCGAGCACGCGGGCGATCTCTTCGAAAGCGTCCTGTTGCTCCGGGGAAAGCTGGCCGGGATTTTCGCAGTCCGGCTCCGTTTTGGCGTTCTTTTGCGGGCCCCTGTCGCCGCGCGACAGCGAGCGGCCGCCGGAGAGAATCGGCGGCAGATCGGGCGAGGCCCAGTTTCGCTCGACGCCGGTGAGCGCCATGATGCTGACGCCGCGCTCGGACAAGTCTTTCAGCAGCCCGACGACGCCCGAGCGGGCGAGACCCAGCCCCGTGACGTCGACGACGATCGATTTGCCGCGAAAGAATCCGGGCGCGCGGGCGATATGGGCGTCCAGCCGCTCGATCCATTCCGGCAACGGCGCTTCGGGCTCGAGCGCCAGAACGGGGAACGACCGACCTCGAAAACGGATGTGGCGGGAGGGGGTTTCCGTCATGACAGCCTTGCTCGATTCCAAGGCTTCGAATAGCTCATTTATAGTTAATGGGGTGTTAACCATGGGCGGACGCCGAGTCCGTCGACCCCGAAAACTGTGGGCGGCGGCGCTCGGCCGCGCCGTTTCAATTGGCGAAGCGGAAGTGCAGCACGTCGCCGTCGGCGACGACGTAATCTTTACCTTCGAGGCGGAACTTGCCTGCTTCGCGCGCGCCGGCTTCGCCCTTGTTGGCGACGTAGTCCTCGTAGGCGATCGTCTCGGCGCGGATGAAGCCCTTCTCGAAATCCGTATGGATGACGCCGGCCGCCTGCGGGCCGCGCGCGCCCTTCTCGACCGTCCAGGCGCGCGCCTCCTTCGGCCCCACCGTGAAGAAGGTCACGAGATGCAGCAGGTCGTAGCCGGCGCGGATGACGCGGTTGAGGCCCGGCTCGGCGAGGCCGACGGCTTCGAGATAGTCCTTCTGGTCGGCGGCCGGCAGAATCGCGATCTCGCTCTCGATCTTGGCGGAGACGACGACGGCGACCGCCCCCTCCTTCTCGGCCTGCGCGCGAACGATGTCGGAGAGCGCGTTGCCCTTGTCGGCGGAGGCCTCCTCGACGTTGCAGACATAGAGCACCGGTTTGGAGGACAGCAGTCCGAGCGACTGGAACAGCTTGTGCTCCTCGCGGCTGACCCCGGCGGCGCGGGCTGGCCGGCCTTCGCGCAGCTCGGCGAGGCTGCGCTGGGCGAGCGCGAGCAAGTCCTTGGCGTCCTTGTCGCCGCCCTTGGCCTTTTTCTCCATCTGGACGACGCGGCGCTCGAGGCTTTCGAGATCGGCGAGCATCAGCTCGGTTTCGATCGTGGCGATGTCGGAGAGCGGGTCGATGCGGCCCTCGACATGGGTGACGTCGCCGTCCTCGAAACAGCGCACGACATGGGCGATCGCGTCGCATTCGCGGATGTTGGCGAGGAACTGATTGCCGAGCCCTTCGCCCTTCGAGGCGCCGCGCACGAGGCCGGCGATGTCGACGAAAGTGAGCCGGGTCGGGATGATCTCCTTCGAATTGGCGATGCGCGAAAGCACCTCGAGCCGCGGATCGGGCACCGCGACGTCGCCGACGTTCGGCTCGATGGTGCAGAAGGGGTAGTTGGCCGCTTGCGCCGCCGCGGTCTGCGTGAGCGCGTTGAAGAGCGTCGACTTGCCGACGTTGGGGAGGCCGACGATTCCGATGGAGAGGCCCATGTGCGGTGGCGCGACTTAACACGAGAAGCCCCCGGGCTCCAGCGCTCCAGGCGCCAGCGAGGCCGTCCTGAGCTAATAGTCGCCCCGTGACCCGCGCGATCCCCGCCCGCGTCGTGAGCCGGTGGCTCTGGCTCGCGCTCTTCCTGGGGCTCGGCGGGCTCGCGGCCTGGCTGGCCATGCCGACGCCCC
>DASXGX010000161.1:0-45816 GCA_036488815.1 Roseiarcus sp.
GGGCTTCAAGAAGGACACGGTTCTGTCGAAGGAAATCTTCGATCAGCATCCGCGTTCGCAATGGTGGATGTTCGCCGTCGAGAACGATCAGCTGATGATCGAGATCGAGGCGATGCGCAAACAGTACGACGAATCGAAGAAGGGGCTTGAGAGCCGCTTCCTTGATAAGGTCGAGAAGCTGCAGCGCGGCGACGAGCTGCCGCCGGGCGTGATGAAGATGGTCAAGGTCTTTGTCGCGGTGAAGCGCAAGATCCAGCCCGGCGACAAAATGGCCGGACGCCACGGCAACAAGGGCGTCGTATCGCGCATCGTGCCGCAGGAGGACATGCCCTTCCTCGCCGACGGCACGCCGGTCGACATCGTGCTGAACCCGCTCGGCGTGCCGAGCCGCATGAACGTCGGTCAGATTCTCGAGACGCACCTTGGCTGGGCCTGCGCGGGTCTCGGCAAGCAGGTTGGCCAAGCGGTGAACGCTTATATGCGCAACAACGACGCCGCCCCGCTGCGCGCGAAACTCGAAGAGATCTACGGCGCCGACGAGACCATCAAGGCGCTCGACGACAATGGGCTCGTGGAGCTGGGCGAAAACCTGAGGCGCGGCGTGCCGATCGCGACTCCGGTGTTCGACGGCGCGCGCGAGAAGGACATCGTCGACATGCTGCGGCTCGCGGGCAACGACCCGTCGGGTCAGGTGACGCTGTTTGACGGACGCACGGGCGATCCGTTCGATCGAAAGGTGACGGTGGGCTACATCTACATGCTCAAGCTGCACCATCTCGTCGACGACAAGATCCACGCGCGCTCGATCGGCCCGTACAGCCTCGTCACCCAGCAGCCGCTGGGCGGCAAGGCGCAGTTCGGCGGCCAGCGCTTCGGCGAAATGGAGGTCTGGGCGCTCGAGGCTTACGGCGCCGCCTACACGTTGCAGGAGATGCTGACCGTGAAGTCGGACGACGTGGCCGGCCGCACGAAGGTCTACGAGGCGATCGTGCGCGGCGACGACACGTTCGAATCGGGCATCCCCGAGAGCTTCAACGTTCTCGTCAAGGAAATGCGCTCGCTCGGCCTCAACGTCGAGCTCGCCGCGACGAGAAAGCAACTGCCCGGCGAAACCGCGCCGCCGGCCGAAGCGGCGGAATGACGAACCGCGTTCGTTCGATCGCTCAATTAGCGTAAGGCGGGGAATCGCCCCTTCTCCGCCCATCCATCAAAGCGGGCCGCGAGCTTTTTTCAGCGAGCGGCCCCGCAGGAGACGCAGGAATGAACCAAGAAATCACGAATCCCTTCGCGCCCGTCGCTCAGCCGCAGGCGTTCGACCAGATTCAGATCGCGATCGCCAGTCCCGAGAAGATTCTCTCGTGGTCGTACGGCGAGATCAAGAAGCCTGAGACGATCAATTACCGTACGTTCAAGCCCGAGCGCGACGGCCTGTTCTGCGCGCGCATCTTTGGGCCGATCAAGGACTACGAGTGCTTGTGCGGCAAATACAAGCGCATGAAGTACAAAGGCGTCATCTGCGAGAAGTGCGGCGTCGAAGTGACTCTCTCGCGCGTCCGGCGCGAGCGCATGGGCCACATCTCGCTGGCCGCGCCCGTCGCGCACATCTGGTTCCTCAAGTCGCTGCCTTCGCGCATCGGCCTGCTGCTCGACATGACGCTCAAGGACCTCGAGCGCATTCTCTATTTCGAATCCTACATCGTGCTCGACCCGGGCCTGACGCCCCTCAAGGACCGTCAGCTCCTCAGTGAGGACGACTATCTGCGCGCGCTCGACGAATATGGGCAGGACAACTTCACGGCGATGATCGGCGCCGAGGCGATCCGCGAAATTCTGAAGGGCATGAACCTTCAGAAGATCGCCGAGGACCTCAAGGTCGAGATCGCCGAATCCAAGAGCGAGCTGAAGCCCAAGCGCCTCGCCAAGCGCCTCAAGATCATCGAGGCCTTCATGCACTCCGGCAACAAGCCGGAATGGATGATCCTGACCGAAGTGCCCGTCATCCCGCCGGACCTGCGCCCGCTGGTCCCGCTCGACGGCGGCCGCTTCGCGACCTCCGACCTCAACGACCTCTACCGCCGCGTCATCAACCGCAACAACCGCTTGAAGCGGCTGATGGAGCTGCGCGCGCCGGACATCATCATCCGCAACGAAAAGCGCATGTTGCAGGAGTCGGTCGACGCATTGTTCGACAACGGCCGGCGCGGCCGCGTCATCACGGGCGCCAACAAGCGCCCGCTGAAGTCGCTTGCCGACATGCTCAAGGGCAAGCAGGGCCGCTTCCGTCAGAACCTGCTCGGCAAGCGCGTCGACTATTCTGGCCGTTCGGTCATCGTGGTCGGTCCCGAGCTCAAGCTGCATCAGTGCGGCCTGCCCAAGAAGATGGCGCTCGAGCTGTTCAAGCCGTTCATCTATTCGCGTCTCGACGCGAAGGGGCTTTCGGCGACCGTCAAGCAGGCGAAGAAACTGGTCGAGAAGGAAAAGCCGGAGGTCTGGGACATCCTCGACGAGGTGATCCGCGAACATCCGGTCATGCTGAACCGCGCCCCGACCTTGCACCGCCTCGGCATTCAGGCCTTCGAGCCGGTGCTGATCGAGGGCAAGGCGATCCAGCTCCATCCGCTCGTCTGCTCGGCGTTCAACGCCGACTTCGACGGCGACCAGATGGCCGTGCACGTTCCGCTGTCGCTCGAGGCGCAGCTCGAAGCGCGCGTGCTGATGATGTCGACCAACAACATCCTGCACCCCGCCAGCGGTCAGCCGATCATCGTGCCGAGCCAGGACATCGTGCTCGGGCTCTACTACGTCTCGCTGATGCGCGACGGCGAGCCGGGGCAGGGCATGGCGTTCGCCAACATGGGCGAGATCGAGCACGCGCTCGCCGCCAAGTCCGTCACCCTGCACTCCAAGATCAAGGGGCGGGCGTGGACGTACGACGCGAACGGCAATCGCGTGTCGAAGATCTTCGACACCACCCCGGGTCGCATGATCCTCGGGCAGCTGCTGCCGGACCACACCAAGATTCCGTTCGACGTCGTCAACAAGCTGATGACGAAGAAGGAAATCTCCAACATGATCGACACCGTCTACCGCAACTGCGGTCAGAAGGAGACGGTGATCTTCTGCGACCGCATCATGGCGCTTGGCTTCCGCGAGGCGTTCAAGGCGGGCATCTCGTTCGGCAAGGACGACATGGTGGTGCCGGATTCGAAGCCGCGCTTCATCGCCGAGACCTCCGCGCTCGCCAAGGAATACGAGCAGCAGTACAACGACGGCCTGATCACTCAGGACGAGAAGTACAACAAGGTCGTCGACGCCTGGGCGAAGTGCTCGGACAAGCTGGCCGAGGAGATGATGGCCGGCATTTCCGCGGTCCGTAAGGACAAGAGCGGTCGCGATATGCCGATCAACTCGATCTACATGATGTCGCACTCCGGGGCGCGCGGTTCGCCGACGCAGATGCGCCAGCTCGCCGCCATGCGCGGCCTGATGGCCAAGCCCTCGGGCGAGATCATCGAGAGCCCGATCATCTCGAACTTCAAGGAAGGCCTGTCGGTTCTCGAGTACTTCAACTCGACCCACGGCGCCCGGAAGGGCCTCGCGGACACGGCGTTGAAGACTGCGAACTCGGGCTACCTGACGCGCCGCCTCGTCGACGTCGCGCAGGACTCGATCATCACCACGCCCGATTGCGGCTCGACCGGCGGCATCAAGATGAGCGCGATCATCGATGCGGGCACTGTTGTCGCCTCGCTCGCTTCGCGCATCCTCGGCCGCACCGCCGCGGAGACGCTGTACGACACGGAAGGCAAGGTGATCGTGCCGGCCGGGCGCATGATCGTCGAAGAGGATATGGCGGCGATCACGGCCGCCGGCATCCAGGAAGTGAAGATCCGCTCCGTGCTGACCTGCGAGGCGGCGAACGGCGTCTGCGGAGCCTGCTACGGGCGCGATCTGGCGCGCGGCACGCCCGTCAACATGGGCGAAGCGGTCGGCGTCATCGCCGCCCAGTCGATCGGCGAGCCGGGCACGCAGCTTACGATGCGCACGTTCCACATCGGCGGCGCGGCGCAGCTGGCGGACCAGTCCTTCATCGAGTCGAACTTCGACGGCGAGGTGAAGATCCGCAACCGCAACGTCGCGCGCAACTCGAACGGCGATCTGATGGCGATGGCGCGAAACGTCGCGATCGTCATCGTCGACAAGAGCGGCGCCGAGCGCGCGGTGCATCGCCTGCAGTACGGCGCGCGCCTCAAGGCCGACGAGGGCGATCAGATCAAGCGCGGCCAGCGCCTCGCCGAATGGGACCCGTTCACCCGACCCATCCTCACCGAGGTCGAGGGCGTCATCGGCTTCGAGGACCTCACCGAGGGCGCCTCGATGTCCGAGCAGATCGACGAGGCGACCGGCATCGCGAAGCGTATCGTCATCGATTGGCGTTCCTCGCCTCGCACGGCGGCGCTGAAGCCGGCGCTCGTCATCAAGGGCAAGGACGGCAAGATCGTGAAGGTGGCTCGTGGCGGCGACGCACGCTATGCGCTGCCTGTCGAGTCGATCATCTCGTTCGAGCCCGGCGCCAAGGTGAACGCGGGCGACGTGATCGCGCGTATCTCGATCAACAGCGCCAAGACGCGCGACATCACCGGCGGTCTGCCGCGCGTCGCGGAACTCTTCGAGGCGCGTCGTCCGAAGGACCACGCGATCATCGCGGAGATCAGCGGCACGGTGCAGTTCGGCAAGGACTTCAAGAACAAGCAGCGCCTGACGATCGTGCCGAGCGAGGACGGGGCCGAGCCGGTCGAATATCTCATCCCGAAGTCGAAGCACATCCATCTTCAGGATGGCGACGTCATCGAGAAGGGCGAATACATCGTCGACGGCAATCCGGCGCCGCACGACATCCTGGCCATCAAGGGCGTCGAGGAACTCGCCGCCTATCTCGTCAACGAGATCCAGGAGGTCTACCGGCTGCAGGGCGTGAACATCAACGACAAGCACATCGAGGTGATTGTCCGTCAGATGCTGCAGAAGGTCGACATCGTCGACGCCGGCGACACCGACTTCCTCACGGGCGAGCAGGTCGACGCGGCCGAACTCGAAGCGGCCAACGAGATCATGCGCTCGGAAAACAAGAAGGAAGCCGTCGGCACCCCGGTGCTGCTGGGCATCACCAAGGCGAGCCTGCAGACCCGCTCCTTCATCTCCGCCGCCTCCTTCCAGGAGACGACGCGCGTCCTCACCGAGGCCGCCGTCAACGGCAAGGTGGACACGCTCGAGGGGCTGAAGGAGAACGTGATCGTCGGCCGGCTGATCCCGGCCGGCACGGGCGCCGCGATGACCAAGCTGCGGTCGATCGCCAATATGCGCGACACGCTGATCCTCGCCCAGAAGGCGGAGGAATCTTCGGCCGCGCCGGCGCTGCCGCTCGCCGCGCCGAGCGCTCCGGCGGCGCCCGCGCCGAGGCCGGCGAAGGCTCCGGCGGCGGAGTAACGCCGCCTAAAATGCAGGCATTGAAGAGCCGCCCTCGGGCGGCTCTTCTTTTTTCCGAGACTTGCCCAAAATGATCAGATGAACGTGCCGCGGGCCCGCCGTAATCCGGACTTCAATCGGCCGAGAATTCACGCTTTGTTAAGCATCGTTAGTCCTGTGTGAACCTTCTGGTTACCGTCCCGTTAATAGACTTCGGCGTCCTCCCGGTCGGGACGCCGATCCTGACGAGGCTCGAGATGAACGCCAGTATCGACTCCTCCCGCCCCGAACTCGAAGCGCAGGGCGCTGTCGCCTCGGCTCAGTCCATTCGCGCGCCGCTTGCCCCATTGCTGGCCGGCGCGCGCGCCCGCGGCGTCGCTGACGGCCTCGAGCTGGTTGGTGCGGCGGCGGCGCTGCTCGACGAGCATGGCGAAGTGCTGCACGTGAACGCGCGCGCGCTCGGGTTGATGGGCGAGGGGCTTTTCCTATCGGGACAGCGTTTGCGCGCGCGGGACCAAGAGGCTGACGAGACGCTGGCGGCGGCGATCGATTCGAGCTTGCGCGATCGGGTGGCTGAGCGCGTCGCGCTTCGCACCGATACGGGCGAGCGCGTCGCGGCGGTGCGAATCGTGCCGGTGGCCGCCGAGGGCGACGAGGCGTTCCAGTTGCTGCGCGCGGTCGCAATTTTTGAGGCCTTAGGCGACCGGCCGTCGCCGGTCGCGGGCTTGAACTGACGGGTTTTGCCGCTGGTGCGCGCCCTCGCGCCTACGGGGCGCTTTTCTTGACGGAAAGGGGTTGACGGGTCCGGGCCTCGCGCATATGGTCCGCCCGCTTTCGACAGGCTGTAGAGCTTCGTTGTTCCGGGCGACGCGTCCAGAACCCAGCGGCTCTAAACGCTGACGATCTCACCGACGACCAAACATACCGGCGGGCGATGGCCCGGCCGGGTCAGACGACGTAAGAACGCGGGCTTCCGTGGTCCTCTGCGACATCAGCGCCCAAAACCCTGACCGGGTTTTCGCGGCGCGTTTGGTTTCGCGCATAGCGACGCGAACGGTGAGTTGTGAAATTCGAACGGCGCGCCTGCGAGGGTGCGCCATTGTGGACCGGGACGAAGGGCTAACGATGCCGACGATCAGCCAGTTGATCCGCAAACCGCGGCAACCGAAGACTTACCGCGAGAAGTCGCGCCACCTCGAGGCGAGCCCGCAGAAGCGCGGCGTTTGC
Organism: Roseiarcus sp.; assembly: GCA_036488815.1. Taxonomy (GTDB): domain Bacteria; phylum Pseudomonadota; class Alphaproteobacteria; order Rhizobiales; family Beijerinckiaceae; genus Roseiarcus. Next base: position 6,694 of record DASXGX010000161.1, read on the forward strand.
ACCCGCGTCTACACCACGACCCCCAAGAAGCCGAACTCGGCGCTCCGCAAGGTCGCCAAGGTCCGTTTGACCAACGGATTTGAAGTGATCGGCTACATTCCCGGCGAAGGCCACAATCTGCAAGAGCACTCCGTGGTGATGATCCGCGGCGGCCGCGTCAAGGACTTGCCTGGCGTGCGCTATCACATCCTGCGCGGCGTGCTCGACACGCAGGGCGTCAAGGACCGCAAGCAGCGCCGCTCCAAGTACGGCGCCAAGCGTCCGAAGTGATCCAGCTATTCGATTAGGAGCAGGCCATGTCGCGCCGCCATAGCGCTGAGAAACGCGAGATCATCCCGGACGCCAAATACGGCGACGTGGTCGTCGCGAAGTTCATGAACACGATCATGTACGAGGGCAAGAAGTCGGTCGCCGAGGCGATCGTCTACGGCGCTCTCGACGGCATCGAGACTCGCGTCAAGAGTGATCCGCTCGCCGTCTTCCGCCAGGCGCTCGAGAATGTCGCGCCCGCGGTGGAGGTGCGCTCGCGGCGTGTCGGCGGCGCCACCTATCAGGTGCCGGTCGAAGTGCGCACCGAGCGTCGGCAGGCGCTGGCGATCCGCTGGATCATCACCGCTGCGCGCGATCGTAACGACAAGACCATGGTGGACCGCCTGTCCGCCGAGTTGCTCGACGCCTCGAACAATCGCGGCGCCGCGGTCAAGAAGCGCGAAGACACGCACCGGATGGCGGAAGCCAACCGCGCCTTCGCCCATTACCGCTGGTAAGCGGTCACTGACCTCCACACGGGATCAAGACTATGGCGCGCAGCCACGCTATCGAGGACTATCGTAACTTCGGCATCATGGCCCACATTGATGCCGGCAAGACGACGACGACTGAGCGCATCCTCTACTATTCCGGCAAGTCCCATAAGATCGGCGAAGTCCACGACGGCGCTGCGACGATGGATTGGATGGAGCAGGAGCAGGAGCGCGGCATCACGATCACGTCCGCCGCGACGACCACGTTCTGGCACGACAAGCGCCTCAACATCATCGACACGCCCGGCCACGTCGACTTCACCATCGAAGTGGAGCGTTCCCTGCGCGTGCTCGACGGCGCGGTCTGCGTGCTCGACGGCAACCAGGGCGTCGAGCCGCAGACGGAAACCGTCTGGCGTCAAGCCGACAAATACAACGTGCCGCGCATCGTGTTCGTCAATAAGATGGATAAGACGGGCGCGGATTTCTATCGCTGCGTCGACGAGATCAAGACGAAGGTCGGTGGTCGCCCGGTCTGCATCCAGCTGCCGATCGGCTCGGAATCCGCTTTTAAAGGCGTGATCGATCTTCTGCGCATGAAGGCGGTCGTCTGGGAGGACGAGGGTCTCGGCGCCAAATATCACGACGAAGAGATTCCCGCCGACCTGCAGGCTCGCGCGGAAGAGTATCGCCACACCCTCATCGAGGCGGCGGTCGAGCTCGACGACGACGTCATGGGCGCCTATCTCGACGGGCAGGAGCCCGACATCGAGACGCTGAAGCGTCTCGTCCGCAAGGCGGTCAAGCAGATCTCCTTCGTGCCCGTGCTGTGCGGCTCGGCCTTCAAGAACAAGGGCGTGCAGCCGCTGCTCGACGCGGTCGTCGACTATCTGCCTTCGCCGATCGATCGCGGCGGCATCAAAGGCATTGACGTCGACACGGGCGCGGAAATCGTCCGTAACCCGACGGACTCCGACCCGTTCTCCATGCTTGGTTTCAAGATCATGGACGACCCGTTCGTCGGCACGATCACCTTCTGCCGCGTCTATTCCGGCAAGATCGAGTCGGGCACGACTGTCCTCAACTCGACCAAGGACAAGAAAGAGCGCGTCGGCCGCATGCTGCTGATGCACGCCAACAATCGCGAAGACATCAAGGAGGCCTATGCGGGCGATATCGTCGCGTTGGCGGGCCTCAAGGACACCCGCACCGGCGACACGCTTTGCGACCAGCTGAAGCCGGTGATCCTCGAGAAGATGGAGTTCCCCGAGCCCGTCATCGAGATCGCAATCGAGCCGAAGTCGAAGGCGGACCAGGAGAAACTGGGCGTCGCCCTCTCCAAGCTCGCCGCTGAGGATCCCTCGTTCCGCGTCTCGACCGACCCGGAGTCCGGCCAGACCATCCTCAAGGGGATGGGCGAACTGCATCTCGACATCAAGGTCGACATCCTCAAGCGCACCTACAAGGTCGAGGCCAGCATCGGCGCGCCGCAGGTCGCTTATCGCGAGAAGTTGAGCAAGAAGACGGAAATCACCTACACCCACAAGAAGCAGACCGGCGGCACCGGCCAGTTCGCCAAGGTGACGATCGTGTTCGAGCCGGCCGAGCCGGGTTCGGGGTCGTCCTTCGAATCCAAGATCGTCGGCGGCGCGGTGCCGAAGGAATATATTCCGGGCGTCGAGAAGGGCATCAACAGCGTGATGGGGTCGGGCATTCTGGCCGGCTTCCCGGTGGTCGACGTCAAGGCGACGCTGATCGACGGCGCATACCACGACGTCGACTCGTCGGCTCTGGCCTTCGAAATTGCGTCGCGCGCGGCTTTCCGTGAAGGCTTGCAGAAGGGCGGCTCGGTGCTGCTCGAGCCGATCATGAAGGTCGAGGTGGTGACGCCTGAGGAGCACACCGGCTTTGTGATGGGCGATCTTCTGTCCCGCCGCGGGCAGGTGCAGGGCCAGGACATGCGCGCGAATGCGGTCGTCATCAATGCGATGGTGCCGCTGGCGAACATGTTCGGCTACGTCAACCAGCTTCGCTCGGGCACGCAGGGGCGCGCCAACTTCACGATGCAGTTCGATCACTACGAGCAGGTGCCCGCCGCGGTCTCGCAGGAGATTCAGGCGAAGTTCAAGTAAGGCGGGCAGCCGCCAACAGCGTCAATTCTAGGAATCACGAGAAGGAGTCCGGCCATGGCCAAGGAAAAATTTTCGCGTAGCAAGCCGCATTGCAACATCGGCACGATCGGCCACGTCGACCACGGCAAGACGTCGTTGACGGCTGCGATCACGAAGGTTCTCGCCGAGACCGGCGGCGCCAAGTTCACCGCTTACGACCAGATCGACAAGGCGCCGGAAGAGAAGGCGCGCGGCATCACGATCTCGACGGCGCACGTCGAGTACGAGACCAAGAACCGCCATTATGCGCACGTCGACTGCCCCGGCCACGCCGACTATGTGAAGAACATGATCACCGGCGCCGCGCAGATGGACGGCGCGATTCTGGTGGTCTCCGCGGCCGACGGCCCGATGCCGCAGACCCGCGAGCACATCTTGCTCGCCCGTCAGGTCGGCGTGCCGGCGCTTGTCGTGTTCATGAATAAGGTCGATATGGTCGACGATCCGGAGCTTCTTGAGCTCGTCGAGCTCGAAGTTCGCGAACTGCTCTCCAAGTACGACTTTCCCGGCGACGACATTCCGATCATCAAGGGTTCGGCGCTTATGGCGCTTGAAGACAAGTCGACCGAGATTGGCCACGACGCGATCCTCAAGCTGATGGAAGCGGTCGATGCTTACATCCCGCAGCCGGAGCGCCCGAAGGATCAGCCCTTCCTGATGCCGGTCGAAGACGTGTTCTCGATTTCGGGCCGTGGCACTGTCGTGACCGGCCGCATCGAGCGCGGCATCGTCAAGGTGGGCGAGGAAGTCGAGATTGTCGGCCTCAAGGCGACCGTCAAGACCATCGTCACCGGCGTCGAAATGTTCCGCAAGTTGCTCGATCAGGGCGAGGCGGGCGACAATGTCGGCTGTCTGCTGCGCGGCACCAAGCGCGAAGACGTCGAGCGCGGCCAGGTTCTCTGCAAGCCCGGCTCGGTCAAGCCGCACACCAAGTTCAAGGCTGAGGCGTATATCCTCACCAAGGACGAGGGCGGCCGCCATACCCCGTTCTTCACCAACTACCGTCCGCAGTTCTACTTCCGCACCACCGACGTGACCGGCATCGTCCAGCTGCCGGAAGGCACCGAGATGGTGATGCCCGGCGACAACGTGACCATCGAGGTCGCGCTGATCGTTCCGATCGCGATGGAGGAAAAGCTGCGCTTCGCAATTCGCGAGGGTGGACGCACGGTCGGCTCCGGCGTCGTCGTCTCCATAACGGAGTGACGAAAGACTGAGAACGCCGGGCGGGGCCACCGCCCCGCCCGCGCCGGCCAGGGATCTGACAGACATGAATACGCAAAATATCCGCATCCGCCTCAAAGCGTTCGATCACCGCGTGCTCGACGCTTCGACGAAGGAGATCGTGTCGACCGCCAAGCGCACCGGCGCTCGGGTCCGCGGGCCGATCCCGTTGCCGACGCGGATCGAGAAGTTCACGGTGAACCGCTCGCCGCACGTCGACAAGAAGTCGCGCGAGCAGTTCGAAATTCGTACACACAAGCGGGTTCTCGACATCGTCGACCCGACGCCGCAGACGGTCGACGCTTTGATGAAGCTCGACCTCGCCGCAGGCGTGGACGTCGAGATCAAGCTCTAAGGAATTTGGCGAGCGCCTCTTCGCAGGATGCGAATGCGCTCTGAAGGATTAGCGCCATGCGTTCAGGCATCATCGCACAGAAGCTGGGGATGACCCGCATCTTCACCGACGCGGGCGATCACGTTCCGGTCACGGTCCTCAAGGTCGAGGGCTGCCAGGTCGTTGCGCATCGCACCCAGGAGAAGAACGGCTACACCGCGCTTCAGCTCGGCATTGGCCGCGCCAAGGTCAAGAATGTCAGCAAAGCCGAGCGCGGACGCTTCGCCGTCGCGCACGTCGAGCCCAAGCTCCAGCTCGCGGAATTCCGTGTCGCCGAGGATAAGTTGATCCCCGTCGGCGCCGAAATCACCGCGGACCACTTCCTCGTTGGCCAGTTCGTCGACGTGACCGGCGTCACGATCGGTAAAGGCTTCGCCGGTCCGATGAAGCGCTGGAACTTCGGCGGTCTGCGCGCCACGCACGGCGTGTCGGTCTCGCACCGTTCGCACGGTTCGACCGGCGGCCGTCAGGACCCGGGCAAGACCTGGAAGAACAAGAAGATGGCCGGCCACATGGGCGTCGATCGGGTGACGACGCAGAATCTGCGTGTCGTGCAGACCGACGTCGAGCGCGGCCTGATCCTCGTCGAGGGATCGGTGCCTGGCCATGCCGGGGGTTGGATTGCGGTGCGGGACGCCGTGAAGAAGCCGCTGCCGAAGGATGCCCCGTTGCCGGGCAAGTTCCGCGTCCATGCAGAAACGTCGGCCGAAGCGCCTGCCGCCGAGCCGAAGGGAGAATGACGTTATGAAATTCGACATGACGTCGATTGATGGATCCGCCGCCGGCTCGCTCGAGCTCGACGACGAGATCTTCGGCCTCGAGCCGCGTGAGGATTTGATCGCCCGCATGGTGCGCTGGCAGCTCGCCAAGCGCCAGGCCGGCGACCACAAGACGCTCGGCCGCGCCGACATCCATCGCACCGGCAAGAAGATGTATAAGCAGAAGGGCACTGGCGGCGCGCGTCATGGCTCCGCCCGCGTGCCGCAGTTCCGCGGCGGCGGCCGCGCGATGGGTCCGGTGGTGCGCAGCCATGCGCATGATCTGCCCAAGAAGGTGCGCGCGCTCGCGCTTCGCCACGCGCTGTCGGCAAAGCAGCGCGCTGGCGGATTAGTTATCTGGGAGAACGCCCAGCTCGAGCAGGCCAAGACCAAGACGTTGCGCGAAAACTTCGCCAAGGCGGCGCTGAGCAACGTGCTGATCATCGACGGCTCGACCGTCGACGCCAATTTCGCCTCGGCGGCGCGTAACCTGCCGCAGGTCGACGTGCTGCCCGCACAGGGCATCAACGTCTATGACATCATGCGCCGCGAGAAGCTCGTGCTGACCAAGGCCGCGATCGAAGCGCTGGAGGCGCGGTTCAAATGAGCAATGACGCTCGCCACTACGACACCATCGTCGCGCCGGTGATCACCGAAAAGGCGACGATCGCGTCCGAAAGCAACCAGTTCGTGTTCAAGGTGCGCCGCGAGGCCACCAAGCCGCAGATCAAGGCGGCGATCGAGAAGCTGTTCGACGTCAAGGTTACGGCGGTGAACACGCTCGTTCGCAAGGGCAAGAACAAGGTGTTTCGCGGCGTCCGCGGCCGACAGCAGGACGTCAAGAAAGCCGTCGTGACGCTCGCCGACGGTCATCGCATCGACGTGACCAGCGGTCTTTAAGGGTTCAGCACAATGGCTCTCAAGACATTCAATCCGACGACGCCGGGCATTCGTCAGCTCGCCATCGTCGACCGCAGCGAACTCTACAAGGGCAAGCCGCTCAAGGCGCTCACCGTCGGCAAGTCCGAGAAGGGCGGCCGCAACAACCTCGGCCGCATCACCGTGCGGTTCCGCGGCGGCGGCCACAAGCAGTCCTATCGTCTGGTCGACTTCAAGCGCCGCAAATTCGACGTCGCCGGCACGGTGGAGCGCCTGGAGTACGATCCGAATCGCACCAGCTTCATCGCGTTGATTCGCTATGCGGACGGCGAGCAGGCCTACATCATCGCGCCGCAGCGTCTCAGCGTCGGCGACACGGTCATCGCGGGCGTGCAGGTCGACGTGAAGCCTGGCAATGCGATGCCGCTGGCCAACATTCCGGTCGGCACGATCGTCCACAACGTCGAGCTGAAGATCGGCAAGGGCGGCGCGGTCGCCCGCTCGGCCGGGACCTACGCGCAGATCGTCGGCCGCGATCAGGGCTACGTTTCGCTCCGCCTCAACTCGGGCGAGCAGCGCCTGGTGCACGGCCAGTGCTTTGCGACGGTCGGGGCGGTGTCGAACCCGGACCACATGAACGCGTCGCTAGGCAAGGCGGGTCGTAACCGCTGGCTCGGCCAGCGTCCGCATAACCGCGGCGTCACGATGAACCCGGTCGATCACCCGCACGGCGGCGGCGAAGGCCGCACTTCGGGCGGCCGTCACCCGGTTTCCCCGTGGGGCAAGCCGACCAAGGGCAAGAAGACGCGCTCGAACAAGTCGACCGACAAGTTCATCGTCGCCTCGCGGCACGTCCGCAAGAAGAAGGGCTAAGCCATGACGCGTTCGATTTGGAAGGGGCCGTTCGTCGATGGCTACATGCTCAAGAAGGCGGACGTCGCGCGCGGCTCGGGCCGCTCGGACGTCATCAAGATCTGGAGCCGCCGTTCGACCATTCTGCCGCAGTTTGTCGGTCTGACGTTCGGCGTCTACAACGGGCACAAGCACGTGCCGGTTGCCGTCACCGAGGAGATGATCGGCCACAAGTTCGGCGAGTTCGCGCCGACGCGCACGTTCCACGGCCATACCGCCGACAAGAAGGCGAAGAGGGCTTAACGCCATGTCCAAACAAGCCAATCCTCGGCGTCTCGCCGATAACGAAGCGAAGGCGACCATTCGCATGTTGCGGGTGAGCCCGCAGAAGCTCAACCTGCTCGCCCAGCTCATCCGCGGCAAGAAGGTGTCGCGGGCGCTCGCCGATCTCGAATTCTCCAACAAGAGAATTTCGACCGAGGTGAAGAAGGCGCTGGAGTCGGCGATCGCCAACGCCGAGAACAATCACGAGCTCGACGTCGACGATCTCGTCGTCGCGCAAGCCTGGGTTGGCAAGGACATGGTGATGAAGCGCTTCAGCCCTCGTGCGCGCGGCCGGGCCGGGCGGATCGAAAAGCCGTTCTCGAACATTACGATCGTCGTGCGCGAAGTCGCGGCCGCCGCCGCCGACGCGGCCTGAGGAGTCAACGATGGGTCAGAAGATCAATCCGATCGGGCTGCGCCTCGGCGTCAACCGCACCTGGGATTCGCGCTGGTTCTCGAACAAGGGCGAGTACGGCAAGCTGTTGCACGAGGACATGAAGATCCGCGAGCTGCTGATGGGCGCGCTCAAGCAGGCGGCGATCTCGAAGATCGTCATCGAGCGTCCGCACAAGAAGTGCCGCGTCAACATCCACTCGGCGCGTCCCGGCGTCGTGATCGGCAAGAAGGGCGCCGACATCGACAAGCTGCGCAAGCAGGTCGCCAAGGTCACCCAGTCCGAAGTCGCGATCAATATCGTCGAGGTTCGCAAGCCCGAGATCGACGCGGCGCTGGTCGCCGACTCGATCGCCCAGCAGCTCGAGCGCCGCGTGGCGTTCCGCCGCGCGATGAAGCGCGCGGTGCAGTCCGCGATGCGCCTCGGCGCCGAGGGCATCCGCATCAACTGCTCCGGTCGCCTGGGCGGCGCCGAGATCGCCCGACTCGAGTGGTACCGCGAGGGACGGGTGCCGTTGCACACGCTGCGCGCGGACGTCGACTACGGCGTTGCGACGGCGCACACGGCCTACGGCACATGCGGCGTCAAGGTCTGGATCTTCAAGGGCGAAATCCTTGAGCACGATCCGATGGCGCAGGACAAGCGCCAGGCCGAAGCCGATCACTCGTCGAGCCATCGTCCGCAGCGACGCGAGCGCGAGCCGCGCGGCCGCGACGCGGCCTGAGAGAATTAAAGGTCCACGACCATGATGCAGCCTAAGAAAACGAAGTTCCGCAAGGCGTTCAAAGGCCGCATTAGCGGCGTCGCCAAGGGCGGATTTGCGCTGAATTTCGGCGAGTTCGGCCTGAAGGCGCTCGAGCCGGAGCGCATCACCGCGCGCCAGATCGAGGCCGCCCGCCGTGCGTTGACGCGCCACATGAAGCGCGCGGGGCGCGTTTGGATCCGGGTGTTCCCCGACGTGCCGGTGTCGAAGAAGCCGATCGAAGTGCGTATGGGTAAAGGCAAGGGCGCGCCGGAATTGTGGATCGCGCGCGTCGCGCCGGGCCGCATCATGTTCGAGGTCGACGGCGTGCCGGAGCAGATCGCGCGTGAGGCTTTCGAGCTCGCCGCGGCCAAGCTGCCGATCAAGACGCGCTTCGTACAGCGCATCGCTGAGTGAGGAGAGAGACATGAAAAACACGAGCCGTCTCTCAGACCTGCGCGTCATGAGCGAAGATCAGCTGGACGACGAGGCCCTCAAGCTGAAGAAGGAGCAGTTCAACCTGCGCTTCCAGCGGGCGAGCGGCCAGCTCCAGGACACCGCCCGCGTGCGCGTCGTGCGCCGCGACATCGCGCGAGTCAAAACCATCGCCGCGCAGAAGCGCGCCGCGAAGACCAAAGTCTGAGGACGGGATCATGCCGAAGCGAATCCTCCAGGGCGTCGTCGTCAGCGACAAGCAGGAAAAGACCTTGGTCGTGAAGGTCGAGCGCCGTTTCACGCATCCGCTGCTGAAGAAGACGGTGCGGCGCTCGAAGAACTATCACGCCCATGTCGAGACCAAGACGCACAAGGTCGGCGACACGGTGTCGATCGAAGAGACGAAGCCGATTTCGAAGCTGAAGCGGTGGATCGTCGTCGAGGCCCCTCAGGGCTGACGCGGTCCGGCGCTAGGAAAAACTCATCCCGGAGGCGCGAGCCTCCTTCAGACGTAGTCCGGTGGTCCGCCGCTGGAAACCGTTCTGACAAGAAAGGCGTTTAGGCCATGATTCAGATGCAAACCAACCTCGACGTCGCCGAGAATTCCGGCGCGCGCCGCGTGATGTGCATCAAGGTGCTGGGCGGTTCGAAGCGTCGCTACGCGTCGATCGGCGACATCATCGTGGTGTCGATCAAGGAAGCGATCCCGCGCGGTCGCGTGAAGAAGGGCGACGTCATGAAGGCGGTCGTCGTGCGCACCGCCAAGGACATCCGCCGCGCCGACGGTTCGGTGATCCGCTTCGATTCGAACGCCGCCGTGCTCATCAACAACCAGTCGGAGCCTGTTGGGACCCGCATCTTCGGGCCGGTGCCGCGCGAACTGCGCGCCAAGAACCACGTCAAGATCATGTCGCTCGCGCCGGAGGTGCTGTGATGGCCGCCAAGATCCGTAAGGGCGACAAGGTCGTCGTGCTCGCCGGGCGCGACAAGGGCAGGACCGGCGAAGTGACGAACGTCAATCCCGCCGAGGGGCGCGCGATCGTCACCGGCGTCAACGTCGTCAAGCGCCATACGCGCCAGACCGCGCAGACCGAAGGCGGCATTCTCTCCAAGGAAGCGCCGATCGATCTGTCCAATCTCGCGATCGCCGACCCCAAGACCGGCCAGCCGACCCGCGTCGGATTCAAGATTCTCGACGACGGCCGCAAGGTTCGCGTCGCCAAGCGTTCCGGAGACCTGATCGATGGCTGAGGCAAAATCCGACAAGGGCGGCAAGTCGGCCAAGGCCGACAAAGCCCCGAAGGCCGGGAAGGCGGAAGGCGCGGCGGAACCCAAGGGCAAGGGCCGTGCGGCGCAGAGCGAAGTCGCGGCGGCGGGACAGCCGAAGGCGGCGCCGAAGGACTACATGGCGCGCCTGAAGCGCCACTACGAAAGCGTGGTGGTGCCGAAGCTGGTCGAGGAGTTCGGCTATAAGAACCCGATGCAGGTTCCCAAGATCGACAAGGTCGTTCTGAACATGGGCGTCGGCGAAGCGGTCAACGACACCAAGAAGGTGACCGCGGCTGCGAACGACCTCGCGCTGATCGCCGGACAAAAGCCGGTCGTCACCCGAGCGCGCAAGGCGATCTCGACCTTCAAGGTGCGCGAGAACATGCCGATCGGCGCCAAGGTCACGCTGCGCAAGACGCGCATGTACGAGTTCCTGGACCGCCTGGTCACGGTCGCGCTGCCGCGCGTTCGCGACTTCCGGGGCCTCGACCCGAAGTCCTTCGACGGCCGCGGCAATTACGCGCTGGGCGTCAAGGAGCACATCATTTTCCCCGAAATCGACTACGACAAGGCGGAGTCGATGTTGGGCATGGACATCGTGGTATGCACGACGGCCAAGACCGACGCCGAGGCGCGCGCGTTGTTGCGTGCGTTCAACTTCCCGTTCCGGCAGTGAGCCTGAAGCGCTCAAACGCGGAAAATGGAGGCCTTTGATGGCAAAGAAGAGTGCAATCGAGAATAACGAGCGCAAGCAGCGTCTGGTGAAGAAGTTCTCGGCGCGCCGCAAGCGCCTGCTGGACGTCGCCAACGACGAGAATCTGGCGATGGAGGAGCGCTTCGAGGCGCGTCTCAAGCTCGCGGCGTTGCCGCGCAACGGCGCAGCCGTGCGCGTGCGCAACCGCTGTGAAGTGACGGGCCGTCCGCGCGCCTACTATCGCAAGCTGAAGATGAGCCGTATCGCGCTCAGGGAATTGGGCAACAAGGGCCTTATTCCCGGCCTCGTGAAGTCGAGCTGGTAAGGAGGCGAGCAGCATGTCCGTGAACGATCCTCTGGGTGATATGCTCACCCGCATCCGCAATGCGCAGATGCGCAAGCGCGGCAAGGTCTCGACCCCCGGCTCCTCCTTGCGCAAGAAGGTGCTCGACGTCCTGCAGTCGGAAGGCTACATCCGCGGCTATTCGACGACCGACTACGGCAACGGCCGAACCGAGTTCGAGATCGAGCTGAAGTACTTCGACAACGAGCCGGTCATTCGCAAGATCGAGCGCGTGTCGAAGCCTGGCCGGCGCGTCTACGTCGCGGTCGACGGCATGCCGCGCGTCGCCAACGGCCTCGGCGTTTCGATCCTCTCCACGCCCAAGGGCGTGATGGCGGATCATTCGGCGCGTGAGAATCACGTCGGAGGCGAGGTCCTCTGCACGGTCTTCTAAGGGCCGCCTCGAAGAGCCGACACCGGTCGGCGTCCGCTAATTTGGAACCAACGCTATGTCTCGTATCGGCAAGAAGCCCGTCGCCATTCCCGCCGGCGTGACCGCCAAGCTCGACGGTCAGTTGATCGCCGTGAAGGGCGCGAAGGGCGAATTGAATTTCACCGTCCCGGACGAAGTCGCCGTCAAGATCGAGGGCAACGTCGTTCACGTCGAGCCGCACCACCAGGACAAGCGGTCGCGAGCGATGTGGGGCACGGCGCGCGCGCGGGTGCAGAACCTCGTCGTCGGCGTGACCCAGGGTTTCGAGAAGAAGCTCGAGATCAACGGCGTCGGCTACAAGGCGGCTGTCGCCGGCAAGAACCTGCAGCTCTCGCTGGGCTACAGCCACGACGTGGTCTATCCGATCCCGGCTGGAGTCACGATCGTGACGCCGAAGCCGACGGAAATCACCGTCGCCGGCATCGACAAGCGCCAGGTCGGCCAGATCGCGGCCGAAATTCGCGCCTTCCGCGGCCCCGAGCCTTATAAGGGCAAGGGCGTCAAGTACGTCGACGAATTCATCTTCCGCAAGGAAGGCAAGAAGAAATAAGGGGCGCCGCCATGGCCAAGTCCAACCAATCCATCGACCGCCGCAAGGCGCGCGTTCGCCGGGCGATCCGCGCGCATGGGGGGGATCGTCCGCGCCTCAGCGTGTTCCGCTCCTCCAAGCAGATCTCGGCTCAGATCATCGACGACGAGAAGGGCGTGACGATCGTCGCCGTCTCGACGCTCGAGAAGGCGTTCCGCGAGCAGCTCAAGACCGGCGCGAATGTCGAAGCCGCCAAGCGGATCGGCCAGGAGATCGCCGAGCGCGCCAAGAAGGCGGGCGTCGAGAAGGTCGTGTTCGATCGTGGCGCCTACATGTATCACGGGCGCGTCAAGGCGCTCGCCGAGGGCGCGCGCGAAGGCGGGCTCGAGTTCTGAGATTTCAACCCCAAGCGAGCGGCGGTTCGTTACGAGCGCCGCGCAAGTGACGGAAAGAAAAAATGGCGCGTGAAGGTGAAGGCGGCAGAGGCCGCGAGCATAGCCGGGAGGAGCGCGACAGCGAGTTCGTCGATCGCCTCGTCCACATCAATCGCGTGGCGAAGGTGGTGAAGGGCGGACGCCGCTTCGGTTTCGCCGCGCTCGTCGTCGTCGGCGACCAGAAGGGACGCGTCGGCTTCGGCCACGGCAAGGCGCGCGAAGTGCCGGAAGCGATCCGCAAGGCGACCGAGGCCGCCAAGCGCGGCGTCGTTCGCGTGCCGCTGCGCGAAGGGCGCACGCTGCATCACGACGTCAACGGGCGCCATGGTTCCGGCCGCGTCGTGTTGCGCGCCGCCCCAGCGGGCACGGGCATCATCGCCGGCGGCCCGATGCGCGCGGTGTTCGAATCGCTCGGGGTGCACGACGTCGTTGCCAAGAGCCAGGGCTCGTCGAACCCGTACAACATGATCCGTGCGACGTTCGACGCGCTCTCGCGCGAGGACAGCCCCCGCTCGGTCGCGCAGCGTCGCAACCTCAAGGTGTCGACGTTGCAGTCGCGCCGCGTCGGCGTCGAAGCCGACGCCTCCGACTCGTGATCGGGAGGTCCGTGCCATGACCACTGAGAAGACAGTGACCCTCGAACAGGTCGGCAGCGCGATCGGCCGTCCGCAGGCGCAGCGCGACACGCTGAAGGGCCTCGGCCTCAACAAGATCGGGCGGCGTTCGAGCGTCGTCGATACGCCCGCCGTCCGCGGCATGATCGCCAAAGTCGCGCACCTCGTGCGTGTCGTCGACGGCCAGTGAGGACGCGACCATGAAACTCAACAGCATCAAGGACAACCCGGGCTCGTCGAAGGCGCGCATCCGCGTCGGCCGCGGCATTGGCTCCGGCAAGGGCAAGCAGTCGGGCCGCGGCGGCAAGGGTCAGACCGCGCGTTCGGGCGTCCGCATCAAAGGCTTCGAAGGCGGCCAGATGCCGCTGCACCGCCGCCTGCCGAAGCGCGGCTTCACGCCGCCGTCGCCGCTCGACGTCAACGAGGTCAATCTCGGCCGCGTTCAGACTGCGATCGACGCCGGCGTCTTGGACTTGAGCAAGCCCATCACCGTCGAGGCGCTGGTCGCGGCGGGCGTCGTGGCGCGCGCGCGCGACGGCGTGAAGATCCTGGGCAAGGGCGAGATCAAGGCGAAGGTGGATTTCGAGGTCTACGGAGCCTCGAAGAGCGCCGTCGCGGCGATCGAGAAGGTTGGCGGCAGCGTGAAGACGCTGAAGGCCGAGGTCGCGACCGCGGCCGAGTGATAATCGGCGCCGCGCGGGGTGGCGTTTCGTCCGCGCCGAGCCATATGATTTGAACGGCGCCCTGACTGGGCAGCCGTTCAAATTGTGTTTATGGCCTTGTGTCGCGGCGCCGCCGCCGGCGTAGGCCCTCAATCGGCGCGGCGACGGCGCCTAGAGAAAAACGGAGCGCGAACACAATGGCTTCAGCGGCCGAACAGCTTGCAGCCAATATCAACTGGTCTGCGTTCTCCAAGGCGGAGGAGCTCAAGAAGCGCATCTGGTTCACGCTCGGCGCGCTGATCGTCTACCGCCTTGGAACCTACGTTCCATTGCCGGGCATCGACCCGAACGCGTTCGAGCAGTCGTTCACCGGGCACAGCCAGGGCGTGCTCGACATGTTCAACATGTTCTCCGGCGGCGCGGTGCAGCGCATGGCGGTGTTCGCGTTGAACATCATGCCGTACATTTCGGCCTCGATCATCATTCAGCTCTTGAGCTCGGTCCTTCCCTCGCTGGAGTCGATCAAGAAAGAGGGCGAGGCGGGGCGTAAGATCCTCAACCAGTATACTCGCTATCTGACTGTGATTCTCGCGGTGTTCCAGGCGTATGGCATCTCCATTGGCCTCGAGGGCAGGGCGGGCGTCGTCAGCGATCCGGGGTTGCTGTTCCGGCTCTCGACCGTCATCACGCTCACCGGCGGCACCATGTTCCTGGTCTGGCTGGGCGAGCAGATCACCTCGCGCGGCGTCGGCAACGGTTCTTCGCTGATCATCTTCGCAGGCATCGTCGCGCGCCTACCGCAGGCCGCGGTTCAACTGTTCGAACTCGGCCGTCAGGGCTCGATTTCGACTGGCCTCGTCCTCGGCGTCATCGTGATGGTGTTCGTCGTCGTCGCGTTCATCGTCTTCATGGAGCGGGCGCAGCGCCGCGTACCGATCACCTATCCGCGACGCCAAGTCGGCAACAAAATGTACGAGGGGCAGAGCTCGTTCCTGCCGCTCAAGCTCAACACCGCCGGCGTCATCCCGCCGATTTTCGCCTCCTCGCTGCTGCTGCTGCCGACGACGGTGGCGAACTTCGCTCAGGGGTCGTCGAGTTCGGGCATCCTTTCGACGGTTTCGGCGCTGCTCGGCCGTGGGGGACCGCTCTATATCATCCTCTACGTCGCGCTGATCGTGTTTTTCGCCTTCTTCTACACGGCGACGGTGTTCAATCCGCATGACACCGCGGACAATCTGAAAAAGCACGGCGGCTTCATCCCTGGCGTGCGTCCGGGCGATCGCACGGCGCAATACCTCGACCAAATTCTCACTCGGATCACCGTGCTGGGGGCGGGCTATCTCGCGCTGATCTGCATCCTGCCGGAGCTGTTGACGTCGTATTCATCGGTGCAGCTCTATTTCGGCGGCACGTCGCTCTTGATTGTCGTCAACGTCACGATGGACACGGTCGCCCAGATTCACGGACATCTGCAGGCGCACCAATATGAAGGCCTGATTAGAAAGGCCAAATTGAGGGGGAAGAAGAGATGAGGTTGATCCTGCTCGGGCCGCCCGGCGCCGGCAAAGGCACTCAGGCGGCTCGACTGGTGGAGAAATACGGCATCCCTCAACTTTCGACCGGCGATATGCTTCGCGCCGCTGCAAGCGCCGGGACGCCGATCGGCCTCAAGGCGAAAGCGGTGATGGATGCGGGCTCGCTGGTGTCGGACGAGATCGTCCAGGGCATCATCGAAGAGCGGATCGCCGAACCGGACGCGCAGCGGGGCTTCATTCTCGACGGTTTTCCGCGTACGCTCGCCCAGGCCGAGGCGCTCGACGCCTTGCTGGCGCGCAAGGGGCTCAAGCTGGACGCAGCGATCGAACTGCAAGTCGACCCTGAGGTGCTGGTGTCCCGCATCGTGCAGCGCGCGGCCGACGCGAAGGCGGCCGGTCGCCCCGTGCGCAAGGACGACGACCCCGAGATCTTCAAGACGCGTCTGGCCGCTTATTTCCGCGACACGGCGGCGGTGACGCCGCACTATGTGGCAAAGGAGCTGCTGCAGCGCGTCGACGGCATGAAGACCGTCCCGGAAGTCGCCGCGGCGATCGATTCGATCCTGGAGCCCTCGGCGTGAACGCTGACGCGCCGAGCGCGTCCGCGAATGAGGCGGGAGCGCGCTACGAAAAGCGCGGCGGGGCAGGTTTCGTCATCCTCGATCGGCCGAAGGCGCTGAATGCGCTCACCCTACCGATGGTGCGCAAGATCGCCGAGGCGCTCGACGCGTTCGAGGGCGATGACGGCGTCGAGCGCGTCGTCGTTGTCAGCGGCGGTGGTCGAGCGTTCTGCGCCGGCGGCGACATCCGCCGCATCTACGAGCAGGGCAAGGCCGGCGATCACGCTGCGCAACTCGCCTTTTGGCGCGAGGAATATCAGCTCAACCGGCGCATCAAGCGCTACACCAAGCCCTATGTGTCGTTGATCGACGGCATCGTGATGGGCGGCGGGGTGGGGCTCTGCGTCCATGGCTCGCATCGGGTGGCGAGCGAAAATTGCCTCTTTGCGATGCCGGAGGTCGGCATCGGCTTTTTTCCCGACGTCGGCGCGACCTATGTTCTGCCGCGACTGCCGCGACGCACCGGGGTCTATCTCGCTGCAACCGGGCTGCGGGCCGACGCTGGGGATGTGGTCGCGCTCGGCCTCGCGCAAAGCTTCGTCCCGAGTGCGTCCTTCGGGGCGCTGGCCGAGGCGCTGCAGGCGCCGGGGCCGGTCGACGACATTCTTGCGCGCTTTGCCGTCGCCCCGTCGCCTGCTTCGATCGTTCCGGAGGCGGGGGGGATCGAGCGCTGGTTCGCCCGTCTCGACCGAGCGGCGATCCTCGACGCACTCGAAAGCGCTGCGGCGGAGTCGCGGTTCGCCGCGGCGGCGCTCGCCGCGATGCGGGCGAAATCGCCGACCAGCCAAGCGATCGCGCTTCGCCAGATGGAGCTCGGCGCCGGGCTCGGGTTTGAGGAAGCGATGCGGGTCGAATTTCGCATCGTCTCACGCATCTGCCGCGGCCATGACCTCTACGAGGGCGTTCGCGCGACGATCATCGACAAGGACCAGTCGCCGCATTGGCGGCCGGCGGGGGGCGAATCCATCGACGGGCGCGCGATCGACGCCTATTTCGCGCCGCTGGGCGCCGACGAACTCACCTTTCCGGAGCCGCGGCGTTGAAGACCGTGATGCGTCAAAGCCTCGACGGCGTGACGCAGATCGTCGATCCTGCCTCGCAGCAGGGCAGGGAGGCGGGCGCCGGGCGGATCGCGCTGCGCTGGAATTGGACCGGCGCGCTCGTTTGGTACATGCGGACCCTCGCCTGGGTCTGGTTGGCCAAAGGCCTCTTCAACTGGAGTCTCGTGCTCGGCGCCATGCCGGGCTACGCCGATTTCACCGCTCTGCCTCGAGCGCTGCAAGGCTCGGTCGTCTTCTTCGCCGCAGTCGATCTCCTCGCGGCGGTCGGGCTGTGGCTTGCCGCCCCTTGGGGCGGCGTCGTGTGGCTCCTCTGCGCCGCCATCGAGACCGTCTCTCCCGCGCTCGGCGTGCGTGGAATGGTGAGCGGCGCGCTGGTCGTCGCCCTCAACCTGGCGCTCGCCGCTTTCTATTTCTTCCTGAGCTGGCAGGCGGGGCAGGAGCGCGCCTGACGCTGCGCCGCGAGACGCGGTTAACGTTCCGCCAAGGTCAACAAACTACTGATTCAGATCAAGTTTACCAGATCCAGTAAACCCTGGATTCATCGTGACTCTTAAACTCGTCTTCATAGCCGGAAGCTAAAGTCCTACCCATAAGCGGACCGAATAATAATCTCGGCCAGGGAAAGTCGAACAGGCGAGCGTGTCATGAAGAACCTTGCAAAGACCGAAGAGGTTGTATCCAGAAACGAGAGAAGTGCTGTCGTGCGTCCAGCATATCTCGAAACCTTGACCATGGTGGAGCGGCTGCATCGCCGCCTCCTCGATGTGATCAAGGACGAGTTCGACCGGCGCGGCCGCTCCGATGTGAACGCCGTGCAGGCGCTCCTGCTGTTCAATATCGGCGACAAGGAGCTCACCGCCGGCGAACTGCGCACGCGCGGCTACTATCTGGGCTCGAACGTCTCTTACAACGTCAAGAAGCTGGTCGAGATGGGCTACCTGCATCACGCCCGCTCCCGCATTGATCGGCGTTCGGTGCGAATCAGCCTGACGGAGAAGGGCGAGGAAGTGCACCGAATCATCGTCGGGCTCTACGAGAAGCACGCGATGACGGTTGAACAGATCGGCGGCGTGATGGTGGACGATTTCACGCGGATGAACGTTTCGCTCGCCCGTCTCGAGCGCTTCTGGACGGACCAGATCAAGTATCGCCTTTGAACGCTTCGACAAATGCCGTCTCGCGGGAAGGGCGTCCTGACGGACGCCTTTTTCGTTTCCTCTGCTTCGGTGTTGCGCGGAAGCCACGTCTTCCAGCGGACGCAACGGGCGGTCATAAATTCGCCCGACTGGAACCGTTTCTTGACTAAAAGATACGAAAAGTCGCCGGGAGAGATGAGACCCTGGATGCGGGGCTTCCGGCGGCGGCGCTGATTTCCGGGATGGGGCTTGGTTTTTCAATGACGGCATACCGTTTTCCGCGCGTCGATCGGCGCGCCTTTCTTTCCGGCGTGGCGGTCTGCGCTTTCGCGGGAGGGAATCTGCTGAATTTCGCCGCGCGAGCGCAGGACGCGAGCGACGATGACCAGGCCGAATGGCGCCAGAGCTACGAGACTTCGGCGCGCATTTCGGTCGGTCGCGAATCGACGCCGACCTTGTCGCCGGCGACGGTGACGGCCACCGAGCAGGCGATCCAGAACTACCAGAGCATCGTCGCGCGCGGCGGCTGGAACCAGGTTCCCGCTGGCGATCTCAAGATCGGCGTCAGGTCGCGCGCGGTGCAGGCCTTGCGCCAGCGCCTGATCGCCTCCGGCGACCTCGATCAGGTCGCCGGCATGGGGCAAACCTACGATTCCTTCGTGGACGCCGCGGTCAAGCGCTTCCAGGTCCGTCACGGCATCAGCGCGACCGGCGTCGTCAACGACGAGACGCTCACGGCGCTCAATGTCAGCGCGGATGCGCGCTTGCAGCAGCTGGAGACCAACATCGTCCGGCTGCGCACCTTCGCGGGCGATCTCGGCGACCGCTTCGTGATGGTCAATATCCCCGCGGCCGAGGTAGAGACGGTCGAAAACGGGGTCGTCTATTCGCATCACGTGGCTGGCGTCGGCAAAATGGATCGCCAGTCGCCGATCATGCAGACCAAGGCGACGGAGATCAATTTCAACCCGTTCTGGACCGTGCCGGCCTCGATCATCCGCAAGGACCTCATCCCCAAGATGCAGGCCGACCCCGATTACCTCACCTCCGAGAAGATCCGCGTCTTCAACAAAGAGGGGCAGGAAGTCTCGCCGCATTCGATCAACTGGAATTCGCTCGACGCGACGAACTACAAGTTCCGCCAGGATCAGGGAGCCGACCTCAATTCTTTGGGCTCGGTGCGAATCAACATCCCGAACCCGTACGGCGTCTACATGCATGACACCCCGTCGAAGGGGATTTTCGGCGACGACTTCCGTTACGTCTCGTCGGGCTGCGTCCGTGTACAGGATGTCCGAGACTATGTGGCTTGGCTGCTGAAGGACACGCCCGGCTGGGGACGCGATCAGATCGACCAGGCGATCAATTCTGGCCAGCGGATCGACGTCAAGCTGGAGAAGCCGGTCAACGTCTACTGGGTCTACATCACCGCCTGGGCGACGCCGGACGGCATCGTGCAGTTCCGTCCTGACATCTATCAGCGTGACGGCGCCGGCCCCGGCCCAGTCGCTTCGGCGATCCCGACCCAGCCGCTCGCGACGCCGCAGGACTGAAGCCCCCCGTTCTCAAGGGCTCGCTCAGTCCCACCCGAAGGCGCACACGAGTCCTGGCGCCTCGCCGCCGGCCTCG
Organism: Roseiarcus sp.; assembly: GCA_036488815.1. Lineage (GTDB taxonomy): Bacteria > Pseudomonadota > Alphaproteobacteria > Rhizobiales > Beijerinckiaceae > Roseiarcus. The sequence goes on from DASXGX010000161.1 coordinate 26,569, forward strand.
CGACGGGCCCAGTCCGGCTTCACGGCGAGCGGGCGCAGACCTGCCGCGACCGCCGTCGCCTCGACGTAGGCGCGGGTGTGCGAAAAGCGCATGGTCGCATTGAGTCGATAGCCTTCGCCCTCGAAGGCCTCGACCGTGAAAGCGAAGAGGCCGCCGCGCCTCAAAGCGCGAGCGGCCGCGACGAAGACGCCGCTCAGATCGCCGATATAAACGAAGGCGTCGGCGGCGACGATCAAATCGAACTCCTGCTCGTACCGCTCGAGATGCGCGACGATCTCGCCGACTTCGAGCGCGTCGTAGATTTGCAGCGCGCGCGCCTTCTCGACCATGGCGGGCGAGATGTCGATGCCGGTGAGGCGTTCAACCCGGGCGCGGAGCGCGACGCCGGCGAGCCCGGTTCCACAGCCGAGATCGAGCGTCGCCGCGAAACGACGGCCCGGCGCAATCGTCGCGAGGGCCTCCGAGATCTGAACCGGGCCACGATAGCCGAGCGCTTCGACGAGATGCCTGTCGAACCGCGGCGCGTAACCGTCGAACAGCCTCGCCAGATAGGCTGGCGGAAGGGTCGCCGGCGCCGGCGCGACGCCGAGCAACGCGAGCCGCGCCGCCGCACCTTGGGAGTCCTGCGGATCCGCGCCGAGGCTGGCGCGGAAAGCCTCAGCTGCGCGCTCGGCCTCGCCGAGTTTCTCCAGCGCTTCGCCGAGCGCGAACAGGGCCGGCGGCCATTGTGGCGCGCGTTCGAGCGCTTGTTCGAGCACCTCGGCCGCCGCGAGCCAGTCGCCGTCTTCCGCCGCGGCGCGCGCATAGGCGTATCGGCTGTGAACGACGAGGTCGCTGCAAAGGAAGGGATCGGTCATACCCGGCGCTGCTCGTTGCCCGGCGAGTCGACCGGACTGAGCGAGAAGCCACCCGGCGCGGTCGTCGTCAAGCTTCCGCGCGCCGAGCTGGAACGAGGAAGGGCCCTTGGCCCTTCCTCTTGAAAGCGCGAGCTCTCAATCGTAGAGAACGGCCGCGATCTTGGGGTCGGTCATATTGGTCTTGTCATACCAATAGAAGCCGGTGTCGATGATCTTCGGCAGGGTTTCGCCCTTGAGCGCCTTCACCGCCGAATCGACCACGCACTTGCCGATGCCGATCGGGTTCTGCGTGATGGCGCCCAGCATCACGCCGGAAGTGATGTCTTCCTTCTGCTCCTTGCCGGAATCGTAGCCGATGACCACCGGATGCTTGCCCGATTCCTTGACGCCGATCGCCGCGCCTTCCGCCGAACCTTCGTTGGCGCCGAAGATGCCCTTGAGGTTCGGATTGGCCTGAAGCATCGCCTTGGCGATCTCCGCCGACTTCAAGTGATCGCCGGCGCCGTATTGAACGCTCACGATCTTGACGTTGGGGTGCTTCTCTTTCATGCGATTGAGGAAGCCGTCGCGGCGATCGATGCCGGTGCGGCTCGTCTGGTCGTGCACGATGACCGCGACTTCACCGGCGTCGCCAATCGCCTCGGCCATCTTGTCGGCCGCCAGCCCCGCGGCGGCGATGTTGTCCGTCGTGCAAGTCGTCACTGGGATGTTGCTGTCGACGCCGGAGTCGAAAGCGATCACTGGGATATGCTCGGCCTGCGCCTTCTTGAGCAACGGAATGGCCGCCTGGCTGTCGAGCGCCGCGAAGCCGAGCGCGTTAGGCTTCTTGGCGAGCGCGGCGGAGAGCATGTCGATCTGCTTGTCGACCATCGCCTCCGTCTCCGGTCCTTCGAAAGTGATGCGCACGTTGTCCGCCTTCGCGGCCTGTTCCGCGCCGGCCTTCACCGCCTGCCAGAACTGGTGCTGAAAGCCTTTGGAGATGAGCGGGATGTACATGTCGTCGGCGCGCGCGCCGGCCGACAGCGACACCGCTGCGGCGGCGCCGAGCGCGACGCCGAGAAGCCGCTTGTAAGCCATGATGTTTCCTCCACTTGACACTGCTTGGAATGGTTTCGCGATGCCGGATGGATCCGCATCCGGCGACGGTCCTCAGATCGAGCTTGCGCGCCCGTTCTGAAACTCAATCGACTCTTATCCGCGCCTGCGCCGCAACATGTCGGCATAGACCGCGAGGATGATGATCGCGCCGGTGACGACGAACTGCCATTCCTGCGCCACCGACAGAATGCGCAGGCCGTTGGTCAGCACGCTCATGATGAAGGCGCCGATGATGGTGCCGAGAATCGTGCCCGTACCGCCGCTCAGCGATGTGCCGCCGATGACGACCGCGGCGATCGCGTCGAGTTCGTAGCCCTGGCCGAGCGCCGGCTGCGCCGAATTGATGCGCGAAGCGAGCAATAGGCCGCCAATGCCGCAAATGCCGCCGCCGAGGCTGTAAATGCCGATTTTCCACCGGTCGACGTTGACGCCCGACAGGCGCACCGCCTCTTCGTTGCTGCCGATGGCGAAGGTGTAGCGCCCGAGCGCCGTCCGATTGAGAACGAACGAGGCGACAATGGCGACGATGAACAGGATCAGCGCCGCGTTGGGGATCGGCAGGCTCGGCGCGATATAGCCGAGCAGCGAATCCTGCGAGATCATCGAAAAATTCGGCGTGTCGTTGAAGTAGATCGGCTTGTCGGCGGAGACGACCAGCGCCCCGCCTTTGAGCACCAGCATCATGCCGAGCGTTGCGATGAACGGCGGGATTCGCATTTTCGCAACCAGCGTGCCGGAGATGGAGCCGCTCAGGGCGCCGGCGGCGATCGCCGCGCAGACGCCGGTCCACAACGGCAGGCCCCAATAGGTGAGGAAGACGCCGGCCATGACCGCGCAGAAGGTCATCAGCGTGCCGACGGAGAGATCGATGCCCGCGGTGATGATGACGAAGGTGCTCGCCACGGCGAGCACGCCGTTGACCGCCGTCGCCTGCAAGATATTGATCATGTTGTCTTCTTGCATGAAGGCGGGCGAGGCGAAGCTGAAGTAGATCAACAGCAAGAGCAGGCTCGCGAAGGCGAGCATCTTCTGCAGCGCGGCCGGGCGAAGGAGACGCCGTCCTGTGGCGCGGACGAGCGCTTGCGGCTCGGACTCGATGACGCCTTTGTTCACAGCGGTGGGGTTTTCCATAACTCTAGGCCGCCTTTGCGATTTCGCGTTGCGTCGCCAGTTCCATGATGCGCTCCTGAGTCGCCTCGGCATGGCCGATCTCGCCGGTGATCCGGCCCTCGCACATGACGACGATACGGTCGCTCATGCGCAAAATTTCCGGCAGTTCCGACGAGATCATCACGATCGCCTTGCCCTCGTCGGCGAGAGCGCGCAGCAATTTGTAGATCTCGCTCTTGGCTCCGACGTCGATGCCTCGCGTCGGCTCGTCGAAGAACAGAATGTCGCAGTCGCGGTCGAGCCATTTGGCGACGACGATCTTCTGCTGGTTGCCGCCCGAGAGGAGCCGCACCTCCTGCGTCGTCGACGGGGTGCGAATGTCGAGCAGCTTGACGAACTTGAGCGCCGCGTCGTGGATGCTCGGCTTCTTGAGGAAGAATCCGAGCCAGAGGTAGTTGCCGAGATTGGACATCACGACGTTGGACTCGACGTCCATTCCAAGCGCCAGGCCGAACCGCTTGCGATCCTCCGAGAGATAGCCGATCCCGGCGGCGACCCCTTGCTCGGGGGTGCGGATTGCCCGCTTGCGGCCATGCACGGAGACCTCGCCGGACGTCGGCGCATCGGCGCCGAATACGGCGCGGGCGACTTCGGTGCGGCCGGCGCCCATCAGGCCGGCAAAGCCGACAATCTCGCCTCGGCGCACCACGAAGCTGACGTCGCGCACCAGCGGCCCGCAGTTGAGATTGCGCACGTCGAGCGCAATCTCGCCGGCCGGCCGGCCGCCGGCGTAGCGCTCGTCGCTCAGGGTGCGGCCGACCATCATGCCGATGATGGTTGCAATGCTGGTCGAGGGGACGTCGACCGTTCCGACATATTCGCCGTCGCGCAGCACGGTGACGCGATCGGCGATCTGCTTCAATTCGTCCATCTTGTGCGAGATGTAAACGATCCCGACGCCTCTGGCCTTGAGCTCGCGGATCATTTTGAACAGTTCGGCGATTTCGGCGTTGTTGAGCGCCGCGGTCGGCTCGTCCATGATCAGCACGCGCGAATTGAAGGACAGCGCTTTGGCGATCTCGACCATCTGTTGTTTGGCCACGGTGAGGCCGCCGACGATGGTGCGCGGATCGATGTTCAGGCTCAGATGAGCCAGCAGCGCCGCCGCGTCGCGGTTGAGCTTGTCCTCGTCGAGCACGAGCCCGAAGACGCGCTTCGGCTCCCGGCCGATGAAGATGTTCTGCGCGACGGTGAGATGATTCATCAGTTGAAGTTCCTGATGAATGATGCCGACGCCGGCCGCTTGCGCTTCGCGCGGATCGGCAAAGTCGACGCTCGCGCCGTTGTAGAGGATTTCGCCGCTATCCTTGCGGATGACGCCCGCCAGGACCTTCATCAGCGTCGATTTGCCTGCGCCGTTCTCTCCCATCAGCGCGTGCACCTCGCCAGCGTGTAGCTCGAACCGCACTTCGTGCAGCGCGCGCACACCGGGAAAGCTCTTGCTCAGAGCGTTGATCGAGATCAGCGGCGTCATGGAGCGGCCCCGCCCACCGCCCGGGGGGCGGCGGTCGAGCGCACCGCGACCCCATAAAAAGCGGCGAAAGGTGGTGTTTCCTCCACGTCGTCCTCCCGGGAAACGCTTGCGACGCGCGCTGAAACGCTTTTGGCCTCAAGTTGCAACGAGGGTAACATGTCAGCTTCGCGGGAAGCAACCATTGCCGGAGGCTCGCAGGGGGATGGGGAAGTGAAATTCCGGGTTGATTTTTCTGCCTGTCTCTGCTTTTTTGCCGCTATGCGAACGCGGTCCGCGACCCTGCTGTCGACCTTGCGACTTATCCGCCCGGCGCTTTGACGGCGCCGGGAGATCAAGCTCGATTTCGCATTTCCCAGGGTTTTATTCGTTGCGTACGCCGGCCGCCTCTCGTGAAGGCGCGCCGACAGCGTCGCCGTCCTGAAGGTCCGCTATGACTGACATGCCTATCCATAAGTATCGCGCCTTCGCGCCGATCAACTTGCCCAACCGACAATGGCCGTCGAACGTTATCGCCAAGGCGCCGATCTGGTGCTCGGTCGATCTGCGCGACGGCAACCAGGCGCTCATCGAGCCGATGGGCGTCGACCGCAAGAACCGCATGTTCGACCTCCTGGTCGGCATGGGCTTCAAGGAGATCGAGGTCGCGTTCCCCGCCGCCTCGCAGACCGATTACGATTTCGTCCGCTCGATCATCGAGGGGGACAAGGTCCCCGACGGCGTCGCGATCCAGGTGCTCACCCAATGCCGGCCGGAATTGATCGCGCGCACCTTCGAGGCGGTGAAGGGCGCCAAGAAGGTGATCCTGCACTTCTACAATTCGACCTCGACGCTCCAGCGCGAGGTGGTCTTCCGCACCGACCGCGCCGGCGTGCGCGAGATCGCGGTCACCGCCGCCAAACAGGTCAAGCAATTGGCGGATGCGGCGCCGCAGACGGAGTTCGTCTTCGAATATTCACCGGAGAGTTTCACCGGCACCGAACTCGATTTTGCGCTCGACGTGTGCGAGGCGGTCAAGGACGTCTTGCGCCCGACGCCGCAGAAGCGGCTGATCCTCAATTTGCCGGCCACCGTCGAGATGGCGACGCCGAACACCTACGCTGACCAGTTCGAATGGTTCGGCCGCCATGTCTCCGATCGCGACAGCGTCATCCTCTCCGTCCATCCCCACAACGATCGCGGCACCGCGGTCGCTGCCGCCGAGCTCGCGCTGATGGCGGGCGCCGACCGCGTCGAGGGGACGTTGTTCGGCAACGGCGAGCGCACCGGCAACGTCGACATTGTGACGATGGCGCTGAACCTCTTCACGCAGGGCGTCGATCCCGAGCTCGATCTGCACGACATCAACGCGATCCGCGACATCGCCGAATTCTGCACCCAGTTGCCCGTGCATCAACGCCATCCCTATGTCGGCGAACTCGTCTACACCGCCTTCTCCGGCTCGCATCAGGACGCGATCAAGAAGGGGTTTGAGGCGCACGAGATGCGCAACGATCCTGTGTTCCAGGTGCCGTATCTGCCGATCGACCCGAAGGACGTCGGACGCGACTACGAGGCGGTGATTCGCATCAACAGCCAGTCCGGCAAGGGCGGCATCGCCTACATCTTGCGCGCCGATCACGGCCTCGATCTGCCGCGCGCCTTGCAGGTCGAATTCTCCAGGGTCGCCCAAGAGGTGATGGACCGCGAGGGCAAAGAGCTCACCTCGCCCGAGTTGTGGACACTGTTCCAGCGCACCTATCTGTTGAGCGAGGCGCCGCTCGTTCTCGTCAAGCAGCAAGTGATGCCGACGAGTCCGGACAACCGCGAATTGTCGGCGCTGCTGCGCCGCGCGGACGGCTCGATGCTGACGATCGAGGGATCCGGCAACGGGCCGATCGACGCCTTCGTCGACGCCCTCCAGCGCGCGCTCGGCGTGAATTTCTCGTTCATCGATTATCACGAGCACGCGGTCGGACGCGGTGCGGACGCGACGGCGGCCTCCTATGTCGAAATCCAGGACGAAAGCGGCGAGGTGATCCACGGCGTCGGCATCGATCCGAACATCGTCGTGGCGTCGCTCAAGGCGACGCTCAGCGCGGTGTTGAGGCTGACGGCGCGGGGCGCGTAAGCCTGAGACGCTTGTTACAGGCGGGCCGACGACTCTTTCTCGCATGCCCGCTCGTCTCGCCCGCGCCTATCATGCCCGCGAAAACCGGGCATCCAGCGGCATAGGGCGCGGGCGGCGCGATAATGAGAGGCTCGCAGCGGTTGACTGGACCCCCCACCTTCGTTGGGGGTGACAGTCAGAGCGCTACTGACGTATACCCCTCACCGAGCCTCAATCCCCGCCGATGATCGCCCGGGGATGCGACAGCGACGGCGCCCCCACCTCTGCGCTCAGCGAACCGTAAAGGCGAATGCACGTGCCGGTTCCCGGCAACAAGATGCCTTGTTCTCCGTCTATGACGCAGGTCTGCGCCTTCGCATTCACATCTTTTTGAGGCGCGGCTTGGCGAGTCGGCAGGTCCGCGGGGAAGGCCGCCGACGCGAACAAAGTCAATGCGATGAGTAGTGCGGCGCGAAGCTTCACGGGTTCCTCGATGATGGATGAACTGTATGTGCTTCGCCTTCGCGCGGCAAGTCGCGCAGCCGCGTGTTGACCGTGCGGTGATCGCCTGCGAGTCTCCCGCCCGGCGTTGCGTCAGGGCGTGCGGACTGTTCAAATTCGCAAGAACCGGGACCAAAGCATGACGACAGACACCATGGCTGCCCCCGCGTCCACCATGGCGCCGCCGGCATCGAGGGGCGCTCTCGCCCTGGCCCTGATCGGCGCGGCGCTCATCGCGGGCGCGGTCGATGCGTCCTTGGCGGCGCAGCAGTGGGGGATCGCCGCCGTGGCCGGCGCCATGGGGATGGCGCTCTGGCGCCTCGCCTTCGTGGGCGCGTGGTCGGCGCAGCTCATGCTGTTCGACGCTGTGGCCTTTGCGCTCTTCGCCATCCAACGCAACGACAGCTTGGGGTTCTGGCAGCTCGCTGGTCCCTGGGCGGACGTGGCGCGCTTCAACGTCGCCGACGCGTCGATCGCCTATACGGTCTACGTCTGCGGATCGCTGTCGGCGCTGATCGGCGGCTATCGTTCGCCGCGGCCGATCGAACTCGTCGGCCTCGCGGCGATTCCCTTTCTGTTTAAGTTGGGGATCACGCTCGGCGCGGATTGGCATATGGCCGAGCTCGGCGCCTGGGCGACTGGCGGCCGCGCGCTGTCGTTCCCGCTCCAGGTGTTCATCGGCCGCGCGCTCATCATCGTCTTCATCACCGAAGTCGGCTTGCAGATCCTGTCGCTCGTCCGCGTCGGGCGCCTCGCCCGAAATCCTGAGCTGCATGCGCTTCTACTCGCGATGAGCGCGCTCGGCGCGTTGACGCCGCTGCTGGCCAATTTCGCGCAGATGGTCGCCCACCCGGTCGCGGCGATTCTGTTCGGCGCGTTCTTCGCCGCGATCGCGCAGGCGGGCCTCTGGGGGCTCGTTTATTTCGCAACCGGCATCGCGCTCGACGCGCTCGCCCAGCGGCCGCCGACCTTCCCCGCGGTTTGGCGCCAATGGCGCGAAGGCACGGTCAAGGGGGCGATTTACGGCGGCGTGTTCATGTTCGTAGTGCTCGTCGCCGCCGCTCCGCTGCGCAATCCCGGCATCGTCGCTCTCATCAAAGCCTACGCCTATCTGCTGGCGCCGATCGCGGGCGCGGCGCTGTTTCCCTTCGCGCAGACCGTCATCGGCAGCGCAGACGGCACGCCGCCGTTTTTCGGCCGTTTGCGGCAGGCCTACCGCGACCGGCGCGCCCTCGCGCGCGGCGCCGTCGTCGGACTTGGCGCGCTCCTCGACTATCTTTCCACGACCGCGGGTGAGGGGCCGGGTCTGCGCTTCGTGGAGATGTTCGTCGTCGGCGCGCTCGCCTACGCCGGCGTCGATCTTCTGTTCGACGCGGCGCGCATCGCCTCGGGCGAACGGCGCCATCTGCAGACGTGGCGTCTCTATGCGCTCGGCGCCGTACTCGGCGGCTTGGTTGCCGGCGCGCTCGGCTGGTACTTCGACGCGGCTCAGATCGCCGTCGTCGTCAACAAGTTCTGGGCCTACGCTGACGCCAACTACCGCGTCGCCGGACGCGCGCTCGGCGATTTCGTCACCTACCCGATCTTCAACAAATACGGCATGGTCAACCTCGGCGAGGTCGCGGGAGGGGTGCGTCTCTTCTATTCGGAATCGCTCTCCGGCGTGATCAACTGGTCGCTCGCGTCTCCGTTGTTCGCCGTCAACTTGGTGCTGCTCACGGCGCTGATCGAGCGCAGTCTCGCCCCGATTCGCGGCCTGTTCAGCGGCGCGGGCGTCGAGAGCCTCGTCGAGAACGCAGTGCGCGTGATGCGCTGGGGCCTCTGGATGGCCCCCATCATCAATACGTTCCTGCGCCAGTCGAGCGATCCCACTTGGTACAATCAGGACGGTGCGGTGCGTTCGCTCGTCGCAATCGGCGCCGACGGCAGCTTGCCGCCCGCCGGCTTCAGGGATTTCAGTCTCATGATCTTCATGGGCCTGCTCGCCTACGACTGGCTGCGCGTGCTCATCTGGTTCGACCACATGGGCCTGCGCGTCGCGACGCTGGTCAACCTGTCCTTCGTCGGCGGCGACCGCGCCGACTTCGCCGCCGGCCGTTTTCTCGGCCACGGCGCCCGCACCGCCGCCATCCCGAACGCGATCCGCCGCTTCGGAACCTGGGCGCCCTTGCTCATTCCCTTCTACATTCCGCGCGGCGCCGACTGGGACAAAGCCTGGACCGGCGCGGAAGCCCTGGCCAGGAGCGGCCCGATGCCGGCTCCGGTCAAGACGCTCGCAATCGGCTATGGCCTCGCCGGCGCCGGAATCGCTTTTGCGGCGCTCGTCATTGCGGCGCGCTCGCGCCAGAAGCCGGCCATTCGCACGCTCGCGCTGCCGAACGCGCCCGCCGCGTTGAGCGAAACGCCGCTTGCCTACGCCGCCAACAACGGCGCGGTCGGCTTCGAACTGATGCGCGACGGCCGTGGCGCGGCTTATGTGACGGCGGACGAGCGCGGCGGCTTCGCGATCGACCTCTACCGGCGCCCGCTCGATCCGTTGCAGGCGCGCGGCCATTTCTTCTACGTCAGCGAAGACGAGCGGGCGCCTTGGTCTATCGGCTACGAACCCGCGCGCCGGGCCGGCGACTACCGCGTCGAGCAGATCGGCATCAATCGCGTCGAAATCTCCAACACGTTCCAAGACGTGCGCGCGGTCATGGAGGTTGCGACCGACGCGGAGGACGCCGTGCTGAGCTGGCGCATCCGTCTTGAAGATTTGTCCGGGCGGCCGCGGCGCCTGCGCCTGACGAGTTTCTGCGAGATCGCCGGCCACGAGACGGGCGCCTATGCGCGCGATCTCGACTTCGCCGGGATGCATGTCGAGACGATCTTCGTGCGCTCGCTCAATGCACTGCTCGCGCGCAACCGCCTGCTGCGCTCGCCACGCGCCGATCGCGGCGAGACGTCGTTTTTTGCCGTCAAGCCGGGCGTCGGGGCGCGCCTCGTCGGCTATGAGGACTCCCGCACCCGCTTCCTCGGCGAGGGGTCGCTCGCGCGTCCCACCGGCTGCGAGCCGCATCGCTGGCGCCAACTCGACGACGAGGGCAAGCTCTGGCCGTTCGACCCGGCGGCGAGCTTCACGCTCGAGATCGAACTGAGCCCGCGCGGGGCCGCCGAGGCGGAGTTCATCGTCGGGCGCAGCGACAACGCCGTCTGGGCCAGCGAACTCATCGCGCGCCGCTTGATGCTGCCGCCCATCCCCGAGCCTGATCTCCAGGCGCGACTTTACGAGACGCGCTCGCTCGAGCCGAGCCATGCGCTGCCGGAGCGCTGGCCGTTCGCTTTCGCCAAGGACGGCGACGCGCTTCATCTCACGCATCGCACGCCGCGCCCGTGGGCGCATGTGATGGCGAATGAAGTCGGGGCCTCGGTTGTCGTGTCGAATGACGGCGAGGTCTATTCAGCGTTCGGCAACTCGCGCCACAACGGCTTGACGGCGTTCCGCTTCGAGAGCGCGACGGTCCAACTGCCCGGCCAGATCGTTTATGTGCGCGACCTCGATCGCCAGGAGACGGACGCGCCCGGCTTCGCGCCGTTCCAGCGCGAGGACGCCGAATATTCCGTCGCCTACGAGCCCGGCGTCGCGCATTTCGCCAAGACGCGCGGTGCGCTGGCGATGGACTACAAAATCTTCGTACCGCCGGATTTTCCAGGCGACATGCGCCTGCTGACGCTGAAGAATCTCGGCGCCGCAGTGCTGCGCCTACGCCTCGTTCCCTTCTTCGACATGGCGCTCGACGAGGGGCCGAACGAAAGCGCCGGAAAATTGCGCGACGAGACGGTCGAGGGAACCCTACTGTTCGAAAATCCACACAACGATTTTCAGCGCGGCTTCGCTTTCGTCGCGACGAGCTTCGTCAACCCCGCGACCGAGACGATCCGCGCGCGTTTCTTCGACGGCGCGGGCCGCAACATCCGCACGCCGGCTTTGGTCGAGACGGGCGTCGTGGACGCCTCGCAGCGCGACGACGGCCGCCGCGTCGCCGCATTCGCCAAGGAGATCGACCTCGCGCCCGGCGCCGAATTCAGGCTTGCCATGGTGATCGGTCAGGCCGGAACGCGCGAAGAGGCGCTCACGGCGGCGAAGTCGGCGAACGTCGAGACCGTCGCAGCGGCTCTGGACGCGACGCGCGCGTTGTGGGGTGAACGGCTCGGCAAGCTGCGCGTCAAGACGAACCGGCCCGACTTCGATCGCCTCGTCAACACGTGGCTGCCCTACCAGCTCTACGCCTCGCGGCTGTTCGGCCGCCTCGGGCCGAATCAGCGCGGCGGCGCGATCGGCTTCCGCGACCAATTGCAGGACGTGCTGCCGCTCATCCTTCTCGAGCCGCGCCTGGCGCGCGCGCAGATCGTGTTGCACGCCGGGCAGCAGTTCCTCGAAGGCGACGTGCTGAAGTGGTGGCACCGCGGGCCGAACGGCGGCACCGGCGTCGCCCAGCGCACCAAGGCTAGCGATCCGCATCTGTGGCTGCCCTATGTGCTTTCGCGCTATGTCAGCCAATCGGGTGACGCGAGCGTGCTCGACGAGGTCACGCCCTATCTGGAGGCGCCGGAGGTTCCCGAGCACGACGATACGCTTCTCGTCACGCCGCGCCCCTCGCTCGAAACCGATGACGTTTACGCACACGCCAAGCGGGGCGTCGAATATACGCTGCGCCATCTCGGGGCGAACGGCCTGCCGCTGCTCGGCGCGGGCGATTGGAACGACGGCATCGACGCGCTTGGGCGAGAAGGCCGGGGAACCAGCGTCTGGATGGGGTTCTTCTTCTTCGATGTGCTGACCGGCTTCATTCCGCTCGCGTGGATCAAAGGCGACGGCGCGTTCGCCAAGCGCTGCGAGGAGGCGCGCGACGCGATGCGGCAGGCGCTCGAAATCGCCTGGCGCGGCGATCACTATGCGCTGGACTTCGCCGACGACGGGCGCGCGATTGAAATGCCCAATGCGATGACGACCGGCTGGTCGGCGCATTCGGGCGCAACCGATTTCGCGCGCGCGCACGCGGCGCTCGAGGGCGGCCTCAAGGGCATCGAGAAGGCGGACCGCGTGTTGTTGCTCGAGCATCCCTTCTTCGAGCACAGCCAGCCTTATCCAGGCCGCATCTCCGATTATCCGCCAGGGGTGCGCGAGAACGGCGGCCAATACAGCCACGGTTCGTCGTGGATCATCGACGGCTTCTTGCGGCTTGCACACGAGGCGCGCGCCGAGGGCGACGCCGAGATGGCGCGCCGGCTCGCCGCGCGCGCGTTCGAGATTTTTGAGAAAATCTCGCCGCTCAAGAAGACCGATCCCGAGAACATCGCGATCTATGGCCTCATCCCGATCCAGCAGCCCGCCGACATCTACGACGGCTACGGCCATGGCGGGCGCGGCGGCTGGTCATGGTATACCGGGTCGGCCGCGCGAATGCTGTCCGCCGCCCACACGATGCTGGGCGTCTCGCTCGTCAAGGGCGAACTGCATGTCGCCGAAGAGCTGTTCGAGCCTAAGGGCGACCTCGAGGTCGAGAGCTTGCGCATCGGTGAGCGCGAATGGAAGCGCGACGGCCAGCGGTAGAGCGCACTAATCGCGCGGAGTTCTCGTCACTGCGAGGAGCGGAGCGACGAAGCAATCCATTTCTCCGCTCGCAATGACGGGCACGGTTCAAACAAAGCGCCCTGATCGCAGCGCGCTCTTCACGCGAGGCGACGCGCGATCGCGCGCTCGACATCGGAGCAATCGATCCGTCGCGCGACGCCGAGCTCGCCGACATTCACCCCATCACTTCCAGCGCCAGCCGGCCGGCGACGACGTCGCCGTATTCCGTTGTGGCCTCGACCACGACGCGATGCGCTCCAGGCGGCAAATCGTGGGGCAGGCGGACCGACCAGATGTGCGACGACGTCTCCGCCTTGATCCACGGCTTCTTGGTCGCCTCGTTGCGGGCGAACACCTCGGCGACGAACGGGTCGGGCATCGGCGAGCGCGTCATGCCGATCGGCGGCCGCTCGCCGATTTTCACGATCACCTTCGTCTTCGGACCGCCGTCGAACACGTCAGCGACCAGCGTGGCTGCGCCGAGCGCCTCGCGCGCAATGCGCGAGCCGAGCAACTCGCCTGGGCGGAAGTCGCGCATCACCTCGCGCGCGCCGCCGTGGAAATGGCTGTTGACGGAAAGACGCATCTGCCGACCGTTCGGCTCCTTGGCGGGCACGAAGCGCGTTTTGTATGCGTTGCCGTCGATCGACAGGATGTGAAAGCCGTTCGGCGTCCCGTCGCGGCTGTCGGCGCAGGCGACGCCGCGGTGATCGAGCGGCCCGCTCCACCATGAGCCCGAGACGGCGGTGAGTACGTGGTGATGATGCGGCGTCGGCCCTTTCCAGCCATCCTCGGGACGGAAATAGTGATGCTCGGTCGTGTGGGTGTGGCCGGCGAAGCTGACCGTGAAGCGACGCTCGCCGAGCGCCGCCAACAGCGCCTCGCGGTTCGTCAGATTGACCGAGGCGTCGGCCGGGTCGAGGTAGTTGCGGAGCGGGATATGAACCACGACGACGACGAGCGTGTCGGGCGGCGTCTGCGCCAGCACGGATCTGAGAAAATCGAGTTGCGGGACGTCGAGCCGACCCTCGTATTTGTGGCCGCCGATGTAGTCGACGTCGTCGAGCATGAGGAAGAGGGTCTTGGCGTAGAAGAAGGCGTAATAGTTCGGGCCGAACACCCGCCGAAAGGTCTCGCGGCTGTAGTGCCGGTCGGGCGCCTCGAAATTGAGGTCGTGGTTGCCGCCGATGTTCCACCAGGGCAGGCCGATCGTCCCGATGATCTTGTTGTAGCGATCATAGAGCGAGAGATCGTCGAACATCACGTCGCCGGCGGTGAGGCCGAACTTGGCCCGCGTTCCCGCCAACGCCTCGATCACGTCCTCACGGACGAAATCGACTTCCGCTTCCGACTCGGGCTGCGGGTCGGTGAACAGCACGACTTCGAACGCCTCCGGCTCATCCTGACGGTAGAGCGGAAAGTCGAGCGAGGCGGGCATCGGCTCGGTCGGCGCGAGGCCCTCGAATTCGAGGTTCAGGGAGGCGGGCGAGCCTTGCGGCCGGTGATGGCGATAGAATCGCGGCAATTGTGTTTCCGGATCGACCGGCGGCATGTAGCCGGCGGGCTTGACGATGAAGATCGTCGCTTCGTCGGGCAGGGGCAGGCTGTAGCGCCCCTCGGCGTCGGTGGCCGTCACTTCCCGCCCGTTCGAAACCAGCACATTGGCGACGCCCGGGCTGTTCGCGCCGCGGCGGCCGGATCGGTCGACGTCCTCGAACACGACGCCGCTCACCGTCGGCGCCGTCTGCGCGCCGGCCGTGCCCGGCGCGAGCGCCGCGGCCAGGCTCCCCGCCGCTCCGATCAGCACATCGCGACGCGAAACCTCGTGACCGCCGTGTTCCGACATGGCCGCTCTCCCTCGAAGACTGTCTGAATTCGCACCCAAGCAGGCCGGCGTGAAGCTCCCGTGAACCCCAGGCATCCTCCCGATCGTCTCGGGCCGCCTTCAAAATTTTTCGGAAGGCGCTTGTCGCATTCCCGGCACAACGGCGCTTCCGTTTGCACGCGAACAGGGTCATCATAGCGTTTGGAAAGCCAAGAGGGGACGATGGCGGCGAGCGCACCGGGCATGGAGACCCGCAGGAATTTGACCTTCCGCTTCCGCGGCGGGACGGTCGCGCTCGACCGCTTTTCTCCGCGCGCGACGCTGCTCGACTGGCTGCGCGAGGAGGCGGGCGCCAAGGGCACGAAGGAGGGCTGCAACGAGGGCGACTGCGGCGCCTGCACGGTCGTCCTGTCGCGCTTGCGCGACGGGGCGCTCACCTACCAGCCGGTCAATGCCTGCATCCTGCTGCTCGGCCAGGTCGATGGCGCGGAGGTGCTCACGATCGAGGACCTCGCGGAGGGCGAGACGCTGCATCCCGTCCAGCAGGCGATGGTCGATTTTCATGGCTCGCAGTGCGGCTTCTGCACGCCGGGCATCGTCATGAGCCTCTTCGCGCTCTATCACCAGAATGCCCCGGCGAGCTACGCCGAGGTTTGCGACGCGCTCGCCGGCAACCTTTGCCGCTGCACCGGCTACAAGCCGATCCTCGACGCGGCGCTGGCGACTTGCGAGGGCCAGCCGGTTGACCGCTTCGAGACTCAGGCGGCGGAGCGGCGCGAGGCGATCGCCGCGCTTGCCGACGGGCGCGACCTCTTCGTCGGCGACGAAAACGCCTTCTTCGCCGCGCCCGCCACCGAGGCGGCGCTCGCGGAGCTGACGGCGCGCTTCCCCGATGCGGTTCTGCTCGGCGGCGCGACCGACGTCGGGCTCTGGATCACCAAGCTATTGCGCGACCCGAAGCGGATCCTCTGGCTCGGCCGCGTCGCCGGCCTCGACGCCATCCGCTCCGACGCGGACGGCGTGCGCTTCGGGGCGGCCGCCACCCTCAAGCAATCGGCGCCGCATCTCGCCGCGCTGCATCCCGATCTCGGCGTGCTGATGGCCCGCTTCGGCTCGCGCCAGGTCCGCGAGAGCGGCACCATCGGCGGCAACATCGCCAATGGTTCGCCGATCGGCGATCTCGCGCCGGCGCTGATCGCGCTGGGCGCCAGCGTCGAACTGCGCAAAGGCGCCGCAACGCGCGTCCTCCCGCTGGAGGACTTTTTCATCGCTTACGGCAAGCAGGACCGCGCGCCCGGCGAATTTGTCAGCGCGCTTGTCGCGCCGCGTCTCGGCGAAGCGCAGGCCTATAGCGCCTTCAAGGTTTCCAAGCGCTTCGACGAGGACATTTCCGCCGTCATGGGCGCCTTCCGTTTCACGCTCGATGGCGATCGGATCGCGGAGGCGCGCGTCGCCTTCGGCGGCATGGCGGCGACGCCCAAGCGCGCCTTGGGCGCCGAGAAGGCGCTCATCGGCGCGCGGCCTGCCGACAGCGCTTCGTGGCGAGCCGCGCTCGACGCGCTCGCCCAGGATTTCGCGCCGCTGACCGATATGCGCGCCACCGCCGCCTATCGTTCCAGGGTCGCCGTCAATCTGCTCGCCAAGGCGCTGATGGAAGTCGCCGGCGCCGAGGCCCCGACTCGCATCGGAGAGTTTCTTGCTGCGCAATAAAGAACCCGTCATTCCCGGTTACGAGCCGCGCGAGGAGACGGCGGTCGTCCATAAGCCGCATCCGCACGATTCCGCGCGCCTACACGTGCGCGGCGCCGCGACCTACGTCGACGACATCCGCGAGCCCAACGGCACGCTGCATGTTGCGATCGGCATGGCAGACAAGGCGAGCGGAACGCTGCGCGGCCTTGATCTTTCCGCCGTGCGCGCCGCTCCCGACGTCCTTGCGGTGCTGACCGCCGCCGACATTCCTGGCAAGAACGACATCGCGCCCGCCTTCGCCGACGAGCCCCTCTTCGCCGACAGCGACATCCTCTATCACGGCCAGCCGCTGTTCGCCGTCGTCGCCCGCACGCGCGACGCGGCGCGCCGCGCGGCGCGCCTAGGCCGCGTCGACATCAAGGAAGCCCCGCCCGCCCTCACTGTCGAGGACGCGCTGGTCACCGGCGCCCGCGTGCTGCCGGACTACGCCTTCCAGCGCGGCGACGCCGTTGCGGCGACATCGGCCGCGCCGCACCGCCTGGAAGGCGCCTTCCGCATCGGCGGCCAGGAGCATTTCTATCTCGAGGGCCAGATTTCGCTGGCGATCCCCGGCGAGGCCGGCGAAATGCTGGTCCACAGCTCGACCCAGGACCCGACCGAAGTCCAGCACATCGTCGCCCGGATTCTCGGCGTGCCGGACGCGTTCGTCACCATCGAGACGCGCCGCATGGGCGGCGGCTTCGGCGGCAAGGAGAGTCAGGCCTGCGCCTGGGCGGCGATTGCCGCGCTCGGCGCCCGCGCCACCGGGGCGCCGTGCAAGGTGCGGCTCGACCGCGACGACGACTTCCAACTCACCGGCAAGCGTCACGATTTCCGCGCCGACTGGCGCGTCGGCTACGACGAGGCGGGCCGCATCCGCGCCTACGACGTGATGCTCAACGCACGCTGCGGCTGCTCGGTGGATCTCTCGCCCGGCGTCGTCGACCGCGCGATGTTCCATGGCTCCAACGCCTATTGGCTTCCGGACGTGCGCATCGCTTCGCGGCGGTTGAAGACCAACACCGTCTCGAACACCGCCTTTCGCGGCTTCGGCGGCCCACAGGGCATGATCGCCATCGAGCGCGTCATGGACGCGATCGCCCGCGAGCGCGGGCTCGATCCGCTCGACGTGCGCAAGGCGAATTTCTACCGGCCCGGCGCCGACGTCACGCCCTACGGCCAAACGGTCGAGGATTGCGACACGCTGCTGGAGCTGGTCGAGGAGCTGGAAACGTCCAGCGATTACCGCGCACGGCGCGGCGAGATCGCGGCCTTCAACGCGGTGAGCCCGGTGCTCAAGCGCGGCATCGCGCTGACGCCGCTGATGTTCGGCATTTCCTTCACCCTGATCCACCTCAATCAGGCGAGCGCCCTGGTGCACGTCTATTCCGACGGCTCCGTCCATCTCAATCATGGCGGCACCGAGATGGGGCAGGGGCTCTTCACCAAGGTCGCGCAGGTCGTCGCCGAAGAGTTCGGCGTGCCGCTCGACTGGGTGCGCATCACCGCGACAAACACCGCCAAGGTGCCGAACGCCTCGCCGACCGCCGCTTCGTCCGGCACCGACACCAATGGCATGGCGGCGCAGGCCGGAGCGCGTCAGATCAAGCAGCGCATGACCGAATTCGCAGCCGCGCAATGGGGCGTCGAGCCGAAGGACGTCGTCTTTCGCGACGGCCGGGTTTTCTCCGGCAACGCCTCGATGGCGTTCGGCGAACTCGCCAAGGCCTGCCGCGTCAACCGCATCCATCTCTCCGCCGCCGGCTACTACAAGACGCCCGAGATTCACTGGGACCGCGAAAAAGCCACCGGCAGGCCGTTCTTCTATTACGCCTTCGGCGCGGCTTGCTCCGAGGTCGTGATCGACACGCTGACCGGCGAAATGAAAGTGCTGCGCTCCGACCTTTTGCACGACGTCGGCGCTTCGCTTAACCCGGCACTCGATCTCGGCCAGGTGGAGGGCGCGTTCATCCAGGGCATGGGGTGGCTGACCACCGAGGAACTGGTGTTCGACGCCAAGGGCCGGCTGACTACTCATGCGCCGGCGACCTACAAGATCCCGGTTGCGTCCGACACGCCGCCCGACTTCCGCACCCGGCTGCACATGCGGCCCAATCAAACCGAAAGCATCTACCGCGCCAAGGCAGTCGGCGAACCGCCGTTCATGCTGGCGATCTCGGTCTATTCGGCGATCCTCGACGCGGTGCATGCGGTCAAGCCGGGCGGCCAGCCGAGGCTCGAGGCGCCCTGCACGCCGGAGGCGATCCTCAACGCCATCGATTCGCTTGGCGTCTGAGCCGCAATGGGCGCAAAATGCTGGTCATAACCGAGAGAGGCGCCTGTCGTCGGAGCAAGGCTCGCCGTGCAGCCGTTCCGTCGTATCATTGAAGCGATCGAGGCCGAAGGCGCCGCCGCGCTGATCAGCCTCGTCAAGACCGAGGGCTCGAGCCCGCGGGAGGCGGGCGCGCGGATGGTCGTGCGCCCCTCCGGCGGTTTTCACGGCACGATCGGCGGCGGCGAACTCGAATGGCAGGCGCTCGAAGCGGCGGGCGAGGCCTTGCGCGCAGGCAGGGGGGCGGTGTCGCGCCGAGTCATGGCGCTGGGCCCGGAACTCGGGCAATGCTGCGGCGGCCGCGTCGAATGGCGAATCGAGACTTTTGACGCACGCGATGCCGGAGCGCTAGCGCCGCTGTTGGCGGCGGAGCGGGGCGGCTCCTTCGCGGCGATTGCGCACATCGGCGGCGACGGGCGCGTCGAGCGGGCGATAGAAGCCGGGGAGACAGCTGACGCGCCGTCAGAGCGCGGCGCCTGGCGCGAGCGATATGGGACGCAGGCGACCCCCGTTTATCTTTTCGGCGCCGGCCACGTCGGACGCGCGCTGGCGCTGGCGCT
>DASXGX010000005.1:0-2332 GCA_036488815.1 Roseiarcus sp.
AACCGTCTACATGATGTTCCAGATGACCTTTGCGATCATCACGCCGGCGCTCATCGCGGGCTCGTTCGCCGAGCGCATGAAGTTCTCGGCGATGCTGTGGTTCATCGGCCTCTGGGCGATCTTCGTCTACGCGCCGGTCGCGCATTGGGTCTGGGGTCCCGACGGCTTCATGAGCGCCGCCAACGTCGACGCCAAGGGCAATTTCCAGGGCTGGTTCCAGGTCCTCGACTTCGCCGGCGGAACCGTCGTCCATATCAACGCGGGCGTCGCCGGACTCGTGTCCTGCCTCCTGCTTGGCAAGCGCAAGGAGCCCGGCCCTGGTCACAACATGGTCCTGACCTTTATCGGCGCAAGCCTGCTGTGGGTCGGCTGGTTCGGCTTCAACGCCGGTTCGGCGGTGACCGCGGGCTTGCAGGCCGGCATGGCGATGACCGTCACCCAGATCGCGACCGCAGTTGCGGCTCTGACCTGGATGTTCGTCGAATGGGGCCACCGGGGTAAGCCAACTGTCATCGGCATCTGCTCGGGCGCGGTTGCGGGCCTCGTCGCCATCACTCCGGCTTCGGGCTTTGTCGGCCCTATCGGCGCCCTGGTGATCGGTGTCGCATGCGGCGTCGGCTGCTACCTCGGCGCGACCTCGCTCAAGGCCGCCTTCGGCTACGATGATGCGCTCGACGCCTTTGGCGTACACGCAGTCGGCGGAATCATCGGGGCGCTCTTGACCGGCGTGTTCGCGGTCAACGAGTTCAGCGGCCACTCCGGCCTGCTCGAGGGCGACGTCGGGCAGTTCATCAATCAGATCAAGGGGGTGGTTACGGTCATCGTCTACGACGGGATCGTGACCTTCATCATCCTGAAGATTGTCGACGTCGCTGTCGGGCTGCGCGTCACCGAAGAGGTGGAGCGCGACGGTCTCGATCTCGCGCTGCACGGCGAAGTCGTTCACTAAATCTGCGGCGCCCGGCGGCTTTTTGGCCGCCGCCGGGCGACAGTTCCTCCCCGCGGACCTTGGGCGCCCTTCGGGGCGCCCATTTTTCATTGCGCGCCGCGGGCGTTTTGAGCGGCCCCCAGCAGCCACTGCCCGTTAAGGTTAGGACCGCATTAACTCGACGCGACTTAGGGTCAACAAGGGCGCGGCGCGCGGCCGCCGCTTCGACCCGGCAAGCGAGCGATGCGTACGACGACATTCTCATTTATCGACCATGTGCCCGCTTCGGTGCGAGAGTTCCCGAAGCGGCGGGCGGCCGAAATCGCAGGCCTCGCCGCGCTCGCCGGCGTGGCGAGCCTCACCCTCGCGCTCGCGACATGGTCGGTCAGCGATCCCAGTCTCAACCACGCGACGAACGAGCGCGTGCACAATCTTCTCGGCGCTCCGGGCGCGATCGCCGCCGACCTCGTGATGCAGTTTATCGGCCTGGCTTCGGTGGCCCTGCTGGCGCCGCCCGCGTTCTGGGGCTGGAGCCTCGTCGCCAACCGGCGGCTTGAGCGGCCGCGCTTGAAGGCCGGCCTCTATTTCATCGGAGTGATCGCGACGGCGGGGCTGGCTTCCCTCCTTCCCGCGCCCGGAAGCTGGCCGCTGCCCACCGGTCTCGGCGGGGTCGTCGGCGACGCCGTTCTGGCGCTGCCGCATCGCCTCCTTCCGGGCTCTCCTTTGGCGACAATCGCACTGGGCTTAAGCCTTGCCGCAATCGCTATTCTCGGGCTCGCCGCCGCATCCGGGGCTGGCGGCTCGCCGAGCTACCCAGAGGAGGCCCCCGACGACGCGGCCGCAAAGGTCCGCGCCCGGGCGATCGCACGCTTCGATGAAGACGACGAGGATGAGCCAAGCTTCGGCATGGTGTCGATCGGCGCCGTCATTCACGCCTTGCTGACCGCGAAGGCGGCGCTGCGCCGCATCGCGTCTCGCAGCTCGAGGACCGCGAGCCGGGCCCCGCGCTCTGCGCCGGCGCCAGCCTCGCTCGCGTCATGGTCGAGCGCACGCGATGCCGACGACGTCTCGACCATCGCCGCCGCGCTCGCGCCTCGCGGTCCGGATTTGGCGCCGTTCGCTTCGGCTCCGCCGCCCGTCGTCCCACCGATTTCCGGTCGCCCAAGCGCGGTGCGGCCACCGTTCGACATGTCGGCCCGGCCGCGCGGCGAATGGGTCATGCCCTCGATCACGATGCTGACGGAGCCGAAGAAATCGGTCGGGAAGATTTCGCAGGACGCGCTCGAGCAGAACGCGCGCCTGCTTGAAGGCGTTCTCGACGATTTCGGCGTGAAGGGCGAGATCGTCAACGTGCGCCCGGGCCCGGTCGTCGCCCTCTACGAACTCGAACCGGCGCCCGGCATC
>DASXGX010000057.1:0-1579 GCA_036488815.1 Roseiarcus sp.
CCGCTTTCCATTCAATCTCGCAACGAGCGCCCACGATCCGAGCCCAAGCCCGACCGCCTCCCGAGCGCGGCCCTTTCACGGCGCGCGGCCCAGTTAGATTATGTGCTTGCAAAAAGCAAGTTCCGTCGCTACATGCGCCGAGCTGACAACTTGCAAAAAGCAAGTCAGTTATCTGGTGAAGGAGGCCTGACCGTATGAGTGCTCGCAAAGATAAGGGACTCGCAGTCGTTACCGGAGCTTCGCAGGGAATCGGGGCGGTTTACGCCCGCAAGCTCGCCGAGCGCGGCCACGACGTGGTGCTCGTCGCGCGTAACCGGGACCGGCTGCGCGAGAACGCCGCGGAAATCCGAGCGGCGACTTCCCGGGAGGCCGAGGTCGTGGTCGCGGATCTTTCGACCGCGGCCGACACGTCGGCGCTGGCCGAACGCCTGCGGAGCGATCCTGCGATTTCCGTCCTCATCAACAACGCCGGCGCGACCTTGCATGGCGGCCTGCTTGCAAACGACGCAGACGCCGTTGCGCGCCAGATCGCGCTCAACGTGACGGCGCCGACGCTGCTGGCGCAAGCGGCGGCGAAAGCCTTCAGCGCCCGCGGCGGCGGCGCCATCGTCAATATCAGCTCGGTGACCGCCTTCGCCCCAGAAATGTTCGACGGCGCCTATAGCGGTTCGAAGATGTATCTTCTCAATCTCACCCTGGGCCTCGCCAGCACGGCGAAGGACTCTGGGGTCCGTTTCCAGGCCGTGCTGCCCGGGCCGACAAACACGGACATGTGGGCGCGCGGGAACGTGCCCACGAGCGTCGTTCCGCGCGAGAGGATCATGGAGCCGGAAGATCTCGTCGAAGCCGCCCTCATGGGCCTCGACCGTGGCGAAGTCGTCACTGCGCCGACGATCGACGACGAAGCCGCCTGGCAGGCCTACGAAGCCTCTCGCCGCGCCCTCGGACTCCACCTTGCGGCAGGGAAGCCAGCGGCGCGCTACCGCGCATCGGCTCCCGCGATCTGAGCGCGCCTCCTCCCCGCCCGAAGTGCGAAGCCGCAAATTCCAACTCAGAAGGGCCCGCCATGAACTCGACACTGGCGAGGACAACGCCGGTCCTCGCTTCCGCGCCAGGCTCTTACGCCGACGGAGATCCGCTTTCAGACCTGCAGCGCGTGCACGAGGCTAGGCTTCGCGCTCGCGCGGCGATGCTTCAGGGCCCCATCCTTCCAACGCTGATGCGCCTGGCTTTGCCGACGGTCGGCGTCCTCGTCGCTCAGACTTTGGTTAGTGTCGCAGAGACCTACTACGTCGCATTTCTCGGCGCGGGCGCCCTTGTCGGGGTCGCCCTTGTCTTTCCTGTCTGGATGCTGATGACGATGATGGCGGCCGGCGGCGTTGGAAGCGGCGTCGCGTCCGCCGTTGCGAGGGCCGTCGGGGCAGGTCGCCACGAGGACGCCAACGCCCTCGTGTTTCACGCCCTCCTGATCGCCGCCGTCTTCGGGCTCGCTTTCTCGATCGGCGTGCTGGCGCTCGGCGGCCAGCTTTTCAGGGCGCTAGGGGGTTCCGGCGCGGCGCTCGACTCGGCGTTGCTGTAC
>DASXGX010000065.1:0-91658 GCA_036488815.1 Roseiarcus sp.
GAAAGACAACGTCCGCGTTCGACTTCACCTTCAGGTTCAGGTTGAAATTGGCCGTTCTGTCGATGCCGCCCAATTCAAATTCGCGCTGCACCGCTGCCGCGCCGGTGGCGCTCACGAACAGCGGATAATATACCCCCGACAACGACCATCCCGGATTCAGCGGAACCGCCGCAAGGCTCCCATACGCCCCTGGAACCCAGAAGCTGATGCCGCCTTCATCGGCTCTTGCGGCAATGCTGCAACAAGCAGCGACTGCGCAGGCGATCCCAAATGCGGCTCCACAGCTTGCCTTCATCGATGGCGCCCTCCCCCAACCCGGCGACACGTCTAGCCGGCTCCAGCGTAGAACCACGGTGAGCATCGTCGCATAGACTTCGCCTTCGCTCGGATCCCTTCGTCGGCCGCCTCGCTGAACGTAAGGTCATCGAAATGAAGCGAGACGTCTCAGGCCATTCCAGTAATCGATGTAGCGATATTGGCGTTGGCGAACTACGCGAAGGTAAACGCAAGGGCAACGTAAGTGATCACATCGAATGGGTCAACACTCGCCATACACACGAAGGTGCTGCAAACCTCGCCCCGAAACGCTGAAGAACCGTCGCCAAAAGGTCATCCTTGCCAGGATTGCTGAGTTTGTTCCGAAACGTCCCGCTTTCCCCCAATTGCGACGCTCTGCGGTGGCGTGACGCACTGGCGCTATCGACTCTTAGGGATGTTCGCCGTGTTCCAAATGGCAAGATCTTCGCGCCGCGTTATTCAGGTAAGAAGCCGCGTCAGCCCTCATCAGCCCACGATATGACCTTGGGTGACCCCGGCTCATGAACCGACACATCTGGCCTTTGCCAAATTGGCATGGGGTTCTCGCCGCGTCAGCGGGAAGCGTTGCGATAAATTCGACTCGCGCCGTATAGTTACAGTAATCGCCCCTTACCGCAGATACTGCTGAGGCCGCGTCTCCAGCATGAGAAGGATCAGCGCGAGGGACGACAATTCACGATCCGTAGGGGTCATTCAACTCGGCTAAAAGTACAGACGTCACAAGCTTATCGTCAGATCTACACAATCGAGATATCTTGTGATCCGCTCGAGGTAAGCAGACGTTTCGCAAAAACGCCGCGCCAAGCGCTCACTTTTGCGATAGCCGAGGCCCGCTCCGCTTGCACCTAGCGAATTATCCTCCACCTAACGAATGGGTTCGTTTCGCGACCCTGTTGAGTAGGAGTAATGCCCATGGCCACGCCTCCCGAGCATAAGGATCAGGCCGCCCCAGATCATTTGCGTGTCGTTTTGGGGTTTACGCAGATGCTGTCTGGCGGCGGCAATGCGGATGAGGCGCCACGCCTCGCAACCGATCATGGCTGGCTCGACGCGAGTGGTCAGCTCTCCGCCGCCGGAGACCAGCTTGCTCGCGCGCTCCTGCAACAAACCGGAACGCGAACGATATTTCGTGTTTGGTGAGACTTTGCTTCTCGACAAGCATCAGCAAGAGTGATCCGCCGGTCCGGCTGGGCCTGGCGACGGTTTTTCATCGAGTTAAGCTTGTCGATGCGACCGGTCAAAATCATCCTGGTTCGACGTCCCTAACGGCGTCAATGCAAAACAGAGTTGAGACCCGGTACACGTTGATATAATTGCCCCTCGCTTTGATCGTTCTATTCTCTCCGACGTCCTCCGAATGCTCGCACTCGGGGCTCGCGGCGTTCTGCTCGGGCGCGCCTACATCTGCGCGCTCTCCGCCGCGGGCGAGGCGGACCTATTCTTCCGGTTTGGATGCTAGTGGGAATGTGGCGAATTGTGGCTTACCGCCGACGAACCCGCCCAGCGGCTAAAGCGCCGCGGCTCCTTGGGCCCACCCGCTCAGAGTTGCATGAGATCACGCGGCATCGGGGGGCGATCTCGGAAGTGTTGCGCGCCCTTGCCAGCTCGCCGCATGATTTACAGCCCATATTCGATACGATCCTCGATAGCGCCAGGCGCCTCTGCCAAGCCGAAGTGGGCATTTTACGGCTCAGCGAGCAAGCAGGCCTTCGCCTGGTTGCGGTAAAAGGTAATTTGCCGTGGTCGCCACCCGAGCTTTTGGAACATTGCAGTTTTGTAGGTCAGCTCGCCGCAGGCCGGTCGCCAGTCCACATGCCCGACCTGGCGGCACATGAACGCTATCGGCGGGGCGATCCGTACCTTCTGAGGATGGTCAACGTGGGGGGCTTTCGGACGGCCCTCTACGTCCCGATGGTCAAGGACGAGAAGGTAATCGGAGAGCTTATGGTGGCGCGGAGGCGCGCGCAGCCCTTCACAGATAAACAGATTGAATTCGTCACGGACTTCACCGCGCAAGCTGCCATCGCCTTGGAGATTACGCGTCGCGAGCGGGAGTGTCGGCAGGCCCAGGACGAGCTTGCGCACGCCAATCGCGTGGCGACGATGGGGCAGCTTACGGCCTCGATCGCCCATGAACTCAAACAGCCCTTGACTGCAGTGGCGACGGGCGCAAGCGCCGGTCTGCGTTGGCTCACGAGAAGCCCGCCTGAGATTGGCGAAGCAAAACGATCCGTCGAGCACGCGATCAAGGAGGTCATGCGAGCCTCCGACGTGATCGACCGGATTCATGGCCTTGTAAAGAAACACGCGCCGCGGATGGAAAGGCTAGATATCAACCGCGCGATCCTTGAGGTTGTCTGCCTGATCCAGAGCGAGGTGAAAAAGAACGGCGTCACCGCGCGGATGGAGTTGGCAGAGTCCCTGCCACACATTGAAGGAGACCGAGTCCAACTCCAACAAGTGATCCTCAACTTGATGATCAACTCCATTCAGGCGATGAGCGATCTGGCTGGAGGCGAGCGCGAACTGCATGTCACCACAGAGTTGATCGCGTCGGAAGGTGTTCGCGTCGCGGTGCGGGACAGCGGTCCAGGGTCCTCCGCAGAGAGCCTGCAACGTCTGTTTACACCCTTTTACACAACGAAACCCAACGGCATGGGCATGGGCCTATCGATCTGCCGGTCGATCGTCGAGGGCCATGGAGGACGGCTGTGCGCGAGCCGGGTGGACCCCCAAGGCGCTCTGTTTCAGTTGACGATCCCAGTCACTCAGCCGATCCAATCATGATCAGGTCGATATCGCTCTTTGGCGCATCGCGACTGCGACCCGTTGCCGGCGGTTTGTTGTCGACATCGCGCAGGCTGGCCGGTGGATGTCGCGCGGTCGCGAAAGCGCCCTCCCTTTCCGTGAAGCGCCGAGCAGCGGCTGGAGCAAGATAAACGCCAAGTCGAAGCCGCGGCCCGAACGGTCCCGTCTCTGCCCCTCCAGAACTTTCCCAGCAAAATCAAAGCCAGCGCGACATTTTCTTTCTGAAAATCACAATATCTTCTAATCTGAGGTTTTCCGTCCAGCCTGCGGAGCCCCCGCCTTGGCCAAGAAAGCCCATCCGTCCGAAGCCGCCCCCGCTCGCCCCTCCCGCCTCGTGGCGCGGCGCGAGAGGGCGGAGCGCAACCTCAGGGTGTTCAACCTGCTCAAGGCGGGCGTGCCGGTGGCGCAGATCGCGTTGCAGGAGGGGCTATCGGCGCGGCGCACGCGCGAGATCATCCAGGAGACGCTGGACCGGCGCGAGATCGATCCGCCTGAGGGCTTTGTGCAATTGCAAATCGGGCGATTGAGCGACGCGATGATGGTCGCGCACGCCGCGATGATGGAGGGCAATTTGCAGGCGCTCGATCGCCTCGTGAAGATCGTCGGCGAGCTCGACCGCTATCACGGCTTCGGCCGCGCGCCGTCTGGGCGGCCCGTCATGGCGGCGGCGCTCCTTCCGCCGGCGGCCGCGCCGGCGCTCGCTCTGCCCGCGCCGGCCGATGCGGCGGAAAACCGCCCCGCAAAGGACTGATATCGCTCAATCGCGCCCCTCGAAGCCACCGCGCCGGCCGCTTCGCGAGCGCAGGCGGCGGCGCCTGTCATGCCCGCAAAAAGCGGGCATCCAGGAGCCAAGGGCGAAGGCCTGCGGCGGCTATCTGGCCCCCCGCTTTTCGGTGACAGGCTGTGTGCGTCAACCAAAAAGCACAGCGCTCTAAGCGATGATGTCCGGGGTCAGCGCGTCCTCGAGCTGGGTCAGGCGGTCGCGCAGCTGCAGCCTGCGCTTCTTCAAGCGCTGCACCTGCAACTGGTCGGCCTGCCCGGCGTCGCACAAGGCGTCGATCGCCGCGTCGAGGTCTCTGTGCTCCTCGCGCAACCGCTCCAGTTGAATCGACAAAACGGCGCGCTCGTCGTCGCTCAGTTCGTCCTGCGCCATGCCCCGTTTCGCCCGAATCGGCCCACACTCGCGAGCCTCCCCGCGCGGAATATGCGAGCGCCTGCGCCCGTTCGCAAGACCGCGGCGCCCGGGTTCAAGTCGGCCTATACAAAGGCGCCAAGAATCTGTCTCGAAGGCGCAATCATTTGATGCTCCCCGTAGCATTTTCGGGCTTGCAAGCCAGCCGCGTTGTGACCACTATTTCACTGTCGAAGAGAGAAAGGGGAGTTTGCCAATGTCCCTCGAATCGCATTTGACGGAACTCGTGCGCCGCCACCAGGCCATCGAAGCTGCGATCGCCCTGGAAGAAAGCCACCTTTCGTCGGACGATTTGAAGCTCCACGAATTGAAGCGCAAAAAACTCCAACTCAAAGACGAAATAGAAAAATTGAAGCTCGACACGCGACAGCGCGAGCTCACGCACTGAAGCCCCCCGCCAAGCCGTCAAGACGTTTTCCCCTATAGCTGCGGCTTTTGTGGATTCGCCGGCCCGCCGGCCCATGGCTTCAGCGGGACGGCGATCTCGTCCATTCCTCCAGCACCTCGGCGTCGGTCTCCTCGCCCGCATGATCGCGTGCGAGCGCGCGAAATTCCTCGGGGGCCGCCAGACGCGACAGCGCCCAGACCGCCATCGCCCGCACCAGCGGCGAAGGCGCGGCGAGGTGGGCCCGCACGACCGGCGCAAGCGCGGCGTCCCCCGAATTGCCGAGCGCGATCATCACGTTGCGCAAAAAGCGCGTGTGACCGATCCGTTTGATCGGCCCGCCGGCGAAGCGCCGCCGAAACCCCTCCTCGTCGAGCGCCGCCAATTCGGCCAGCGGCGGATCCGCGAACCCCTGCGGCTCGGTAAGCTTGGCCTCCCGCCCCTCGCGGGCGAACTTGTTCCACGGACAGACCGCCAGACAATCGTCGCAGCCGTAGATGCGGTTGCCGATCCCCGCGCGCAGCTCCGGCGCGATCGCCCCCTTGTGCTCGATGGTGAGGTAGGAGATGCAGCGGCGCGCATCGAGACGGTAGGGTCCGTCAAAAGCCTGCGTCGGGCAGGCGTTGAGGCAGGCGCGGCACGTGCCGCAGTGGTCGCGCTCCGGCGCGTCCGGGGCGAGCGCCAAGTCGGTGAAGATCGAGCCTAGAAAGAGCCAGGAGCCGAACTCGCGGCTGACGAGGTTGGTGTGCTTGCCCTGCCAGCCGATCCCCGCCGCGGCGGCGAGCGGCTTCTCCATCACTGGAGCGGTGTCGACGAAAACTTTGACGTCGATGCGCTCGGGCCGCGCCGCGGCGACGAGCCAGCCGGCGAGCATCTTCAGCCGGCCCTTGATCACGTCGTGGTAGTCGCGATGGCGGGCGTAGACCGAAATCGCGCCGCGGCTTCGTTCTTTCAGCGCCGCCAGCGGATCGCTGGCTGGGCCATAGTTGACCGCCAGCATGACGACGCTGCGCGCTTGCGGCCAGAGGACCTTGGGTTCGGACCGCCGCGCGAAAGTCTCGGCCATCCAGTCCATGTCGCCTTGGACGCCCTCGGCGAGCCAAGCGGCGAGATTGTCGCGCGTCGAGGCCGGCAGGCCCGGGGCGGCGATCCGGCAGGCGTCGAAGCCGAGCTCGCGCGCCCTGGCGCGAAGAGCGTTCAGAAGTCGAGATCGGCGTAGGTCGCGCTCGGGGTCATGCCGGGCATCCGGTCGCCCAGCAGCGAGCGGAACGAGGGGCGGGACTTGATCCGCGCGTACCATGTCTTCGCCGCCTCGCTTTCGTCCCATGGCGCGTCGCCGAGGTAATCGACGCACGACAGATGCGCCGCCGCCGCCAGATCGGCGTAACTCATCCGCGGCCCCGCCAGCCAGTTGCGGGCTCCGATCAGGTGGCCGATGTAGCGCAGATGATAGCGTATATTGGCGCGTCCGGCGCGCACCGCCTCCATATCCGGCCCGCCCCCGCCCTGCCGCGGCGACATGAAGCGCCGATAGATCTTTTCGGTCACCAACAGTTGGCTCGCCTCGGCGAAGAACTTGACGTTGAACCACCGCATCAGGCGGCGCACCTCGACGCGGCCCAGCGGGTCCTCAGGCATCAAGCGACGGTCGCCGAGCGCCAGGCCCCGCGTCTCGTCGAGATATTCGGCGATCGCCTGCGCGCCGGGAACGCTGGGCGCGCTCTCCTCGGCCATCACCGGCGTCGCGCCCTCGGCGTTCAGCAGGAGGAACTCGCGCCGGCGCTCCCAAGGCCGCTCCTCGACCAACGCCGGCTCAATGCCGAATTCGGCGAGCGCCAAGCGGATGAAGCGGGAATGCGGACAGAAGGGATGATGATAGAGGGTAATCATGAGGCGGGAGGGCGCGCTCGTTTCGGCGGGAGACTCGCCACTCATGCGGTGTCTTGATTAAGCAGAGGTAAAGGCGCCCAAAGGGAATGCATAAGACCTAGCCGAGGATCTGGCGCGCCTGGATGCGCCAAACGCCCGCGGAGTTCATCTTGCTCCAGGCCACATCGAGCGAGCCGTCGGCGTCGATCGCGCGGCAGGCGTCGTCGATCACGAAGGTCTCGAACCCCGCGGTGCGCGCATCGAGCGCGGAGTAGGCGACGCAAAAATCGGTCGCCAGGCCGCACGCGAAAATGCGCTTGATCCCCCTCGCCTTGAGCAAAGCGTCGAGCCCGGTCGTCGTCTTGCCGTCCGCCTCGGTGAAGGCCGAATAGGAGTCGAGGTCGGCGTTGGCGCCTTTGCGCAGGATCAGGAACGCCGAGTCGACATCGAGTTCTTCGTGCAGCTCCGCGCCCGGCTCGCCCTGCACGCAATGGTCCGGCCACAGCACCTGCGGGCCGTAGGGAAGCTGTGCGGCCTCAAACGGCTTCGCCCCTGGATGTGACGAGGCGAACGAGGCGTGGCCGCCCGGATGCCAGTCCTGCGTGACGACGACCTGCCGAAAGGCGCCGATGAGCCGATTGACGAGCGGAACGATCGAAGCGCCCCCGGGGACCGCCAGCGCGCCGCCGTCGACAAAGTCGTTTTGAACGTCGATCACCAGCAGCGCGTCGCTCGCATCGATCGTCACGGCTAGGGACATCGCCTCAACCTCCGCCTCGTGTCCGCACCAATTCGCCGATGCGCCCTCGCTCGAAGATGAGGACCACGACGAGCGAAAACAACAGCGGCACAATCAGATAGAGCAGCCGGAAGACAAGCAGCGCCGCCAGGACGTCGGCGGCGGGGGCGTCCGGCATCGCCTTGAGAAACGAATATTCGAGCACGCCGATGCCGCCCGGCGCATGGCTGATCAGCGAAATCGTAAAGGAGGCGAGGAACACCCCCAGCACGACGATGAAGCCCGGATTGCCGTCCTGCGGAAGCGCAAAATAGATGATCCCGGCCGCTCCGATGAGTTCGAGCGGCCCCGCCAGCAATTGTCGCACGGCGATCGGCGGGCGCGGGTAGACCAGCTCGAACCCGCGAATTTTCAGCGGCGCAAAGTGAAGCAGCGAACCGAGCAGATAGAGGGTCGGCACGCTGAGCAGCGCGAGGCCGACGAGGCGCCCGGTCCAATCCGGCACTTCGACGTAACGCCGCGCCAGTTCCGGGTCTAAGATCAACGTCAGGCCGCCAAGCAACAGATTGCCGAGCGTGAAAGTGAAGGAGCAGAAGGCGACGAGGACGCCGACTTCCGCCATGCCCATGCCCTTGGTCGAATAGGCGCGGTAACGCACGACGGCGCCCGACAGCATGGTCGCGCCGATATTGTGGGCGAGCGCATAGGTCGTGAAAGAAACAAGCCCGACGAAGCGCCAGCTCAAACGCCGGCCGAGATGCGCGAGGGCGATCTGATCGTACCAGGCGAGCGCCGCATAGGCGAGCGCTGTCGAGCACAGCGCAAGCGCCCAATGAAGCGGCGAGATCGCGGCGAAGGCGGCGCCGACGTCGGCAACCGACAGGTTCCGCAGTTCTCCGACCAGCAACCTTAGCGTTAGCGCCGCCGCGCCGAGGCCGATGATCGGCCACAGGACCTCCATGACACGTTTCATCGATGTTTCCGCGCCCGGCGCGTATCTCCCGCCCATCCGCCCTCCCTGCACGACCCTTGCGGCGAGCGCAAGGCGGATCGGAAGCATAATCGCCCCCGCTCGGCCCGTTTGCGACAATGCGGTTATTCCGCATTTTCAATCCGCAACAAGTGCGTCGATTGCTAAGGAGGAACGCGGCAAAGTTGTGGCCGATTCGCCGCCCGCTGCGCCTTAAACGATTGACGCGGCCACGAATCCCAGGCGACACCCGAACGACATGAGCCTCGTCTATGGGGACGCCTCCACGCTCTCGGCCTGTGTTGCGAGACTCGCATGCGCTTCGTCGAAACTTTCAATTTGATCGCGCTGATCAATTCGGCGGTCTGCCTGTTCGCCGCCTTCCTTCTCGGGACGCTGATCGGCGTCGAGCGGCAATATCGACAGCGGTCGGCTGGCTTGCGCACCAATGCGCTCGTCGCGCTCGGCGCAGCGGCGTTCGTCGATCTCGGCATGCGGGCGGCCGGGTCCGCCTCGACCCAGGTGATGGCGTACGTCGTCTCCGGCATCGGCTTCCTCGGCGCCGGCGCGATCATGAAGGAAGGCCCCAACATCCGCGGCCTCAACACCGCCGCGACATTGTGGTGCTCGGCCGCCGTCGGCGCGGCGACCGGGGCCGGGTTCGTCGTCGAGGCTGTGATGCTGACCGGGCTCGTCATCGCCGGCAATACGCTGCTGCGTCCGCTCGTCAATGCGATCAACCGCATCCCGCTGGATGCCCTGGCCTCGGAAGCGATCTACGAAATGCGCCTGACCGCCGCGCCCGAGCAAGCCGCCGCGGCGCGCGAGGCGCTGGTCGACGCGCTCGAGAAGGCGCACTATCCGATCGCCGACGTCGAGACGGTCGAGCGCGGCGACGATCTCGTCGACATCGTCGCAACCTTGGTCAGCACGTCGGTCGTCGCCGACGAACTCGACACGGTGGCCGACAAGCTGGCCAAGCACCCCGGCGTCGAGCACGCGACCTGGGAGAGCAACGCGACCACCTGAGGCGTCTCAGCCGCTCGTCGTCGCGGTCTTCGCCCCGGTGAAGGTCTTCGCGCCGCCAAGGTCGAGCCAGACGTTCGGGTCCTCTTGCGCCTGACGCTTGATGAATTGGTAGCCCGTCGCGTCCCACGGCACGATTTCGTCGCGTAAATTGTCGAGCACGAACTCGCCCCGATCCGTCTTGACGGTGAGGATCGCGTGGCCCTCCCCTGCGAGGTCGCGCACGATCGTCATCAGCAGCGCCTGCCGTGGGAAGCCGAGGTCGATGAGTTGCTTGCGCTTGAACAGCGCGTAAATCTTGCAGTCGCCCTTGCCGTCGATCGGATAGTCCCAATGATCGAGCATCGTTCCCCAATGCTCGAGATTGGTCACCGGCTCGATCGAATTGTTGACCGACTTGTTGATCTTGTTGAGAATCGCCCAGGTTTTCGCGGTCAGGCGCAGGTCGAGCGGCTCCAGCTTGCCGAGCCTGCATTCCTCAGGCCGGCGGCCACAAAAGTCGACCCACCCGTAGGGCACCGAGGTCGCGCCGCCCACCGCGGCGTAGCTCGCGGCCGGCAACTTGGGCTCGGAAGCCTGCGTGGCTCCGACAATCGTCCCGAACAGGACAGCGCTGCAAGCCGCCCGCACAACCCACCCGAACATGATCGTCTCTCGCTGTAATCGACGCGAGGAGGATCGGCGGCGGCGCTTGGCGCGGCGCGAAACAATTCAATAAAATTCGATCGATCCCGCGTGTTTGCGAGGGTGAAAATTCTTAAGGTTTACTGGGCGTTGCAAAGCGGGGGCGGCCTTGCTCCGGCTTGCCCCGGCCATGACGCTGGGAGGCGGTCGCGATCCGGGAAATCCGGACGTTTCGCGCCTTCCTGGCGGCCAAACCTCAGTCTATACACAACTCCGGGCGGCGCGGGCCCTCACGATGGAGACTGGAGTGGCTGAGCAGCAGGCGGCCTCGGGCGCCGTATCGAACCCGCGGCTGGCCGCAATGAGCCTCGCCGCGCTCGGCGTCGTGTTTGGCGACATCGGCACCAGCCCGCTCTACACGCTCGAGACCGTGCTCAATTTGACCGGCGCACACCCCGACGCGGCGACGATCCTGGGTTCATTATCGCTGATCCTCTGGACGCTCATCATCGTCACGACAGTCAAATACGTCAATTTCGCCATGCGCATCGACAACGCCGGCGAAGGAGGCGTCATCGCGCTGATGACGCTGCTCGGGGTCAAGCGGCAGCATCGCCCCATCCTCATCGCCGCCGGTCTCTTCGGCGCAGCGCTGATTTACGGCGATGGCGCGATCACGCCGGCGATCTCGGTGCTCTCCGCGCTCGAAGGCGTCGAGCAGATCGCTCCGTCGCTGCAGACCTACGTGCTGCCGGCTGCGGTTGTGATCCTGCTGGCGCTGTTCGCGTTTCAGCCGCAGGGCACGGCGCGCATCGGCCGCGCCTTTGGGCCGATCATGCTCGTCTGGTTCCTCATCATGGCCGCGCTCGGGCTTTACGGCATCGCCCTTCATCCGTCCGTTCTCGCCGCCGTCAACCCGCTGTACGGTCTGCGCTTTCTCGCTTCGGGAGGCATCACCGGCTTCCTGGTCCTCGGCGGAGTCTTCCTCTGCGTGACCGGCGCCGAGGCGCTCTATGCCGACATGGGGCATTTCGGGCCGGGCGCGATCCGCCTGGCGTGGAGTGGCCTCGTGTTCCCCAGCCTCGTCATCAACTACGCTGGACAAGCGGCGCTGGTGCTGGACGGCGCGCCCACGGACGGCAACATCTTCTATCGCCTGTGCCCAGCGCCGCTGCTGACGCCGCTGATCCTGCTCGCGACGATCGCGACGATCATCGCCAGCCAGTCGATCATCACCGGCGCCTTCTCGATGACGCGGCAGGCCATCGCTTTGGGCTGGCTGCCCCGCCTCGTCATCAGGCAGACCTCCGAGGAGGGCTATGGCCAGATTTACATCGGCGCCGTGAATTGGCTGCTCATGATCGTCACCCTCGCGCTGACGCTCAGTTTCGGCAAATCCGACAATCTCGCGGCGGCCTACGGGATCGCGGTCTCGCTGACCATGCTGATCACGAGCGTGCTGCTCTTTATCGCGATGCGCGAAATCTGGGGCTGGAGCCTTCTCGCCGCCGGCGCGGTGGCGGCCGGGTTCATCGTCGTCGACGGCAGCTTTTTCGTCGCCAACATGGCCAAGGTGCTGGACGGCGGCTACGTCCCGCTGCTGCTGGCGGGCGCGGTCTATGGCGTCATGTGGATCTGGCACCGCGGCGCCGTCGCGGTCCACAAGCAGGTCGTGGCGCAGCAGATGCCGACCTCGGCCTTCCTCGCCGAACTGCAATCCGGGCGCATCGTCCGCGTGCCGGGCGCGGCCGTCTTCCTTACGCGCGCGAAAGACGAAACCCCGCCCGTGCTCGCTTGGCACGTCCTCAAGAATCGCTCGCTGCACGAGAGCGTCCTAACGCTCACCATGACCGTCGTGTCGACGCCTCGCGTCGATCCCGACAAGCGTTTGACCGTGACGCGCCTCGCCGACCATTTCTGGCGCGCCGAGGCGCGGCTCGGTTTCATGGAGCAGCCCAACGTGCCGGCGCTGCTCGCCCAGTGCCATGTCCTCGGCGCCGGGATCGATCTCTCGGACGTCACCTACTACGTCGGGCACGAGACCATCGTGCCGCGCGAGGACGGCAAGGGACTGTGGCGCTGGCAGGAGGCCCTGTTCGCCGCAATGGGACGCAACGCGGCGCGCATCAGCGACTACCTCAGACTGCCCTCGGACGCCGTCGTCGAGATCGGACGCGAGATCGAGATTTAGAATGCCGCCGCCCAGATTTGCTTCAAGGCTTGGCCGCCGGCTTGGCCGCTTCTGCCGGCGTAATCTCGAACATAGCGTTCGCATTCGCGTTGACGCGCTGCTGCGCGCTCCGATCACCCGGCGCGACAAATTGGGGAATGCGGCGATCGTTGATCGACGTATTCACGCTGAGCTGAACCACGCGGCACTCGCCTTTGTACTCCTCGGCGAGGATGTCGCACTGGCGGCTCACGACGTCGGAAAGCGGCTGGCTCGCGCCGGCGAGCGCTTTGGCGAGCTCGGCGTTGGAGGCGTCTTTGTCGATGGGGAGCGACGCCTGAAAATTCATGTTGATCCGGATCGGATCCGCGCATTGACCACAATTCTGAGCAAAGGCGGGCGCGCTGGCGGCCGCGAACGTCAAGGCGAGAACCAGGGCGAGTCTCATCAATGCTCTCCGGAATGTCTGAGTCGGTTCAAGGTAGCCTGAGAGGCCTATAGCTAGCCTCTCCGCCTGTCGCCCTGCATCCGCTGGCACCGTTAAGGGGGGCTTTCGGCATTCGAATAGCCGTCGCGCCCCGACTGGCGCTCGCTGCTAAAACCCGCTTATCTTTTCCTAGCCTTAAGGAGCTCGAACTTGCCCCCAAATCCCCCTTCCGCCGGATCTCAGGAATACGTTGGCGATCCCCGCAACGACGACGTGCTCATCAGCGTCGACGGCGTGCTGACGCCGCGCCCCGAGGCGAAAGTCTCGGTCTTCGATTCCGGCTTCGTTTTGGGCGACGGCGTCTGGGAGGGGCTGCGCCTCAACGCGGGCCGCATCGCTTTCCTCGACAAGCATTTCGACCGCCTGTGGAACGGCGCCAAGATGCTGCGGATCGACATCGGCCTGTCGCGCGAGGCGCTCGCGGCGCGCCTGTTCGACGTGATCGAAGCCAACGACATGCGTGACGGGGTTCATATCCGTCTGATGGTGACGCGCGGCGTCAAGCGGTCCCCCTATCAGGACCCGCGGCTGACGGTCGGCGGCGCGACGATCGTCATCATCCCGGAATGGAAGGTTCCTCGGCCCGAGATGCTGGCGCGCGGCCTCAATCTCTTCACCGTGCACATCCGCCGCACCGGGCCGGCCGAGCTAGACCAGAAGCTCAATTCGCATTCCAAGCTGAACTGCGTCCTCGCCTGCATCCAGGCGATGGAGGCGGGCGCGGACGAAGCGTTGATGCTCGACGATCGCGGCTTCGTGGCGACCTGCAACTCGACGCATTTCTTCATTGTGCGCAACGGCGAATTGTGGACCTCGGGCGGCGGCTATTGTCTGGGCGGCATCACCCGCGACGCCGTCTTGCGGGCCGCGCGGCGCGCTGGAATTCCCACGTATGAGAAGGACTTTTCGCTGTTCGACGTCTACGGGGCGGAGGAAGCCTTCTGCACCGGGACCTTCGCCGGCCTGACGCCGGTCGTCAAAGTGGACGGGCGCCCGATCGGCGACGGCGCCGGCGATCCGGCTGACGCGTCGGGCTCGATCGCCAAGCGGCTGCGCGTCCTCTACAAGGAACTCGAAGCCGAGGAAGCGCTGGGGAGAGCGGGTCGATGAACGCCGACGCTTGCGGGATCGTCCGCATCGCCATGTGGTCCGGACCGCGCAACATCTCGACGGCGATGATGCGCTCGTTCGGCTCGCGCGCCGATTGCGCGGTGAGCGACGAGCCCTTCTACGCCGCCTATCTCACGGCGACGGGGTTCGATCATCCGATGCGCGACGCGGTGATCGCGTCGCAGCCGAACGAGTGGCGCGCGGTCGCAAAGGCCATGGGCGGCCCTGTCCCGGGGGGCAAAGCGGTTTGGTACCAAAAGCATATGACGCACCATATGCTGCCCGGCTACGGGCTCGATTGGTGTGACAGTCTCGTCAATGCCTTTCTCATTCGGACGCCGGAGGCGGTGCTCGCGTCCTATGCGCAAAAGCGCGAAGGCGATTTCAGCCTCGAGGAAATCGGCCTGCCGGCGCAGCTCGCGCTGTTCGAGCGCACCGCGCAGCGTCTCGGAGCGGCCCCGCCGGTCGTTGAGGGGCAAGACGTGCTCGCCGACCCCCGGGCAATGCTGACCGCGCTTTGCGCCGCCTGCGGCATCGGATTTGACCAGGCCATGCTTTCCTGGGAGCCCGGCCGGCGCGAGAGCGACGGGGTCTGGGCGCCCGCCTGGTACGACGCGGTGGAGCGCTCGACCGGCTTTGCGCCGCCCCGCCGCGAAGCCGGTTTCGGGGATCTGCCCGATTCCTTGAAACCGATCGCCGAGGCGGCCCGGCCGCTCTACGAAAGGCTGGCGCGCCATAAGCTCGCGGCCGCCTGATCCGAACGCGGCGAGAGAAACACTGCCGCCCTCACGCGAAAATTCCTTAACACAATGCGGTGGCGCACTTGACGGCGCAACGAGCCCATCGCATCAGGGCATTTGATGCCCATGCTTGTCCTGCCTTATCCCGCGATCAACCCCATCTTGTTTCAATGGGGCCCGCTCGCGATTCGCTGGTACGCGCTGTCCTACATCGCCGGTCTGCTCGCGGGATGGTGGCTGATCCGCCGCCTCGTCGCCAACGACAAGCTCTGGAACGGCTTGCCGCGGCCGAGCGCCGACAGCATCGACGATCTCCTTGTCTACTGCGCGCTCGGCGTCATCGTCGGCGGCCGACTCGGCAATGTGCTGTTCTACGACCCGAGCTATTACTTCGCCCACCCGATCGAAATCTTCAAAGTCTGGGAAGGCGGCATGGCCTTTCATGGCGGGCTGATCGGCGCGGCGCTCGGCGTCGCGCTGTTCGCCCGCCGCTACCAGACTCCCCTTTTGACCGTGTGCGATCTCGCCTCGCTGGCGGCGCCGATCGGCATTTTCCTCGGCCGCCTCGCCAACTTCATCAAGCCGGAGCTTTGGGGCCGGCCGACCGACGTGCCGTGGGCGATGATCTTTCCCGGCTCCGACGGTCTGCCGCGGCATCCCAGTCAGATCTACGAGGCCCTGCTCGAGGGCCTTGCCGTCTTCGTCATCCTGAACATCGCGGCGCGTTTTGGCGCGCTGCGCCGGCCCGGTCTCGTCGCCGGCCTGTTCGGGGTCCTTTACGCCCTCGCCCGCACGACGTGCGAGTTCTTTCGCGACCCCGATCCCCGCCTCGAAGATCTCGGCAACGGCCTGACGATGGGCATGGTTCTGTCGGCGCCGCTGCTCGTCATCGGCGTCGCCCTCATCTTCTGGAGCCTGCGCGGCCGATCCCGGAGAACGGCATGAGCGCACTGGGCGACGAAATCAAAGGGATGATCGCCAGCGACGGGCCGATCACGATCGAGCGTTTCATGGAGCTGGCGCTCGCCCATCCCGAGCACGGCTATTACATGACGCGCGATCCGTTCGGCGCGGCGGGCGACTTCACCACCGCGCCGGAAATCTCGCAGATGTACGGCGAGCTGCTCGGCCTGTGGTCGGCGGAAGTGTGGTCGTCGATGGGACGTCCCAACCCTGTGCGGCTGATCGAACTCGGGCCGGGCCGTGGCACGTTGATGAGCGACGCGCTGCGCGCCGCGCGCATCGTCCCCGACTTTCGCGCCGCGCTCGACGTGACGCTGGTCGAGATGAGCCCGACTCTCGCCAACATTCAATACGAATCGTTGCTGACCTGCGGCGCGCCGGTCGCCTGGGCGTCGAGCCTCGCCGAGACGCCTGAGGGGCCGGCGATCCTCATCGCCAACGAGTTCCTCGACGCCTTGCCCGTTCGCCAATTCGTGCGCCGCGGCGGCCGCTGGCGCGAGCGCATGGTGGGTCTCGACGAATCCGGCGACCTCGCCTTTGGCCTCGCCAACGAGCCCGAGCCTCACCTCAAGGCCGATGCGCCCGATGGCGCAATGCTCGAAGTGAGCGCAGCCGGCCATCGTTTCATGTTCGAACTCGGCGCGCGGCTGGTCAAACAGGGCGGCGCCGCGCTGTTCGTCGACTACGGTCACGGGACGACCGAGTTAGGCGAGACGCTGCAGGCGCTGCGCGCGCACCGCTTCGTCGACCCTCTGCTCGATCCGGGCGATGCGGACATCACCGCGCATGTCGATTTCGCGGCGATGGCCCGCAGTGCGCGCGCAAGCGGCGCGGCGGTCTACGGGCCGGTCGATCAGGGCGATTTCCTGCGCGCTCTAGGCATCGACACCCGCGCCCACGCGCTCGCCGAACGGGCGCCCGAACGCGCCCAGGAGTTCGAGTCGGCGCGCCGGCGCCTCGTCGGCAAGGGCGAAGGCGAGATGGGCGCGCTGTTCAAGGCGATGGTGGTCGCGAACCGCTCCGTTCCGCCGCCGCCCGGTTTCCAGCCTTATTCGGCGCGTCAGACGTGAGCGGGGCGGATGTCCTGAGCGCGACCGCGCTCGCCCTTCCCGGCGTCGCGCACGCCTTCTTCACGCGCCGAGGCGGCGTCTCGAGCGGGGTCTACGCCTCGCTCAACGGCGGCGTCGGCTCGCGCGACGAGCCGGATGCGGTGCGCGAGAACCGGGCGCGCATGGCGGCGGCGCTGGCGGTCCCGCCTGAGCGTTTCGTTGTGCCTTATCAGGTCCACTCAGCCGACGTCCTCGAACTCACCGAGCCGTTTTCCCCAGAGGCGCGGCCGCGTTGCGACGGGCTCGTCACCGCGACGCCGGGGCTCGCCCTTGGCGTGACGGGCGCCGACTGCGGGATGATCCTGTTCGCGGACCCTGAAGCGCGCGTGATCGGCGCCGCGCACGCGGGCTGGAAGGGCGCGCTCGGCGGCGTCGTCGAAGCGACAGTCGCGGCGATGGCGCGTCTCGGCGCGCGGCCCGGCTCGGTTCACGCCGCGCTCGGCCCCTGCATCGCGCAAGCCTCTTACGAGGTGGGGCCGGAACTCGTGACCGCTTTCAGCACGGCGGACGCCGAGTCCGGCCGCTTCTTCGGGCCGAGCGTCAATTCGGAGCGCGCGATGTTCGATCTTCACCGCTACATCGCCGAACGCGCCCGACGCGCTGGCGTCGGACGTTTCGAGGACCTCGGCCTCGACACCTACGCCGACGAGGGCCGCTTCTTCAGCTACCGGCGCGCCACGCACCGCAAAGAGCCCGACTACGGCCGCCTCGTCGCGGCGATCGCGCTTCGTTAACCCTGCCGTGTTTGCGAGCAGAGCCTAGCAATCCATCAGCGGCGACGTCCTTGGACGCGTGGACGCCCACGGTGCGCTGTGACGCCCGCGAACATACGGCGATGTTAACCGGATTTCTGTGTTAACGGCGTCGGGTCCTTAACACTAACGCGCGATGATCGGTTCGCAATTGTTGAAAATGCGACCGGTTGCGCGCAAGTCTGGCGCAGCGTCTGGGCGCTGTCCCCCTCGCCCATGCCAGGCGGAGACCATGCGAAGCGAAACCATTTCCATCCACGGCGGCTTCGACTGCGATCCGACGACCAAAGCGGTCGCGCCGCCGATCTATCAGAACGTCGCCTATGAGTTCGACAGCGCCGATCACGGCGCCGCGCTGTTCAACCTCGAGGCCGAAGGCTTTCGCTACAGCCGCATCGCCAACCCGACGACGGACATCCTCGAGAAGCGCGTCGCGCAACTCGAAGGCGGCGCCGCCGCGCTCGCCGTCGCCTCCGGACAAGCCGCGCTTGCCTACGCCTTCCTGACGCTGGCCGACGGCGGCGGCAACATCGTCGCGCCGCCGCAGCTCTACGGCACGACGCATACGTTGCTCGCGCACACTTTGCGCCACAACGGCGTCGAAGCGCGCTTCGCGCGAAGCGATCGCGCCGAGGACATCGCGCTTCTGATCGACGACGCGACGCGCGCGGTGTTCTGCGAGACGATCGGCAATCCCGCCGGCAACATCTGCGACATCGAAGCGATCGCCGCCGCGGCGCATGCGCGCGGCGTGCCGCTGATCGTCGACAATACGGTTGCGACCCCGATCCTGCTGTGCCCGATCGCGTATGGCGCGGACATTGTCGTGCATTCGCTGACTAAGTTCATGGGCGGCCACGGCGTCGCGATGGGCGGCGCCATCGTCGACAGCGGCGCGTTCGACTGGGCGGCGCAGCCCAAGCGCTTCCCGCAGTTCAGCGAGCCCGATGAATCCTATCACGGCCTCGTCTATTCCGAGCGCTTCGGCGCCAAGGCCTATGTGGCGCGCGCGCGCAGCGTCTATCAGCGCACGACCGGGGCCGTGCTCGCTCCGATGAACGCGTTCCTGCTGCTGCAGGGGATCGAGACCGTCGCGCTGCGCATGCAGCGCCATGTCGAGAACGGACGCGCAGTGGCCGAGTTCCTACGCGCCGATCCGCGCGTCGCGTGGATCGACTATGCCGGCTTTCCCGACAGCCCGTATTTCGCGCTGGCGCAGAAATATCTCGGCGGACGCGCCTCCTCGCTGCTCACCTTCGGCGTCAAGGGCGGCCTGGCTCCAGCCAAGACCTTCTACGACGCGCTCGGCCTCATCAAGCGGCTCGTCAACATCGGCGACGCGCGCAGTTTGTGCTGCCATCCCGCATCGACGACGCACCGGCAGATGACGTCCGAGGAGCAGTTGCGCGCCGGCGTGCGGCCCGAAACGATCCGGCTCAGCGTCGGCCTCGAACATATCGACGACATCCTCGAAGATCTCGATCAGGCGCTGCGGGCCGTCCACGGGCCGCGCTCGCGCGCGGCGGCGGAGTAAGGCGATGCCGGTCGTCGTCGAACGCGCCCCCCTACCCTCGCCAGTCGCCGATCTGCGCGAACGGCGGACGCGGCGCGGCTCGTTGCACGACCGCGGCAAGCGGATTGAAATCGGCCTCGTCAACAACATGCCGGACGCCGCGGTGGCGGCGACCGCGCGCCAGTTCGTGCGGCTCGTCGATGCCGCGAGCGGAGAATTCGACGTTCGCCTGCGCCTGTTCGATCTCGAGACGTTGCCGCGCGGGGGCGAAGCCCGGCGCGCGATGGCCGAGGAATATCGGTCAACCCGGACGCTCAGGCTCGCGCCGCTGGACGCGCTGATCGTCACCGGCGCCGAGCCACGCGCCGCAGACCTGGCGCAGGAGCCCTTCTGGCGCGAACTCTCAGGGCTGCTCGAGTGGGCCGGCGCGCGGACGATCTCGACCGTCCTCTCCTGCCTTGCGGCGCACGCCGAGGCGCTGCGCCGCGACGGCGTCGCTCGCCGCAAACTGGCGGCCAAACGTTCGGGCGTCTTTTCCATTCGCATCGTTGAACAGCACGAACTCCTCGAGGGCTTCGACGCCGAGTTCGTGACGCCTCATTCGCGCCACAACGACCTCGACGAAGCCGAACTCGTCGCCAAGGGCTACGCCATCCTCGCGCGCTCGGCGGAGGCGGGAGCCGACCTCTTCGTGAAAGAGGCGAACAGCCTGCTCGTCTTCCTGCAAGGCCATCCCGAATACGACGCCGACACGCTGGCGCGCGAATATCGCCGCGACATGCTGCGCTTCCTGCGCGGCGAAGCCGCAGTCATGCCGCGCGCGCCGGCGAATTATTTTCCTGCGCCCGTCGCCGCGGCGCTGAAGGATTTCGCCGCTGCGGCCGTGTCGCAGCCAGGGTCCGCGCTCGCGAGCGATTTTCCCGCCGCTGCGCTCGCGATGAACGCCGCGCCGTGGCGAGCCGCCGCCAACCGGCTGTTCGGCAATTGGCTGGCGACGATCGCGCGGCGAAAGGTCGCACGCGATTCAACGTCGTTTGCGGTGGCGCGGTGGGGCGGCTAGAAGGACGCGATGGATGGACCTGCTCGAAAGCCCCTGTCGCAATGACGCTGAAATCCCTGGGATGAGCGCCGCGCCCGCCGACGCGGAGAGCGCGGTTTTTCGATTGGCGATGCGCGAATTCGCTTCGGGGGTCGCCATCGTGACCTGCGGCGAAGGCGACTTGCGCGCCGGCTGCACCGCGACGGCGCTCTCGTCGTTGTCGCTCACGCCGCCTTCGCTCATCGTCTGCATCGACCGGAAAGCGACGACCCTCGCGCGCCTGCGCGAATGTGGCGCCTTCGCCGTCAATATTCTCGGCGCTCGACACGACGCGTTGGCCGGTCGCTTTGCTGGACGCGGCGGGGTCAGAGGCTCGGCGCGCTTCGCGGAAGGAGAGTGGGTCACGTTGGCGACCGGCGCGCCTGTGCTGAGCGACGCCCTCGCTG
Source organism: Roseiarcus sp. (assembly GCA_036488815.1). Lineage (GTDB taxonomy): Bacteria > Pseudomonadota > Alphaproteobacteria > Rhizobiales > Beijerinckiaceae > Roseiarcus. The sequence continues at coordinate 20,261 of DASXGX010000065.1, forward strand.
GGATCGACTGCCGCGTCGAGGAGATCATCGACCGTCACACCCATGCGATCATCATTGGGGCGGTCGCAGCGGCGCGGCGCGGCAGCCATGACGCCGCCCTGCTCCATTGGCGAAGCCACTTCGAGACGCTCGGAAAATGAACGCGGCGCCGCCGCGCGGGGCATCGCCCGCGCGCGCCTGGCTGCGCGCGCTCGAGACGATGACGCTCGCGACGCGGGATCCCGAGCGCATCCTGCCCCGCGCCGTCGGCGAATGGGCGCGGCGTTACGGCGAGAAGCCGGCGCTGCTCGGCGACCGCGAGAACTTCACATTTCAAGACCTCGCCCGGCGGGTCAACCAGGTCTCGCGCTGGGCGATCGCCGCGGGAATCGAGAAGGGCGAGACGGTCGCGCTTCTCATGGGCAACCGGCCGGAATATTTCGCCATCTGGCTCGGGCTGACGCAGATCGGCGCGGTCGTCGCGCTCGTCAACGTGAACCTCAACGGCGCGGCGCTGGCGCATAGCCTCGACGTTGCGGCGGCGCAACGAGCGATCGTCGAGGACCGGTTCGCGGAAACCTTCGAGGAAGCGACCGACGGCGCCGGCCGCGCGCTCGAAGTCTGGCGCCACGGCGGCGACGTTCCCGACACGCATCGCATCGATGTCGCGCTCGCCACGTTCGACGGCGGCGAACTCGGCGCTGCGGAGCGCCGCGACGTGACCCTCGCCGACCGCGCGCTGCTGATCTACACCTCGGGCACGACCGGCCTGCCGAAGGCGGCGGCCGTCAGCCATCATCGGGTGATCGGCTGGAGCCATTGGTTCGCCGGGCTCGCCGCCATGTCGGCCGACGACCGTATGTACGATTGCCTGCCGATGTACCACAGCGTCGGCGGCGTTGCGGCGATCGGGGCGCCGCTCGTCAACGGCGGATCGGTCGTCATCGCCGAGCGCTTTTCCGCGAGCCGCTTCTGGCCGGACGTCGCCCGCTGGAATTGCACGATGTTCCAGTACATCGGCGAACTCTGCCGCTATCTCGTCGCGGCGCCGCCCTCCGAGGCGGAGAAGGCCCATCGGCTCCGCCTCGCCTGCGGCAACGGTCTTTCGGCCGACGTCTGGCGGGGATTCTCCGAGCGCTTCGGCGTTCCGCAAATCCTTGAATTCTACGCCTCGACCGAAGGCAATGTGACGCTCTACAACGTCGAGGGCAAAATCGGCGCGATCGGCCGCCCGCCGGCGTTTCTGGCGGCGCGCGACACGATCGCTTTGGCGCGCTTCGATGCCGACGCCGAGGCGCCATGGCGCGGGCCTGACGGCCTTTGCCGGCGCTGCGCCGAGGGGGAGACGGGCGAAGCGCTTGGGCGCATCAGCGCCGAGCCCTCACAGCGGTTCGAGGGCTATACGCAGCGCGCCGAAACGGAAAAAAAGATCCTGCGAGACGTCTTTGCGCCCGGCGACGCGTGGATGCGGACCGGCGACCTGATGCGCCGTGACGCCGAAGGTTTCTACTATTTCGTCGACCGCATCGGCGACACCTTCCGCTGGAAGGGCGAGAATGTCGCGACCGGCGAGGTCGCGGCCGCGATCGCGGCCTCGCCGCGCGTGATCGAAGCGATCGTCTACGGGGTAGCCGTACCCGGCGCCGAGGGCAAAGCGGGCATGGCGCTGATCGCCTGCGAGGCCGAACCCGACCTCGCCGACATCGCCCGCCGCCTCGAGACTCTGCCGCGCTACGCGCGCCCCCTGTTCCTGCGTACGCGCGGCTCGCTCGACGTGACGGCGACGTTCAAGCCGAAGCGGCGCGAGATGGCCGATCAGGGCTTCGACCCCGCGCGCATCGACGACCCGCTCTACGTGTTCGACGCCGACAGCGGCGCCTACGTCCCACTGGATGCGGAGCGGTTTGCCGCCATCCGCAGCGGGGCGATGCGTTTCTAGACAGCTTCTCGCTTGGCGCTCTCGATCGCCCTCACGAACCGGTCGGGGGCTTAGGCGGCGCATCGCTGAAGAGCACTCCACCGCGGGCTTTCGAATCGCGAGCGGATTCGACGAATTGCACCACGACGACCTCGGGCGGCACGTTCAAATTGCGGGTCACCGCGTCGGTCACTTCGCGGGCGAGCTTGCGCTTCTGGTCCACCGTCCGGCCTTCCGCGAGGTAGATATGGACTTCAGGCATGGCGATTCTCTCGATGCTTTCGGCTCTTGCGCCGATGGCCATCGTCTACGCCGCGATCCTGGGAACGTCGATGCACAAATTGGCGCCGTCAGGATGCGCAGGCGAGCGGGAAAGCGATGGAACCCCTCGCGCCGACCGACGTTGCCACAGCGTGCGACAAGCAGCGCGGAGGCGCTTCCTCCATGGCTATTCGACAAGCCGCCCGCCACCCTAACGCCAGCCGCGAGGAAGAGGTCGTCGAGCGGGGCGATATCTTTTTCTTCTATCGGCCCCGCGTCGAAATCGACCGTGTGGAGGGCGTCGGCGACGTCCAGCGTTTCTACATGGTTCTCAAGCCGAATAACGGGCCCTTCCGGCTCACCGTCATCGGACGCAAGCGGCTCCCTGACGTCGAGCGCCACGAGCGGACCTGGGGCTTCGTTGACGTGGTGACGGATTGGGCGCGCGAGATCGAACAGGAGTTGCGGGAACAGCACTATCAGACGGGAACCCGAGGCGCGCGCACCCTGGCCCCCGCCCGGCCGGCGGGCGAAGGCGGCTATGCGATTCTCCGGCATGGCCGCAACCTTCATCTGACTTATGAGCTCGAGCTGCCGGAGCGCCCGGGCGAGGTGCAGAGGGAGCTGAACATTCCCCATGAAGGGGCGTTCGTGCTGTCGATCAAGAATCCAGAGGAGCCTGCGCCGCCGGGCGTAGGCTTACGCGAGGCGGAGGAAGCGCATTATCCTGAGCCATTGCAGGAGGAGTTCCGCGGCAGGCGCTTCGAGACGGAGGACCCGCATCCCCTCGATTACGAGGGCGCGGAATTCGTTCTGATCGGCGCCCACAGAGATCCCGAACGCACCTATGGGATCGACGTCGAACCGGAGCGCGACGACCCGCTGCGCAGGCTCGCCATGTCTGACCGCGAGCATCCCGTGGAGCCGCTGCTGAAGGGTCAATGGCGATAAGGTTAGGAGCGCCAGGCGACGCGCAGTCCCTCGCCGATGCGCGCAACGGCCGCTTCCGCCGCAGGAATGACTCCGCCGAGCCCGTAGAAGTGGTGGATCATCCCCACGTGTCTCGTCAACTGCGCCGCGACTCCATGACCGGCCAGGGCCTGCGCATATAATTCGCCCTCGTCACGCAAAGGATCGAACTCGGCGGTGTGAATGAGCGCGCTCGGCATCCCCGCGAGATCGTTCGCGCGCAGTGGCGCGACGCGCAAATCGTCGGGGGCAAGGCCATCGACGCGGTAATGATCCCAGTAGCGTCGCATCGTCGCTTCCTCGATCAGATAGCCGCTGGCGAACTCGCTGCGCGACGGCGTGCGGCCGAGCGGCTCCATCACCGGGCACAATAGCAACTGCAATGCGAGCGGCGGTTCTCCTCCCCGCAGCGCACGCGCAGCGGCGACGGCGAGATTGGCGCCCGCCGAGTCGCCGCCGACGCCGAGACGCAAGGGATCGACGCCGAAACGGCCAGGATTGGCGCGCACCGCGCGCACCGCGGCAAGCGCATCGTCGAGCGCAGCGGGAAAGCGAAGTTCAGGCGCGAGCCGGTACGACGCTGACACGATGCGGCAACCGCCGCGCGCCGCCAAAGCGGCGCAAATCGGATCGTGGGTCTCGAGACTGCCGGAAACCCATCCGCCGCCGTGGAAATAGACGAGCGCCGGCAATGGCGCGCCGGAGGAGCCGAGCGGCGAATAGATGCGAAGGGCCAGTCCCCCCTCGCCGTCCCCGACGCGCTCGTCGCGTCGTTCGACCGGCGACGCGGGACCGGCGAAAGCGGCGAGGTCGGCGCTCGCGCGCCGCAAATCGTCAAGGCTCGGCGCGCCGTCGCGGCCGCGCGCGCTCGCCGCGAGAAAGTCGAGGAAGCGGCGGGCGCGCCGGTCGAGCGCCATGTCGTTCGCGCTCAGTGGCCGCGCAGCCTCTCGACGAGGCTTTCGATCGCGTCGATCGAGCGAAAGTTTTCGGGCGTCAGATCGGCGTCGGGGATCGCGATATCGAAGGCGGCCTCGATCGCCAGCATCAGTTTCACCGCCGCAACGGAGGTCAGGCCGGCGCTCGGCAGGTCGGCGCCGCGAGCGCGCTCCGCGCTCTCAGGCAACGCCGGCGCAAACTCGCGCACCATTTCGAAAATGCGGTCGTCGACGAGGGCGTGATCGAGCATGGCGGAATCCTCTGAAAACATGGCGCGCGGAGGTGTTTATCATTCGATTCGAATGCAATGTGGTCTTCATGTCATCATCGTTAACGATGACAAGGAAAATGCACCAAAGTTCAGACTAGTTTTTAACGATCCGTTAATAATTAAGTTCCGAATTTGTCGCGCATCTTACCGATTCCGGGTATGTCTTCTCACATACCATAAGAACGTGGTTCACACGGGCGACCACACCATCGATCATTAACGTCGCCACGCGCCTTCCTGGCGAACGCCGTCTTTCTGGAGCCATATTCTATGAGCGCCATCGTCAGCCATCTTCCGCAAAGCAATTTTCGCGCCCGTAGCGGCGAAAGACAGGGGTCGCGCGACTTCATCGCGCGGGCTGAAATCGTCGCGGCGGTCGCGGAGCGCTTCGCCGACGAGGTCGACCACGAGGCGCGCTTTCCCGCCGAGGCGTTCGCAGCGATCCGCGAGCAGAAATTGCTGGGCATGCTGATCCCCGCCGAGCTCGACGGCGAGGGCGCCCGCGCCGCCGACGTCGCCGACGTCTGCGTCATCCTGGGGCGCGCCTGCAGCGCGACGGCGATGATCTTCGCCATGCACCAAGTCAAGGTCGCCTGCCTCGTCCGCCACGCCAAGGGCAATCCTTGGCAACTCGGCTTGCAGCGCCGCGTCGCCGAGCGCCAGATGCTGCTCTCCTCCTCGACGACGGAGGGCAACAACGGCGGCGACATCCGTTCGAGCGAAGCCGCGGTGCGCGTCAAGGGCGCGCGCATCGCGCTCGAACGCAACGCCTCGGTCATCTCTTACGCGGAGCACGCTGACGGGCTCGTCACCACCGCCAGGCGGTCCGAGACCGCCGCGAGCTCCGATCAGGTGCTCGTCGCCTTCGTGCGCGAGGATTACACGCTCGAAAAGACGCAGAACTGGGACACGCTCGGCATGCGCGGCACCTGCAGCGTCGGCTTCATCGTGCGCGCCGAGGGCGAAAGCGACCAGGTGCTGCCGGAGCCCTACGAGCGCATCCACAATCAGACCATGGCGCCCTACGCGCATCTCTTCTGGAGCTCCGCCTGGCTCGGGGTCGCGACAGGCGCCGTGCGGCGCGCGCGCGCTTTCGTGCGCAAGGCGGCGCGCTCGGCGGGCGGCCGGATGCCGCCGGCCGCTTCCCATCTCACCAAGGCGCGCGTGTCGCTCGAGACGCTGCGCGGCGCCGTTCAGGCTGGCCTCGCCACCTTCGAGCGCCATGCGGGCGACCCCGGCGGACTGACCGCCATGGACGCTCAGCTCGCGCTCAATTTCCTGAAGGTCGAGGCCTCCGAGATCGCCGTGCAGACGGTGATGATCGCGATGCGCGCCTGCGGTCTTTCCGGTTATCGCAACGACAGCGAATTCTCGATGGGGCGCTATCTCAGGGACATCCTCTCCTCGCCCATCATGATCAACAACGACCGCATCCTCGCCAACGCCGAGGCGGCGGTGCTGATGAGCGAGCCGCCGCTCGCGCTGACCCTCTGAGCCGGAAGGAGCAAGACATGACCCTCGCGCAACCCGGCCTCGGCAAGCCCGCGGCGTCGCCGGAAGCCATCTTCGACGCCGTGTTCCGGCCGACTGGCGTCGACGGCGTCTACGGACGCTCGGGCGCCTATGAATCGGTCGTCGAGGCGCTCGCCGTCTTCATCAGCTGCGAGCGTGACGCGAAGGCGGAAGTCGTCCGCTTTCCCCCCGTCGCGAGCCGCGCGTTGATCGAGAAATCAGGCTACCTCAAAAGCTTTCCACATCTGCTCGGCTGCGTCTGCGCGCTCGGCGACGGCGACAAGCGCATCGCCGCCTCCGTTGCCCGCTTCGAGGCGGGCGGGACGTGGACCGACGGCCTTGAGACGAGCGATCTCGTGCTGACGCCGGCGGCTTGCTATCCGGTCTATCCAATGGCCGCCGCACGCGGCGCGATCCCGCGAGAGGGGCTCATCTTCGACGTCGCGAGCGACTGTTTTCGCCGCGAGCCGTCACGCGACATCGACCGCCTGCAATCCTTCCGCATGCGCGAATACGTGCGGATCGGCACGCCCGAGCAGACGGCAGCTTTCCGTGAGGAATGGATAGCGCGCGCCACAACCCTCGCCGATCGGCTCGGCCTCAGCTACCGCGTCGAAGCGGCGAGCGATCCGTTCTTCGGGCGCGCGGGCGCGATGGTCAGCCGCTTTCAGGTGGAGCAGCAGCTCAAGTTCGAGCTCGTCGTTCCCGTACGGTCGGCCGACACGCCGACGGCCTGCATGAGCTTCAACTACCACCGCGACCATTTCGGGCAAACTTGGGGCATGCGCGGCGAAGACGGCGAGCCGGCCCATACGGCCTGCGTGGCCTTCGGCATGGACCGGCTCGCCGTCGCGCTGTTTGCAACGCACGGAACCGAGGTCGCGAAGTGGCCGGCGGCGGTGCGCAGCGCGCTCAACGTTTGACGCAAAAAAGTTGCGGCGCCCGTCATCGCGGGCGAAGCCAAGCAATGCTCGGCGCCGCCAGCGGAAGTACGGATTGCTTCGTCTCACTGACGATTCGTAGGCCTCAGAAGAAAGCCTGCAGCCCCGTGATCGCGCGCCCGAGAATGAGGGCGTGGACGTCGTGCGCGCCCTCGTAGGTGTTGACGGTCTCGAGGTTCTGCGCGTGACGCATCACGTGGTATTCGGCCTGAATGCCGTTGCCGCCGTGGATGTCGCGCGCCTGGCGCGCGATGTCGAGCGCCTTGCCGCAATTGTTGCGTTTGACGATCGAGATCATCTCCGGCGCTTCGCGTCCCTCGTCCATCAACCGCCCGACGCGCAGCGAGGCCTGAAGGCCGAGCGCAATCTCGGTCTGCATGTCCGCGAGCTTCTTCTGCACGAGTTGGGTCGCGGCGAGCGGACGGCCGAACTGCTTGCGGTCGAGCGCGTATTGGCGCGAACGGCGCCAGCAATCCTCGGCGGCGCCCATCGCGCCCCATGAAATGCCGTAGCGCGCGCGATTCAAGCAGCCGAACGGACCTTTCAGACCAGAGACATTGGGCAACAACCCGCTTTCGGGGACGACGACGCCGTCCATCACGATCTCGCCGGTGATCGAGGCGCGCAGCGAAAGCTTGCCGCCGATCTTCGGCGCGGAGAGGCCCTTCATGCCCTTCTCCAAAACGAAGCCGCGGATCGCGCCGTCATGCGCCGCCGACTTCGCCCACACGACGAAGACGTCGGCGATCGGCGCATTGGAGATCCACATCTTCGAGCCATTGAGGCGATAGCCGTCCGAAACCTTCTCGGCCCGCGTCTTCATGCCCGCCGGATCGGAGCCGGCGTCGGGCTCGGTGAGGCCGAAGCAGCCGATCCATTCGCCGGCCGCGAGCTTGGGCAAATACTTCCGCTTCTGCGCTTCGTCGCCGTAGGCGTAGATCGGATGCATCACCAGCGAAGACTGCACGCTCATCATCGAGCGATAGCCGGAATCGATCCGCTCGACCTCGCGCGCGACAAGCCCGTAGGAGACGTAGTTCGTACCCGCGCCGCCGTAGGTTTCGGGGATCGTCATGCCGAGCAGGCCGAGCGCGCCCATTTCGCGGAAGATCGCGGGATCGGTCTTCTCCTGAAGATAGGCTTCGGTGACCCGCGGCAGCAGCTTCTCGGTCGCATAGTCGCGCGCAGTGTCCCGGATCAGCCGCTCGTCTTCGCTCAATTGATCCTCGAGCAAAAAGGGATCGTCCCAGTGAAAGCGGGCTCCCGGCGCGGCGTTTGTCATGATCAGGCGTGCTCCATGCGTTCCCAACGCGACGCTCCCCTGAGAGGGCGCCGTCGCTCCCGTGGGCGTTCATAGCGCAACGCAGGGGCCGCGTCTGCCCTACGCCGCCTCGCCCCCTCATCCACCAAATTCTACGCCGGCTCAATGAAGACGCGCCGCCAATCGTCCTCGCGTCATCATCGCGCAATCGCGCGACAATGGCCGCAAGTTTTTGGCAGCAGCATCGCATGTCGCCTCCCATCTCAATTTCATCAACAAAACGAAGGGAACTTCGGCATGCTACGGAAAACACTTGTCGTCTTGGCGACAGCTCTTGCTCTCTCCTCGGGATTCGCTGCGGATGCTATGGCTCGCGGGGGCGGCGGAGGCGGCGGCGGACACGGCGGCGGCGGCGGAATGGGCGGCCATGCCGGAGGTTTCGGCGGCGGAATGGGCGGCGGCCATGACGGAGGTTTCGGCGGCGGTTTCGGCGGAATGGGCGGCCATGTCGGAGGTTTCGGCGGCGGTTTCGGCCATATCAGTGGATTTGCGGCCGACCGCGGCCATACTAGCCCGACGCGGGTCAGTGGCGGCTATGATCACAGGTACAACCGTGGCTACCGCGGCTGGGGAGACGGCGGCTGGTACGCCGACTGCGGCTATCCGTACGCGAATCCCTCCTACGACTGGTGCACCTATTGAGGGCCGGCTTCCGGCTCTCCCCAGCAAGTCGGGCCCGACCGCATCGCGGGCGGGTCCGGGCCTCTGCGAGAAGCGTCTTGGCTTCCCCCAACCGGGGCGTCACACGCCGCCCGAACGCTTGAACGCGCGCGAAACGATTGGGGCCGAGCCGCGCGCAGTGTCGCGGATCAACCCCTCGTCGTCGCTTCGATCGTAGCCTTCGAGAAAGGGAAGCTCAGCTTCATCCCTCATCCTCGCGCAAGCTAGCGACAATCGCCGCAAGTTCTCGGCAGCAGCTTCGATCGTCGACTCCCATCTCAGCCCCATCGTTAAGAATTAAGGGAACATCGAACATGTTACGGAGAACAATTGTCGCTTTGGCGACGGCTTGCGCTCTTTCCTCGGCATTCGCCGCAGGCGCCGAGGCGCATGGCGGCGGCGGACACGGCAGCTTCGGCGGGATGGTCGGCGGCGTTGGCGGACATATCGGCGGTATCGGTGGCGTTGGCGGAATCGGCGGCGTTGGCGGACATATCGGCGCAATCGGCAGCCTCGGCGGAATCGCCAACGTTGGTGGACATCCCGGCGGAATCGCCAGCCTCGGCGGAATCGCCAACGTTGGTGGACATATCGGCGGAATGGCGAGCCTCGGCGGAATCGCCAACGTTGGTGGACATCCCGGCGGAATCGCCGGCGTTGGCGGAATGAGCGGCGTCGGAATGGGCCACACCGGCGCACTCTACGGCAGCGCTTCGTCGATGAACTATAGCGCCTCGCTGGGTCATGGGAGCGCCCCGATCAGGGCCGCCGAGGGCCACACCGATGCCGTGGTCCGACCTGATGCCGTGGTCAGTCCCGATGACAATGTTAGCCAAGGGCGTGGATTGATGGCGGCCTGCGCTTACAGCAACTATTACACGACGTCCGTCTACTCCTGGTGCAACGATTGACGGCGGCTTCGGGCTCGACTGCGTCGCAGCCGAGCCCAGGCCTTTTGGAGCGCCGAGCGCGCTTCACTCGAGCGCGCGGCGATATTGCGTCGGCGTCACTCCGGTCAGCTTGTGAAATCCCGACGTGAATGCGCTGGTCTGGGCGAAGCCAAGCCGCATTCCGATCTCCGTCACCGAGGCCTCCGGCTTGGCGAGCAGCGTCTTGGCATGCTCCACGCGGAGCATCATGTGATAGCGGTGCGGCGGCACGCCGAACGAACGCTTGAATGCGCGGGCGAAATGATAAGGGCTCAGGTGCGCGAGTTCCGCCATGTCCGAGAGCGAAACCCGTTCGGAGATGTGGGCGGCGACATAGTCCTCGACACGCTTCTTCTGCCACCCTGCGAGGCCGCCGCTGAACTGCTGTTCGTCGACGCGCCGGCCGCCATTGAGGCGAACGAGTTCATGGCACAGCACGGCGCTGAGCGCTTCGGCGTAGAGATCGCTCCCTGAACCTCGCTCCTCGATCCGCGCTTTCAATTTCCGCGCGGTGTCCCAGATGTCGGCGTCGAGGAAGAACAGGCGCGGCGCGAATTCGACGGCGTCGAAGCCAAGTTCGGGATCGAGCGCAGAGTCCGGATCAATGTAGAAATAGGTCACGCGCATGAGCACGCGCGGCTCTTGCCAACCGGTGAAGGTGCTCCCCGCCGGAATGAAGGTGAGTTTGCCGGTGAAATCGCGCAGGGTGGAGCGCAGGTGCTCGACCTGCGTTTCGCCGTCTTCGCGAACGGCCTGTTCTGCCGCGATCAGCAGATGATGGGTCCCACGGAACGCGTACTCGAAGCGCTGGGCCTCGGTGACCCGCACCGTTTCCGCTCGAATGCTGTTCCACGTCGCCACTTCGCGCTTGACGATGTGGGCCGGCGTGAAGGCGACGTGCGAAGCTGCGATCTGGCGCGCGCGCGCGGCGTTCATGGATCAATCCTCTCGAGTGATTGTCAAACCCCTCGAGCGTCCTGTCCCTAGCAACCGGCTCATCGCCGCTTGCCGCCAATATGGGCCGGCCACCCCCATGCACAAGCAGCATGGGACCGGCTTCTGTTCACATCCTGATGAATTGGCAGGCGCCGCCAGATCACGAAAAAATGCACAAGGCTGCTTAAGAAGCGCCCGGATCAGACGTCATCTCCCTCTCGTCGGCGTCAACCGATTCGAGAGCCTTTGCAATACGGCGCAACCGGGAAGAGTTGAAAAGTCTCTTGCTGCGCTCGTTCGAGGAAGGGGCGCGGTGGCCGATCGATCGCGCCTCGATGCGCGTGCTCTCGCGCATGGGTCTCACTGTGGCGGAGGTCGCTCAGCATTTCGGCGCTCGATCCCGCCGAAGTCCGCGCTTTGCTGAGCCAGGCGTAACGCTACGCCGTCCCGCCCGCGTCGACCGTCAGCACCGCGCCGCTGATGTTACGGCCCCCCTCGCCCAACAAGAAGGCGGCCATCGCGGCGACATCCTCCGTCTCTGCCAGCCGGCGCAAAGCGCTGCGGCTGGCGACGCGCGCGCGGTCGCCCTCGTTCATCCCGCGCGTCAGCTCCGTGTCGATGAAACCCGGCGCGATAGCGTTCACCGTGACCCCGACGCGGCCGACTTCGCGCGCCAGCGATTTGGTGAAGCCGACCAGCGCCGCCTTGCTGGCGGCGTAAGCGGAGAGGCCGTTGAAGCCGGTGGCGGCGACGATCGAGGCCATGTTGACGATACGCCCGCGCCCCGCCGCCATCATGCCGCGCGCCACATATTTGGTCAGGACGATGGGCGACAGCGTGTTCAGGCGCAGCAACGCCTCGATGTCCGCGTTGGCCATGTTCGCCAGCAGCCCTTCTGCGCTGGCGCCGGCGTTGTTGACGAGGCCGTAGATCGCGCCCCGCGCCGCCTTCAGATCGCGAACGAAGGCGGGAATCGCTTCGATGTCCGAAAGGTCGAGCGCCTCGAAATGGATCGCGCCCGAACCCGGGCGTTCCGCCTCGGCGATCGCCGCGTCGAGCTCTTCGCTCGTCTTACGCGCGACCGCGAAGACGTTGTAGCCCTCGCGTGCAAGCCGCTTGGCGATTGCGAGGCCGATACCGCGGCTCGCTCCGGTCACGACGACGTTATCCATGGCGCGCGAGCTTTCCACCCTCGGTGATCGGCAATTCCGCAACGACGCGCAGGAACGAGGGCGCTTTGTGCGCCGGCAGCGCGGCGCGGCAGGCGGAGAGGATCTCGGCCTCCAGCCCTTCGCGAGCGACAACGCCTTCGCGCAAGACGACCTCGGCGGCGACCAGCGCTCCGGTGATCGGATTCTTGCGCGCGAAGACGCGGCTTGCGCGCACGGCGTCGTGAGCGTTGAGCGTCGCTTCGACCTCTTCGGGATGCACCTTCGCGCCGCCGACATTAATGACGCCGCCGCGCCGTCCGGCGAACAAGTAGCGATCGCCGCGCCGTTCGACGACGTCGCCCGTATCGACGAAGCCGTCCGCGTCATGCAGCGCCGGCGCCCCCCGCCCGAGATAGCGCAGAGCGGTTCGGTTGGAGCGGATGCGCAACGTCTCCTCGACGACCTTCATCGCGACGTCGCCGCCGCTCGCCTCGACGAGCGAAGCGGGAAAGCCCGCCCGGCCGTCCGCAACCGCGAAGGCGACGCCCGCCTCGGTCGAGGCGTAGGCGTGCTCGATCCGCGCGCGCGGATAAAGCGCCTTGAGCGAGGCGAGCACGGCGTCGTCGGCGATCTCGCCGGAAAACCGCACGGCGTCCGGATCGATGCAATGAGCCTTGGCGCTCATCAGGACTTTGCGCCAATGCGACGGCGTGCCCGAGATGTGCTTGACGCCGGCTTCGCCGAGCCGAACGAGAAAGGCGTCGACGCTCTCGCCCGGCGTGCTCAGCGTGAGCGATTCCGTCCCCGACAGCGCGCGCAGGAGAATTTGCAAGCCGCCATAACGGCGGATGTCGTAGAACGTCGCCCAGCGCTGCGCGCCTGCCGGCTGAAAAGCGCCGGTCAAGGTCAGAATCGTGTGCGCAACGAGCTTTGGCGGGCCGCTGGTTCCGGACGTCGGCATGACCCACTCGGTGACGAAGCGTCGCGCGCGCTCCGCCTCGAGCGGCGACAGCGGCAGACGGCAGGCGGCGACGACGTCGAAGCTCGCCTCAGGCGCCGGCGCGTCGCCGTCATGAACGAGCGCGTCGGCTTCCGCGTGGCGAGCCAGCGCATCGAGGCCGCGCATGTCGAGGCTCGGAGGGCAGAGAACGATGCGGCGCGCCAGGCCGTCGAGTTCGATCAGCGCAGCCGCCGCTTTCGTCATGTCGCTGACGGCGAGGACGACCGAGCGCCCCTCGAGGCGCGGCAAGTCGGCGCCGAGACTCGTGTTGAGCGCGAAGTCGTCCAGCCGCAGGACGCAATCGCGCGTCGCGATCGTGCGGTCGAGGCCGGCGCCGGCCTCCATGAGCCGCGCCAGCGTAAGCGCTTCAGACACGAGCTTCGTCGTAGAAGGCGATCAATTCGCCGATCGTGTTGGGGAAGCGCGTCGTTTCGGATGTGGTGAAGGGGTCGGCGCCCAGCGCATCCTCCAGCCGCGCGACCAGAATCGCGAAGCACAGGGAATCCAGTCCCGACTCCATCAGCGGCAGGTCGTCGCTCAAGGGCGCGAGCGTCTTGCCCTGCTCGGCAGCGACGTCGCGTATAGCATCGAGGATTGTTAACCGCGCCGACATGCTTAGTGAACCTTCCGTTGAGACGTTTGATACACTCTACTATGTTTCCCCAAGCGCGCGGCGCGGCAAATGGTTAGACGGTAAATTTCATGGCCGACAACGGGTCGGGCGGCGTCGTCTGCCGTCTCATCGAGGAGCGCGACATCCCCGCCGTCCTCGACTGTCTGACGCGAGGCTTTCCGGAACGGCGGCGCGACTATTGGGCGCGCGGCCTCGAACGCCTTGCGCGGCTGCCGCGCGTCGACGATCATCCGCAATATGGACGCCTGCTCGAAGCGAACGGCGCCGTGGTCGGCGTGATGCTCCAACTCTTCTCCGCCCGCGACGGGGCGCAAACACCGCGCTGCAATCTCTCGAGCTGGTTCGTCGATCCGGACTATCGCAGCTATGCCCACGCGCTGCATGCGCGCGCCATCGCGCGCCGCGAGATCGTCTATCTCAACATATCCGCCGCGCCTCACACTGTTCCCGCGCTCACTGCGCTCGGCTATCGCCGCTATACGGAGGGACAGTTCCTCTTCGCGCCGCTGCTCTCGCGCGGCGCGGCGAAAGCGCGCGTCGTCGCGTTCGCCGAGGATGCGGCGGAGGCGCAAGCGCTGTCGCCGAACGATCGCCGGCTGCTCGCCGACCACGCGGCGTTCGGCTGCGTCGCGCTGATCGGCGTGAAGGATGGCGCCGCGACGCCGCTGGTGTTCGAGAAGCGGACCATCTGGCGCGAAACGATCCCGTGCCTCCATGTCATCTACTGCCGCGACCCGAGCGACCTTGCGACCTTCTCCGGCGTGCTCGGCCGCTTTTTCGCGCGGCGCGGCCGCTTCGTCTGCGTGCTCGACGCCAATGGTCCGGTTCCCGGGCTCGCAGGCCGCTTCTTTGCTGGGCGCGAGCCGCGCTACTTCAAGGGCGCCAAGGGCGCGTCGGCGCCGCCGGCCTTCGACCTCGCCTACACCGAACTCGTCGTGCTCGGCCGATAGGGAACCTTGCGAGGTGGCCTCGGTCGCGCAAAACTGCTAGCCGTCCATCAGGATGGAGGCGACGATGACGGACGAAGCCGCTCGGCACAAAGCCAAGATGGTCAAGCGCAAGGCGTTTCAGGACGCCGCCGTCGCCGCACGGCCGGTTCTCGCCAAGGGCCTGCTGATGGTCCACACGGGCCCGGGCAAGGGCAAGTCGACCGCCGCCTTCGGCCTCGCGTTGCGCGCCTTGGGGCGCGGCCAGCGCGTCGGCGTGGTGCAGTTCATCAAGGGCGCCTGGTCGACCGGCGAGCGAACGGCCTTCGAGCGGTTCGGCGATCAGATCGTCTGGCGCGTGATGGGCGAGGGCTTCACCTGGGAGACCCAGGATCGCGATCGCGACATCGCGGCGGCGCGCGCCGCTTGGGAGCAATCCTTGAGCCTGATGGCCGACCCGACGATCGGCCTCGTCGTCCTCGACGAGCTCAACATCGCGCTCCGCTACGAGTACCTCCCGCTCGACGAAGTCGTCGCCGCGCTGCGCGCGCGCCGCGAGGGCCTGCATGTCGTCGTCACCGGCCGCAACGCCAAGCCGGAGCTGATCGAAGCGGCCGATCTCGTGACCGAGATGAGCATGGTCAAACATCATTTCGACGCCGGCGTGCGCGCCCAGGAGGGGATCGAGTTTTGACGCACGCCCGCGCGCTGATGTTTCAAGGCACCGGTTCGGACGTCGGCAAGTCGCTCATCGTCGCCGGCCTCTGCCGCGCCTTCGCCGCGCGCGGCCTCAAGGTCCGCCCGTTCAAGCCGCAAAACATGTCGAACAACGCCGCCGTCACTGCAGACGGCGGGGAGATCGGCCGGGCCCAGGCGCTGCAAGCGCGCGCCTGCGGCGTCGCGCCGAGCGTGCACATGAATCCGGTGCTGCTGAAGCCGCAGAGCGAGATCGGCGCGCAGGTCGTCGTGCAGGGCCGCGTCGTCGGCGCCCGTGAGGCACGCGCCTATCGCGAGCTCGCGCCGCAATTGATGACCGCCGTGCTCGACAGCTTCGCGCGCCTGAAGGCCGACGCCGACCTCGTGCTGATCGAAGGCGCCGGCAGCGCGGCGGAAGTCAATCTGCGCGCGCGCGACATCGCCAACATGGGCTTCGCACGCGAGACGCGAACGCCGGTCGTGCTGATCGGCGACATCGACCGCGGCGGCGTCATCGCGCAGATCGTCGGCACGAAGGCGGTGCTCGCCGCCGATGACGTCGACATGATCGTCGGCTTCCTCGTCAACAAGTTTCGCGGCGATGCGCGGCTATTCGACGACGGGATGCGCTTCATCGCCGAGCGCACCTCGTGGTCCGCGCTCGGTCTCGTGCCGTTTTTCCGCGGCGCGCACCGGCTGCCCGCTGAGGACGCGATGGGCCTCGATCGCGCTGGCGAAGATGATCGAGCAGGCGTCACGATCGCGGCGCCGCGGCTCGCGCGCATCGCCAATTTCGACGATTTCGATCCGCTACGTCTCGAGCCCGGCGTGCGGCTCGTCATGGTGGCTCCGGGCGACCCCCTTCCCATCGCCGATCTCGTCATTCTACCGGGGAGCAAGGCGACAATCGCCGATCTCGCCTTCTTGCGCGCGCAAGGATGGGACATCGATCTACTGGCTCACGTTCGGCGCGGCGGGCGCGTGCTCGGGCTCTGCGGCGGCTATCAGATGCTCGGCCGGCGCATCGCGGATCCGGACGGCATCGAAGGCCCGCCGGCGGAGGTCGAAGGCCTCGGCCTGCTCGACGTCGAGACCGTGATGACGGGCGACAAGGCGCTGAGGTCGGTGGCGGGCGCGTGCCTCGCCAACGGCGCTTCGTTCCAGGGCTACGAAATGCATATCGGCCGCACGGCGGGACCGGATTGCGACCGCCCGCTCCTGCGCCTCTCCGACGGCCGGGAGGACGGGGCGACGTCGCCCGACGGCCGCGTCATGGGCGCGTATGCGCACGGACTGTTCGCCAACGACGCGCAGCGCGCGGCCTGGCTCGCCCCGCTCGGCGCGTCGAGCGAACTTGCCTACGAGGCGACGGTGGAGCGCACGCTCGACGAGCTTGCCGCGCATCTGGGCGAGCATGTCGATCTCGACCGGCTGCTCAGCCTCGCACGATGAGCGCCAGCGCCAACAGCGCGACCGCCTCGATGACGCAGGCGGCGCGATAGAGCGCCAGCCCCCGCTTGATGTCCGACGCCGTCGCCGCCGCGCGGCCCGCGCCCATATAGGCGTCGTCGACGCGCGTTTCGCCGTAGACGCGCGGCCCCGCGAGCTTCAGCCCCAGCGCCCCCGCCATCGCCGCCTCGGGCCAGCCCGCGTTGGGCGAGCGATGCAAGCGCGCGTCGCGGCGGATCGCGCGCCAACCGTCAGCCGGCCGGGCGTCGGGGATGAACATGGCGGCGATCAGCAGCCAGAGCGCCGCGAGACGCGAGGCCGGCAGATTGACGAGATCATCGAGCCGCGCCGCCGCCCAGCCGAAGGCGTGATACCGCTCGTTACGATGGCCGATCATACTGTCGGCGTTGTTGATCGCCTTGTAGAGCGCGCCGGCCGGCAGGCCGCCGAGCGCGAGCCAGAACAGCGGCGCGACGATTCCGTCCGAGAAATTTTCGGCCAGGCTCTCGAGTGCGGCGCGCGCGACGCCCGCTTCATCGAGCGTAGCGACATTGCGCCCGACGATGCGCGAAACCGCCTCGCGGCCAGCGGCAAGGCCGTCCCGCTCCAAGGCGAGGGCGACCGCGCGCACATGCTCGTCGAGGCTGCGCTGCGCCGGCAGGCTCGCGCCGATCACGGCGAGCGCGGCAAGGCCGAGAAGCCCGCGCGGCGCGATCCAAACGACCGCGCCGGCGAGCGCCGCGACCGGGGCGAGGTAGAGCGCGAGCGCGAGAACGCCCGCCGCGCGGCGAAGCGCGAAGGAGACGGCGGGACGGTTGAGCCGCGCCTCCAGGAAAGCGAGCCATGCGCCCATCCAGGTGACGGGATGCCGGATCGCGCGATAAAGAGGCGCGGGATAGCCGACCGCCGCCTCGATCAGGCAGGCGGCCAATGCGAGCGTCGGCGACGGAGCGAAAATCATGACGGCGGCGACGCCCTTCCCTGGATTCGAGGCGCTGGCCTATCACGGCGGCGATCTCGCCGTCGCGCGCCGTCTCGCTCCTGATGCGCCGGAGCCTTGGATCGATCTCTCCACCGGAATCAACCCGCACCCGTATCCCCTGCCCGTCCTTGCGCCGGAGGCCTGGACCCGCTTGCCGGATCGCGAAAGCGTCGCGCGGCTGGAAGCGGCGGCGGCGGCGCGCTACAGCGCGCCTGACCCGGCGCAACTCGTCGCGGCCGCCGGCTCGCAACAGATCATTCAGACGCTCGCGCGCCTGCTTCCAGCCCGGCGGGTCGGCGTGCTTGGCGCGACCTACGCCGGCCATGAGCGCGCCTGGCGCGCCGCCGGGGCCGTGGTCGAGCGCGTCGAGGACGCCGTGCGGCTCGCCGATTTCGACGTTGGCGTCATCGTCAATCCCAACAACCCCGACGGCCGCGTCGTCGACAAGGACCGGCTATTCGCGCTCGCCGAGGCCCTCGCGGCGCACGGGAGAACGCTGATCGTCGACGAAGCCTTCATGGATTTCGACGCCTCAGTGCAGTCGCTTGCCCCCAATCTGCCCGATGGCGCGATCGTCCTGCGTTCGTTCGGCAAGGCCTATGGCGTCGCTGGGCTGCGGCTTGGCTTCGCCGTCGCGCCGCTTGCCGTCGCCGACCGGCTGCGCGCCGCCCTCGGCCCCTGGGCGGTCAGCGGCCCGGCGATCGCCATAGGGCGTCTAGCGCTGGCGGACGCGGCGTGGCTCGCCTCCGCGCAAGCGCGGCTCGCCGCCGATGCCGCGCGGCTCGACTGGCTGCTGGTCGACCGCGGCTGGACAATTCTCGGCGGCACGAAGCTGTTCCGCCTCGCCGAGCGCCGCGACGCGCGGGTGGTCTTCGAGCGACTGCTGCGGGCGGGCGTGCTCACGCGCCCCTTCGCCGAATCGCCGCAGCGGCTGCGCTTCGGCCTGCCGGCCACGGGCGAACATTGGGAGCGGCTGACGGCGGCGCTGGCCGGCTGAAGCTTTCCGGGGACAGTTCCCGTTCCCGTCTTGTCTCGCCGTCTTTGCGGGGCCACAAAGGGCGTTTCGGAACGACTCACAGGGCCGCGTGACCGCCCCAAACGTCTTCACCATTGCCGCGGGCGAACCTTTCCTGCCGACCCTCGCCCGGGCGCTGATCGGCGGGACGCTCCTCGCCGGCTTTCCCGGCGCGGGCGGCCCGCTCGACCTCGCCAGCGCGACGATCTACGTGCCGACTCAGCGCGCCGCCGTGGCGCTGACGAGCGCCCTGGTCGCTGCGAGCGGTGGCACGAGCCTGATCCTGCCGCGCATCGCCCCGCTCGGCGCCTTCGAGCCGACGCCCGGCGAACTCGGCCTCGGCCGGCTGGAAGACGTGCCCAGCGCCATTGCGCCGGACGCCGTCGGCGAACTCACGCGGCACATGACTCTCGCCCGCCTCATCCGCGCCTGGGGCGAGGCGCTGCGCGGCGCGATCTGCCGCGTCGAACACGACGGGCGGAAGGTGTTCGACGAAAGCGAACCGGCGCTGGTGGCGACCAGCCCGGCGCAGGCCTTCTCGCTCGCGGGCGATCTGGCGGCCCTGATCGACGATTTCCTGATCGAAGGCGTCGATCCCCAGCAGCTCGAAACGCTGGTCGCTGACGCCTTCGACCCCTATTGGCGGATCACGCTCGACTTTCTCAAGATCGCCTTCGCGCAATGGCCGGCCTGGCTCGCCGAGCGCGGGCTGATCGATCGCGTAGGCCGCGGCGCGCTCATGGTCGAGAACGAAATCCGCGCGCTCGAGGGCGCCCAGCGCGGGCCGACGATCATCGCCGGCTCGACCGGAACCAACCGCGCCACCGCCCGCCTGATCGGCGCGATCGCGCGAGCGCCGTTCGGCGCCGTCGTGCTGCCGAATCTCGATCTGACGCTGGACGCCCGCGCCTGGACGATGATCGGCGCGGTCGAGGACGGCGGGATGGGCGTCGCCGGTCATCCCCAGGCGGCGATGCGTCGCCTCCTCGATCTGATCGGCGTCGCCCGTGAGGAGGTTCGTCCGCTGGGCACGCCCTCCCCGGCGCTGCAGGCGCGAGCGCGTTACCTCAGCGAAGCGTTGCGCCCAGCCGATTCGACCGACGCCTGGGGCGAGCGCCGCGCCGCCGATGGCCTCGCGGATGGCCTGCGACAGGTCTCGATCCTGGTCGCCGAGGACGAAAACGACGAAGCGCTAGCGCTCGCCGTCGCCATGCGGGAAACGCTGGAGACGCCCGGCAAGACCGCGGCCTTGATCACGCCCGACGTCGCCATCGCCCGGCGCGTCTCGGCGGAGCTGGCGCGCTGGGGCGTCGAGGTCGAGGATTCGGCTGGCCGGGCGCTCGGCGAGACGGAGGCCGGCGTCTTCGCCCGTCTCGCGCTGGCGGCGGCGCGCGACGATGAGCCGCTCCCCCTCGTCGCGCTGCTTGCCCATCCGCTCGCCCGTCTCGGCCGCGAGCCGGAAGCCTTGCGCGCCGCCGCGCGGGCGCTCGAACTCGGCGTGCTGCGCGCCGTCCTGCCGCCGTCGGGTTTGCGCGACATCGACGCTCTGATGAAAAGCGCGCGCGACGCGGCGAGCGACCGCTACGCGCACGAGGCGCGGCAGCGCCTCGCCGCGGCCGACTGGAGCGCCGCCGAGACGCTGCTATGCGATTGCGCCGCGGCGCTCGCGCCGCTGCGCGCACTCCGCCCCGACGCGCCGCTCGGCGACTTCATCGCCGCCCACCGGGGGGCGCTCGATGCGCTGACGCGCCAAGCCGGCGAAGACCTAAGCGACGAGCGATGGAGCGAGGCCTACGGCGGCGATGCGCTGCGCGAGCTCTTCGAGGAGTGGGCTGAGGGCGCCGAAGGCGGCTTTGCTTGCAGCCTCGCCGACTACGCGGCGCTGTTCGAGACGGTAATTTGCGGCGAGCGGGCGCCCGCCGGCCGCGCCGGCCATCCCCGCCTTCAGATCCTCGGCCTGCTCGAGGCGCGCTTGCTGTCGTTCGATCGCGTTCTGCTCGCCGGCCTCGACGAGGCGATCTGGCCGCCGGCCGCCCAGACGGACGCCTTTCTCAATCGCCCGATGCGCGCGGCGCTTGGCCTTTCCGCCCCGGAGCGGCGCATCGGCCAGACCGCGCATGATTTCGTCGCCGCGCTCGGCGCGCCGGAAGCAATCGTCAGCCGCGCGAAGAAGCGCGGCGGAGCGCCGACCGTCGCCTCGCGGTTCCTGCAACGCATGGGCGCCGTCGCGGGCGAAGCGGCGATGGCGGAAGCGGAGGCGCGCGGCGCGATCCCCCTCGCCTGGGCGCGCTCGCTCGACCGGCCCGCACGGTTCAGCCAGGCGCCGCGCCCCGCGCCGAAACCGCCGCGCGCGCTGCGCCCGACGCGGCTCAGCGTCACCCGCATCGAGACCCTGCGACGCGACCCTTACGCGATCTTCGCCGAACACGTTCTGCGCTTGAGCCCGCTCGATCCGATCGGCGCCGCCGCGGGCCCGCGCGAGGTCGGCAACGTCTGGCACGGCGCGCTGCAAGACTTCTCCGAGGCATTCCCCGCCGGAGACCTGCCCGCCGACGCGCTGGAGCGGCTCATCGGCATCGCGGAGACGCGCTTTGCGCCGCTGCTCGCCGATCCCTCGTTCCGCGCGATGAACTGGCCGCGCATCGCGCAAGGATTTGCCGCCTTTCTCGCCTTCGATACGAGGCGGCGCGCGGGCGCCGAGCGCATCCTGATCGAACAGAGCGGGCGTCTCGACATTACCCTCCCCGACGGCTCGAACTTCGCCCTGACCGCGCGCGCCGACCGTATCGAACAGCTTCGCGGAGGCGGGGCGGCGCTGATCGACTACAAGACTGGCGCGCCGCCGGGAAAACGCGAGGTTCAGGTCGGCTTCGCCCCGCAGCTCACGCTCGAGGCGGCGATGCTCGCGCGCGGCGGCTTTGCCGGATTGACTGGCCTCAAGGCGATCGAAGCCCTGTACTTCAAGCTCGGCGGCCCGTCGGGCGGCGAAGTGAAGTTGCTCGACTTCAAGGATGTGAGTTTCGCCGAGGTCGTCGAGTTGCACTTCGAGGGGCTCGTGACGCTGCTCGCCCAGTTCGCCGACCCAAAGACCCCCTATTTTTCGCGCCCTTATCCGAAATACGCCAAGAGCGTCAGCCCTTACGACCACCTCGCAAGGGTGAAGGAATGGTCGGCGACCGGGGGCTTGAGCGATGACGCCTCGGGAGACGACGCATGAGCGCGCCCCGGCGTGAAGCGCCCCTCCCCGTGCGGCAGGCCCAGCAACGCGCCTCCAACCCGCGCGCCTCCGCCTGGGTGTCGGCCAATGCGGGCTCCGGCAAGACGCATGTCCTGGTGCAGCGCGTGCTGCGCCTGCTGCTCGACGGGGCGCCGCCTTCGGCCATTTTGTGCCTCACCTTCACGAAGGCTGCGGCCGCAAACATGTCGGCGCGCGTGTTCAAGACGCTGTCGCGCTGGACGGGGCTCGACGACGAAGCGCTGGCGCGCGAGATCGAAAAGACCGGCGCCGCCTCACCCGACGCCGCCCAACTCGCCCTCGCTCGCCGGCTCTTCGCGCGCACCATCGAGACCCCAGGCGGCCTCAAGATCCAGACGATCCACGCCTTTTGCGAGCGCCTGCTGCATCTCTTCCCGTTCGAGGCCAATGTCGCCGCCGGCTTCCGCGTCGCCGAGGAGCGCGAGTCGGCGCTGCTAATGGCGGAGGCGCGCGAGCGCGCCTTCGCGCGGGCGCTCGGTTCGCCCGACCGCGGCGCCGCCGTCGCCATGATCGCGCGCGAGGCGGGCGCGGAGGGCTTCGAGACGCTGCTGCAGGAGGCGCTGGCGCGGCGCGCGGAAATCGCCCGCCTCGGCGACGACGCGTCCTACGCCGCAGCGCTGAGGGCGGCGCTCGGGCTCGAGCCGGGCGACGACGCGGCGTCGATCAAACGGCAGATCGGTCGCGCCAAGCCCCACTGGGAGAGCTGGGCCGACGAACTCGCGTCCGGCTCGTCAAACGACCAGAAGCTCGCCGAGAACCTAAGGACCGCCGCTCGCGCCGGCGATCTCGACGAAAGCGTCGCCGCTTATCTCGCTGCTTTCTTCACCGAGAACGGCGAAGGCAAGCCGCGCGGCGGCGAAAAGCGCGGGCTCGTCACGCAAACCCTGGCCAAACGCCTGCCAGCCTTGCCGCAGCGGCTGAGCGACGAGCAGGAACGGCTGGTCCCCCTAAGAGACCGCTTGCGCGGCGCCGAGGTCCTTGAGCGCAGTCTCGCGCTCGTCGGCGTGGCGCGCTCGGTGCTTCAGGAATACGCCCGTCTCAAGGGCGTGCGCGGCCTGCTGGACTTTGAGGATCTGATCGCCCGCACGCTGGCGTTGCTCGACCGGGCGGACGCCGCCTGGGTTCTCTACAAGCTCGACGCCGGGATCGACCACATCCTGGTCGACGAGGCGCAGGACACGTCCGAGGCGCAATGGGCGATCCTCGGCAGGCTGTGCGACGAATTTCTGTCCGGAGCGGGCGCGCGGACCCGCCGCCGGACGTTCTTCGCCGTCGGCGACGAGAAGCAGTCGATCTTCTCCTTCCAAGGCGCTGCGCCGAAGATGTTCTCGGACACGCGGCGCGAACTCGAGCGACGCCACCGTGAGGCGGAGCTCGATTTCGACTTCGTCCGGCTGGTGCTGTCCTTCCGCTCGGCGCCGCGGGTGCTCGAAGCGGTCGATCGCGTTTTCGGCGCCGAGACGGTGTGGCGCGGCCTGACGGGAGACGACGAGCGGCCGCCGGCGCACGAGGCCTTCCATGACGATCTGCCGGGTCTGATCGAGGTCTGGGAGCCGATCAAGGCGGCGAAGGCAGCCGAGGGCGACGACTGGCGGATGCCGCTCGACTCCGCCTCGCGCGAAGACCCGCCGGTCGCGCTCGCCCGGCGGATCGCCGACGTCATCGCGCGCTGGCTCGCGCCAGGGTCGGCGGAGCGCGTGCGGGATCCCGAGACGCAGGAGACGCGCCGCATTCACGCCGGCGACGTCATGATCCTCGTGCGCTCGCGCGGCGCTTTCTTCGAGGCGATGATCCGCGCGCTGAAAGAAAAGCACGTCAAGACCGCCGGCGCAGACCGGCTGATCCTGCGCGATTCCATCGCGGTGATGGACCTCGTCGCGGTCGGGCGCTCGGCGCTGCGGCCGGAGGACGATCTGACCCTGGCGGCGGCGCTCAAATCGCCGCTCGGCGGTCTCGACGACGACGATCTTCTCGCGCTCGCGCCCGAGCGCCCAGGTTCGCTCGCGGACGCGCTGGCGTCGGCCGCCGAGCCGCGCTTCGCCGAAGCGCGCCGCCGTTTCGAGACCTGGCGTCACCGCGCGGCGGACCATTCGCCCTATGCATTCTATGCCCGCCTGATGGGCGAGGACGGGGGCCGACGCGCGCTGCTGTCACGCCTCGGCCCGGAAGCCGGCGACGCGATCGACGAGTTCCTTGCGCTCGCCCTCGCGCATGAGCGCAAGACCGCGCCTTCGCTGCACGCCTTTCTCGCCGAGATCGAGGAAAGCGATTCCGCCATCAAGCGCGACATGGAAAGCGCAGGCGACAGCGTACGGGTGATGACGGTCCACGCCTCGAAGGGCCTCGAAGCGCCGATCGTCTTCCTGCCGGATACGTGCTCGGCGCCCCACGCGCGCCACGACGCCAAGTTGATCGACCTCGCCTCGCAGGCCAGCGAGCCGCCGCTGTTCGTCTGGGCGAGGCGGAAAGCCGAGGACCCGCCGGCCCTCGTGGCGGCGCGCCAGCGCGCGCGCGAGGCCGCCGCGGGCGAGCATCGCCGCCTGCTTTACGTCGCGATGACGCGCGCGGCGCAGCGGCTCGTCGTTGCGGGATACGAGGGGCTGAGGGCTCGCCCGCAGGACAATTGGCACGACCTGATGCGTCTCGGCCTCGGAGACACGCTGCAAGAAGCGCCCGCGCCATGGGGCGGCGACGATGTCGTCTTGCGTCTTGGCGAAGCGGTGGGTGGCGAAGCCGCGGCGAACAAGCCCTTGCCCGAGGTCGTCGCGCCCAAGTCCGCGTGGCTTAGCGCTCCTGCACCGCGCCAGACCGCGCCGACAACGTTGACCCCGTCGGGCGCGATGCGCATGCGCTCGCGCGAAGCGAACCCCGCTAGCCGGCAGGCCGGTCTTCTCATCCACATGCTTTTGCAACATCTGCCCGATGTCGATGCGAATCAGCGCCGCGAAGTCGCCGAGCGCTTGCTTGAATTGCGCGCGGGCGTGCTTACGTCTGCAGAGCGCGCCGCGATCGCCGATCGCGCGCTGACGGTAATCGCGGTTCCCGCGCTTGCGCCTCTGTTTGCGCCGGGGTCGCGGGCGGAAATCGCTGTCGCCGGCGCCATTCCGCGCGCGGGGCGCGACGCGCTGAATTTTTCCGGGAGAATCGACCGACTCGCGGTCGCTGACGACGCTGTCAGGATCGCCGACTTCAAGAGCGGAACGTCATCGTCTTCGGCGAATCAGGAGGCCTATGTCGCGCAGCTCGCGCTCTACCGCGCGGCGCTCGCGCCCCTCTATCCTGACCGCCCGGTGCGCGCATTTTTGGTCTGGCTCAGCGACGCGAAGGCGGTCGAGATCGACGCCGCCGAGCTTGACGCAGCGCTTGCCTGCGTCTTGGAGGATTCGTGGGCCGCGGCGCCCTGATTCGGCGGGTTGTTAGCAGCAAAAAGCTAACGCCTTGATAACGCCTCATTTTGTCGACAGGTTCGCTCGCCATGAAAACGAGCGTTGTTGGGCCGCTTAGCGGCCGACGTATCGCCCGGGGTGGTCGAACGAAGAATTGGGGCCGAACATTGGCGGCCCTGACGGTCGTTAGCGCGCCCCTCACGGCCCTCGCCGAGACCACGCCCACACCCACGGGCATGGTGCGCTACGACCATCCCGTCTATCGCCACGGCCATCTTGTGCTGTGGCACGGAGCTTGGCGCGGAGGCGCCAAGAAGGGCGATTCGCAAGACGTCGCGAACGCGCCCGCCGCCAAACCCGACGCGCCGAAACCGCATGAATTCTCGGTGCTTATCGACGCCGACGACGCCGGCGCGGCGCGACTGGCGGGAGACCTGATCGCGGCTCTCCAGGCGACAGGCGCCAAGGGCCATGTCATTCCCGGCCGCACCTCCCCCGCGGCGCTCGCCAAGGCCGTGCAGACCGACGGCGCGGACCTCGCGATCGCGCCGATGGACGCCCTGATCGGCAATGACAAGGCGACCGCCGAGTGGCGCGACAAGGGGCCGTACATCGCGGAGATCGGCGCCGAGACGGTCGAGGTCGTCGCGCCGCGTAGCGCGACCGACCTGCACGCGCTCGCTGGCCACGACGTCGGGTTCGGCGCCGTGGACAGCTCCGGGGCGGCGACCGCGGCGACGCTGTTCTCGCACCTCGGGGTCGCCGTCACGCCGTCCTACGGAGCGCTCGACGGGGCCCTTTCCGACCTCGCCTCGGGGAAGCTCGCCGCGGTCGTCGCCGTCGGCGCCCAATCCTCCAAAGCGCTCGCCGATTTCGGCAAGGACGGGCGCTTTCATCTCATTTCGATTCCCTGGACGCCGGCGTTGCAGTCGCTTTACGCGCCCGCGCGCCTGACCGCCAAGGACCATCCCAACCTCATCGGCGCCGACGAAAAGGTCGACACGCTGGCGGCGCCGCGCGCGCTGATCGCCGTCGACGCCGCGCCCGGTTCGCCGCGCGCGGACCAAAACGCCGATCTGACGAAGTCCTTCTTTGACGGCTTCGACAAGTTGCTCGGCGCTGACAACGACGCCTCCTGGCGCGAGGTCAATCTCGCAGCCGGAGAGCCGTGGCCGCGTTTGCGCGCCGCCCAGGCCTGGGTCGACCAGAAGGCGAGCCCGCCGAACCCGTCGCTAGACGCGTTCCGGGCGGTCGCCAAGACCGTCGCTGTGACGAGCGGAGGTCCGGGCGCGCAAGATTCCGACCGGCTGTACGACAGTCTCATGCAATGGCGTAACGAGGGCCAATGAGGGGAAGCAGCGCATGTCCATCCTGCTGAAGGCCGTCGCCGGCCTATTTGCCGGCGCGATTGTAGGCGTCCTGACCTTCGCGTTCTTTCCGCGGCTCGAACCGGCCGCCGTCGCCATGAAACCGGCGGTCGAACAGCCGAAATTCGTGTCCGTGGCAATGTCTGGGCCCTCGCCGGCGAACGCCGCACCCAGCCCCGCTGCGAATGCGGCGCCGAGCGGGGGCGAGTACGTCGCTCAGAGCGCTGACAAGGCGGCGATGGAAAAGCTCGCCGTGGCCTTGCGGGGCGCCTCTTCGCAACCCGACGGCTCGGTCGAGACGCGCGGGCTCGTCGCACCGGTGAGCGCCGAAGCCTCTGGCACGACGGATAAAGCGCTGCGGCTGCGCGCCCAGGGCCTCGTCGCGCTGGCGGCGGGCGACATCTCAGGCGCTCGCGCCTTCCTCGAACGCGCCGCCGAGATTGGCGACGCGCGCTCCCTGCTCGTGCTCGGCGACACCTATGATCCGGCGACGCTCAATCGTTTAGGCGCGCTCGGCCTCAAGGGCGACCCCGCCCGCGCGCGGGACTACTATGCGCGCGCGCTCTCTGCAGGCGTCGCCGGCGCGCGTGACCGCGTCGCGTTGCGGGATCCTCAGCAGTACTGACGGGATCGGGCCGCGCTACCGCCCGACCCGCGAGAGAATGTCTCGCAAAGGATCTGTCGTCCAGGCGGCATTGACGAAGTCGTCGTGACGCGCGTCGCTGGCGTCGATGAAGGCGACAACGCCGGGCCGCAGGCTGCCCGGCACGCCCTCCTCGACCGGAACGCCGGCGCGCTGCAAGCGGGCGCGCAGCATCTCGTTTCCCTCGTGCGATGAAGTCGAATAGGCGCTGACAAAGAACGCGCTGGAGCGCGCGCTCTCGACCCAATTGGCGAATTTCTCTTCCTCGCCGTAAAGCGCATCGAGCAGAATCACGCCGCGAATCCGGCTCGCCGCGCCACCGACCGCGAGCGAATAGGCCGCCGGCACGTAACCGCCGCTGTAGGCGACGATGATGACCGGCATGCGCCGGAACGCCGCGCGGGAAGAACCTGGATAGAGATCCGCGAGCTTGCTTTCCGCCTCGTCGAGAAACTGCGCGAACGCGCCGGGCCGCCAGAAGTTGCCCGCGCTCGAATCGGCCGCGTCGACCGCGAGCTGCGGCGCGACAAGCACGGCGTTGAGTTCGGATTGCGCAAGTTGGCGGGCCGTCTGCTGGCGCTCCAACACGTCGCGCGACAGGGTCGCCTGATTGCCGTGGAAGAAGACGATGAGCGCGCCGGGCCGGTTGGGATCAAAGGCGTCGCCGGTCGCAAAGAGCACGTGGCGATCGTTGTAGGTCGTGTCTTCGAACAGCAACCCGCCGCGCGGCGAGGAATGCGCGAGGCGGCCGTCGCTGCTGGCGTCGAGAAAAGGGCGCGGTTTATCGTGGCGCTCGTCGGGGGGAATGTCGCCGCGATAGGGAAAGGCCGAATTCTTGAATTCCTCGAAGGCGACATTCGCGCCGTCGGTTTGCATGAACTTCGTGGAGGGTTGTGTCATCGAGACGTTCGTCCTGGGCGACGGCGGGCTCGCGCAGGCGCCGAGCGCCAACGCCATTCCGACCGCGCCAGTCGTCATCCATGCGCGTTCCGGTCGAACGGACATCTTTGACCCCCAGCTTTACGCCTTCGCCCACTTAGAGCGTTCGGCTCTTCGATGTACTCGGCCTCTCCCCGCAAGCGGGGAGAAGGGATCTCGTGACCTAGGCCGGGCGTGTCGGCGCGTCTTTCAAGATTACGCCAAAAAACGACGGCAGCGCCAGAAGATAGGCGCAGCCCGCGATCTCGATCACCGCGCCGAGCCCGAAGTTGGTGGCGATGACCGGCGCCGCGGCCGCTCCGATGACGGAGAAGCAGCCGTTGACGCCCCAAGCCCAGATGAAGAGGTGCTCCTTGCCGAGCCGCCCGAGCGTCGTCATGGCGGTCGGCATCGGGAAGCCCATCAGGAAAGCAGGCGGCGCAATGAAGAGGAAGCACAGCACGAGCCGCGCCGCGTAGGGCAGCGCGCCGATCGCGTCGAGCGCGACATTGAGGAACAGCGCGTAGCCGATCAGCAGCGCGCCGATCGCCAGAAAGATGACCGGCATGACCGTGCGCATGTTCGGCAGGATGCGTTCCGAGAGGAGCGCCCCGAGCCCTGAGAAAACCAGCATGCCGGTGATGAGAATGGAGGCCGAAACGGTGGGGTTGCCGAGCGCCATCACGAAATGGGCGATCAACCCAACCTCGACCATGATGTAGCCGGCGCCGAGACAGGCGAAATAGACGACGCTGAGAAACTTACCGCGCGACTGGGAGAAGATCGAGCGCCAACCCCAGATCAGGGGGATGGCGAGCAGCACGGCGGCCGTTAGGCAGGCGACGCCGAGCGTCGCCCAAATCAGGAGATAGCCCCACTCGTCCTGCAGCAGTTCGAGCCGATCGAGGACGCGGGGAAGATCCATCGTCTTCACGTACGCGGCGAAATAGGGCGAGTCGTTCGTCAGCTTGCGCGTGTTGAAGACGTACCGATCGGCGACGGTCTGCCAGCCTCCGTCGATCAGTGTGTGCCAAGCAAGGCGCCCGAGCACCGTCGACGGCAGGACGCCGTCGTCAGGCTTGGCGCCGCCGGGCGGTGCGGCGTCGGGGCCGGTCGGATCGCTCGGCGCCGTCGGGTCGGCGGCTTCCGCCGGCGCGGGAGGCCCACCGGCGGCGCCGGAGAAGATCTGTGCGACGTAGCCGTCCAGCGTGCGGTCGGTCTGCGAGCTGTCGTAAAAGAGGCCCGGCGCATAGATCTCGTCGAACGACATGTCGTGCGTATGCTTGTGCAGCTTGGCGATCTCGTCGGCGGTGAAGCCGCCGCGTTTGTAGAGCACCGTCGCGGTCGAGAGGTAGGACGAGACGACGTAGAACGAATCCGCCATATGCGCGCCGTCGACGTCGCGCGCCGCGGCGGCCATGGTCGTATAAAGTTTGAGGATCGACTTCGGCGGCTCTTCCTTGTTCCAGACCGTCACCGACAACACGCCGCCGTCGCTCAGCGCGCGCATGTAGGTTTCCATCGCCTCCTGCGTGTAGACGAACTTCTCGACGATCGGGAAGCCGCCCGGATTCGAGAGGCCGACCGAATCGGCGAGGCTCAGGTCGATGACGTCGAAGCGTTCCTTCGTCTGCGCGAGGAAGTGGCGGCCCTCGTAGTCGATCACGCGGACCTTGCCGAGAATGTCGCCGGTGAAGTCCTTGATGACCGGATCGTGGAAAGCTGCGAGGACGGCTGGATTGCCTTCCGCGATCGTCACGTCCTTGGCCCCCGACCTCAGCGCCAGCGCGGTCGAAATGCCGCCGCCAAATTGCGTGATGAAGGTCTTGGGCGCCGACTTGATAACGTAGGGATAGAACATCGGCAGGTAGCGGAAATAAGCCGTGTCCTTGGCCGGCAGGTCGCGGATGATGCCGATCGGCCCGTCGCTGTCGATGTAGAGCGCGAGGTAAGCGTTCGCCGGCATTTCCGGCAGATTGAAGCCGGCGTTGTCGGAGAGGCCGGGCGCGAAGTGGAGGTACGAGCTCGAATAGGCCTCGAGATAGCCGAACGGCGAAATGCTCTCATAGACCTTCTTCGAATCGGGGAATTTGCGGGCGTAGGCGACGCCCTTGTAGTCGTTGACCGCAAGACGGCTGAGGCCGAGCGCCGGCGCGGCGACGAAATGGCCGCCGAAGGCGATGACGGCGAGCGCCGCATAGGCCCCGATTGCGCGCCGGCCTCCGGGACCAAACGACCACGCAAGGCATGCCGCCGTCCACAAGGCGAGCGGCGCCGCGATCAGATTGGCGGGCGTGAATACATACATCGCGCCGAGCACGACGAGGCCGCACAGGCCCGAGCCGGCGAGATCGGCGAAATAGACGCGCCCGAACGTGCGATTGCTCTTGAGAAAGACGCAGCCGAGAAAGACGGCCCCAGCCAGAAACGGCGTCAACGAGGCGAGGAAGATCTCGAGCAGCTTCCACTTCTGCGCCGGATCGGAGATCAGGAAGATCGCGTTGAAGCCGAGCTGCTGGATATAGAGGTTGGCCGCCACGGCGAGCGGGCCGAAGAGCCCGAGCGCGATGCTCGCGGCGAGCCGCCATCTGCGCTCGAACCAGCGCTTGGCGACGCACATCACCGCGCTGGTGAGGCCGAAGCCGAGCATCGCCAGGCTCACCACTAGCGAGCCGAAATGCGCCCAGCTCCCGACAGAGAACACGCGCATCACGTCGATCTGCAGCGCGATCACCGCGCCCGCGGCGAGGCCGACCGCGAAATAGAGCGCTACGCGTCCGCGCGCGTCGAGCGAGATGTCTTCGCCGGCGCCGATCGCCGACGCAAAGTCTTCGCCTGCCGTGGAAAGTTCGTTCATGCTCGAAGGCTCCACACACGCCAGAAGACTGCCGCGCCCTCACGCGCGCCGGCTTGCCGGCCGCGGAGAAGCGGGACCGTCAATTGTTGTGCGTGCCCTTGATGGCCTCGCCCTCGAGCTTGGTGAACGGTACGAAGGGCACGATGCGGCCGCCGTAGATGTCCGAACGCGCCACGGTGATCGAGCCGTCGTCGGCCTTGGTCTTGACCACTTTGAGGACGCGCTGGGCGCCGGGCGGACCAACTGGGATCACCATGATGCCGCCGACCTTGAGCTGCTGCAGCAACGGCGGCGGAACGTGGTCGATGCCGCAGGTGACGATGATCTTGTCGAACATCATCGGGCCTGCGTCAGCCGGGGTCGCCTGCGCCGCCGGGGTCGCGACGGGGGCGGGCGTCGCGCTCGCAGCCGGGGTCGCGGCGGCCGCAGGCGCCGACGGCGCCTCGACCCAGCCGTAGTAGCCATCGGCGTTGCGGGTCTGGATCGCCTTGAACTCGGTGTAGCCGTCCTTGATCAGGCTGTCGTAGATGCCGCGGGTGCGTTCGGCGAGCGGCTTGATGATCTCAATCGTGTAGACTTGGTCGGTGAGGTGGGAGAGATAAGCCGACTGGTAGCCCGAGCCGGTGCCGATCTCGAGCACTTTCTCGCCCTGCTTGGGATCGATGGTCGAGGTCATGCGGCCGACGATGTGCGGGCCGGAGATCGTCACGCCATAGCCGATGTCGAGGAAGGCGTGCTCATAGGCGCGGCTGAGATTCTGCGGCAGAACGAATTTCTCGCGCGGCGTGAGCAGGAAGGCGCGCTTGTGACGGTCGTCCCAGATGTCCTCGTTGCGCACCAGGGCGACGAAGCGGTCGAAGCGCTCGCCGAGAAACTTCGGATCCTCGCCGCGCTGGGCGACGCCCCAGGCGATGAACTTCTCCCGATTGTCCATCGGCGGCTTCATGTCGAAGGTGAACGGCGTCGGCACGTTGGCCAGCGCGAGGCGCGACGCAAAGACGCCGCCCGCGAATGCCGCCGCTCCGGCCAGAAACTGTCGTCGTTGCACCAAGGCCTCCTTGGATGGAATCTGCGAAATCCGTTAGCGGCCTGATAACGCAATTCGCCGCAAAACGCGACAGCGGAATTCTTCAAATGCGCCGACCTCAGCGCCCGGCGATCGCGCAGTCGTGATCCTGCAAGTCCTCTGCGTGGCCGCCGCCCGTCAGTTCCGCCTGATCCGCGAGGAGGATGAAGCCGGGCTTGCCGGCGAATTCCGCTCCGACGGCGATCAGCGTCTCGGCGCCCATATGATCCTTGGCGCCGGGTAGGCCGTCAGCGAGCAGGCGGAACGGCGCGGCGGCGGCGAGATCGACCGAATCGAGGCGGCGCGCCCAGTAGCGCCGGCCCTTGAGCGCGACCGTCATCACCCGCCATTGGTCGTCGAGCGAAGGCTTGTATTCCTCCAGCGCCGCCGCGACCTCCTTGTCCATGCAATCGATGTGCAGGTGGAGCTGATCTTGGCTGCGCGAGAATTCGGAGTTGATCGAGACGCCCACTGCTTCCCGCGGCAGAGCGTGACCGAGCTTGGCCTCCACCGCGTCACGGTTCGCCCAGGCGTAGGCGAAGTAATTGGGCGCGTCGGGCGCGAGGATCTGCGCGTCCTCGATTCCCGTCACGCGGCTTGTCGGAATGGCGAGATACTGCGCGACCCCGTGCAGATCCTTGAGCAGCGCGAAGCCTTTGCTTTCACCCTCCTCGATATCCACCCGCTCGCACGGCTTCGGTCCCTGCCCCGCCTCGACGTGCGGCACGCATTGGCCATGCACGATCGTCCACAGCGCCATCCGATCGGCGCGCGCCGGCGATGCGGCGGCGAGCGAGAGGAGAACGGCGGCGAAAAGCGCCAGCGGTGGGTGGACGGGCCTCATCGTGAAGAACTCCTCTGGCGCGACTTATGCCGGAAACGGCCCTTACAGGGATGACCGAGTCGCACCACAGATTTTTGTCAGTCTGGCCGATCGCGTTTCCGATCGTCTATCGCCGTGCGGTCGGCCAAACCGTGGCCACGGACGCGCGAATGCGCCGCATCGCGCGAACGGCGAGCCAAGGCCGGATTGATTATTTCTCGCTGCGAAAACCGGGCGCGCCGCCTTCGCCAAGGCCGGCGATGTGAGCCTGGGAGTAGCGCTCGACGCCGATCCGCGTGATGAGATCGATCTGCGTCTCGAGGAAGTCGACGTGGCCTTCTTCGTCGGCCATCAACGCTTCGAACAGATCGCGGCTCGGGTAATCCTTCACTTGGAGGCAATACTCGGCCGCCTCCTGATAGAGGGCGCGCGCCGACATTTCGATCGCGAGGTCCGCCTCCATGATTTCTTGGACATTTTCGCCGATCCGCAACGGATTCAGCGTTTGCAGATTGGGGAATCCCTCGAGAAATATGATGCGATCGGTGAAGCGATCGGCGTGAACCATTTCCTCGATCGATTCCTCGCGCCACTTCTTCGCGAGGGCGTTGAGACCCCAGTTATCGAGCAGCCGGTAATGCAGCCAGAACTGGCTGATCGCGGTCAGCTCGTGGCGCAGGCCGAGGTTCAGATATTCGATGACTTTCGTGTCGCCCTGCATGATGTCACCAGCCTCGTTGTCGCCGCGTAAGGCTTCGGGCCTCAACCGCCGCGTGGCGACGCGCCGGCGCCCTTCACTCCGCGGCCAAAGGCAGCCGCGCCGGATGCGCTTCCTCGCTCGGACAAGTTTCGCAGCCGACGTGGCAATTGGCAATATGCGCTTCGGCGAGCAACGCCCGGACGGTCGCAATGCAACGCCCGCAGCGCGGCGCGCAGCCGAGGCAACGATAGGCCTGCGCCGGCGAACTCGGCCGCGCAACGTCACCATTCTTCAGTGTCGCCAGGATTTGCGTATCCGATAGGACATTGCACGAGCAGACGATCAAAGGGGCACCGTTTTTTAGAGTCTTTGTAATGTAGGGAAGGACTACTTTCTTACTTAGAGACGGCGTCCGGGGATGGCAAGCGAACACGTCGCGCCGACGCAACAGAACAGCGTGTCGCCTGCACGAATCCATTCTGGAGATTGCTTACGCCGCGTCCATCGCATCAGCCGCGGCGAGAATAGCGTAGCCTCGCTTAGGCTATTTATTCGGCGCGCATCTTGTAAAGTGCCGGCGGCGGCTAGTTTAAGCGCGCGCCGCCTGGTTCTCGATCGTCAACCCAGGAACTTCGACGAGATCGGCGGTGCGAGCGCCAACCCGGCTCCTGACCAGCGGGCCGACCGGCCCGCCGCACTCGCGCGAGACCGGCTCTCAAATGTGAATCGCCCGCTTGGCGACCGCCATCGCGGCTTCCTTGACCGCTTCCGACATGGTGGGGTGAGCATGGCAGGTGCGCGCCAAATCTTCGGACGAGCCGCCGAACTCCATCAGCACCACCGCCTCGTGGATCATCTCGCCGGCGCCGAAGCCGACGATGTGCACGCCGAGCACGCGATCGGAGGCCGCGTCGGCCAGCACCTTTACGAAGCCCTCGGTGTGGCGCATCGCGCGGGCGCGGCCGTTGGCGGTGAACGGGAACTTGCCGACGTTGTAGGCGAGACCGGCCGCCTTGAGCTCCTCCTCGGTCTTGCCGACGCTCGCGACCTCGGGGCTCGTGTAGACGACGCCGGGAATGACGTCGTAGTTCACGTGGCCGGCCTGCCCCGCGAGAATCTCCGCCAGCGCGACGCCTTCGTCCTCGGCCTTGTGCGCGAGCATCGGCCCGCGAACGACGTCGCCGATCGCATAGACGCCCGGGACGTTGGTGGCGAAGTGCCCGTCGATGACGACTTGTCCGCGCTCCGTGGCGACGCCGAGCGCCTCCAGGCCAAGGCCGTCGGTATAGGGTCGGCGGCCGATCGCCACCAGCACGACGTCCGCCTCGAGCGCGATCGGCTCGCCGCCGGCCACCGGCAGGATCGTCGCCTTGGCGCCCGACGCGGTCTTCTCGACGCTCGACACCTTGTGGCTGAGATGGAACTTGAAGCCCTGCTTCTCCAACATCCGCTGGAATTGCTTGGCGACCTCGCCGTCCATACCTGGCAGAATGCGGTCGAGGAATTCGACCACCGCAACTTCGGCGCCGAGGCGCCGCCACACCGAGCCGAGCTCGAGGCCGATCACGCCCGCGCCGACGACGATGAGCTTCTTGGGCGGCTTGGCGATATCGAGAGCGCCGGTGGAGGAGACAATCGTCTTCTCATCGATCTCGACGCCGGGCAGGCGTGCGACGTCCGAGCCGGTGGCGATGACGATCGACTTTGTTTCGAGCGCCGTCTCCTTGCCGTCGGCCTTGACGACGACTTTGCCGGTCGCGGCGATGCGCGCCTCTCCGACGACCCAATCGATCTTGTTCTTCTTGAAGAGAAAGGCGACGCCGTTGACGTTGGCGGCGACGGTCTCGTCCTTGTGCTTCATCATCGCCGGAAGGTCGAGCTTGGGCGACGCGACGACGACGCCGAGCGGCGCGAGGCCATGTCCGGCCTCCTCGAACATCTCCGAGGCGTACAGCAACGCCTTCGACGGGATGCAGCCGATGTTGAGGCACGTCCCGCCGAGCGTCGCGCGCTTTTCCACGACGGCGACCTTCAAGCCGAGCTGCGCCGCACGGATCGCGCAGACGTAGCCGCCGGGGCCGGCGCCGATGACGATGAGATCATAAGACATTGGAACGCTCTCTTCTTGATCGAATGCAGTTTCGCACTTCAGTGCGTCTCGTCAGATCAGCTTGACCGGCGGGACGCCCGCCGTCGCGGCGCGCTGGGCGAACCGCTTGTCGAAAGTGGCGAAGGCTTCGCAGCCGCGGCTCAGCGAAAGATGCAACGCGTCGGCGAAATCGAGTCCGGCGTCGGCCATGCGAAAGGCGCGCCGCACCGCGCCGGCCTCGCCGACCGTGACGGTCTCGATGCCGCAGAAGGCCTCCAGAGCGCGCACGACCTGCGACGCCGAGAATCCATAAAGGCTACGCAGCACCCAATCACACTCCAGGATTACGGTCGGCGCGACATAGACCGGGCCGCTGACGACGACGGCGCGAGCGCGCTCGGCCTGCGCGTCATCGTCCTTCACGAGGAAGCGGACGACGACGTTAGTATCGACCGCGAGCATGACGTTGGCGCATCTCTTCGGCGATCGCCGCGTCGAAGTCCTCGATCTTGGCGCGCTTGCCCTCGGCCTTAAGGCAACCGAAGACCGAGGCGGAATCGACCGGCGCGAAGGGGCGCGACGGCCGCAGCAGGACGCCGTCGTCGGTTTCCTCAACGATCAGCTCCCGGCCCACGTCCCAGTTCTTGGCGTCGCGAACAGCCTTGGGCAGGATCACCTGCCCCTTGGTCGAGAGGATCGTCGTCGCCGTTTTTGCCTGCGCCATTGCGCGGCTCCTGTCGGGTGGTAAGACGGGAGTAAGATAGGCGCGCCCCAGCGGCGCCGCAAGCGCCAGGCCGGCTCGACTTTTCGGTCAGAGATCCATCACGAGCCGCGCAGGATCCTCGAGCGCTTCCTTGACCCGCACCAGGAAAGTCACGGCCTCCTTGCCGTCAACCACGCGGTGATCGTAGCTCAGCGCGAGATACATCATCGGGCGGATCTCGATCTTGCCGGCGACGACCACCGGCCGATCCTGGATCTTGTGCATCCCGAGAATGCCGGACTGCGGCGCGTTGAGGATCGGCGTCGACATCAGCGAACCGTAGATGCCGCCGTTGGTGATCGTGAAGGTGCCGCCCTGCATCTCGTCGATCTTCAGGCTGCCCTCGCGCGCCCGCTTGCCGAAGTCCGTGATCGACTTTTCGATCCCCGCGAGCGACAGCGTGTCGCAGTCGCGCACGACGGGAACGACGAGGCCCTTGTCGGTGCCGACGGCGATGCCGAGGTGGTAGTAGTTCTTGAAGACGAGATCAGCGCCGTCGATTTCGGCGTTGACCGCAGGAATGTCCTTGAGCGCCTGCACGCAAGCCTTCACGAAGAAGCCCATGAAGCCGAGCTTGACGCCGTGCTTCTTCTCGAAAATGTCCTTGTAGCGCGCGCGCAGCGCCATCACCTCGGTCATGTCAACCTCGTTGAAGGTCGTCAGCATGGCGGCGGTGTTCTGCGCGTCCTTGAGGCGGCGGGCGATGGTCTGCCGCAGCTTGGTCATGCGGACGCGCTCTTCGCGCGCGGCGTCGTCCGGAACGGAGGGCGCGCGCAGCGCCACCGGCGCGGCAGGGGCCGGCGCAGCGGTGGGCTTACTCGCCGGGACGCGCGAGATTTCGTCGATCACGTCGCCCTTGAGCACCTGGCCGCGCTTGCCGCTGCCAGCGACGGTCGAGAGGTCGATCGCATTCTCGGCGGCGAGCTTGGCGGCCGACGGCGCGGGCGGCATCGCGGTCGGCGCGGGCGCCGCCGGCTTGGCGGCAGGAGCAGGAGCCGACGCAGCAGGGGCCGGCGCAGGCGCGGCGGCGGCGGACGCGTCCGCCTGGCTGAGACCGCCCAGCAAGGCGCCGATCGCCACTGTCTGGCCGGTGTCGGCGACGATTTCCGACAACACGCCGGCGGCCGGCGCGTTGACTTCGACCGTCACTTTGTCGGTCTCGAGTTCGACCAGCGGCTCGTCCGCCTTGACGGCGTCGCCGCGCTTCTTGAACCATTTGCCTACGGTCGCCTCGGAGATCGACTCGCCGAGCGTAGGGACCCGAATTTCTGTCGCCATGTTCAATCGCGCCGAAGGCGCCCTTCTTTTTAGGGAGAAATGGAAGAGACCGGCGCCTTCCCGTCGCCAGGACGCACGGCGATCGCCGGCATCAAATACGATTCGTAGGCGAAGCCGCGGTTCGCGAGCACGACGGGATCGCGATCCAACAGGCCCCGCAGCGCCTCGAGCGAGGCCGCCTCGATGATGGCGACGCCCCACCCGCCGGTCGGATCGGCCACCGCCCCCATCGCGATCACTGTCCCGACCTCGACGAACGGGCGCCAATAGACTTGATGGGCGCCCATCAGCGCCCGCTCCTCCTCCGTCATATCGACGATGAACGTCGGACGCGGCGGGTTCAGGCGGCAAAGGAAATGCGGCATGGCGGATCCTCCTTCTCTGCCAGGTCGCGAGTCAGGGGAGCGCTCCGCTTACGCGAAGCACTCGTCCACGAACGCTTTGAGCTGCGCGAGATGCTTCGACATCAGGCCGGTCGCGGTCGCCGCGGAGGCGGGACGGCCCGCGTACCGCGCGCGCTTCGCCTTGCCGCCGACCTGGCCCAGCACCCACTCCAGGTACGGCTCGACGAAGGTCCAGGGCCCCATGTTCTTGGGCTCCTCCTGGCACCAGATCAAATCCGCCTTCTTGAAGCGCGACAGTTCCTTGACGAGGCTCTTGAGCGGGAACGGATAGAGCTGCTCGACGCGCAGGATGTAGATGTCGTCGATCTCGCGCTTCTCACGCTCCTCGTAGAGGTCGTAGTAGACCTTGCCCGAGCAGAGGATCACGCGACGGATCTTGTCGTCGCGCACGAGCTTGGTCTTCTCGCCCTTGTGCGTCTCCGCCATGTCCCAGAGCAGACGATGGAAGCTCGAGCCCGCCGCGAGCGCCTCGATGTTCGACACGGCGCGTTTGTTACGCAGCATCGACTTCGGCGTCATCACGATCAGCGGCTTGCGGATTTCGCGCTTGAGCTGCCGGCGCAGCACGTGGAAGAAGTTCGCCGGCGTCGAAGGCGCGACGACCTGCATGTTGTCTTCGGCGCACATCTGCAGGAAGCGCTCGAGGCGCGCCGAGGAATGCTCAGGCCCCTGCCCCTCGTAGCCGTGCGGCAGGAGGCAGACGAGGCCCGACATGCGCAGCCACTTGCGCTCGCCCGAGGAGATGAACTGGTCGAACACGACCTGGGCGCCGTTGGCGAAGTCGCCGAACTGCGCCTCCCACAGCGTCAGCGCGTTCGGCTCGGCGAGCGAATAGCCGTACTCGAAGCCGAGCACCGCTTCTTCCGACAGCATCGAATTGATGACCTCGTAGCGCGCCTGCCCGTCCCGGATATGATTGAACGGGATGTAGCGCGCTTCGGTCTGCTGATCGATCAGCACGGAGTGGCGTTGCGAGAAGGTGCCACGCTCGCTGTCCTGGCCGGACAAGCGGACGGGGAACCCTTCGTCGAGCAGCGAGCCGAAGGCGAGCGCTTCGGCGGTGGCCCAATCGATCCCATCGCCGCTCTGGATCGTCGCGCGGCGGTTGTCGAGGAAGCGCTGGATCGTCCTGTGCACGCTGAAGCCGGGAGGCGCGGTCGCGATGCGGTCGCTGATCTCCTTGAGACGCGCGACCTCAACCCCAGTCTCGCCGCGACGGTCGTCGTCGGCGAGGTCCTGCGCCGCCTTGAAGCCGGCCCAGCGACCGTCGAGCCAATCCGCCTTGTTGGGGACGTAGGACTGGCCCGCTTCGAACTCCGCATCCAATCGATGGCGCCAATCGGCGCGCAACTTGTCGACTTCACCCTGCGTGACGATGCCCTCGTCGACGAGCTTCTTGGCGTAGATCTGCAACGTCGTCGGATGCGAGCGGATGTTGCGATACATCAGCGGCTGCGTGAAGCCCGGCTCGTCGCCCTCGTTGTGCCCGAATCGGCGATAGCAGAACATGTCGATGACGACGGGCTTGTGGAAGCGCTGCCGGTATTCGGTGGCGACCTTCGCGCAGAAGACCACCGCCTCGGGATCGTCGCCGTTGACATGAAAGATCGGCGCCTCGACGAGCTTGGCGACGTCCGACGGATAGGGCGAGGAGCGGGAGTAGCGGGGATAGGTGGTGAAGCCGATCTGATTGTTGACGATGAAATGCAGCGAGCCGCCGGTGCGGTGGCCACGCAGGCCGGAAAGGCCGAAGCATTCCGCGACGACACCCTGGCCGGCGAAAGCCGCGTCGCCGTGGATCAGCAACGGCAACACCTTCACGCGCTCGATGTAGTCGTTGAGTTGGTCCTGCTTGGCGCGCACTTTGCCGAGCACCACGGGATCGACGATCTCCAGATGCGAGGGGTTGGCGGTCAGCGACAGATGGACCGTGTTGCCGTCGAACTCGCGGTCGGACGAGGCGCCGAGGTGGTATTTTACGTCGCCAGAACCGTCGACTTCATCCGGCGAGGCCGAGCCGCCTTTGAACTCGTGGAAGATGACGCGGTGCGGCTTGCCCATCACCTGGCTGAGCACGTTGAGGCGGCCGCGGTGGGCCATGCCCAATGCAATCTCCTTCAGGCCGAGCTGACCGCCCCGCTTGATGATCTGCTCCAGCGCCGGGATCATCGCCTCCGCGCCGTCGAGACCGAAGCGCTTGGCGCCGGTGTATTTGACGTCGAAGAAGTTCTCGAAGCCCTCCGCCTCGACGAGCTTGCTCAGGATGGCGCGCTTGCCTTCCCTGGTGAATTGAATCTCCTTGTCCGGCCCTTCGATGCGCTCCTGGATCCAGGCTTTCTCGGCGGGATCGGAGATGTGGACGAACTCGAAGCCGATCGTGTCGCAATAGGTGCGGCGCAGGATCGTCAGCATCTGGCGCACGGTCGCCTGTTCGAGGCCGAGCACGTGATCGATGAAGATCGGACGGTCGTAGTCCGCTTCCTGGAAACCGTAGGTGGCGGGATGCAGCTCTTCGTGGTCGCGCTGCGGCTCGAGGCCGAGTGGATCGAGATTGGCGTTCAAATGGCCGCGCATCCGATAAGCGCGGATCATCATCAGCGCGCGCACGCTGTCGCGCGTCGCGCGATGGATCGATTCCTCGCTCGCCGCCGCGGCCGGCTCAGCCGCCGAGCGCGCCCTGAGCTTGCTCTCGATCACCTTTTCCGCCGCGGGCCAATCGCCGTCGAGCGCGCTGATCAGGTCGCCCTTCGGCGCGGCCGGCCAATTGGGGCGACGCCAGGAAGCGCCCCCCGCCGTCTTCTCGACGCCGGCGGGATCGTCGCCGAGCGCGTCGAAGAATTCGCGCCATCCCGCCTCGACCGAGGCGGGATCCCTCTCGTACTGGGCCTGCAACGCCTCGATGTAGGCGCCGTTAGCCCCGTAGAGGAAAGACGTTTGCAGCAACGCTTGATTGATGTCTTGCCGAGTCATGTCCGGCCTCCAATCACTTTCCGTTCAATACGTCGACCAATGTCTTGCCGAGCCGCGCCGGGGAGGGCGACACGCGAATGCCCGCCGCCTCCATCGCGGCGATCTTGTCTTCCGCGCCGCCCTTGCCGCCGGCGATGATCGCGCCGGCATGGCCCATGCGCCGCCCAGGCGGCGCAGTGCGGCCGGCGATGAAGCCGACCACCGGCTTGGAGCGGCCCTTCTTGGCCTCGTCCTTGAGGAACTGCGCCGCATCCTCCTCCGCCTGGCCGCCGATCTCGCCGATCATGATGATCGACTTCGTCTCGGGGTCGGCGAGGAACAATTCGAGGGCTTCAATGAAGTCCATGCCCTTGACCGGGTCGCCGCCGATGCCGATCGCGGTCGTCTGGCCGAGCCGTTCACGCGTCGTCTGGAAGACCGCCTCGTAGGTCAGCGTGCCCGACCGCGAGACGATGCCGACGCTGCCGCGCGAGAAGATGTTGCCGGGCATGATGCCGATCTTGCACTCGCCGGCCGTCATCACTCCGGGGCAGTTGGGACCGACCAGGATCGACTTCGAGCCCTGCAGAGCGCGCTTCACCTTGACCATGTCGAGGACTGGAATGCCCTCGGTGATGCAGACGATGAGCGGCACTTCGGCGGCGATCGCCTCGCAGATCGCGTCGGCGGCGCCCGGCGGCGGCACATAGATCACGGAGGCGTCGGCGCCCGTCGCTTCGCGCGCCTCGGCGACGGTGTCGTACACGGGAAGTCCGAGATGGACTGAGCCGCCTTTGCCCGGCGACGTGCCGCCGACCATCTTGGTTCCGTAGGCGATCGCCTGCTCGGAATGGAAGGTGCCGTTCTTGCCCGTGAAGCCTTGCGTGATGACGCGAGTGTTCTTGTCGATGAGGACGGACATCAGCGGGCTCCCTGAGCGGTGGAGCGCACCGCCCCTACGATTTTCTGCGCGGCGTCGTCGAGATCGTCCGCGGCGATCACGTTCAAGCCGGATTCGCTGATGATCTTCTTGCCGAGTTCGACGTTGGTGCCCTCGAGGCGCACCACGAGCGGCACCTTGAGGCCGGTTTCCTTCACGGCGGCGATCACGCCCTCGGCGATCACGTCGCAGCGCATGATGCCGCCGAAGATGTTGACGAGGATGCCTTTGACGTTCGGATCGGCGGTGATGATCTTGAACGCGGCCGTCACCTTGTCTTTCGAGGCGCCGCCGCCGACGTCGAGGAAGTTCGCCGGGCTTTCGCCGTAGAGCTTGATGATGTCCATCGTCGCCATCGCGAGGCCGGCGCCGTTGACCATGCAGCCGATCGTGCCGTCGAGCGTCACATAGTTGAGGTCGTACTTGGAGGCCTCGATCTCCTTCGCGTCCTCCTCGCTTTCGTCGCGCAGCGCGACGATGTCGGGATGGCGATAAAGCGAGTTGTCGTCGAACGACACCTTGGCGTCGAGCACCTTGAGCTGGCCGCCGGTCGTGACGATCAGCGGGTTGATCT
This sequence comes from Roseiarcus sp., assembly GCA_036488815.1. GTDB lineage: Bacteria > Pseudomonadota > Alphaproteobacteria > Rhizobiales > Beijerinckiaceae > Roseiarcus. The sequence goes on from DASXGX010000065.1 coordinate 62,760, forward strand.
CGAGCATCGCCATATCCTTGGCGATAAACGCCGCATAGAGCTTGGCGATCAGCGCCTCCACCTGCTTGGCGAGATCGTTGGTGAGGCCGAGCGCGCGCGCCGCCGTGCGGCCGTGATGCGGCATGACGCCGGTCGCCGGATCGATCGAGAAGGAATGGATCTTCTCCGGCGTGTTGTGCGCGACATCCTCAATGTTGACGCCGCCTTCGGTCGAAAGCACGAAGGCCACCCGGCTGGTCGAGCGATCGACGAGCGCGGAGAGGTAGAATTCCTTGTCGATCGAGGAGCCGTCCTCGATGTAGAGGCGGTTGACCTGCTTTCCCGCCGGGCCGGTTTGCACCGTGACCAGCGTCGCCGCGAGCATCTGCTCGGCGAATTGCCTGACTTCCTCAATCGAATGGGCGAGACGCACGCCGCCCTTATCACCCGCCGAAGCTTCCTTGAAGCGGCCCTTGCCGCGGCCGCCGGCGTGGATCTGGCTCTTGACGACCCAGAGGGGGCCGGGCAGCGACTTGGCGGCCGCGACCGCCTCGTCGGGCGTGAATGCGGGCTTGCCGGCGGACACCGGGGCCCCGAAGGCGGCCAGGACCGCCTTCGCCTGATATTCGTGAATGTTCATAAGTCGACGCTCGCTCTTCGAGGACCAGGCTGAAGCCGAGGTCGTTAGCCGGCCAACGCCGGGTTGATCGCCTTGCAGGCGTCGATGAGGCCGCGCACCGAAGCGACGGACTTGGAGAACATCGCCTTTTCCGCGTCGTCCAGCGCGACTTCGACGATGCGCTCGACGCCGCCGGCGCCGATCACCACGGGAACGCCGACATACGTGTCCTTGACGCCGTATTCCCCGTTGAGCTGCGCAGCGGCGGGCAATACGCGACGCTGGTCCTTGAGGTAGGATTCGGCCATCGCGATCGCGGAGGCCGCCGGAGCGTAAAAGGCCGAGCCGGTCTTGAGCAGATTGACGATCTCGCCGCCGCCCTTACGGGTGCGCTCGACCATCGCGTCGAGACGCTCCTGGGTCGTCCAGCCCATCTTGACGAGGTCGGGCAGCGGGATGCCGGCGACGGTGGAATAGCGGACCGAGGGAACCATGTCGTCGCCGTGGCCGCCCAGCACGAAGGCGGTGACGTCCTCGACCGACACCTTGAACTCCTCGGAGAGGAAATAGCGGAAGCGCGACGAATCCAGCACGCCGGCCATGCCGACCACCTTGTGCGCCGGCAAGCCGGAGGTCTTCTGGAGCGCCCAGACCATGGCGTCGAGCGGATTGGTGATGCAAATGACGAAAGCGTCCGGCGCGTTCGCCTTGATGCCGGCCCCGACCGCGTCCATCACCTTGAGGTTGATGCCGAGCAGGTCATCGCGGCTCATGCCCGGCTTGCGCGGAACGCCTGCGGTCACGATCACGACGTCGGCGCCGGCGATCTCGGCGTAGGAGCTCGCGCCCGTCAGGCGCGCGTTAAAGCCGTCGACAGGCGCCGACTCGGCGAGATCGAGGGCCTTGCCCTGCGGAACGCCATCGACAATGTCGAATAGAACGATGTCTCCGAGTTCCTTGAGCGCGGCCAAATGGGCCAGGGTGCCGCCGATCTGGCCTGCCCCGATCAATGCAATCTTCTTACGCGCCATGGATTACCGTCCTTCATCTTCGCCGCGGCAAAAGCGCGCAGCCAGGAGCCGCGCGGTGGTAGGCCTTTAGCTGTCTCACGATCAAGCCGAACTTTTGGCCGAGCGCCCCGCGCCTCGGTTCTGCGGTCCGCACCCAAATCCACAATCGTTAATTTTCAATGCATTACGGACAGGCGCATAAACTTGTAACGGCCAAAACCGCCAAAACGAGGGACGTTCAAGTTACATATTATGAAATTTGAAAGGCGTCTCCCGCCGCGGCTAATCCGTAGTCGGGCTCAATATACTTTGCGCCCGAACAGGCTCGCGACCAGATCGACGAGCAGCGTGGCGCTGCGGCCCCGCTCGTCGAGAAACGGATTGAGCTCGACGAGATCGACGGAAGCGACGAGGCCGGAATCGTACAGCAGTTCCATCGTCAAATGCGCTTCGCGGAAGGTCGCGCCGCCCGGCACGGGCGTGCCGACGCCGGGCGCGAGCGAGGGATCGAGAAAATCGAGGTCGAGGCTGACATGCAGCATCCCCCCGCTTGCGCCGACGCGCTCGATGATGCGCCGGATCGTCGCCGCCGCGCCATATTCGTCGAGCACCCGCATGTCCACGACATCAACCCCGCGCGCCCGCAGCAGGCGTCGTTCGCCGTCGTCGATCGAGCGGACGCCGAACAGGTGCAGATTGCGGGGATCGACGATGACGCCTGGGCCGCCCTCGAAAATGCCCTCAAAACCCGGCTCGCCGCACAGCATCGCCGCCGACATGCCGTGCATGTTGCCGCTCGGCGAGGTCGCGGGCGTGTTGAAATCGGTATGGGCGTCGAGCCACAGCACGAAGAGTTCGCGCCCGATCTCAGCGGCGTAGCGCGCGACGCCCGCGATCGAGCCCATGGCGAGGCTGTGGTCGCCGCCCATCACGATCGGCGTCCGTCCTGCCGCCATCGCCGCGTAAGTCTTCTCGCGCAACAACCGCGACCAGGCTGCGACGCGCTCGAAATTGCGCGCCGCGCCCACCGGCTGCGGCACTGCGGTGAGCGGCGAGGCGAGCGACAGATCGCCGTGATCCTCCACCTCGTAGCCGAGCGCGGCCAGTTCGTGATTGACTCCGGCGACCCGCAGCATCGCCGGGCCCATCGCGACGCCGGCGAGGCTGGCGCCGTCCTCGACCGGCGCGCCGAAAATGCTCAGGGCGCAGCCCCGCGGCGCGGCGGCTTCATGGGTCGTGTCCATCGCCGTCCCCTTTCGCTGAGACCCGGAAGGCCACCATGCCGCCGGGGGCGGGCGACGACAAGCGCGTGGGCGGCGCGGCTCAAGGTGTGGAAGGCGCCTCGCGGTCCGGCTGCGGCAGGCGCGCCTCGAGGCGGCGGATGACCTGGATCAGTTCCGAAACCTCGGTCTCGCGCAAGAGGTCGAGTTTCTGATGCAGAAGCTCGATTTCGAGCTCCGCCTTGGCGTTGATCTTGTAGTCGTTCTCCGCCGCGGCGCGGTCGATCGCGGCCTGCCGGTTCTGGCTCATCATGATGAATGGCGCGGCGTAGGCGGCCTGGAAAGACAGAGCAAGATTGAGCAGAATGAAGGGATAGGGATCCCACTGCCGAACATAAGCGGTGATGTTGAGAAGGATCCATACGACCAGGATTAGGCTCTGGATGATGATGAAATTCCAGGAGCCCATGGTCGCCGCAACCCGGTCGGCCACACGATCTCCAAGGCTGAGCTCCTCCGCGTTCCCTCGCATGCGCGCGCGGCGGGCGGCGCGAAGCTGAGCGAGCAGCTTGATCTCTTCTTCATGAAGGCGATGAGTGAGGTCCGCGACTGCGTTCATGGCTGTCCCCCAGGATTGCCCAATCCGGTCGGAAGCTGCGACAGAACGATGAAGAGCGCCAGGCAAAAGCTCAGCTCCCGGCCTGGTTGGGATTGCGCCAGGCGCGCTCGAAGGGCAGGCGCCAGGCGTGCGGCGCAATGAGCTGATGGACAGACTTCGGCCCCCAGGAGCCGGGCTCGTAGAGCCGCACCGGCGGCGGCGATTCGAGCAGTGAGGTCGACACCTCCCACAGCCGCTCGATGCCTTCGGCGGTGGTGAAGAGCGTGTGATCGCCCCGCATCGCGTCGAGGATGAGACGCTCATAGGCCTCCAGCACGTCGCCGATCATGCCGGTGTCGTGCATGGCGAACTGCATGCTCAACTTGTCGAGCCGCATTCCTGGGCCGGGGCGCTTGCCGTAGAAGGACAGCGACACCTTCGACGCGTCCGCGAGGTCGAAGGTCAAATGATCGGGTCCCTGCGCCCCGACGCCCGAGCCGACCGGGAACATGCTCTTCGGCGCCTCGCGGAAGGCGATCGAGATGATGCGCTGCCCCTCGGCCATCCGCTTGCCGGTGCGAAGGAAGAACGGCACGCCCGCCCAGCGCCAATTGTCGATATGGCTTCTGAGGGCGATGAAGGTCTCGGTGTCGGATTCGGGATCGACGCCCTCCTCTTGCCGATAGCCCGCATATTGCCCGCGCACGACGTCCTTGGGGTCGATCGGCAACATGCTGCGGAAGACCTTGTTCTTCTCTTCGCTGATCGGCGCCGGCGAGAGCGCGGTCGGCGGCTCCATCGCCATGAAAGCGAGGATCTGGAAGAGGTGGGTCACCACCATGTCCCGGTAGGCCCCAGTCTGCTCGTAGAAAGCCGCGCGCTTGCCGAGACCGAGCGTCTCCGGCACGTCGATTTGCACGTGGTCGATGAAATTGCGGTTCCAGATCGGCTCGAAGAGCCCATTGGCGAATCGGAACGCGAGGATGTTCTGCGCCGGCTCCTTGCCGAGAAAGTGGTCGATGCGGAAGATCTGATCCTCGGTGAAGACCTCATGCAGTTCTTCGTTGAGCGCCCTGGCGCTTGTGAGGTCGGTGCCGAACGGCTTCTCCATGATCACGCGCGAGCGCTTGACGAGGCCGGCATCCGCGAGCAGCCGCACCGAAGGCAGCGCCGCCGAGGGCGGCACGCTCAGATAGTGGAGCCGTTCGCTCTGTCCATCGAAGGCGGATTCGGCCGCAAGCACGGCCTCGCGCAGCGCCTCGGGGCCCTCGCCCATCGGGACATAGTCCAGAGTTTCCGAGAACGCCTCCCATTCCTCCGCGCTGGCCTTGCGGCCGGGCGAGCGCTCGATCGCGCCGCGCGCAATCTCGCGGAAGACATCGACGTCGATCGCGTCGAGCGACACGCCGATGATTCGGCATCCCGGGATGAAGCCGGCGCTGACGAGATGGAACAGGCCGGGCAACAGTTTGCGCTGCGAGAGATCGCCGGTCGCGCCGACGAGCACGACGACCTGCGGATATTTGGGGCCCACCCCTGGATGAATTTTGCCCATGCTCCACCCCCGCTTGGCTCGACGTGGCGCCAGTCCCAATTCGCGACACAGCTCGAGTCGCGGGACTCAATGAGCAAGTTTGGGGCCGCGCGCAAATCATTTTGCGGCGCAAAACGGCTTGCTCTTCATTTAACGTTATGGTTAAATGAGGAATGGATACGCTTTCGCAGACTTTCGCCGCCCTCGCCGACCCGACCCGGCGCGGCATCGTCACCCGGCTCGCGTCGGGCGATGCGACCGTCGGCGAACTCGCCGAGCCGTTCGCCATCAGCGGCCCGGCGATCTCGCGGCACCTGAAGGTTCTGGAGGCGGCGCAACTGATCGAGCGGCGGATCGATGCGCGCTGGCGGGTCTGCACGCTCAAGCGGGAACGCCTCGCCGAGGCGCAGAAGTGGATCGGCGAGGTCAGACAGTTCTGGGAGAGCGGCTTCGACCGTCTCGAAGCGCTGCTGCAATCGCAGGACGAAAGAACGAACGAGAGGCAACGCAAAAGCGAGAGCAAGGAGTAACCATGTCCGACGACACCCTCGTCATCACCCGACACTTCAAGGCCTCCCCGGCGCGGGTCTTCGCCGCCTTCACGGAAAAGCCTTTGATGCAGGCCTGGTTCGGGCCGCAGACGCACACCTGCCCGGCGTGCGAGATCGACGCGCGCGTCGGCGGCAAGTACCGCCTCGAGCTTCATTCCGCCGCTGGGCGCGTCGACATCGTCACCGGCGAGTTCCGCGAGATCTTCCCGCCCGAGCGCCTGGTCTTCACTTGGGGCTGGCTCAAGGGCGAGAATCGTAGTCCCGAGACCGTGGTGACGATCACGCTCCGGCCGCGCGACGGCGGCGTCGATCTGACGCTCGAACAAACGGGCTTCGCGACGCGTGAGGACCGCGACGGCCACGAAAAGGGCTGGACGTCGAGCTTCGACGATCTGGCGGCGATGCTCGACGGGAGGCCCCGGCCGCCAACCCCGACGCCGACGATCCTGGGCGACTATCGCTCGACCTACGTTCGCTCGGCCCGGATCGGATTTGCGGAAAAGCGCGTCGCCTATGCGCTCGCGCCGACGCGCCCCCACTCGCCGGAAATTCTCGCGCTCAACCCGTTCGGCAAGATGCCGACGCTGCGCTGGGGCGAGGTCTCGCTCTATGAAACCAGCGCGATCCTTCGCTATCTCGACGAGACGTGCCCAGGCCCCGCCTTGATGCCGAAGGAGCCCGCCGCGCGGGCCAAGGCGGAGCAATGGATCAGCGCGATCAATTGCTACGGCTATCCCGCGATGGCCCGCGACTACGTGCTGCAATACGCCTTTCCGAGCGGTCCCGACGGCAAGCCGAACCGCGCGGTGATCGAGGCGGCGCTGCCCGAAATCCGCAAGATATGCGGCGCGCTCGACAAGGCGCTCGGCCCGCGCGACCTTCTCGTCGGGGAGACGGTGAGCCTGCCGGACATCCTTCTGGCGCCGTTGGTCGCTTATGTGGGCGCGATGCCGGAGGGCAAAGACCTGCTTGCCCCGTTCGCCAATCTGCGCCGCGCCAACGAGCGGTTCGTCGCGCGCCCGAGCTACCTTCATGCGAGCGCGCCGCCTGAGGCGGCGTAACGGGAGGAGGAATCGCCATGGTCGAGCATCAAGTCGCGACGCGCGAAGCCTGGCTCGAGGCGCGCAAGCAGTTGCTGCAGGAGGAAAAGGAGTTCACGCGGCGGCGGGACGCCCTCGCCGCCAAGCGGCGGGCCCTGCCCTGGGTGCGCATCGACAAGCCGTACAGGTTCGACGGCCCAGCGGGCGAAGCGACGTTGGGCGATCTCTTCGGCCCGCGCCGTCAACTCGTCGTCTACCACTTCATGTTCGCGCCGGAATGGGAGCGCCCCTGCAAGAGCTGCTCGTTCTGGGCCGACGGCGTCAGCGGCGTGCTGCCGCATCTCGAACAGCGCGACACGCGCTTCGTCGCGATCTCCCGCGCGCCGTACGAAAAGCTTGCCGCACGGGCGAAGCTCGCCGGCTACGCCTTCCCCTGGTACTCCTCGGGTCGGGGCGACTTCAATTACGACTTCGGCGTCTCGTTCCGCCCGGAAGACCTCGCCGCCGGCAAGACGAGCTACAATTACGAGCCGAACGCGATGAAGGCGAGCGACCTGCCGGGGGTCAGCGCGTTCGTCAAAGGCGACGACGGCGCCGTCTATCACGCCTATTCGAGCTTCTCGCGCGGGATCGACATGACCAACGTCGCCTATCAATATCTCGACCTCACGCCCCTCGGCCGCCAGGAGGACGATCTGCCTTTTTCCATGCAATGGGTGCGGCTGCGCGAGGACTACGCGGCGTAATCGAGAGACGTTCGATGCGGATAACGGGCGCCGCCGCATCGGCCGCGACGAGAGGCGTTCGACAATCGAGGAGGACTGCGCCATGGCGAACAAATATGTGTTCCTCTACTCGGGCGGCGACATGCCGCGCAGCGAGGCCGAAGGCAAGGCGATGATGGACGCCTGGATGGCCTGGTTCGGCAAAGCCGGCCCTTCAATCGTCGACGGCGGCGCGCCGCTGGCGTCCGCCAGCAAGATCATCGGCAACGGGAAAACGAGCGGCGCCAGCGGCTACTCGATTATCACCGCCGACAGCCTCGACGCCGCGGTCAATCTGACCGACAACCACCCCCATCTTGCTCATGGCGGGGGGATCGAAGTGCTCGAATGCGTGAAAATACCCGGGATGTGAACGGACGATCACGTCTGCTTGCGGCGACGCTATGCCGCAGCGGGAACGGTTGACGCTGGGGTGTGAGGTTGCTTGGCTCGCTGGCGACCCCATGCCTCAGAGGCCCATTCATGAAACGCAGCGATCTCACCGAAAAAATCCTCGACATCAAGCTCGAGCAGTGCTGGACCTGGAAATTCATCGCCGCTGAAATCGGCGGCATGTCCGAAGTCCTGGTGGTCAGCGCCCTGCTTGGGCAGATGAAGCTGACAAAGCCGCAATGCGAACGGGCCGCCAAGCTCTTCGGCCTGACGAAGGCCGAAGAGCGCCTGCTGAACGAGGTCCCCATGCGCGGCTCGCCGATGCCGCCCACCGACCCGCTGATCTACCGCTTCTACGAGATGGTGATGGTCAACGGCCCCGCCTGGAAGGCGCTGATCGAGGAGGAATTCGGCGACGGCATCATGTCGGCGATCGACTTCGACGTTGAGATCGAGCGCCAGCCCGACCCGAGGGGCGACCGCGTCAAGTTCACCATGTCCGGCAAGTTCCTGCCGTACAAATACTATGGCGCGGGCGATAACGAGCAGGCGCTGGGGTATAAGGAGGAGTGAGGAGCGCGGAAGCGAGGCCCCCTCCTTCTCCGTCATCGAGCCACCGCGCTGGCGAGAAGGCGGCATCCATATTAGTGGCGCGCTTTATGGCGCGCCGCGGCGATCGAGCCTTCAGTGAACTATAGTATTCGTTCCGACATAAACGTTCGCGATCTTCTGTCCTAGAATAATATGATTATTTCCTTAGCGTTTAGAGGCGCCTGTTCAAGCAGGTAAGCCTGTGATACATTCTTTTCCACAACCGATGCATATCGCTGCTGTATTCGTCGGAGAGATCGGCCGCGCGATCGCGAGCCGGAGTGCAAAGCAGTTTTCTTCATTGTTTTGAACTGCTTGGTCGTGCCAACGATCGCTTGGCGCGGCCGAGGCGTAAAATAGAGGAATAGGGAGGAGTAAATGATGACGCGTGAGATCGTTCATACCTGCTCGAACGCTCACGTCGCTCGCGCTGCGCTCATGTCGATTGGCGGCGACTTCGCCAGGGACATCGAGGCGGTGGCGCGTCGTCGGAACGTCCCCGAGGGCGTTCTGGTCGCGAATATCGTAAAAGACTTTTCGCGCCGAGCGCCGAAGGAGCAATGGGAGGCCCTGCGCCGCGCGTCCCAACGCGCCGATCAGCCGATCCTCTCCGGACTGCGCTTCATCGTGCAGTCGAGCCTCCGCCAGGACGCCGCGGCCGAGGCGCGAGCGTCGGCGTAAGCGGGCGAACAAAACGGCGTTCTCGTCATTGCGATTGGCGCCGCGCACTCTGCGGCAAATTCCGTCGAAGGCATGGCGTACATGGCCGGGCTGGCCCTGGACAGACCCGGTCATGACCGCACCGAACCGGGGCGAGCGCGGTCGGCGGGCGGTCGGCGGCGAGAGCGGCGGTCTGTTGTTTTAGCCCTCCGGTTAGCTACACCCCGTCGTCCCCCCACACGTCTCGCACTTCAAGCACGTGCCATTCCGGACCATCGTAAAATTCCCGCATTCCGGGCAGGCTTTGCCGCGCGCGTTCGGTTCCCAGCGCCGACGCCAAGGCGACCTGCGCTAGTCGGGGGTTGGCTTCGACGAGTGCGAGAACAGACAAGCGCGCGACATTGAGATCACATTTCGCGAGCGCCCAATTGGCGTCTTTGAAGATCCAGACTTGAGCGCGACGGACGAAATAGCCGGGGGCCGATCCCTCCAGTCGGAAGGAAGCCAATGACTATATGGTCGTTTATGGCTTGACAGCTTCGCACCGGCGTCAGAATCTCAAGGCCGGGGCGATGGTGTAATGGAAACACGCCGCAAGGAATCTAGCCGGGTTCGATTCCCGGTCGCCAAAGCGCATTCGTCCGATGCGCTTTGGCGACCGGGAATTCAAGTTGTGCCGCTAGACTCAACCGCCCTCTATCGTGCTCACGTCCGCAACGTGAATTCGGTGCGTGATGGAATTGCGCACATCGAGAGAGACTTGCGAGCCGCTATTGCGCGGAACGACAATAGCACTGCGGGCACTCTTCTGAAAATTCTTCTTTTGCTAACGGGTAGCTGGGCTGAATGCCGCCTTCAAAAGCTCCTTTACGAACCCAACGGATTTGACGACGCACAGAGACAACGAATAAGGGCTGGGAGACGGCAGATCGATTGGTGGCAAAGTACGGTCGAGATTGGTTTCAGAAAGCGCTACAACGTTCTTCAAGCATCCATGGACAGTCTGCCGCGCACTGCTTTGCTTAGATATAATGAAATTATCAGGTCGATAGACGATGATCTGAACCCAGTAATAGAGATGAGAAATACGCTGGCGCACGGCCAGTGGGAGCGTCCTCTTAATTCGGAATGCACGGATATTTCATCTAGCATGATTGCGACGATCCGGCGTGAAAACGCCCTTTCCGCACGTTACAAACTAACTTTGCTGGAGCGCCTGGCGCAATGCGTTCACGACCTCGTTGCAGGAAACCACAGTTTCGAGCGCGATTTCGATACACATTTTCATCAGATGACATGCACTAAACGAGATTTGCAGAACCGGGATTATAATAACTGGAAAATATCGATGCTTGCCAAGCAGGAGAGGGGGCGACAAAAACGGGACGAACAGCTCCGGGATCTGGTGTCTCAAACCTAAGGGTCGCTCAGTTCGATATCGGCCTGATCACGCCAAAAGCTGTGCGCCCCGTCAGACGCCACTTCGCAATACGTCTTCCCGCTTCCGGTTATGGCCGGAATCGGGAGTTCACCCTTCCCCGGCTTTAGGAGTTCTACGCCGACCTTTGCACCGGACGCTCCAGTTTGGTCTAAGTCACGCCGAGGAGCCAAGACACTCCTCGGCAACGCGAACCGCAAACAACACGACGTGCACTATGCGACGCTCGCTCGTCCTCGTCAGCTCGACAGCCCCTCAGCTACACCCCGTCGTCCCCCCGCACGTCTCGCACTTCAAGCACGTGCCGTTCCGCACCATCGTAAAGTTCCCGCATTCCGGGCACGCTTCGCCGACGTAGCCTTTCATGCGCGCTTCGGCGCGGCGGTCGGCGGCGGTTTCTGCGGCGGGGGTGAAGGCGACGCCGCCCATGGTCGCGGGCGGCTCTTCGAGTGCGCCCTTCAGCGCGGTCGCGCCCTGCGTATAGACGCTCTGCGCGCCCGAGCCGCCGACCGAATGGATCGCCGGCGCTTCCCCGCCGACGCCGCCGCGCACCAGCATCAGCTTGTCGGTCTTGGAGCGCAGTAGGCCGCGCGAGACGAGCGCGGTCGCCGAATGGCCGCCGCCCGAAGGCGCCCGGCTCTCGTCGACGCCGCCGCCGAGCGTCATGTTGCCGACCTCGTCGGGCGAGACATGCGCCAGATCCATGCGGCCGAGATAGGAGATCGCCAGTTCGCGGAAGACGTAGTCGAGGATCGACGTCGCGTTCTTGATCGCGTCGTTGCCCTGCACCAGACCCGCCGGCTCGAAGCGGGTGAAGGTGAAGGCCTCGACATATTCTTCCAGCGGCACGCCGTATTGCAGGCCGAGCGAGATGGCGATGGCGAAATTGTTCATCAGCGAGCGGAAGGCGGCGCCTTCCTTGTGCATGTCGATGAAGATTTCGCCCAGGCGCCCGTCCTCATATTCGCCGGTGTGCAGATAGACCTTGTGGCCGCCGACCACCGCCTTCTGGATGTAGCTCTTGCGGCGGTTGGGCAGCTTTTCGCGCTCGCGCCGGCGCTCGACGCGCTCGACCACGCGCTCGACGATCCGCTCCGCCACCGCGGCGGCGCGCGCCGGCATGGACTGGGCGATGAGCGCGTCGATCGCCTCGTCGTCCTCGTCGTCGTTCTCGATCAACTGGGCGTTGAGCGGTTGCGAAAGCTTCGAGCCGTCGCGATAGAGCGCGTTCGCCTTCAGGCCGAGCCGCCAGGACAGCATATAGGCGTCCTTGCAGTCCTCGACCGTGGCGTCGTTGGGCATGTTGATCGTCTTGGAGATCGCGCCGGTGATGAAGGGCTGCGCCGCCGCCATCATGCGGATGTGGCTCTCGACCGAGAGATAGCGCTTGCCGGTGCGCCCGCACGGGTTGGCGCAGTCGAACACGCCGTAGTGCTCCAGCTTGAGATGAGGCGCGCCTTCGAGCGTCATCGCGCCGCAGATGTGGACGTTGGCCGCCTCGATCTCCGCTTTGGAGAAGCCGATCGACGCCAGCAGGTCGAAGCCTGGCTCATCCAGCCTCTCCGCCGGAATTTTCAGCGTTTGGGTAAGGAAATCAGCGCCTAACGTCCATTTGTTGAAGACGAAGCGGATGTCGAAGGCGCTCGCCAGCGCAGCCTCAACCTTCGTGAGAGCCGCGTCCGTGAACCCTTTGGCTCGCAACGAAGAGGCGTTGACGCCGGGGGCCTGGCCGAGCGAGGCGTGACCGACCGCGTAGGCGACGATCTCAGCGATCGCGCCCTCGCCGTAGCCGAGCGCGCGCAGCGCTTCCGGCACCGAGCGGTTGATGATCTTGAAGTAGCCGCCGCCAGCGAGCTTCTTGAATTTGACGAGCGCGAAATCGGGCTCGATGCCGGTGGTGTCGCAATCCATCACCAGTCCGATCGTGCCGGTCGGGGCGACGACGGAGACCTGCGCGTTGCGATAGCCGTGCTCGGCGCCGAGCGTCAAAGCGTCACGCCAGGCGCCGCGCGCCGCCGCCGACAGGCCGGACCATGCGACGCCGGCGTTGTCGAGCGAGGCGTGGTCGAGCGGCGTCGGCGCGATCGACAGCGCCTCGTAGCCGTCCGCCTCGCCTTCGGCGGCGCGCTTGTGATTGCGGATGACGCGCAGCATCGCGTCGGCGTTGGGCTTGTGGCCGGGGAAGGCGCCGAGCTTGGCGGCGATTTCCGCCGAGGTCGCATAGGCGCGGCCGGTCATGATCGCCGACAGCGCGCCGCAGATCGCCCGCGCCTCGTCGCTGTCATAGGCGATGCCGCAGGACATCAGAAGACCGCCGATGTTGGCGTAGCCGAGGCCGAGCGTGCGGTACTCATAGGAGAGACGCGCGATCTCCTTGGAGGGGAACTGCGCCATGGTGACGGAGATTTCGAGCGTCAGCGTCCACAGCCGCACCGCGTGCTCGTAGGAGGCGACGTCGAACACGCGCGTCTCGGGATCGCGGAACGGCAACAAGTTCAGCGACGCCAGATTGCAGGCGGTGTCGTCGAGGAACATGTATTCCGAGCACGGATTGCTGGCGCGGATCGGCCCCGACGCAGGGCAGGTGTGCCAGTCGTTGATCGTCGTGTGGTATTGCAGGCCCGGATCGGCCGAGGCCCAGGCGGCGTAACCGATCTTCTCCCAGAGGTCGCGCGCCTTGATCGTCTTATGGACCTTGCCGTCGAGCCGGCGCGTGAGGTTCCATTCGCCGCCCGTCTCCACCGCATGGAGGAAGGCGTCGGTGACGCGCACCGAATTGTTGGAGTTCTGGCCGGAGACGGTGAGGTAGGCCTCCGACTCCCAATCGGTGTCGTAAGTGTCGAAATCGAGCTGGGTGTAGCCCTGGCGCGCGAACTGGATGATGCGCTTGATCATGCCGTCCGGCACGTCGTCGCGCCGCGCCAGCCTCACCTCGCGCTTGAGCGCCGGGTTCTTCTCGATGTTGAAGCAATCGTCGCCCGGGCCTTCGCAGTTTACGCAGGCCCTGAGGATCGCCTTGAGGTGGCGCTTGACGATCTTGGAGCCGGTCACCATCGCGGCGACCTTCTGCTCCTCCTTCACCTTCCAATCGATGTAGCCTTCGATGTCGGGGTGATCGGCGTCCACCACCACCATCTTGGCGGCGCGGCGCGTCGTGCCGCCCGACTTGATCGCGCCCGCCGCACGGTCGCCGATCTTCAGGAAGGACATGAGGCCGGACGAGCGGCCGCCGCCCGACAGCTTCTCGTTCTCGCCGCGCAGCCGTGAGAAGTTGGAGCCGGTGCCCGAGCCGTATTTGAACAGACGCGCCTCGCGCACCCAGAGGTCCATGATGCCGCCCTCGTTGACGAGGTCGTCGGCGACCGACTGGATGAAGCAGGCGTGCGGCTGCGGGTGCTCGTAGGCGGACTTCGACTTCGTCAGCTTGCCCGTCTCGAAGTCGACGTAATAATGGCCCTGCCCCGGCCCATCGACGCCATAGGCCCAGTGAAGGCCGGTGTTGAACCATTGCGGCGAATTGGGCGCCGCCATCTGGCGCGCCAGCATGTAGCGCATCTCGTCGAAATAGACGCGCGCATCCTCCTCGCCGTGGAAATAGCCGCCCTTCCAGCCCCAATAGGTCCAGGCGCCGGCGAGCCGGTCGAACACCTGGCGCGCCGACGTCTCGGAGCCGTAGCGCTCCGCCTTGGGCAGGCCCTCGAGCGCCTCCTCGTCGGGAATCGAACGCCACAGGAACGAGGGCACGTCGTGCTCCTCGACGCGCTTCAGCCGCGCCGGCACGCCCGCCTTGCGGAAATATTTCTGCGCCAGCACGTCGGCCGCGACCTGGCTCCAGCCGGCCGGCACCTCGATCTGGTCGAGCGAAAACACGACCGACCCGTCGGGATTGCGAATCTCGCTCTTGGTCGTCTCGAACGCAATCAGCGCGTATGGCGATTGCGAACCCTTGGTGTAGCGCCGCTCGATATGCATGGTTCAATTCCCGATTGCGGCGGACAACAGCCCGCCCCGACCGCCGAAGCGGCCCCCCATATTTCCTTTTTGCGCTCTATCCGCGCAGGCGCCGATCGGCCCCCGACTCAAAACGCGTCGCCTGCACGTGACCCCGGTCCCCAAACGCTCCCGCCGAGACGGAAACTGGCCCTTCTGCGGGGCCATCGAACAACGCGGACTGGGGACCATGAAACATTTACGACTTCACAATGCGGCAGTCAACCTCTTGTGCTGACGCCACGTCACCGACACAATATATTGTGGAGAAAAATGTATAACCTCGGGTAAACGCCGCAGGCCGTTGACAGCATCCGACGAGTCGCGGCGCACCGGCAAGGGGAAAATTTTCCTCTTCGATGGCTCCGCCGCGCCCCCTTGCGCATTCGCGCTGGACAGGCCCGGTTCGCATCGCCATAGTCCGCCGCGCTCAGCGCCCGACGCGCTGGAACAGGGTCGCCGACGGCTGGATACGATGAAGCAATTTCTCCTCAGCGTCTTCACGTGGTGGAACGGCGCGAATTTCAATACGCGCTGGCACACGAATCGCCATGGCGAGCTCGTCGGGCGCGACGAATTCGGCAACACCTATTATCGAACGCGCGGCGGCGCGATCGATCCCGCCCTCGGTTTCGAGCGCCGCTGGGTGATCTACAATGGAATCAGCGAAGCCTCGATGACGCCGCCGGGCTGGAACGGCTGGCTGCACCACACCGTCGACACGCCGCCGACCGAGGAAAATTACACGCCGCGCGAATGGGAGCTCCCGCATATGGGCAATCCCACGGGAACGCCGGCGGCGATCGTGCCCAAAGGCTCGATTTTGCGGCACGGTCAACGCCAGCCCTCGACGGGCGACTACCACGCCTGGACGCCGGAAGGCTGAGCGGAGCGCCTTCATTTCGCCCCGCTTTGCCGTCACGTGGAGTTTTTTGGCGACGGAGCGCGCGAAATTCAAAATGCAGCGGGCCCGAATCAGACGATGAACGGACGACTTTGGGCGATGGCCGCGGCGATAGCCTGCGCGGCGACTTTCGGCGCCGCAGGCTCCGCCTGGGCGGACAAGATCAAGCATCCGACCGCGGTGTTCGCCGGGCTCGACAAAATCACCGGGCGCATCATCTCCTTCGAGGTGGCGATCAACGAGACGGTGCAGTTCGGCTCGCTTCAGATCACGCCGCGCGTCTGCTATTCGCGCCCGCCGACCGAGCCGCCGCGCACCGACGTCTTCGCAGAGGTCGACGAGGTCGACGAGAACAAGCACACCCACCGCATCTTCACCGGCTGGATGTTCGCCGACAGCCCGGGCATGCACGGCATCGAGCATCCCGTCTACGACATCTGGCTGACCGCCTGCAAAGGCGGCACACAGATCATCCATGAGGCTCCGGATGTCGCCGACGCGCCCTTGCCGCCGGACGCCGGCGATTCGGACGCCGCGGCGGCGCCCGGGGCGAACCCAGCGGCTAATCCCGCGGCGGCGCCGACCCAGCCGCCCAAGAAGCGCAAGCCTAAGCCGCCTCCGCCGCCCGCGGCCGTCGACAATGAGCCGAGCCCGCTTGATCTCGGCGCACAGCCGAATCCGCCGACGGGCCGGGGCCAGATGCGACGCTACTATCCGACCGACAGCGATCCCGGCCTGGTGCCCCCCGCGAACGTCGGGCAATAGGCGAGCGACGTTTCACCACGCCGTTTGACCGGCCCTGCCCCAGGCGACGTTCACGGCGTATAAGACTTGCAGCGAGACGCGTCGAAGCGTCCACGCGCCTTGATCGATATGGAGAGAATGCACGTGAGCGAGACTGCTTTCGCCTACCCCGAGGTTCACCTACTGATCGACGGCGCGTGGCGCCCGGCGACGCAGGGCCGGACGATCGCGGTGGAAGACCCAGCAACCGGCGCGGCGCTCGGCTCGGTCGCCCACGCCAGTCGGGAGGACCTCGACGCGGCGCTCGCGGCGGCCGACCGCGGCTTCGTCCAGTGGCGCGGCGTCTCCGCCTACGAACGCGCCAAGCTGATGCGGCGCGCCGCCGACATCCTTCGTACGCGTGTCGACGCGATCGCGTGGATGATGACGCGCGAGCAAGGCAAGCCGCTCGCCGAATCGACGCTCGAGGTGAGAGCAGCGGCCGACATCATCGACTGGTTCGCCGAGGAGGGGCGCCGCGCCTACGGCCAGGTGATCCCCTCGCGCGCCCCCGACGTGTTGCAGACGACGATCAAGCAACCAGTCGGCCCCGTCGCCGCCTTCACGCCGTGGAACTTTCCGATCAATCAGGTCGTGCGCAAGCTCTCGGCGGCGCTGGCCGCGGGCTGCTCGATCATCGTCAAGGGGCCGGAGGAGACGCCCGCTTCGCCGGCCGAACTGGTTCGCGCCTTCGTCGATGCTGGGCTTCCCGCCGGCGTCGTCGGTCTCGTCTATGGCGATCCGGCCGAAATTTCCGAATATCTGATTGCGCACCCCATCATCCGCAAAATCTCGTTCACGGGTTCGACGCCGGTCGGCAAGCATCTCGCCGCCCTCGCCGGCAAGCACATGAAGCGCGCGACGATGGAGCTCGGCGGCCACGCGCCCGTGATCGTCTGCGCCGACGCCGACATCGACGCCGCCGCCCGCGTGATCGCCGCCACGAAATATCGCAACGCGGGGCAGGTCTGCGTCTCGCCGACGCGCTTCCTCGTCGAGCGGCCGGCATTCGAGCGCTTTCTCGACGCTTTCACTGGCGCCGCCAAGGCGATCAAGGTCGGCGCCGGGCTTGAAAAGGGCGTCGCCATGGGCCCGCTCGCCAATCCGCGGCGCATCCCGGCGCTGGAATCGCTGATCGCCGACGCGGTCGCCTTCGGCGGCGAATTGCGCGCGGGCGGACGGCGCATCGGCAACACCGGCCATTTCTTCGAGCCGACCGTGCTCGCCAATGTGCCGACCCAGGCCCGCATCATGAACGAAGAGCCGTTCGGCCCGGTCGCGATCGTCAACCCCTTCGAGACGCTCGACGACGCGATCGCGGAGGCGAACCGCCTGCCCTACGGCCTCGCCTCCTACGCCTTCGCGCGCTCCAACGCCGCCGTGCATGCGATCTCGCAGCGGGTCGAGGCAGGCATGACTTCGATCAACCACGTCGGGCTTGCCTTGCCGGAGACGCCGTTCGGCGGCCTCAAGGATTCCGGCTACGGCACCGAAGGCGGATCGGATGCGATCGAGCCCTATCTCGTGACGCGGTTCGTGACGACGGCGGCGCGGTAGGGGCTGGGTCCTCGCGTCTTGGCCGGGCTTGTCCCGGCCATCCACGCGCGCCGCTTATCGAAACGGTCGGGCAGAGGCACGACGGCTCGACGTGGATGGCCGGGACAAGCCCGGCCAAGACGGCAAATGCTCTACGCGTCGGTGAACAACCGGCGCACGGCGCTGGAGTTGGCGCCGCCGAGGCCCTTGGCCATCGCGGTCGCGAACAGGTTGCGAACCGCCGTCGTGACGGGCAGATCGAGGCCGCGCGCGGCGGCGACGGCCAAGGCGTAGCCGAAATCCTTCTCGACCAGTTCGATCGGGAACATCGGCGCGTCGTTGCGGGCCGCCATCAAGGCGGCCGACCCCTTGGCGGCCGGGCTCGTACCGGGAAGCGCGCCGAGCACCGAGGCGGCCTTGCCGAGTTCGATGCCGGAGCGTTCGAGCAGGCCGAACATCTCCGCGACGACGGCGATCTGCGCGCCCAGCAGCGCGTTGACGGCGAGCTTCATCGTCGCGCCGGCGCCGATCGGCCCCATGTGGTGCGCGGCGGCGCCGACCACCGAGAAGATCGGCCCGGCGCGCTCAACGTCGCCGGCCTCGCCGCCAACCAGCAGGATCAACTGCCCCGCCTCGGCTTGCGGCCGCGAGCCGACCACCGGCGCGTCGACGAAAGCGGCGCCGGTCGGCCTAACCAGCGTGGAAAGTTCGGCGACCCACGCCGGCGTCACGGTGCTCGCTTCGATCGCCAGCACGCCCGGCTTGAGCGCCTTGAGGGCGCCCGTCTCAGCATCGGTCCACAGCGCGCGCGAGGCGACGTCGTCGCGCACGATGACGACCACCGCCTCGGCGCCTTCCGCCGCCGCGCGCGGCGTCGCCGCGGCTTTGGCGCCGGCGGCGATGAGCGCCGTGTCGCGCCCTGGCGTGCGATTATAGACGGTCACCTCATGGCCGGCGTTCACCAGCCGAGCCGCCATGCGCACGCCCATCGCGCCCAAACCTAGAAATGCAAGCCGCATGGCCGCCAGCTCCTCTTTTGTTTATGGAAAGTCGAACGGGCTCGACGCCCTCTTGGGCGGAGCTGGGGGCTTTTTAATCGACCAACCGCCTACGGACTACCGTCAATGGCGTCGTCGCCCGGAATCGGCGGTCACATTGCTGGGAGCGGCGCTGAAGCTGCGGTCCTAACGGGCGAGCAGCGCCGCCTTCACTTCCGCTTTCAGCACCTTGCCGACCTTCGAGCGCGGGAGGTCGGCCCAGACTTCAATCTGCTTGGGCGTTTTCACGCTGCCGATCCGCTGCTTGACGAAGGCGGCGACGGCCTCGACGTTCACTGTGAGTCCCGCCTTGGCCTGCACCACCGCGACGATGCGCTCGCCCCATTTGTCGTCGGGCAGGCCGACGACGGCGCAATCCTGGACCGTCTCATGCGCCGCCAGCGCCTGCTCGACCTCGATCGAATAGACGTTGAAGCCGCCCGTGATGATCATGTCCTTGGCGCGATCGACGATAAAGAGGAAGTTGTCCTCGTCGAGATAGCCGATGTCGCCGGTATGGTGCCAGCCATGCGCCGAGACCTCGGCGGTCGCCTCCGGGTTCTTGTAGTAGCCGTCCATGACGAGCGAGCCGCGCACGACGATCTCGCCGCGCTCGCCGACCGCCAGCAGCGCGCCCTCTCCGTTCATGATCGCGACCTGGACCAGCGGGCTGACGCGCCCGGCCGAAGCCAGCCGCTCGACCGCCACGGAGCCGTCAGGGCGGTAATGATCCTTCGGCGCCATCATCGAGATCATCATCGGCGCTTCGGTCTGGCCGAAGAGCTGAGCCATCGGGCCTATCCGCCGCAAGGCTTCCGTCAGGCGCGCAGTCGAAATTGGGGCCGCGCCATACCAGAAGCATTGCAGCGAGGAGAGGTCCGCCGTCGCCAGGGCGGGATGATCGAGAACCATGTAGATCAAGGTCGGCGGCAAAAACGCATGGGTAATGCGATAGGCCTCGATGAGGCGCAGAAATTCGCTGACGTCGGGACGCGGCATGACGACAATGCGGCCGCCGAGCGTCATGATCGGAAAACAGAGCACGCCGGCGGCATGGGTCAGCGGCGCGAGCGCGAGATAACGCGGCCGGCCCTCGAAGGGATAGCCCATCAGGGTCAGCGCCGTCATCGATTCGAGGCTTCGCCCGGACAGCATGACTCCCTTGGGCTTGCCGGTGGTTCCCCCCGTCCCGGGCAGCATCGCGAGATCGTCGATCGGATCGCGATTGAAAGGGCTGTCGTCCAGGCCAGCGAGCCATTGGTCGAAGGACCGTGCAAAGGGCGTCTCGGCGTCGAGGCACACCACCGTTGCGACCTTCGGCAGGCCGGGCAGGATCGCCTCGACCATCGATGCGTAGTGGCTGTGGAACAGCAGCAGGTGGCAATCGAAGGCGTCGAGGATGAACTGGTTCTCCGCCGCTTCGTTGCGCGGATTGATCGGGCACCAGACCGCGCCCGCGCGCGACACGCCGAAGACGCAAGCGAAGGCGATCGGATCGTTGCTGGAGAGAATGGCGACCTTGTCGCCGGCGGCGACGCCGGAGGCAGCCAGTCCGCGCGCGACGCGATAGGTAAGGCGCTGCACGTCGCCGTAGCTGAGGTCCCGGCCGTTCATCGTCAGGCAAGGCGCGTCGCGGCCGAGCGAGGCGCCTTTGTCCAAGTAATCGACCAGACGCATGTGCGCCTCCA
The DNA here is from genome assembly GCA_036488815.1 of Roseiarcus sp. Classification (GTDB taxonomy): domain Bacteria; phylum Pseudomonadota; class Alphaproteobacteria; order Rhizobiales; family Beijerinckiaceae; genus Roseiarcus. The sequence goes on from DASXGX010000065.1 coordinate 83,095, forward strand.
GGCCTTGTGCCATTGAACGCTTTTCGCCTGCCCTCTCTCCCCACTCCGAGCTGTCATGCCCGGGAAAAGCGGGCATCCAGCGGGGGCGGGCGCAGGCGCTTCAAATCGAGAGGCTGGCGGCGGCTGCCTGGCCCCCCGCTTTCGGGGGTGACAGGGCGGCGCGCCGCCGTTCGCTTCATGCATGAACCGTGAGAATGGGGTTCATCACCAGCCCGAAGCTGCGCAGTTGCCCAAGCAGCTCGCGATGGCCGAACGCCTGGCAGGCCGAGGCGAAGCCGGCCCGCTTCGGCGGCGTCTGCAACAGCGAGAAGGCGGCGTAGGCCTGCAGCATACCCGTCTGCTTGTAATTGCAGTTGCCGTGGATGACGCAGTGCGCGCGCCCGAGCGGTCCCGACGCGTGGACGGAATCGACCGACGTGTTGATGCGCGGATTCTCGCGCGGCGGCATGCTGGGCTGCATCGTCGCGGCGATTTCGGCCAGCGCCGTCTCCTGCTGCTCGAGCGGCAGCGGCTTGATCTTCTCCTTGACCATCTGCTGCGTCGCCACGACGCCCTGCATCACCTCGCGCGAGAGCACGCCGCCGATCACCTTGCAATTGGCGACGCGCGGATCGTTCTTGAACCACACGGGATGGGCCGTGCCGCCCCAAGGCACCGCGATCGCGCTTTCGTGCTGTCCGGGAACTGCGACCTCGAAATTGGCGGTGAGGTCCCACTCCAGATATTTCTTCTGCTGCAAATAGAACCACTTCGCCTTGAGAATGGTGAAAATGGTCTGGGTCGAGGCGTAGGTCGGAAAGCCCTTCCACAACACAAGGATGTCGAGCGTATCGAGGCCGGGCGTCTCGAGGCAGATGTTGGCCGCGATTTCCCCGGTCGTGTACATCTGCGCGATGCCCGGCGCGAGCAGCAGCCCCTTGGCGGCGAATTCCGCGCCCCAGCGCTCTTGCGCCATCAACATCCAGTCCTGCTCGCCTGTCGTGTCGGTGTAGTGGCAGCCGGCGGCGAGCGCCGCCTCCACCGCGACCGGCGCGTGCTTCACGAACGGGCCGACCATGTTGGAGACGACTTTGGCGCCGCGGAACAATTCGGTCAGCGCTTCGACATTGTGCGCGACCTCGACCACCTCGTATTCGGCGGTCTCGATGCCCGGGATCTTCTCCAGCACCGCCTTCACCTTTGCGCCGTCGCGGCCGGCGGCGATGAAGGGGATATTGTATTCGCGAAGATATTCGCAAACGAGGCGACCGGTGTAGCCGGAGACGCCATAGACGACGACGGGTTTCTTCTCGCTCATCGCTTTGCTCCTCACATGCCCATGCCGCCATCGACCGGCAGACCCGCGCCGGTGATGAAACGTGCGTCGTTGGAGCAGAGGAACACAGCGGCGTCGGCGATCTCGGACACCTCCGCCAGACGGCCGAGCGGCGTCTGCTGGATGACCCCGCCGACCGCCGCGTTGACGTCGGGCGCGAGTCCGACCGCGACGATGTCGTTGGCTAGCTGCATACCCATCACGGTCGCAATGAGGCCGGGGTAGATGCAATTGACGCGCACGCCGTAACCGAGTTTGCCGGATTCCATCGCGGCGATGCGAGTCAGCCGGTCCACGGCGGATTTGGTTGCGGAATAACCGGCGATGCTGGGGAAGGCGATGGTCGCCGCCACCGAGGAAATGTTGACGACGGCGCCGCCCTGCCCCGCCGCGCCGCCCGGCCGCATGGCGCGGAAGGCGTGCTTCAGGCCGAGGGCGGCCCCGACCACATTGACGTCGCACATCCGACGCAGGTCCTCGCCCTTGATGTCCGCCACCAGCGAGGTGATCTCGATCCCGGCGTTGTTGATCAGAATGTCGTAGCCGCCGAGCGTCTTCACGGTGTCGCCGACGGCCCGTTCCCACTGGCCCTCGTCGGTCACATCGAGCGGCGTGAAGCCGGCCTTAACGTCGAGTTTGGCGAGATTGGCGGCCGTTTCGCGGCCCGCTTCGGCGAGGATGTCGCCGATCATGACCGAGGCGCCCGCCTTGGCGAGCCCCTCCGCTATGGCCGCCCCGATGCCCCGCGCGCCGCCGGTGACGAGCGCCTTGCGCCCGGCCAGACTCCGTCCGCTCATGTTGCGTTTCCTCCGTTGATTTGTTCTTTCTTGACACTCGTTCAGGAATGTCGTGACAAGTGTCAAACAAAATTTGGACACCTGTCAAGGCATTCGCGAACGGCCTGTGGCATGCTGCGCACGAAGGAACCGCCGAGGCGAAGAGGATGACGTCGCAAGCGATCGCACTTTCCGGAGCCCGCCCCGCGGCCAAGGGGCGGCGCGCCCCCGTCGACAAGTTCGGCGCCCGGCGCATCGAACTCGCCGAAGCCGCGCTGGCGACGCTCGGCGAGCTCGGCTATGCGCGCACCAGCCTCAGGGAGATCGCCGAGAACACGAAGTTCTCGCACGGCGTCTTTCACTACTACTTCGCCGACAAGAACGAGCTGATCTGCTTTTGCGTGCGCCACTACAAGGCCAAATGCGTCGCGCGCTACGACGAGGTGGTGGCGACGGCGCGCACGCGCGAGGCGTTGATGGCGGGGTTTCTTGAGAAGCTCGGCGAGACGATCCGCGACGAAGCGCCGATGCATCGCCTCTGGTACGACCTGCGCGCTCAGGCGCTGTTCGAGGACGCTTTCCGCCAGGACGTGGCGGCGATCGACAAGAGCCTGGAGGCGATGGTCTGGCGCATCGTCAGCCGTTTCGCCGAGCTCGGCGGCAAGCGGCCGGCGATTTCGCCCCCTGCCCTCTACGCTTTGTTCGACGGCCTGTTCCAAAAGGCGCTGTTCGAGCGCTTCGCCGGCAACGCCGAAGCGGTCGCCGATCTCCTCGCGGAAGTCAGAAGGCTGCTGCCGACGGTCGCCTGACGGCGCCTCGTCTCAGCGGGGAAAGGCGGCGCCGTAGGCCTCAGGCTTGAAGCCGACCAGCAGCGCGCCGCCGACGTCGAGCACGGGGCGCTTGATCATCGAGGGCTGCGCGGCCATCAGGGCGATCGCTTTGTCGCGAGTGACCGTCTGCTTCTCAGCCTCTGGCAACGCGCGGAAGGTGGTGCCCGCGCGGTTGAGCAGCGTCTCCCAACCCACCGCCGCCGCCCAGGCTTCGAGCAGCGTGGGCTCGATCCCCTCCGCCTTATAGTCATGGAAGGCGTAGGCGACGCCGCGCTCGTCGAGCCAGCGCCGCGCCTTCTTCATCGTGTCGCAGTTCTTGATGCCGTAGATGACGACCGGCTTCGCGCTCAATGCCGCGCCCTCACGACCGCTTGGGGATTTCGATGCCGCGCTGCACCGCCGGCCGCGCCAGCGCGCGGTCGAGCCAGGCGGGAACCCGCTCCAGCGTATCGAAGTCGACCAGCGAGCGCGCGCCGTAGAAGCCAACGAGATTGCGCACCCATCCGAGCAGGGAAACGTCGGCGATGGTGAATTCGTCGCCCATGATCCAGGGCTGGCTGTCGAGCCGCGTCTCTAGAACGCCGAGCAGACGCTTCGACTCGTTGCGGAATCGCTCCAGCGGCCGCTTGTCCTCGATCTCCTTGCCCGCGAATTTAAAGAAGTAGCCGAGCTGGCCGAAGATCGGCCCGATGAAAGCCATCTGGAAGAAGACCCACTGGATGGTCTCGTAGCGCCGCGCGGGATCGGTCGGCAGCAATTGGCCGGACTTCTCCGCGAGATACACGAGAATGGCGCCCGATTCGAACAGGCCCATCGGCTTGCCGCCGGGGCCGTTGGGGTCGAGAATCGCCGGGATCTTGCCGTTCGGGTTGAGCGACAGGAATTCTGGCGTCCAGCTGTCGTTCTTGCCGATGTCGACGAGGTGCGGCTCGTAGGGCAGCCCGATCTCCTCCAGCATGATCGAAACTTTTACGCCGTTGGGCGTCGGCAGCGAATAGAGCTGCAGCCGGTCGGGATGCTGCGCCGGCCAGCGCCGGGTGATGGGAAATGCGGAAAGGTCGGACATGGGGAGGCTCCGAGGAACGCGGTGGCCGCGACCATAGCGAAGCGGCGGACGCGCGCAACGGGGACCGCCTCAGGGCTGCATGACAACGTATTCGAGGTTGTGCGCGACGGCGGCGGCCTCCATGGCTTGCGGCAGTTCGGCGAGCGGATAGACCCGCGGACGTATCGGGCTGAGGTCGAGCAGGCCGCCGCGCAACAAATCGAGCAGGCGCGGATAGGCGCTGGCGGGATACATGAACTGGCCGAGGATCTCCCAGTTATTGAGCATCAGCTGCGTGTAGGGGATCGGCAGAGGCGTCGTCATGCTGCCCATCAGCACGAGGCGACCCGCGCGCCGCAGGCTGTGGAGCGCCGCGAGCGTCGCATTCGGATCGCCGGCGGCGCCGACCATGTCGAAAGCGATATGTGCGCCGCCGCCGGCAGCCCGCAAAGCGGCGGCATCTGCCTCGACGTCGCCCGTCAGCGCGACCGGCCGCACACGCGGTCCGGCAATCTCGGCGACCGCTTCGAGCGCCTTGCGATTGCGGCCGGCGGCGACGACGCGCGCTGCGCCCATCGCGACCCCGAGCAGCACGGCAGCCGTTCCATATGCGCCAGTGGCGCCCGTGACGACGAGCGTCTCGCCCGCCGCCAAGCGCCCGCGCAACAAGCCGCCGAAAGGAACGATGCAACGGCTGATTGCGGCGAGGCTCGGAGCGTCGAGATGGTCGAGGCCATCGGCCGGCGTCACCGCCTCGACCGGCATCAGCGCATAGTCGGCGAGCGTGCCATCGGGCCAATCCGCCAACACGGCCTCGCCGCCTGCTCCCGCGGTCAGGCCGATCAAGACCTGCGGAGGTTCGCCGACATTCTCACGGCCGATGAAATGCGAAGACAAGAGCACCCGCTCGCCGGGATGAAGGCTCCAGACATCGCGCCCGACGGCCTCCACGACGCCGACTCCGTTCGTCCCGATCGTGAACTCTTGGGTTGGGGGATTGTAGAAAGGCAGTTTCCCTTCGACATAAGGCTTCAGGTACGACATCAGGGCCGAGGCTTCGATGCGCACAAGCACGCTGCCGGCCCGCGGCTGCGGCGTCGGGATCTGCTTGAGGGCGAGGTTTCCGCCAAGACGATCCAGGCGCCAGGCTTTCATGCGTGTTGGAGGCATCGGAACGATCTCACAAAGCTATCACGGACGACTGTGTTACGCGGAGCCTGCGGAGCGATCAAATCGGGCCGCGTCGGACCGCGAGCGGTGCATTCTGAAGGGTCAGATTAGGGAGGTTTCGTCATGAGCGACGTGCAGAGCTACGCAGTTTTCGAGACGGCGCTCGGCTTTGTCGCCATCGCCTGGGAGGGACGCGCCGTCACACGTCTGCGCTTGCCCGCGAAGAGCGAAGCGGCTGCGGAGCACGCGCTGTTGCGCAGCCGCCCCGAGGCCGAGCGAGCCGCGCCTCCCGCAGAGATCGCTGCGGTCATCGAGGCGGTGAAGCGATACTTCGCCGGCGCCGAGACCGACTTTTCGGGCATCGAGGTCGATCTTGGCCCTCAGGAGCCGTTCTTCGCGCGCGTCTACGAACGGGTCAGAGGGCTCCGCTGGGGCGAGACGACGACCTATGGCGCCGTCGCCAAGGAATTGAGCGCCGACCCGCGGGCCGCGCGCGATGTCGGCCAGGCGATGGCGACGAACCCGGTGCCGTTGATCGTGCCGTGCCACCGGGTTCTGGCCGCCGGCGACAAGATCGGCGGCTTCTCCGCGCCGGGAGGTTCGCGCGCCAAGTCGAAGATGCTGGAGATGGAAGGCGTTCGTCTCCCGGCGGGCGATAAACCGCAAGCCAAGCAGCTGTCGCTCCCGTTCTGACGGCTACGATGCGGCCGCATTGACGAGGGCCCGGCCCGGCTGCCGACGTAACAGCAAATAGAACGCGATGACGTGCGTGATCATCAGCAAAGGCACATAGACGATCGGGATCGCATATGCGGCGCCCAGTTCCCCCGCCAGCGCCGGAAGGCCCACTTCAACGCCGTGGTAATAGTCGACGATGATGTCGGCCGCGCCCACGAGATTGAAGGCGACGACGAACGGCCAAAAGAGCTTAGGCGTTCCCGCCGTGAGAAGGGCCAGGATGGCGAGCGCTGCGGCCGCAAAGTCGCCATAGGCGGCGAAGGCGGCGAAGCCGCTCGGCAGATTGGGGCCGACGACGCCAGGAAGGATGAAAACGAGCCCGAAGAAGCGGAAGCTGTGCAGAGTCGCGATGGCGCGGTGCGCTTCGACCCGGTCGGCGGACTTGAGCCATGGCAGGATATAGACGCCGACGCACAGCAGCCACGGGACGTAGCCGAGAACGAGATGAATCTGGAAAATGGTCGAAGGAGACATTTGACCCTCCTATCAGGCGTTGGTCGATGTGGCCTCGAACACCGCGGTCAGGACGCCGAGCCGGCCTTCCAGCAGATTTCGGCCCAGGTTGGGGGCAAGCTGCCCGAAATCCGGCCCCATAACGACGCCGAGATTTGGCGAGGGCGGCGGCGCGGAAGCGAGCAGCGCGGCGCTCCAGGCCTTGGCGGCCTCAGAGTCGTCCCGCCATGCCATCGCGCGGAAACCCGCCGGCTCGATCGCCGCGAGCGTCTCGGCGGCCGTCAAGAGAAAGCTCGTCTTCGGTGATCGCGCCCAGGGCACGGGATAGTGCGGCTCGCCCCCGTTCAACGTGACGTCGAACGTCGCAAACCTGCCGCCTGGCTTCAGCACGCGCCGCATCTCGCGGTAGAGCCTTGCTCGGTCCGAGACGTTCATCGCCACATGCTGGAGCAACACGAGATGAAAGCGTCCGGCGTCAAACGGAAGCTCCAGCGCGTCGGCGGTCTGGAACAACACCTGCCCGCTCTGCCCCGTGCGCTCGGTCAGATAGCGCGCCGCGTCCACGAAAGGCTCGCTAAGGTCGACGCCCGTAACCCGGCAGCCATAGGTCGCGGCGAGAAAGCGCGCTGGCCCGCCCACGCCCGAGCCGACGTCCAGCACCGCCATGTCGGCGGTGATCCCAGCCAACTCCGCAAGCTCGGAGGTCGCAGCGAGCCCGCGGGTGTGAAACTGGTCAAGGACAGCCAATTGCCGTGGCGTGAGCCGCTGATCCTCTGGCCCGAGCGCACGAAGCGCGTCTTTCAACCGCTCGACAAGGCCGATCGCGCGATAGTGGTCGCGTACGCCATCAAGGACGTCGGTCATTGAATATCCTCAAGGCTGAGGCTGCGTCGCAGCCGATTTGGGTGTCAGAACCGATTTGCAAGTCAGATCTAGGACGGCTTCCAGCGCGCGACTATTGGCGATAATATCGACGGGTCATGAAGCAGAACTTCACAGTCAGGCAAGGCGCGCTCGACGGCGTGGAAGCATTCCTGAGCGTGGCCGAGCACCGCAGCTTTCGCAAGGCGGCCGCGCAACTCGGGGTGACGCCCTCGGCCATCAGCCAAGCGATCCGCACGCTCGAGGCCCGCGTCGGCGCGGCGCTCTTCATCCGCACCACGCGCAGCGTCGGCCTGACCGAAGCCGGCGACCGCTTCCTGTCGCGCGCCAAGCCAGCATTCGAGGAGCTCGTCGCCGCAAGCGAGGTCGCGCGTGACCTCGGACAGCGGCCGGCCGGACTGTTGCGCCTGACGGTGCCGCGCTCGGTGGTGCCGATCGTGCTGGAGCCGCTGATCGCATCGTTCTGCGCTGAATATCCCGAGGTCGAGGTGGAAATCGCCGCAAGCGAAGAGATGGTCGACCTTGCGGCGGGCGGGTTTGACGCCGGCGTCCGGATGGGCCAGTTCATCGCCGCCGATATGATCGCGGTGCGGCTCAGCCCGCCGTTTCGCTTCATCATCGTCGGTACTCCCGCCTATCTCGCTCGCTACGGCAAACCCGAACGTCCCGACGATTTGCGCCGGCATGCATGCCTGCGACTGCGTCGATCCAACGGCGCGATCGCGCTGTGGTCGCTCAACGACAACAATCGCGCCATCGAGCTTGCGGTATCGGGCCCGCTCATCGCCAACGACTTTCCCACCATGCTCGGCGCAGCGGTCGAAGGCGTCGGCCTTGCGCAAGTGCCCGCCCCGATCGCCACCGGCCTGGTGAAAGCCGGAAAACTCGTGCAGGTGCTGGCGCCGTTCGCACCGATGGGGCCCGGTGTGTTTCTCTATTATCCCGGCCACCGCCAACTGATGCCCAAGCTGCGCGCCTTCATCGATCATGTGAAGGCCCGCTCGAAGGCCGGTGGCAAAACCCGGACACGACGATCGGCCAGCGCCGGCTAAACCTCCACCGACATCGACAGAAATCATGCCCATCCGCACCATTATCCGATATCCCGACCCTCGCCTCGCGCAGCCGGCGCAGCCAGTCACCGCGTTTGACGGCGCGCTGCGCGACCTCGCCCGTGACCTGCTGGAGACGATGCACGCGGCCCCCGGCATCGGGATCACCGCGCCGCATATCGGCATCTCCCTGCGTGTGGTGGTGCTCGACCTCGATCCCGTTGACGGCGCGCGGACCTATGTCAATCCGGAGATCATCTGGGCCTCGCCCGAGCTGATCATGCATCAGGAAGGCAGCGTCTC
>DASXGX010000069.1:0-7238 GCA_036488815.1 Roseiarcus sp.
GTTTCTGAGCGAATGACGGCATTTTGAGCAAAAGCTCAACTTGCGCCTTGCGAAAGCGCGGCGAACGGCGCATCCGTTGGCGGTGGCGGCGCCGACGATTGTGGACAAGCGGCTTGAAAGCGCACGCGGCCCCTCGCGCGCAATTTCTTGTCGTCTATAGATAAAAGTCTCGCGTGTACGGGCCGGAGGATCAAATAGTATCGCGCGCATTACTTCGCTCGAATAGTTTTGGCGAAGGTTTGCGGGGGAATTGGGTGCGACTGGTCGGAAGGAGACGGGGGCGACGCCGGGCTGTCGGCGACGTCGAGCGGCGCCGCAGGGGCGGCAATGAAAGCGGGTTGTGGCGATTGCCGTGCGCGTGCGCCGTTGCTAAGCTCAATTGCATGCTCGCGGATTGGCTGCGACGCCGGCCAAATGACGACGACGGGGGCCAGCCGACATATGTTGGCGCGGTTCCTGCATAGGGACGGAAAACTCGGGGGCGCGTTGACGAATGGACAATTTCGTTCAGCAATTGATCAACGGGCTGACGTTAGGGTCGGTCTACGGACTTATCGCCATCGGCTATACGATGGTGTTCGGCATCATCGGCATGATCAATTTCGCTCACGGCGACGTGTTCATGCTTTCGGCTTTCATCGCCCTGCTGGTCTTTCTCGTCCTGACGCAGGTTCTCGGCATCGCGTCGCTGCCGTTGGCCTTCGTTCTCGTGCTGGTCGCGGCCATGGTGCTGACCTCGATCTGGAACTGGAGCATCGAGCGGATCGCCTACCGGCCGCTGCGCGGCTCGTTCCGCCTGGCGCCGCTGATCTCGGCCATCGGCATGTCGACGTTCCTCTCGAACTTCGTCCAAGTGTCGCAGGGGCCCCGGAACAAGCCTGTGCCGCCGATGTTCACGAACATCATCAACGTCGGCGGCGCCGGGCACAACATCGTCCTGCAATACCGCCAGATCGTCATCATGGCGGTCACCGCCATCCTGCTGTTCGGCTTCTGGTGGCTGGTGCAGAAGACGGCGCTGGGCCGCGCGCAGCGCGCCTGCGAGCAGGATCGCAAGATGGCGGCGCTGATCGGCGTCGACGTCGACCGGACGATCTCGATCACCTTCGTCATCGGCGCCGCGCTCGCGGCGGTCGCTGGCACCCTCTACATGATGTACTACGGCGTCGTGAACTTCTCCGACGGCTTCCTTCCCGGCGTCAAGGCGTTCACCGCGGCGGTGCTCGGCGGCATCGGCTCGTTGCCCGGGGCCGTCCTCGGCGGCCTGATGATCGGCCTCATCGAAGTGTTCTGGTCGGCCTATTTCTCGTCCGACTACAAGGACGTCGCCGCCTTCTCGATCCTCGCGATCACCCTCATCTTCATGCCCTCCGGCATTCTGGGCCGGCCTGAAATCGAGAAGGTGTGACGATGACGGCCGTCTCCCAGACCTCGGCGATCCCCGTGTCGAAAGACGCGGCGCTCGGCGCCCGGCTGAAGGACGCCTTCGCGGCGGCGATGCTCACCGTGTTGCTCTGCGTGCCGATCGTGCTCCTGCGCGCGGACTCGGACAACAACGGCGTGCTGCATGCGACGGCGCGCCCCGGCGCCGTCGCGATCTTCGCGCTGCTCGCCTTTTTCGGGCGGCTCGCGGCGCTCAATTTCTCGGCCAGCGCGACGAAAGAGGCGCGGACGGGCCCGCTCGTCCCCGAGGCGGTCCGGACCGCGGCTTCGAAATACCTGCCGGCGATCGGCCTCGTCGTCCTGTTCCTCTATCCCTTCGCGATCCTCGCCGCGCTTGGATCGGCCGGCGCGCTCAAATGGGTGGATAGCTACGGCATCCAGATCCTCATCTACGTGATGCTCGGATGGGGTCTCAACATCGTCGTCGGGCTGGCCGGCCTGCTCGACCTCGGCTACGTCGCCTTCTACGCGGTCGGGGCTTATTCCTACGCGCTGCTCGCCACCACATTCGGGCTTTCGTTTTGGATCTGCCTGCCGCTGGCCGGTATCCTCGCCGCGATGTGGGGCATGTTGCTGGGCTTCCCCGTGCTGCGCCTGCGCGGCGATTATCTCGCCATCGTCACGCTCGCCTTCGGCGAAATCATCCGCACCATTCTCATCAACTGGGTCGACTTCACGGGCGGCGGCGCGGGCATCGCGTCGATCCCGAAGATCACCTTTTTCGGTCTGCGCTTCGCCGATCAGCCGGGCGGCTTCGACGATTTTTTCCACATGGACTACTCGCCGCTGCACGGCAAGATGTTCCTCTACTACGTCATTCTCTGCCTTGCGCTGATCACCAATCTCGTGTCGATGCGGTTGCGTCGCCTGCCCATCGGACGCGCCTGGGAAGCGCTGCGCGAGGACGAGATCGCCTGCCGCTCGCTCGGCATCAACACGACCAACACCAAGCTGACCGCCTTCGCGCTCGGCGCCTTTTTCGGCGGCCTGGCGGGGTCGTTCTTCGCGGTTCGTCAAGGCTTCATCAGTCCGGAAAGCTTCACATTCAGCGAATCCGCCACCATCCTCGCCATTGTCGTGTTGGGCGGCATGGGTTCGCAGATCGGCGTCGCCCTGGCGGCGGTGTTCCTGATCGGCGGCTTCGAGATGCTGCGCGAACTCGATTTCCTGCGCGCAATCATGTCGGGCGGCGCCGGCCTCTTCCTGATCTGTCTGGTGGTGGTCGTGTTCGGCTGCATCCGGTCGCGGCGGACGGCGATGCAAGTCGCTATCGTCCTCGTCGCCGCCGTCCTCGTCCTGCGGGCGCTCCAGCTGCTGCCCGAAGCCGCCCTCAACCTGTTCGCCATTCCCGGATTCGATCCGGCGCAATATCGCGGGCTGCTGTTCGGCCTGGCGATGGTGGTGATGATGATCGTGCGGCCGCGCGGCTTCGTCTCGACGCGCGCGCCGTCAATCTTCCTCAAAGAACGCAAGGCCGTGTCGGGATCGCTGGTCAAGGAAGGACACGGCTGATGCGCTGGATGACGAATCCCCTGCTCGTCGTCGAGCATCTCACCATGCGCTTCGGCGGCCTGGTGGCGGTCAACAATCTCACGTTTCAGGTCGGGCGCGGCGACATCACGGCGCTGATCGGCCCCAACGGCGCCGGCAAGACCACCGTCTTCAATTGCGTGACCGGCTTCTACAAGCCGACCGAAGGGCGTCTCGCGCTCGCACGCGTCGGAACGGCGTCTGCGGACGACGTCGAATCGCTCACGCGCTCGACGAAGAAACACGCCATCGCCGAGGGCAACGAGCTTTATTTGCTCGAACGCATGCCCGGCAACGAGATCGCTTGGCGCGCGCGGGTGGCGCGGACGTTTCAGAACATCCGCCTGTTCCAAGGCATGACCGTGCTCGAGAACCTGATGGTCGCGCACCACAACAGCCTGATGGCGGCGAGCGGCTTCACGATTCTCGGCCTGTTCGGCGCCCCGACCTATCGCAGCGCCGAGAGCGAGGCGGTGGAGCGCGCCAAGTACTGGCTGAACAAGATCGGCCTGATCAATCGCGCCGACGATCCGGCGGGCGAACTGCCGTACGGCGCGCAGCGCCGGCTCGAGATCGCGCGCGCCATGTGCACCGAGCCCGTCATGCTGTGTCTCGACGAGCCTGCCGCAGGCCTCAATCCGAGGGAATCGCTCGAACTCAACCTCCTGCTCAATTCGATCCGCGACGATCACCAGACGTCAATTCTGTTGATCGAGCACGACATGTCGGTCGTCATGCAGATTTCCGATCATGTCGTGGTGCTCGACTACGGCACCAAGATCGCCGACGGCACGCCAGAAGAAGTGCGCAACGATCCGAAGGTGATCGCCGCTTACCTAGGCGTCGCCGACGAAGAAGAACTCGCCAGCGTGGAAGCGGAGATCGGCGCATGACCATGACCAGCGCGCAAGCGACCCTCGCGCCGGCTCTAGCGCCCAAACCGCTGCTGACGGTTCGCGGCGTGGAGACCTTCTATGGCAAGATCCAGGCCCTCAAGGGCGTCGACCTCGACGTCAACGAGGGCGAAATCGTCACCTTGATCGGCGCCAACGGCGCCGGCAAGTCGACGATGATGATGACGATCTTCGGCAACCCGCGCGCGCGGCGCGGCGCGATCGCCTTCGACGGCCAGGACATCACCCATCTGCCGACCCATCGCATCGCCCGCATGTCGATCGCGCAGTCGCCTGAGGGGCGGCGCATCTTCCCGCGCATGACGGTCTACGAAAACCTGCAGATGGGCGCCTCGATCGACAAATTCGCGCATTTCGACGAAGACCTCGAACGCGCCTTCACGATGTTTCCCCGCCTCAAGGAGCGCGCCCAGCAGCGCGGCGGCACGCTGTCGGGCGGCGAACAGCAAATGCTCGCCATCGCGCGCGCGCTGATGAGCCGTCCGCGCCTGTTGCTGCTCGACGAGCCGTCGCTCGGCCTTGCTCCGCTCGTCGTCAAACAGATCTTCAACGCGATCGCCGAACTCAACCGCACGCAGGGCCTCTCGGTGTTTCTCGTCGAGCAGAATGCGTTCCATGCGCTGAAGCTCGCCCATCGCGGCTATGTGATGGTCAACGGCTCGATCACCATGCAGGGCTCCGGCAAAGAGCTGCTGGCGCGGCCGGAAGTGCGCGCGGCCTATCTCGAGGGGGGCCACTGATGGACGGAATCCTGTGGCCGGCGACCGACTCGGGGCTGCTCGCCTTCATCGTGCTCGACGGCCTCGGCTCGGCGGCGGCCTTTGCGACCGGGCGCGCGTTGGCGAGCGGCTGGAGCCCCATCTGGCGCCTCGCGCCGGCGATCGCCGCGTTGGCGGCCGCCGTGCAGTTCCTGCACTTCGCGCTGTTCCAGGAAGAGCTGCTGTCGCTTCACTATTATCTCGTCACGCTCGCGGTGCTGATCGTCGTCGGATGGATCGGCCATTCCGCGATGCGGGCGCGGCAGATGGCGACGCAATATTCCTGGGCGTTCCGAAAGTCCGGCCTCACTTGGCGCGAGCGCTAATACGCCCGAAGCCGGCTTGCCGCGGGCCAAAGAATTGCGGCAACCGGACGGCTGGCAGGTGACACCCATTCAAAAACAGGCTTTTATCCTCCGCCAAGGTGGGAGGAGGTTCCGCCCGGGGTCCGGCAACGCGCCCCAAACAACAGGGAGTGACATATGAAACGGTATATGTTGACGGGCCTCGTGCTCGCGGCGGGTCTGGCTTTCGCCGGCGCCGCGAACGCGCAAGTCAAGATCGGCGTCGCCGGTCCGATCACGGGCCCCAACGCTTCTTTTGGCGCGCAGCTCACCACCGGCGTCGCGCAAGCCGCAGCCGACTTCAACGCGGCCGGCGGCATTCTCGGCCAGAAGATCGAAGTCGAGCAAGGCGACGACGTCTCCGACCCCAAGCAGGGCGTCTCGGTGGCGAATAAGTTCGTCGGCGACGGTGTCAAATTCGTGGTCGGCCACTTCAACTCCGGCGTGACCATCCCGGCTTCGGAGGTCTACGCCGACAACGGCGTCCTCTTCATCACCCCCTCCGCCACCAACCCGAAGGTCACCGAGCGCGGCCTGTGGGACGCGTTCCGCACCTGCGGCCGTGACGACCAGCAGGGCAAGCTGTGGGCCGACCTGGCCCTCACCAAGCTCAAGGACGCCAAGATCGCTATCGTTCACGACAAGACGCCTTACGGCCAGGGCCTCGCCGACGCCGCCAAGGGCTTTATGAACGCCGGCGGCAAGAAGGAAGTCCTCTACGAAGGCGTCAACCCCGGCGAGAAGGACTATTCGGCGATCGTCTCCAAGATCAAAGCCTCCGGCGCCGAATACCTGATGTGGGGCGGCCTCCACACCGAGGGCGGTCTCATCGTGCGCCAGATGCGCGACCAGGGTCTCAAGACCGTCATGATCTCCGGCGACGGCATCACCGATAACGAGTTCGCCTCCATCGGCGGCCCCGGCGTCGAAGGCACCCTGATGTCGTTCGGCCCCGAGCCGCGCAACAACCCGAACGCCAAGGCGATCGTCGAGGAGATCAAGGCCAAGGGCTTCGAGCCGGAAGGCTATACGCTCTACTCCTACGCCGCGATGCAGATCATCAAGCAGGCGGCCGAGAAGGTCGGCTCGCTCGACGCCAAGAAGATGGCGGAAGTGATGCACTCCGGCATGCCGTTCCACACCGTCCTCGGCGACATCTCCTACGACAAGAAGGGCGACCGCACGACGGCGGACTACGTGTGGTACGTCTGGAAGAAGGACCCGGACGGCAAGGTCACCTATCACCAAATGTGATCGCGCCCCGGGCCGAACGCCTGGAACACAACGGAGCCCGCCGCGCGTCGGCGGGCTTTTCCTTTTGGCGAGAGCCGGCGCTGACCCCTCGTCGTCGCGTAGGTCGTCGTCTCAATATTTTGCCGCCACAGTTGGACGCGTTGCTGGGGGCGGGTTGACCGATATCGACAATGTCACCCAGGCGTTCCAGCCGGCTGGGCGATCGTGATTGTCGAATTCTTCGTACGCCTTGAAGTTCAGGTAGATCTTCTCGTCTCCCGCGGGAATGATGAAGCCGAGTTGCGGCCCGAGGCCGATCACGCCCGATTCCACGGGGCCAAGAATGGGAAGCGATCCCTTGTCGGCGGTGATCTGCTCGTAGAAATAGCCGACGGCGCCGATAAAGGCCGTCTTGGAGAGGAACTGTGAAGCGCCCCAGTCGAGGTGCCAGTCGATGCCGTTTTGATAGTCGGTGCTCGTATTGGTGAAATTGTAGGTGAAGCCGGTCACCGCCGAGAACTCGTGCCCCGTGGCGGGATCGAGATAGGTGTAGCCGCCGCCCCCGTCGATCGCGCCATGGCCAATGCCGAGATTGGCGAGACGGCTCGAGTCATAGGTTCCGATGGGTATGTCGCCCATCACATACGTCATGTAGTTGTTGACGCCGGCATTCCAACGCAGGGTCGCCTTCGGGTACAAATCCCCAGCGCCCGAGACCGAATCGCGGATGGAGCCGCTCCGCGTGACGGTGGCCGGGCCGACTGACGAGGTCAACGTCCCGCTCAGCGCGACTGTGTTGACTCCAACGATTGACGTCATGTCGAGCGTCAACTGGCCGCCGAACACCGGCGAGACGAATGTATAAGCCGGATCGAGAAAGACAACGTCCGCGTTCGACTTCACCTTCAGGTTCAGGTTGAAATTGGCCGTTCTGTCGATGCCGCCCAATTCAAATTCGCGCTGCACCGCTGCCGCGCCGGTGGCGCTCACGAACAGCGGATAATATACCCCCGACA
>DASXGX010000077.1:0-3538 GCA_036488815.1 Roseiarcus sp.
GTACCCCGCCTCTGCGGCGAGATCGCCCATTCGCTCGGAATCATAGACGTTCATCTGGCATCCGAACGACTTGATGAACGCCTGCGGGTGCGATTCCCATGTGGGACTTGCAATCCCATCCGCGTCTTCAAGCGCAATCGATTCGGACAATTAGGGGCTCCAGAGGGGTCCGAACCCTAATGTAGGGGCTTTCGGGCCGCAGGGAAATAGCCGGCAAGCAAGATCGGCAGGTTCCGCGCGGGAAATCAATATACATTTGTAAGGTTAAATTGCAGCTGCCGGACCCAGCGCTTATCCGAAGCCGTCGACTCTACGACGCCCGCAGGCGCTCGCGCCACGGCGCGGCCACCGTTGCGCAGACCCGCTCCACCGTCCCCGCCAGGGCGCTGAACTCGACCGGCTTGACGAGAAACGCGTCAAATCCGGCCGCCGAAGGGGAGCCTCTCCGCTCATCAAAAGCGTTGGCGGTCAGGGCGACGATCGGCGTCGGCGACCAGCCGCACGCCGCCTCGAGCCGCCGCAATCGGCGCGTCGTCTCGTAGCCGTCAAGGCGCGGCATCTTGAGATCCATCAGGATGATGTCAAACGGACGCGACTCAAGCGGCGTGATCGGCGAGGCGAGCTGCAGCGCCTCCTCCCCATCGTGCGCGCGAACGACCTCGAAGCCCAAGCGCCGCAAGGCTTTTTCAGTGATGAGGGCGTTGATGTCGTTGTCCTCGGCGACGAGAGCGCGGCGGATCGACGGGGACGGAGAGAGCCGGGTGAGAGGGCTGGGAGCGGGTTCGGAATCCCACGCTGCGCGCTCGAAGAGCGAGCGCGCGCGGACGGGTTTGACCAGCCAGCCGTCGAAATCTTTGAGCGCCGTCTGCCCAAAGGCCCGCCGTTCGAACGGCGAAAACAGCACAAGGCTGCGCCGCACGCCCGCTTCGCGTGCGGCCTGGGCGAGCTGGTTGGTCGCCTCGGGGCCAAGCGCGCAATCGACAATAACGACGTCGGGTTTCTCCGGAGCGCTCAGCGCTTCAAGGCCGGAATCGAGGCCACAGGCGCGCTCGACGCTAACGCCCACTTCGGCGAGTCGCGCCTCCATGGCCGGCGCCTCGAACGGTGAATCGGCGATGATGAGGGCGCGCGTCCCCTCGGGGGCGCGCCGCCTCGTCTCCCGGGCGGCCGCGAGGGTCTCGACGGCGGCGCATTCAGGCAACCGGACGGCGAAGGCGAAGATCGACCCCCCGCCGGGGTTGTCGGCAAGCGTCAGATCGCCGCCCATCAAGCGGACAAGCTCGCGTGAGATCGCCAATCCCAGCCCTGCGCCCTCGAAGCGCTCGGCCTCAGAGCCGTCGCCGTGCTCGAAAGCTTCGAAAATGGCAGCGCGACGCGCCTCCGGCACGCCGGGCCCGGTGTCAATGACCGAGAATCGCGCCATGCCCGTCTCGCTACGCTCGACCGTCACGCAGACGCCGCCCTGATCGGTGAATTTGACCGCGTTTCCGCTGAGGTTGGTGAGGACCTGGCGTAGGCGGCGGCCGTCTGCGCGAACGAAGCGCGGGGCGGCGGCGTTGAACGAGCAGGCGATCTCGATGCCTTTGCTCTGCGCGCGGGGGGCGAGAAGCTCGACGATGCTCTCGGTGAGCCGACGGAGATCGACCGTCTCGGCGACGAGATCAAAACGTCCCGCCTCGATCTTGGCCAGATCGAGAATTTCGTCGACCAGCGCGACGAGTGCGCTCCCCGAGCTGCGGATCGCTTCAACGTAGCTTGCGTTTTCGGGATCGAGCGAGGCGTCCCGCAAGAGGTCTGCCATGCCGAGAATTCCGCTGATTGGGGTGCGGATCTCGTGGCTCACCGTTGTCAGAAAGCGCGATTTGGCCTCGCTTGCGGCCTCGGCCCGGTCAAGCGCGCTCGCCGCCTGCTTGAGCCGCCGGACTTCGTCACGCAGCCCATCGTTCTCGGCGCCGATCTCAGCCTCACGCGCTTCGATCTGACGCGCAGAGCGGGCGGTGGCCGCGAGGCTCGCGACGGTCAGCGCGATGATCGCGCCGGCCTGAAGCCACAGCACGTGGGCCGCAACGTCCGTCAATCCAGCGCCGAAATCCATTCGCAATCCCGCGTCGCCCGGCCCCGCGCCGTCCCGCTTGCGATCCATAGTTTCAGGCGGCTGTTGCGAATCCTTTGTCCAATTCTGCCGAATTGTACGCGTTTCCCGAGGTTCCCCGGTCACGCCGCGGCAACGGCGCGATCCGGCGCGCCCCGATAAGAGAGGGCTTCTGCGAGATGCGCGCGACGGGTCGGGGCGTCGCCGTCGAGGTCGGCGAGCGTGCGGGCGAGCTTCAGCACCCGATGATAGCCTCGAGCCGACAGACGCAGCCGCTCGGCGGCGTCGCGCAACAGCGCCATGCCCGCTGCGTCCGCATTCGCGATCTCCTCGACGAGGCTAGCCGGCGCGCGAGCGTTGCACACGATCCCGCCGAGCCCGAGCTCGGCGTATCGCTTAAGTTGGATCTTGCGCGCCGCCGCGACCCGAGCAGCCGCCTCCGCCGACCCCTCTTGCGCCGCCGGCGCCATCAGATCCGCAGCCGAAACCGCGGGCACGTCGACCACCAGGTCGAAACGGTCCAGCAGCGGCCCGGAAAGGCGACCAAGATATTGCGCCACGCACCGGTCGTTTGGCGCGCGCTTACAGGCGTAGCCGGGCTCGTTCGCCTGACCGCAGCGGCACGGGTTCATCGCCGCGATCAACTGAAACCGCGCCGGATAGACGACGCGATGATTGGCGCGCGCGATAGCCACCTCGCCTGTCTCGAGCGGCTGGCGCAAACTATCCAGCACCTGGGCCTGAAACTCCGGCAATTCGTCAAGAAAAAGGACGCCGTTGTGGGCGAGCGAGATCTCGCCGGGTTTGGCGTGCACGCCACCGCCGACAAGGGCCGGCATAGAGGCCGAATGATGGGGGCTTCGAAACGGACGCCGGTCGGTCAAAGCCCCGCCCGCGAGCGCGCCGGCGACCGAATGGATCATCGACACTTCGAGCAGCTCGCGCGGCGTCATGGGCGGCAGGATCGAGGGCAAGCGCTGGGCGAGCATCGACTTTCCCGCGCCCGGCGAGCCGCTCATCAAAAGGTTGTGGCCGCCAGCGGCGGCGACTTCGAGCGCACGCTTGGCGCTCTCCTGGCCCCTGATGTCGCGCAGGTCTGGCTGCGGCCCGGCCGCGGCGCGCAGCGCGGGTTCAGGACGCGACAGCACTTGCGAGCCCTTGAAGTGGTTGGCGAGTTGGATCAGCGAGCGCGGCGCGAGGATGTCGAGATCGGCCGAAGCCCAAGCCGCTTCGGGGCCGCAGGACGCCGGACAGATCAGGCCTTTGCCGGCGGCGTTCGCGGCGATCGCCGCGGGCAGCACGCCGGCGACGGCGCTGATCGCGCCGTCAAGCGCGAGTTCCCCAATCACCGCAAAGCCGTCGAGCGCGTCGGGCGGAATGGCGCCGATCGCGGCCATCACCGCAAGCGCGATGGGCAAGTCGTAATGGCTCCCCTCCTTCGGCATG
>DASXGX010000079.1:0-5549 GCA_036488815.1 Roseiarcus sp.
ATGACCTGGACGTGGCGATAGCCGCTCGGGCTGCGCGAGGCGCAGGTCGCGGGCCAACTCCCTCTCCCCGCGCGCGCCCGGCAAACGCGATGCGTTTGCGGGGGAGAGGGCTCGGGGTGAGGGGCTTGGTGATTGGCCGCAGGCTTGCGGCTCCTTACCAAGCCCCTCATCCTGTCCTTCTCCCCGTAAACGGGGAGAAGGAATCCCTGCGATTGGCGTAAACGGCTGTCACGTCTACGCAAATGCTTTAGCAGCAATCGCGCGGCGGCGTCGCCATTAAAAACATCTAAATTGTAGATTTAGTTGACTTACCCCTTTGCCAGGGTGAGTTAGGGCGGCGCCGACGCTCCTATAGCGCCGGCCGTTTTCGGCCCCGCCCTCGCACCAATGGATGGCAAATGAAGATTCTGGGGAAAATGCTGGCGGCAGGCGTGATGGCGCTGTTCGCCGCGCAGGCGCAAGCGGCCGGCGACACGATCCGGATCGGCTATCAGAACGAACCCGATCCGTCGCATGCCGCGATCGTCGATGGCGCCTATGAGAAAGCGACCGGCAGCAAGATCGAATGGCGCAAATTCGACTCGGGCGCGAGCGTCATCGCCGCGCTTGCTTCCGGCGCCATCGACATCGGTTACGCCGGCTCGAGTCCTCTGGCGGCCGGCGTCACGCGCGGCGCGCCGATCGAGGCCTTTCTGGTCGCCGGTCTCATCGGCAAGGCCGAGGCGCTGGTGGTTCGCAACGGATCCGGCATCAACGAACCGAAGGATCTCGTCGGCAAGAAGGTCGCGGTTCCGTTCGTTTCGACCAGCCATTACAGCCTGCTGTTCGCTCTGAAGCACTTCGGCGTCGACCAGTCCAAGGTGAACATCCTCAATCTCCAGCCGCCGGAGATCGCCGCGGCCTTTTCGCGCGGCGACATTGACGCCGCCTATGTCTGGGACCCGGTCCTCGCCGCCGCCAAGGCGAATGGCAAGGTGCTGATCGACTCCGCCGAGGTCGCCAAGCTCGGCGGTCCGACCTTCGTGGCCTGGATCACGCGCAAGGACTTCGCCGCCAAGCATCCCGGCGCGCTCAGGGCGTTCGCCAAAGTCACGCTCGACAGCTTCGCCCATTTCCGAAGCGATCCGGCGGACTACAAGGCGGGGACGCCGCTCGCCAAGAAGATCGCCGACTTCAACGGCGCGAAGGTCGAGGAAATTTTCGACGAGATCGACGGCGCCTATTATCCGCTCGCCGACGAGCAGGCTTCCGACGCGCTGCTTGGAAAAGGGACCGCCGACGCGCTCGCCGCGACCGCCGCCTTCCTGAAGGATCAAAAGAAGGTCGACGCGCTCCTTCCGAGCTACGCGGCGACCGTCACGCCGGAATTCGTCAAGGCCGCCGCGACCCAATAGCCGCTGCCAAATCAATCAACGAAATTGGAGGGCCTCGGCGTGTCGGAGGCCCTCGCTTGTCTTGAGGGGTGTGGCGATGGCCGTCCTTGATATCCGCAACGTCGTCGTGCGCTATGAGGCGGCCGCGGGAAGCGTCACGGCGCTCGATCGCGTTTCGGTCGCGGTCGAGCCGGGCAGCTTCGTGGTGGCGCTCGGCGCGTCGGGGTGCGGCAAGACGACGCTGCTCAATCTCATGGCGGGATTCCTGCAGCCGACATCGGGATCCGTCACCCTGGGCGGGCGAACGATCGAAGGTCCCGGCGCGGAACGCGGCGTCGTTTTTCAACATGGCGCGCTGATGCCTTGGCTCGACGTGATCGACAATGTCGCTTTCGGGCTTCGCCTCAAAGGAACGTCGCGCCGCGAGCGGCATGAGCGCGCCCGCGCCATGCTCGCGCTGGTCGGCCTCGAAGGCGTCGAGCATCGCCGCATCTGGCAATTGTCGGGCGGGATGCGGCAGCGGGTTGGACTGGCGAGGGCGCTGACCGCGGACCCGGACGTCCTCCTCATGGATGAACCGCTCGGCGCGCTCGACGCTTTGACGCGAGAGCAGATGCAGGAACTCATTCTCGACATCTGGGCGCGAACGAAGAAGAGCGTCTTTTTCATCACGCACGGCATCGACGAAGCGGTGTTCATGGCGACCAAGCTGCTCGTCATGTCGCCGCGGCCGGGGCGCGTCGTCGCCTCCATCGATCTCGGCTTCGCCCGTCAGTTTGCAGCGGGATTGAAGGCGGGCGAAATCAAGTCGCAGCCCGAGTTCGTCGCCATGCGGGAGCGGGTCAAAGCGCTCGTCTTTTCTACCGGCCAGCTCGCCGGAGCCGCCGCATGAGCGAGACGTCGCTTTCCGCGCCGGCCGAGCGCCTGTCGCCTCCGGCCGCGCCGCGCCGCCCCACGAGGCGATTGACCTATGTCGGCAAGGTTTCGATCGCGACCTGTCTCGCCGTGCTTTTCCTCTGGTGGGGCGCGGCCAAGCTCGAACTCGCGCCGGCGATGTTCCTGCCGTCGCCGCAGGCCGTCGTCGCGAAGTTCTTTGCGGTTTCGAGCGACGGTTTCGAAGGGGCGACACTCCTGCAGCATTGTCTTGCCAGCCTCGGCCGCGTGCTGGCGGCGCTCGCCGGCGCCTTCGTCGCGGGCGTCGTCCTGGGGTTCGCGATGAACCTCAGCCAGACCGCCAGGGGCGTCATCGAGCCGCTGCTGGAATTCTATCGGCCGATCCCGCCGCTGGCCTATCTCCCGCTGGTGATCATCTGGTTCGGCATTGGCGAAACGGCGAAGATTCTCGTCATCGGGCTCGGCATCCTGCCCTCGATCATCATTGCGACCAGCGAGGGCCTGCGTTCGGTGTCGCAGGACCGGGTCAACGCGGCGCGCGCGCTCGGCGCCTCGCGGCTCCAGGTCGTGACCCTGGTCCTTTTGCCGCATGCGCTGCCGAGCATTCTCTCGGGAACGCGCATTGGGTTGGGTACGGGCTGGGCGACGCTGGTCGCCGCCGAGCTCGTCGCCGCGACGCAGGGCCTCGGTTTCATGATCAAGGGCGCCGCAGATTTTCTTGTCACCGACGTCGTCATCCTCGGCATCCTGGTCATCGCCGCCGTCGCAATCGTCATGGACCTCGGATTGCGCTGGCTCCAACGTCTCGTCGTTCCCTGGCAGGGCCACGAGTGACGCGTCTTCCCGCTTCACCATAACGGATCGAAAAGCACGATGATCAAGCGTCACCTCGTTTCCCACGCGCCGCCGCCGCCGCGCGGGGTCAAGTACCACCACGCCACGCAGGCGGACGGCTGGCTCCACGTCACCGGCCAGTTGCCGACCGATCCGGCTTCGCCCGCTTCCCCTTTTGCAGAGGGGATCGAGGCGCAAACCGAGCAGACCTTCCAGAACCTCATCGCCATCGTCGAAGCGGCGGGCTATTCGCTGAAGGACGCCGTCTTCGCGCGGCTGTATCTCGCCGATTTCGATCGCGACTTCGACGGCTTGAACAAGGTCTATCATCGCTACTTCCCCGACGACGACGCGGTTCCTTCCCGCACCACCATCGGTGTTGCGCGGCTTGGCCGGGGCGCGTTGGTCGAGATCGATCTTGTTCTCTACAGGTCCGCGTGATCGTGGAGGTCTCTCTTGCAGTCGATGTTCTCGTGCTCGGGGGCGGACCGGCAGGCGCGTGGGCGGCGATCGAGGCCGCCGAGCATGGCGCGACCGTCGCGCTGGCGGATAAGGGGCGCATCGGCACGAGCGGCGCGACGGCCGCCGTCAATACGGCCGTCATCGACGTTGCGCCGGGCGGCGCCGCGCGCAGGCAGGTGATCGAGCGGCGTCTGGAGAAGGGGCTCGGTCTCGCCCGGGGCGACTGGATCGAGCGGATGCTCGACGAGACGCACGCCAAATTGCATCGCCTGACCGACTGGGGCTACGTCTTCCCGCGGGACGAGCGGGGCGCGCTCTGGCGCGGCAACCTGCGCGGGCCCGATTACATGCAATTGCTGCGTCGGCGGCTGCACAAGCTGAGCGTCAAGCTGCTCGACCACAGTCCAGCGCTCGAACTCCTGCACGGCGATGGCGCCGTGGTCGGCGCCCGCGGCGTCGATCGCAGAAACGGCGCTGGCTGGACTGTGCGCGCCGGTTCCGTGGTCATCGCGACCGGCGGCTGCGCCTTCATGAGCAAGGCGCTTGGCACCTACGGACTGACCGGCGATGGACTTCTGATGGGCGCCGAGGCCGGCGCTGTTCTGTCCGGACTCGAATTCTCCGGCCAATATGGCGTCTCGCACGTCGCCGCCACCGTGACGAAAAATCTTCCCTATAGTTGGGCCACCTTCACGGACGCCGCCGGCCGCGAACTCGATGGCGGCGACATCTTCGAGCTTCTCGCCCGACATCTGCCGGCAGGGCCGGTGTTCGCCGTCATCGACAAGGCCGCGCCCGACATTCAGGAGGGCCTGCGTCGAGGGCAGCCCAACATTTTCCTGGCGCTGGATCGGCAGGGAATCGACCCGTTCCGTGACCGCTTTCCCGTGACGCTGCGCTATGAAGGAACAGTGCGCGGCGTCGGCGGATTGAGAATCGATTCGCGCGGCGCGACATCGGTCCCCGGCCTCTACGCCGCCGGCGACGCGGCTTCGCGCGAACCCGTCGTCGGCGCCGTCAGCGGCGGCGGCGGCCCGAACTCGACCTGGGCGATCGCCTCCGGCGCCTGGGCCGGACGATCGGCCGCGGCCTACGCGAAAGGTCTTGGTCCGCGCTTGCATGACCGGCTCGCGAGGGCGCTCGGACAGGCCGGCCTTACCGGCGAGCGGACGCTCGAACTCTCCGAGTGCATCGAGGGCGTGCAGGCGGAGATGTTCCCGCTTGCCAGGAATTTTCAGCGCGAAGCCGGCGACATGCGCGGCGCCCTGCACAGGTTGAACGACGCCTGGCGCCTCGCACGCCGAATGGGCGGCGCGCGCGACCGCAGAGCGCTCTATCGGAGCCGCGAGGCGGCCGCGATGATTGCGACCGCGCGATGGATCTATTCCAGCGCGCTCGCGAGATCCGAGACGCGAGGCATCCACCGCCGCCGCGATCATCAAACGCTCGACTTGGCGCAGTCCCACAGGCTCGAGATCGACGGCCTCGACGAGATCTCGGTCCGCCCGTCCGCGAGCGCGTCATGATCGAGTTCGTCAGTTCCGAGCGATGCATCAAGTGCGACGCCTGCGTGTCGGCTTGTCCCGACTATGTGTTCGACGCCGTGGCTGGCGCCGTCCCTGTCATCGCACGGCGCGATGATTGTCAGACCTGCTTCCTTTGCGAACTCTATTGTCCCGCCGATGCGCTCTACGTCTCGCCGCTGAGGGACGCGCGCGAAGCGGTCGACGAGCAAGAGCTGATCGCCTCGGGTCGCCTCGGCAGCTATCGCCGCGCGCTCGGCTGGCGCGGGATCAAAGCCGCCGGCACGGAGGGCGACCTCAGCCATCGCTTGACTGAACCCGACGGCACGCCGCGCTGAATTGGACTTACGATTATGATTGCGAACGAGACACAGAGCGCGGCGCGCCGAAAGGCGAATGAATTGGCGGTGCGGCGCATCCGCGACGCCGATCCCACGCTGACCGGGGTTGTTAAGGCCGCCGA
>DASXGX010000121.1:0-61684 GCA_036488815.1 Roseiarcus sp.
CGACCTGGGCGAGATTCAACCCTGGGAGTCTGCGACATGGAATGGCAGCCGCGCGGTCGGTAACAGTCGCAGTCGATTTTCCTGACGGCCATAGAATTAGGAAAAGCGCTGACGCAACGCGTCGACCTGCTCCGCAGTCAACGTCCGGGTCTGCAGCCCTTGCAGCAAAAGAAAGAGCTTCGCCGTCTCTTCCAGTTCCTCAGCGGCGGACATCGCCGTTTCGAGACTCGCGCCGGCTACGACTGGGCCGTGATTGGCAAGCAGGACAGCATGGTGCTGTTCGGCCAAATCCTCCACCGCCTTGGCGAGGCTTTCGTCGCCCGGCGGATAATAGGGCACGAGCGGCAAGCGGTTTATTCGCATGACGTAGTAGGCCGTCAAGGGCGGCAGACAATTGCATCGGTCGAGCCCATCGAGGCATGAGACGGCAACCGAATGGGTCGAATGCAGGTGGACCACGGCCTCGCAGGTCGGCCTGCGCGCGTACATCACACGATGGAGGAAGGCTTCTTTGGTCGGCTTGTCGCCTGCGACATGGTGACCTGCCGCGTCGATCTTCGACAGCCGCGCTGGATCGAGCTTGCCCAGCGACGCATTGGTTGGCGTCATCAACCAACCTCCGTCCGGCAGCGCCGCCGAGATATTGCCTGACGATCCATGGGTAAGGCCGCGTTCAAACAGCGATGCGCCCGCCGCACAGATCTCGTCCCGCAATTGTGTCTCGGCGGTCATTGCAGAAAATTCCATGCCTTGTAGAAGAAATCGGGCGCGCCAAAATTGCCGGATTTGAGAGCAAGCGCGAGATCGGGTTGTCCCAGCGTGCGCGTCCACGGCACGCCCGGATCGATCTCCGGTCCGATCGAAAGTATTTTGGCGTCGAGCGCTTGAACGACAGCCCCCGACGTCTCGCCGCCCGCGACCAGGAACTGGGTTACGCCGGCGTCCATGCAGCCCTTGGCCACCGCCGAAAGCGTTTCTTCGACCAGCGCGCCGGCGGCCTCGCGCCCGAGCCTTTGCTGAGCGGCGCGGACAACTTCGGGATCGGCGCTCGAATAGACCAGGAAGGGCTGGCCGATGTCCTGCCTGGCAGTCCACTCGAGAATGCTATCGACTGTCTGCGAGCCGCCGACGAGTTGGTCGACGTCGACATGGAAAGCCGCCATTCCACGTTGAAGAGCGACCTCGATCTGCCCGCGCGTCGCCTGCGAACAGGAACCGGCGATAATGGCCCGCCGACCGGCTGGCGCGGGCATCGCGGAATCGGGTGGCGTCAACTTCGCAAGCAGCCCCTTGGCGACATAAGCGGAGGGAAGCCCGATCGCGATACCCGAACCGCCCGTGACAAGAGCATGATCGGCCACCGCGGCGCCGATATCGCGCAAATGGCGGTCGCTCAACGCATCGACGATCGACACCGCCTTGCTTGCCGCCGCTTCGCGCTTTAGCGCCTTGCCAATCGCCTCGACCCCGCCATCGACGTCTTCAAAGCCGATGAGCCCTACCGCGCGCCTGGTTTGACGCTGCAGCACGCGGCTCAGATCGGAATCGTGCATCGGATTGAGAGGATGGTCCTTCATCGGGCTCTCGGACAGAAGCACTCCGTTGACAAACAGATGCCCGGCATAAATGGTCCGTCCGGTCGCTGGGAAAGCCGGACACGCGATCGTCTGGCCGCCGCCGACGAACTCCAGAAGCGCTTCCAGCACCGGTCCAATGTTGCCTTCGTCGGTCGAGTCAAATGTCGAGCAGTACTTGAACAGGAAACGGCGGGCGCCGAGGTCGCGCAGGCGTCGTGCAGCCTCCAGCGACATCGAGACGGCTTGCCGCGCGGGTATCGACCGTGACTTCAGCGCGATCACCAACGCGTCGACGCCGTCGAGGTCGATCTCCCCAGGCGGAATGCCTGTCGTTTGAACGGTCCTCATCCCCTCGCGCGAGAGCATGAGCGAAAGATCAGTGGCGCCGGTCAGGTCGTCGGCGATACATCCGAGCAGCATGGCGATTTTCCTCCGCTCAGCAGGGCGCCCTCGTGTTGAGACAGACGGCATAGAGCGCCGTCGGATCTCACCACCGCATCATTGGGCGAGTTGAGACGCTTGCCCTCAAAACGGTCGGCCAGCACGTGATGCTGCCATCATATTTGGCGTGTGTCACCCGCCGGGCGCCGTCTTCGCAGCTGACGAGACGGCGGGCGCCGTAGTCGCCCCGCGCCGCTCGAATACGCGGTTGCCTATCGACTCGTTGATGCTCGCTGTCCGAACAGCACGCGGCGCGACTCGTCAGATACGACGGGCGCCTTGTTGATCTTCCCGGCGAGCTCGTAGGCGCGCACCACGGCCGGACGGGCCTTGATGGCCGAAAACCAACGGCTGAGGTGAGGAAATTCGTCGAGGTTCTGTTGCTGCCGCTCGTACGGCACGATCCAGGGATAGATCGCCATGTCGGCGATCGAGTAAACGTCAGCGACGAACTCCCGATCCGCTAGTCGTTTATCCAGCACGCCGTAGAGCCGGTTGGTTTCTTGAACGTACCGCGTGATCGCATAGGGAATGCGTTCCGGCGCATAGTGACCGAAGTGATGGTTTTGGCCGGCCATGGGGCCAAGCCCGCCCATCTGCCAGAACAGCCATTGCATGACTTGAACGCGGCCGCGGACATCGGCGGGAAGGAAAAGCCCCGTCCTTTCGGCGAGGTATTGCAAAATGGCGCCGGACTCGAACACGCTGACCGGCGCGCCGCCATCGGCCGGCGCCTCATCGATGATCGCCGGGATCCGGTTGTTTGGCGCGATGGCGAGAAATTCGGGCTTGAATTGGTCGCCCGCGGAAATGTTCACCGGAACGATGCGATAAGGCAGTCCCGCTTCCTCAAGGAAGATCGTGATCTTGTGACCGTTCGGCGTCGTCCAGTAATGCAACTCGATCATATTCTCATCTCCGTCTCTTGTCCGCCGCGGTCCAGTTCGAGGCGACGCCGCGCGGCGTTCGCGATCGAGCGCCAAAGGGACCAGCGTCTCATGCGGTCGGTGGTCGCGTCAGATCAGCCCGATGGCGACATGCCGCTGGAAGCCGGGGCGCTCTTCCAGTCGCGTGAACCAAGCGTCCAGACGCGGCATTGCCGGACGGCTGACGTCCAGGTTGCGCCAACGATAGGTGAGAATGCCGACCACCATGTCCGCCAGCGTCATCGTCTCGCCAGCGAGAAAGTCGCGCTCCGCCAGGGCTGAATCGGCAACGCCGAAGAGGGTTGCGGCGCGCTCCGCCAACACCGCGATCGCGGCAGCGTCGCGCTGCTCCGCCGGCGTGCGGATAAGCCCGATATAGAGCGGCGCCATGACGGGACCAAGGGTGGAGAGTTGCCAGTCCATCCACATCTCGCAGCGCGCGCGCGTTGCAGCGTCCACCGGATAAATTGGGGCCGGGCCGAAGCGGTTGCACAGGTAGCGGCATATGGTGTTCGACTCCCACACCACCACGTCGCCGTCGATCAGCGTCGGCACGACGCCGTTCGGGTTCAACGCAAGATATGCGGGGTCCCGATTGCGGCCGAACGGGCCGCCGTAGTCCTCGCGCACGAAGGACCGCCCAAGCTCCTCGAAACACCAGAGCGCCTTCTGGACGTTCGACGAGGTTTTGCGGCCTAACAGCAACGGCGGCGCGATATTCGTCATGGTCGATCCGGGTTTCCAGTGGTCCAGTTCCAGGCGCGGATCTCGACCATCTCGAACAGCCCTGCGAGACGGTAGAGATCGTTGCCTGCAAACCGCTCGACGGTTTCCTTGTCAACGGCCTCGACGACGATCAACGAACCGGCCATCGTTTCTCCGTCGGCGCCGAGCCAAGGTCCCGCCAGTCGAAGAGCAACGCCCTCGTGCGACGCATGAAGTTACTCCCTGTGTGCGGAGCGCGTCCGCGGCCGAAGGTCGTCTGTGTCAGGGCGGTCGACGCCAAAAATAATGAAGTGCGTCGGTTTCTCAAGCGTTCGCGGGATAAAGCACGAAACTGTAGTCGAGCGTGTAGAACGGGCCTTCCAGAGTCCGCCCGTCAGGGGCGCGTCCAGAGGCATGGCGCACATAGCTGCCGATGCATGAGCTCCGAACGCCGAACACCGAATCCGAATCCAGCCATTCGTCACCATCGACGAAAACGTGAGTGACAAGCAGGTCAAAGCCGGGCTTGCGGATCATGAAATGGATGTGGGCGGGGCGCATCGGATGCCGGGCGGTCGCGCGCATCATCTCGCCCACCGGTCCGTCCATTGGAATGGGATAGCTTGCCGGCATGATGCTCCAAAAGCTGATGCATCCCGCCGCATCGGTTTGAAACACCCCGCGCAACCGCGCGTTCTCCAACGTCCACCCCTCGTGCTGAATGTCGTAGAACCCCTCGGCGTCGGCCTGCCACATGTCGATCGTGGCGCCCGCGACGGGCCGTCCCGACGCGTCGGTGACGCGCGCGGTGACGAATAGCGGCTCTCCGGCCACCTCAGGCGCGACGTCCGCGCCGTGCGAGGGTTGGTCTGGCGCATTCTCGATGTGGAACGGACCGAACACGGTTTGCTCCGTCGCTCCGTCCGGCCGACTGTGGTTCTGCGCAACCACGAGCTGTGACAGGCCCAGCGTGTCTGAGAGCAGGATGAACTCCTGCCGCGTGCCGCTGCTGGCATGGCCCGTTCGTGTCAGGAACATGATGCCGGCCAGCCATTCGGCCTCGGTCAGCCGCGTCTCGCGGGCGAAGTCGTGGAGGTGGCCGACGAGATTGGTCATGATCTCCTTGAGCCGCGCGTTGGGGGTGGCTTCAATGCGCCGAAGCACTTCGCCCGTGATGGTGCTTTCGTCGAGATTCAGCATACTCACTCCTTTCGCCGTCGCACCGAGGCGAGGCGCCTTTCCCTTTTCCTGGGTTACGCTGGGGCCGATGCGGCATCGGCAAAATCGATGTGCGAGTCGCTACGCCTCCGGTTCGCCAATTCCCGCCAGGCGCTCCCGCTCCAACAGTGCGGCAAAGAAGTCGAGTTGGGCCAGTTCGCCGGCGGCCTGTCTCGCGAAGCGGTCGCGAACTACGTGCGCAACCGGCATGTCGACGCCGAGATCGTCCCCCGCCTCCACCAGGAGCGTCATGTCTTTCAGCATCTGCGGCGCGGTGAAGGTTGGCGTGAAGTCGCGACGGCGCAGCGGGCCGGCCTTGTGGGCCAGCAGAGGGATTGCCGCGGCGGAACTCTCGAACGCGTCCAGCAGGGTGGTCCAGCCTACCCCGCCCTTGCGCGCGAGCGTGAAGGCCTCGGCCGTGATCTGCGCCGCGGAGCCGATGAAATGGTTGATGGCGAGCTTCAGCACTCGCGCCTCCTCCGCCCCTCCCACAAGGGTGGCGGATCGCACGAAGCACTCCAGCACTGGCCTGGCGCGGACGAAGGCCTCGGGCGGGCCGGAACAGAAGCTGGTCAGCAGGCCAGCGGCAGCAGCCTCGTTGTTCCCCGAGACGACTGCGGCCAGATAGCGGTCCGCGCCGCGCTGTCCTCTGCGGATCTCGGACGAAAGGGACGGCGAGACGGTGCTGGTGTCGACCAACACTGTCTCCGGGGCGAGATGCGCGAGCAGCCCCTCCGGAGCCAATGCGACCGCCCTGAGCGCCTTATCGTCGGGCAGGCTCGCGACGACAATTTCCGCCCACGCGGCAAGCTCCGGCAGGGAGCGCCCCGACGTGGCGCCCGGCAGTGCCGCAAGGCGCGCCGGATCCGTGTCGAGGGCGCGCACATCATAGCCGGCGGCGAGAAGGCGTGTGGCCATCGGCAATCCCATCTTGCCGAGGCCGACGAAACCGACGCGAAGGTTAGTGGAAGTGGTGGTCATAGGCTTAGCTCCCGCCCTTTTGTTTCGGGGACGATAAGGGCGATGACGAACACCAACCCATAGGCGCCTGCGGCGAAGGTCCCGATCGCCGCGGCAAGGCCCAGGCGCGCGGTGAGCAGACCGACAAGAAGCGGGAACACCGCCCCTATGCCGCGGCCGAAGTTGTGAACGAAGCCCAGCCCGAGGGCGCGACAGCGCGTCGGGTAGACTTCATTGAAGAACGCGGGCGTTGCGCTGAACACGCCGGAGGCGAAGAACCCGAGCGGCAGGCCAAGCGGCAACAGCACCGCGTTGCTGAGCGGGACGAGCGTGTAGACCAGCACGATCGCAAACGCCCCACAGGCAAACGCCAGGAACGTGCCGCGCCGGCCGATGCGATCGGACAGATAGGCGCCGGCGAGATAGCCGAGGAACGATCCGAGCACGGTGATGCCGACGTAGCCGCCGGTCGAGGCGACGGAAAACCCGCGCACCCGGCCAAGATAGGTCGGCAGCCAAGTGGTGATCGCGAAGAAGCCGCCTTGCGCTCCCGTCGCCAGAAGCGAGCAGGTAACCGTGGTGGCGAGCAGCTTCGGTCGGAAGATCTCGAACGGACCGGCCTGCGCCATGCCGGGACCGGCCAGCGCCCGCGAACGCTGATAGATGTCGGGCTCGCTGATGAAGCGACGCAAGAAGACCACCGCCAGGGCTGGCGCGACTCCGGCGATGAACAGAGCGCGCCAAGCGGTCTGCTCGGGAAGCACGGAGAACAGCACCGTGTAGAGCAACGCCGCCACCGCCCATCCGGCCGCGCTGGCGCTCGCCATGACACCGAGCGTGCGACCGCGCCGGTCGGCGCGGATCGTCTCGCCGAGAAGCACCGCGCCCACCGCGTATTCGCCGCCGAAGCCCAGGCCTAGCAGCGCGCGCGCCGCGAAGAACTGCTCATAGCTCTGGGCCAGCCCTGAGAGGAGCGAGAACACAGCGAACCAGACAATGGTGATCTGCAGGGTCCGCACCCGCCCGATCCGATCGGCCAGATAGCCGGCGATCCAGCCGCCCAGGGACGACATGAGCAGAACGGCGGTTCCCAGCGAGCCGGCCTCAGCGCCGCTTATCCGCCAGGCCGCCATGAGCGCGGGGATGACAAACGGATACATCTGGAAATCCATTCCATCCAGCGCCCAGCCGCCCCAACAGGCCGCAAGGGCCCGTCGTTCCTGTGGGGCCAGGTGGAGAATGCCGCCGGCGGCTGGACCGTCCGTGGCCAGTTCGGCCAACGGTGTGATGTTCTCGCTCATTCCGACCTTCCTCGCCGCCCGTATCGTCGGGCAAGCCGCGTTCCCACCGATGTGGCTACCGCTTCGCTCGGGAGCCTGTTGGAGCCGAATTGCGGCTCAATGCGTCGGGGCGATAACGCCACGGACTGTCCGGGCCGTCCTGCACGGTCCGGTGCATTTTTCGGCAGGAAATGGTGGGAAATGGCGTCGCCGCTTCTCGGGTCGCGGGACCTTGTCCGACTGGACTAGAGGCGGGCGGCGCGGCGAAACGCTGCGGGAGTCGTGCCGGACCAGGCTCGGAAGACCCGCGTCAGGTGCTCCTGGTGGGTAAAACCGCAGGCCGAGGCGACATCGATGATCGTCATTCGGGTATCGGCCAGCAGGCGCTTGGCGAGGTCCACCCTCGCCCTCATCACGTAGCGGTGCAGCGGCAGACCGGTGCTGAGCTTGAAGCATCGCTGGAAATGCAATGGACTGAGCCCCGCCGCTGCGGCGACGTCAGCGGGACTGACATTTCGGTCGAGCGAGGCGTCGATGCACGCGAGGGCGCGGTCCATCTGAAGGTTCGTCAGGCCTCGCCTGACCTTGATCGGCGCCTGGCTGCGTGTCGCCGTCGAATGGGCGTGCACGAGATGGGCCGCCAGCGCCAAGCCGAGATGGTCGGCGTAGAGCGCCGAACCGGGCTGCTGGCTGCTAGCCGCGGCGCGCAGGGCAAGCACAAGCTGCTCCAGCAGCGCGTCCACCACTCCCACGCGGGGCAGCAGGTCGACCGAGGCCTGCGCGGGTTCCAGTTCGGCGGCGACCTGGTCGACAAAGGCCCGGCGCAGATAGACGTGCACCGTCTCCAGAGGGGCATCGAGCCGAATGCCGAATTCCGCGCCCCCGGGATGGATCACCATGCCCCCGGGAGGAACGGTGCGTTCTGCGTTTTCTTCGCTGGCGAGGCGGCGTACGCGCGCCGGGCCGCCGACATGCAGGACCAGCAGATGGTGCGGCACCGCCGACACGCGCTGTTCGAAGGGCGCCTCGTACTGGGCGGATACGAACATCGAGGACCAGCCCAGGGCCTCACTCGAAGCATGGACGCGGGTATCTCGCCGCCAGATGATGCCGTGCGTCTCATCCCTGCCGAAGACGCCGTTCCCACTCGCCATGAGCGCTGCACACCTTGACCGCTCCCCACGACAACATAGCCCATGGCGGCGCAATTGGCACTCAATTTGGATTGCGCCGCGGCTTCAGCCCCCGCCGGCGACGCTATAGACCTTGGCGGGGTTTGGCCGAGTCATCGACAGGCGCGTCGCTCGCTCCATGGCGGCGAAGGCCCACCGCCACCGTTCGGCGCGTTTTCCCCAGGTATGACTGCTGTGGCCACAAATATTTATAGCTACACAACCATCCATCGATGAATAGGAACGGTGCTGTCCCTCCGGCGCCGACCTCTTTGTAGGCGAACGCAACGCCGTCACAGTTGAGCTTGCGCAATGCAAGCCTTCCCTTCCTGTTGATGATAGGGCCGACGACTGGGTCTCCAATCTGGGGCTTTTAGAAAGTCGCTTGGTGCTCGAACAAATGGCAGCAGCTCGGAACAATCCGTGTCTGGGGATGTTTGCAGTGTGAGGCGAACTCGTTTCGCAGGAAACATGAAAGGCGTCACCATGTTTTTCCAGAAGGCCACAGGCTGCGCGGCTGCCGCCGCCATAGGCGCGTTCATGGCGATCGGTTCCTCGCAAGCCGCGATGTCTCCCACAACTTACCACGGGACCCCGAACGTCCATCATGTGGACTGCGCGGTCGGTTTCCATATCGGCCCGGTGGGAACATGCGTCGTAGGAGTCGACAATCCTCCTCCGCCTCCGCCTGATGATCGGCCGGTGGTGGTTGAGCATCGCGACGTCGATGAGGGATGCCAGACCAAATCCGTGAACCGTACGGATTCGCAAGGCAATAGCGAGACAAAAACGATGAGCAACTGTCCGCAATGACCAGGAAACAAGGGCCGCACGCGCGGCCCTTTTTACCGGTGGCAGTCGAAATGGAACTCTTCCCCGATCCAACACGGTAGGCGGTTTTCGCTGCCCTTCGCGCAGGAGGATCAAACAATTTTCGGAGCGATCGGATTTGCCTCTCGCCGAGACTCGTGGCGCGACAGGCGAAGCCGTTCATTGCCTTCGTGAGCGGCGGCGGCGCCTACGCATCCGCAGGGCGTGGCCATAGCCCACCCGCGGCCCAAGCCTCCGCCTCCTCGGGAAGAAGCGGCGCACTGCTCCCGCCGCTGCGCGCCGTGTCGGTGTTCTGGTGGCGTCGCAACTCGAGGCGGCCGATCTGATTGCGATGCACTTCGTCTGGACCGTCGGCAAGCCGCAGCAGCCGCGTCGTCGCCAAGGCGGCCGCGAGGAAATGGTCGTTGCTTGTGCCGCCGCCGCCGAACAGTTGGATCGCCCAGTCGACGATGCGCTGCGCCATGTTGGGCGCGACCACCTTGATCATCGCGATCTCTTGCCGTGCGCCTTTGTTGCCGACGGCATCCATCATATACGCCGCCTTCAACGTGAGCAGCCGCGCCTGTTCGATCATGATGCGGCCCTCGGCGATCCGCTCCAGCGTCACCGTCTGTTCGGCGAGCGGGCGGCCGAAGGCGACGCGTTCCTCGGCGCGCCGGCACATGCGCTCGAGCACGCGCTCGCTGAGGCCGATCAGCCGCATGCAATGATGAATGCGCCCCGGACCGAGCCGTCCCTGCGCGATCTCGAACCCCCTGCCCTCGCCGAGCAGGATGTTGTCGACGGGAACGCGGACGTTCGTGAACGTCACCTCCGACGCGCGATCGGGAACGCCGTAGAAGCCGAGGACCGGCAGCGATCGCACGACGCGCACGCCTGGCGTTTCCTTCGGGACGAGCACCATCGACTGGCGGCGATGGCGGTCCGCTCCCTCAGGATCGGTCTGGCCCATGAAGATGATGATCTTGCAGCGCGGATCGGTCGCACCCGTCGTGTACCATTTGCGGCCGTTGACGACGTAATGATCGCCGTCGCGCACAATCGAACTTGCGACATTGGTCGCGTCGGAGGAGGCGACGTCCGGCTCGGTCATCGCGAAGGCCGAGCGAATCTCGCCGGCCAGCAGCGGCTTCAGCCATCGTTCCTTCTGCGCCTCGGTTCCATAGCGCAGGATCGTCTCCATGTTGCCCGTGTCGGGCGCACTGCAGTTGAACACCTCCGGCGCGAGATGGGAACGGCCCATGATCTCGCAAAGCGGCGCGTATTCGAGATTGCTCAGGCCGCCGGCGTGCGCCGGTAGGAACAGGTTCCACAGTCCCGCCGCGCTCGCCTGCGGCTTCAACTCCTCGACCACCGGATGCGTCGCCCAGGGCCCGAGGCGTTCGGCCTCCTGATAGTAGCGCCGTTCGTTCGGGTAGATGCGCTCCGCCATGAATTCCCGAAGGCGCCCCGCCAATTCGGCGCTGCGGGCGCTCTGGCTGATATCCACCGGCCTTCTCCTCTCGGGCGATTGCAACGGATTGGATCGAACCTTTGACGAGCGCAGCGACGTAGCAAGACGGCGTCTGTTCGATCTTCGGACCAAACCCTCAAAGCCGCTTTCCGGTCTCGTCATAGCGATACCAGCCGCGGCCAGCTTTGCGACCGTCATAGCCGGCCGCCACCATCTGGCGCAGCAGAGGGCGCGGCAGGAAGCGCTCGCCGTAGGCCTGATGAAGACTCTCGTGCACGCTTTGGGAGAGCGAATTCGCCGTGTTGTCCAAGAGCTCGAACGGCCCGATCGGGTGACCAAGGCCCAGCTTGCAGGCTTGATCGATGTCCGCGGGCGAGCAGACGCCCTCTTCGACGAGCCGGATAGATTCGAGGACCAACGCGTGCAGCAGTCGATTGACGGCGAAGCCGACGACGTCCTTCACGCGGATCGGCGTCTTGCCGATTTCCGTCAGCGCCGTCGCGACCTCATCGGCGAAGGCGGGGTCGGTGTCCTCGGTCGCGATCACTTCGACGAGGCGCATTCGCGAGACAGGCGAGAAGAAATGGGCGCCGAGGAAACGTTTGCGCCGCGGTTCGCCAAGCGCCGCGCTGAGAGACGTGATCGAGATCGAGGAGGTGTTCGAGGCGATGCCGGCCGACGGCCTCAAGGTCGCGTCGAGCGTCTCGAACACCTTGCGCTTCAGGGCCTCGTCTTCGAATACCGCTTCGATCGCCAAATCGCAGTCCGCGTAAGCGTCGAGCGTATCGACCACGCTGAGGTTTCGGCGGGCCGCCTGCCCGGCCTCCACCGACCAGAAGCCCCGCGCCACGCCCTTCTCGACGACGGTTTGCAATCGCGCGAGCGCGCGATCGGCCGCTGCGCGAGTCTGGTCCGAGATGATTGTCGGGTGCCCGGCGAGGGCGAAAACCAACGCGATTTCCGAGCCCATCATCCCGGCGCCGACGACCCCGATGTTTCTGAACGTCATGGCAATCTCCACCCGTCAGTCAGCCTGCCCTGACGAACGCAAGCGATCCCCGGCAACCCGCGCCTTCAGTGCCGGCGCAATGATAGTACGCCCGCGCTGAACAGCGCGACGACCAGCAGCACGCCCTGCACGATGTACTGCCAAAAGGTCGGAACGCCCATCACGGAGAGGCCATTGTTGATGACGCCGATCAGCAGCACGCCGATCAGCGTGCCGACGATATGGAACTTGCCCGGCCGCAGCGACGACGCGCCGATGAAGACGGCGGCGAAGGCGTTGAGGAGATAGCCGTCGCCGACGCCCTGCGGCCGTCCCGCGCCGAGCACAGCCGCCGCCATCAGGCCGCCTAGCCCCGCGCAAGCGGCAGAGATCGCGAGCGCGAACGGAGCGTAGCGCTTCACGGCAATTCCGGAGAGGCGAGAAGCCTCCGCGCTGCCGCCGATGGCGTAGAGGTGGCGGCCGAGTTGGGTGTGCTCGAGCAGCAGCCAAAGCGCGAGCCCCACCGCGAGCATGATGAGGATCGGATTGGAAACGCCAACGATCGAACCCTGGCCGATCGCCATGAACTCGTCGGGGATGCCGGTGATGATCGTCTTGGAATCCGATATGCCGAGGATCGCGCCAGTGATGATCGATCCTGTCGCAAGCGTCGCGATGAAGGCGGAAATGCCGAGGTAGCTGACGATCAGGCCGTTGACGACGCCAATGGCGGCGGCGACCGCGAGCGAAATAAACACCGCGATCGGCACGCCGATCGTGTCAGGGTATTGCACGAGAAGATAGGTTGCGATGTAGCCGCCGAGCGTCGCCATGGCGGCGATCGAGAGATCGAACAGGCCCATCACCAGGCAGACCGTCAAGCCGAACGCCATCGTGCCCAGAATGGAAATCTGGTTCATGATGTTGAGAAGGTTGTCGACGGTCGGGAAGACGTCGGATCGCGCCAGCGAAAACACGATCAAGAGCGCGACGAGCGAGACGAGCGTCCCGTAGCGCGCGAACAAGACGGCGAAGTCCATGCGCGGCCGAAGCGCGGCCCGTTCTGCGGTCGAACTCGCGTTCATTCTCCACCTCCGGCCGCCACGTTGAGAATATTCGCCTCGGTCGCGTCCCTGCCCGCGAGCTCGGCGGCGATGCGCCCGTCGCGAAAGACGAGCACGCGATGGCAGACGCGGGGAAACTCCTCCACCTCCGTCGAGGTGAAGATCACCGCAGCGCCCTCGGAAGCAATCTCGCGAATGAGCGTGTAGATCTCCGCCTTCGCCCCGATGTCCACCGCAGCGGTTGGCGAGTTGAGCATGAAGATCTTGGCGCCGCTGACCAGCCAGCGGCCGAGAATCGCTTTTTGCTGGTTGCCGCCGCTCAGCGACGCAATGGGCGCCTCGACGCTTTCCATCTTCACGGAAAGTCGGTTGGCGATGGTTTCCGCCTCGGCGCGCTCTTTGCCGCGTCGGATCAGGCGCAGCACAGGATCGGCGACATAGCGGCCGAGGTTCGGCAGCGCAATGTTCTCCCGGACGCTTGCTCCCGGCAGCAGGCTCTCGGCGTGGCGATCCTTCGGCACCAACGCAATCCCAGCCGCCTTCGCGTCGCGCGGCGAACGGAACGTGACGTCGGCGCCGCCGACGTTGAGCCGCCCGCCGGTCATCGCAAAGCGGCCGTACAGCAGATCGAGCGCTTCTTCCGCGCCGCTGCCTGGCAGTCCAGCAATTCCGAGGATTTCGTGGGCGCGCAGCTCGAAGGACATTTCGGCGACGCGGCCGCCGCGCGCGCCTTGCGCACTCAGCACAACCTCGCCCTTGCGGCTCGCCGTCGGCGCCGCGTCCTCGCTCCAGGCCTTCTGACCGCCGACGATCGCCTCGATGATCGCGCGACGCGACATTTCCGCGCGAGTCCAGGCGCCCGCGTTCCGTCCGTCGCGCAACACCGTCACCCGATCGGCGATCTCGAAAACCTCGGCGAGGCGGTGGCTCACATAAAGGAAGGCGTGTCCCTCGGCTGCGAGGCGGCGCATGTGGCCGAACAGCACCGATACTTCCGCCGGCAGCAGCGCGGCGGTGGGCTCGTCGAGGATGATCAGTTTCGCCTTCGTACCGATCGCCTTGGCGATCGCCACCATGGCCGCGGCGTCGGGCCTGAGCGTGCTCACCTCGGCGTCCGGATCAATGTCGAGGCCGACGCGCGCAAGCAGGGCGCGCGAGCGGCGGTAGGCTTCGCGCCAATCGACGAAGAGGCCGGCGCGACGCGGCAGATGCTCGGTCAGCAGCAGATTCTCGCACACGGAGATCTGCGGCACGAGATTGAAATGCTGATGCACGACCGCAATGCCGAGAGCCCGGGCCGCTTGCGGCGACGGCAAGAAGACTTCCGCGCCGTCGATGAGGATGCGCCCCTCGGTCGGCTGGCTGGCGCCGCAAATCTGACGAATAAGCGTCGACTTGCCGGCGCCGTTCTCGCCGAGCAGCGCATGAATCTCGCCGCGCCGGACTGTGAGGTTGACATGATCGAGCGCGCGGGTGCCAGGAAACTGTTTGACCAGTTCCACGACCTCGAGAAAGATCTCGGCGTTCGGGTGCGCCTTGTCCGCTCCCTCCGATTGGAGCGGAGCGGGCGCAGCGTTCGTCGAGGACATGTCGACTCTTTTGAGCAGCGAACTGGCCTAGTCGGTCTTCGGCAAATCGGCGGAGTAGAGCGGGCAGGTCTTGAAGTCGGGGTACTGCCCCTTCGGCGGCACCGTCTGCTTGGTGATCATGCACGGCTTCTTGTAAATCTGACGCTCGGGGAACGGCTTGCCGTCGACCGCGTCGGCGACCGCTTGCACCGCTTGAACGCCCATGCCGCGCACGTCGTAGGCGATCGTCAGCCACAGCGGCGATCCTTCGCGGATCAGGTCATAGGCCGCGTCGTTGCCGTCCATGCTGACGACGAACGGCTTCTTCTCGACATGCGACTGCTGGACGGCGCGCGCGGCCGCGACGCCCACCTCGTCCCAGCCCATCCAGATCGCCTTCACGTCCTTATGGCCTGTGAGATAGTCCGTCACCTTGTTGAAGGTGTCGTCAACCTGTCCGGGCACCTTGAGCTCCATCTCGGTGACCTTGATCTTCTTGTATTCGCCCATCACGGCATGAAAGCCCGCGTCGCGCTCGGCGAGCGCCGGCAGCACCGTCCAGTTGAGCTTGAGAACTTCGCCCTCGCCGTCGATGCGCGCGGCGAGCGCGGACGCCGAGAAAACGCCGTCGGCGACGTTGTTGGAGCCGATGTCGACGGTGATGCCGGGGACCATGCCGGAGAAGGTCGAGACGAAGGGGATTTTCGCCTTGGCCGCGTTGGCGATGACGCCGCCCATCTGCGTGTTGGCTGAGGCGATATTGATCAGCGCGTCGAAGCCGCGGGTAATGTAGGTGTTGACCTGATTGTTGGTGGCGACCTGGTCGCCGTTGCCGTCATAAGTCTCGACGGTCCAGCCGCGCTCTTTAGCGGCGGCGGTCGCGGTTTCGATCATGGTGTGAATGGTCGGCGAGGCGCCGTTGACCGAGAAGACCGCGACCTTCAGCGCGGTCTTCGACTTCTCCTGAGCGACAGCGCTCCCGACGAGACTGGTCGTCGCCGCCAGGGCAGCCGCGATCGCCACGAACTTAAGCGCACTTTTCACCTGCATGTTTCCCTCCCCATCGAGCTACGCCGATCGCTGCGGGAGAGACGGACTGAAGAAGACGGCGCGCCTGTCGGCGCCCATCGACCGCGCGGAGCCAAGGCGCGGGTTCCCTTTCGGATGTGAAGTCCGTTCGCTCCAACGCGTCTCCTCCTCGCGGCGCTGGCAAAGGCGCGGCGATCTTTATTTCCAAGCAGCGTAATCATGCCCCGGGAAATCGTCAACAGTTTCGGCGAACATTTTTGTCATACAAGTTTGCTGGCAATGCACCGATGCGCCCTGGCGCTTGTCGAATTCCTGTCATACAAAACCGTCAGACACAACGGCGGCCCTTCGCGACGAGGGAGAGAAGCGGGATGGCGGTTCTCATCACCGGCGGCACGAAAGGCATTGGTCTCGCCATCGCGCGGCGCTTCGCGAAGCCCGGCGCCGACATCTTCATGGCCTATCGCAACGACGATTCCGCCGCCGCGAAGGCTGCCCAAGAAATCATCGCGCTCGGCGCGCGCGCCCACGCCATCAAGACCGACGTCAGCACGCCCATGGGCGCGAGGCGGCTGATGGACGAAGTCGCCGCAGGGACTGATCGCCTCGATCTGATCGTTCACGGCGCGGTCAAGGTTCTGGTCGGACCGATCCTCGACCTTGACGCCGACGCCTTCGCCGACGCCATCACGCTCAACGGAACGTCGCTGGTCTTTGTCGTGCAGGCAGCGCGGCCGCTGTTGCGGCGGGGAAGCAGCATCGTGTTTCTCTCGAGCCGCGGCAGCCGACAGGTGGTTCCCGCCTACGGCGCCATTGGCGCCGGCAAAGCGCTTGCGGAGGCTCTCGTGCGTTATCTCGCGCCTGAGCTCGCGCCGCTCGGCGTGCGCATCAATTGCGTCGCGCCGGGCACGCTCGACACGGAGGCGGTGCGCAATCTCTTCGGCGAGGGCACGGATGCGTTTCTCGCTGGCGAAGCGGCGGGCAATCCGAGCGGGCGTAACATCACGCATGACGATTACACCGGCCTCGTCGCTTTTCTCGCCAGTCCCGAAGCGTCGATGATTCAGGGCCAGGTGATCTTCGTCAACGGAGGTCAATATGTCGTCGCCTGAAAGCGAGAAAGCGTCCAGTCGCAGGGGACGCCTCACGCTGGAGAAGCTGGGCTATTCGATGCCCTCCGACGCGCCGGCGTTTCAGGCGCCGCCCTATCACTATCGCAACGCTCAGGCGGTCTCGATCAAGTTCGAGACCGATCCGGAGGCGGCGCTGGAGGTGTTGCCTGAGCCGCTCGAACTGATCGAGCCGGCCTGCGCCAATCTTTCGTTCTACTGGTATCCGTTCACGACTTTCGGCCCCTATCGCGAAGCGATCCTCCGGCTTTATGCGCAGCATGAAGGCGAGCCGCTGACCTACGTCCAGCAGATCTTCGTCGACAGCGAGCCGCCGATGACGGCGGGACGTGAAGTCTGGGGCTTCCCAAAAAAGCTTGCGACGATCGGGTTCGAGCGCGACCGCGACATGGTCGTCGGCAAGCTCGAGCGCCCGGCCGGCGTGCGTCTTGCGACCGTCGTGATGCGGCCAGAGCAGCCGCTGTCGCAACTCGGCTCGAATGGGCCGACGACGGGACTGAGGATTTTTCCCTCCGCCGATCCGTCCGCGACGCGCCCTGCCCTCGCCGAACTGATTGCGGCGGATACGCAGCACACGCTGCGCGAAGCCTGGACCGGTCCCGCCTCGATTGCGTTTCCCGATCATTCCGTCCTCGATCCCGTCGATCGCTTTCCGGTGCAGCGGATCGTGAAGGCGGTCTACATGGAATACGACATCCTCCTCCCCCAGGGACGCGTGATCGCACGGCTATGAACGAACCTCATCTTCGCCGTTTGGACTTCGAAGGCGCCGCTAATTTTCGCGATCTCGGCGGTTATCCCGCAGGCGGCGGTCGCTGCACGCGCTGGCGCCGCCTGTTTCGCGCCGACAGCCTGGGCGACCTCACGCCGGCCGACCTCGTTCGCTTGAAGGAGCTGGGCCTCAGGGGCCTCGTCGATTTTCGGATTGAGGCCGAGCGGCGACTGAAGCCGGACCGGTTGCCGGAGGGCGCAACGATCCAAACGCTCGAGCTCGGCTTCCTGCCGGCCGGCACGATCGAGATGCTCGGAGAGGTGCGCGCCGGCCGCATCGGCGTCGCCGAACTCGAGCGGCGCGTCATCGCCCAATACCGCTTGTTCGCGACCGATCACGCCGGCGAATATCGCCGCGCTGTCGCCTTCGCCGCCGACTCCGGGAACTATCCCTTGCTGCTGCATTGCACGAGCGGCAAGGATCGCACCGGCTTCGCGGCAGCCGTGCTGCTGCTCGCCGTCGGCGTCCCGCGCGAGGTCGTGCTGCAAGACTACGGCCTCACCAACCGCTATCGGCGCGACGTCTCGCATCTGTTCGGCCCGCACACCTCCGAAGAAGTGATCGCGCTGCTGCTGTCCGCGCAGGCGCATTATCTCGAAGCCGCGCTCGAAGAGATCGACCGCCTGCACGGCTCGTTCCAGGACTATCTGACGAAGGCGCTCGGCGTCGATGACACGATGCGTGCGCGGCTGTTCGACCTGCTGACGGAGGGCTAGAGGCGCCTGCGAGTTGGTACGCCCGCCGCGACGGCGCAAGCGATCAGTCGACCCTGAACGTCCGGTCGAGGTAGTGCCGGAACGTGTTCGAGGTGAGGTCGAGTTGCATCGGCGTCACCGAAATCGCGTTCTCGGCGATGGCGAGCAGATCGGTGCCCGCTTCCAGGCTTCCCGTCTCGTAGGCGAGCTTGATCCAGTAATAAGGGAAGTTGCGCTCGTCGATGCGCCGGACCGGCCGGAAAGAGCCTGGCAGGCGCCGGCCTTGGGTCGTCACGCGCGTCTGCGTCACGGCTTCTGGCGGCGCGTCGGGAAAGTTGACGTTCACGAAACTGCCCGGCTCCCAGTCGCAGGTCAGCAGTCGCTCCAGGATCGCGGGCGCAAATCGCCGCGCCGTCGCCCAGTGGACCTCGCCGCCGATCGTGAAGACCTGGCTCAGCGCGATCGAGCGCACGCCGAGCAGCGCCCCCTCCATCGCCGCCGCCGCAGTGCCGGAATAGGTGATGTCCTCGGCGAGATTGGCGCCGCGGTTGATGCCCGATAGCAGAGCCGTCGGCTTCTCGCCACCCATGAACTCGTAGATCGCCAGCAGCGCGCAATCGGTCGGGGTGCCCTTCACCGCGTAATGCCGTTCGTCGATCCGGCGCACGCGGATCGGGATCGTCATCGAAATCGAATGCGAGAATCCCGACTTCTCCTCGTCCGGCGCAACGACCCAGACGTCGTCGGTGAACTGGCGCGCCAGTTCCTCGAGCATCTTGATGCCTCCGCTGTCGATGCCATCGTCGTTGACGATAAGGACCCGGTGCTGGCTGAGACGCGGCGGCGGCGCGAGTTCCGACATTTCCCCTCCTGTCCGCCGGACTTGCGGCGGGAGTGATTATCGGCGAACATACTACAATCCTGTATGACAAGTTACAACGACCGGGAGGACCGCTGTGCGCGACACCTGCATCGTCGGCGTGGGCATGACGCCGTTCGGGCGCTTCCTCGCGAAATCGTTGTCCCAACTCGCTGCCGAGGCCGCTCGGGACGCCCTCACCGACGCCGGCGCACCGGCCCGGTCGGTGCAAGCGATCGTCTTCGCCAATGCGACGCAAGGCGCGCTCGAAGGGCAGCACGGCATTCGCGGCCAGGCGGCGCTCGATGGCTGCGGCTTCGGCAATGCGCCCGTCATCAACGTCGAGAACGCCTGCGCGTCCGCTTCGACAGCGCTCAACCTCGCGCATGTGCTCGTCGGCTCCGGCGCCTACGAATGCGTGCTGGCGATCGGCGCGGAGAAGATGGCGACGGCCGATCCCGCCAAATCGATGGCCGCCTTCGAGGGGAG
This sequence comes from Roseiarcus sp., assembly GCA_036488815.1. Lineage (GTDB taxonomy): Bacteria > Pseudomonadota > Alphaproteobacteria > Rhizobiales > Beijerinckiaceae > Roseiarcus. Next base: position 19,158 of record DASXGX010000121.1, read on the forward strand.
CTTGGACGTCGCGCGGCGCGAACAGACGATCGCGGATCTGCTCGCGATGGGACGCGGCGTGAAGCCGCCGCCCGAGGGGGAGACCAGCGAGCCCCACAGCGTCTTCATGGATGTCTACGCCGCCTTCTGTCGCCACCACATGGCGAAGTTCGGAACGACACAGCGCCAGATGGCCGCCGTCAGCGCAAAGAACCATCAGCACTCCGTCGAGAATACTCGCGCGCAATATCGCCGGCCATTCTCGATCGAGGAGGTGCTGGCGGCGCGCCCCATCGCCTGGCCGCTCACCCTGCCGATGTGCAGTCCGATCAGCGACGGCGCGGCGGCGGCGCTCGTTTGCTCTCGCCCTGCCGCCGAGCGCCTCGGGCAGGCGGCGCGCGCGATCCGCATCCGCGCAAGCGTGTTGATGTCCGGCGACCGCCGCGACCCCGATCGTCTCGATGATCACGTCGCGCGCAAAGCGGCGCGACGGGCTTATGAAGTCGCCGGGCTGGGCCCAGAGGACGTTCACGTCGTCGAGTGCCACGACGCCACCGCCTTCGGCGAAATCCTGCAGAGCGAATTGCTCGGCTTCTTCGCCATGGGCGAAGGCGGCCCTGCCGCAGAGCGCGGCGCGACGCGGCTCGGCGGGCGCATTCCCTTCAACCCCTCCGGCGGCCTCGAATCGAAGGGCCACCCGATCGGCGCCACTGGCCTCGGCCAGGTGTTCGAGATCGTCAGCCAATTGCGGGGGGAAGCCGGAGCGCGACAGGTCGAGGGCGCGCGCATCGGCCTTGTTGAAAACGGCGGCGGGCTTCGCGGGATCGAAGAAGCGGCGGTCGCCATCACCGTGCTCGAGCGGAGCTGAGGGACGATCGATGAACCTCGCGCTTCTGCTTGACGCTTCGGCCCGCAGCTTTCCCAACCGCGCCGCAGTCTCTGTCGGCGACCGGCCGCTCTATGACTACGCCGCCTATGGCGCGCTGGCGGCGCGCCTCGCCGCGGGCTTCGCAGCGCTCGGCCTCGCGCCCGGCGATCGGATCGTCCTCGCGATGACGAACAACCCGGAGTACCTCGCGATTCTCTTCGCAATCTGGCGAGCGGGCCTCGTCGCCGTCCCAGCGAATGCAAAGCTGCACGCGCGCGAGGTCGCCTACATCGCCGCTGACTGCGGCGCAAAGCTGTGTCTCGCGACGCCCGACCTCGCCGGCGCGCTTGCGGAAGCGCTCGCGCCGCCGGCGCGGCTGATCGTTCTCGGCGACGCGGAATGGCAGGCGCTGGCGCGGGGCGAGCCGGCGGGCCTGGCGGAGCGGCGCGGCGACGACCTCGCCTGGATCTTCTACACCAGCGGCACGACAGGACGGCCGAAAGGGGCGATGCTTAGCCATCGCAATCTGATGACGATGGCCGTTCTCTATCTCGCCGACATCGACGATCTGACGCCGGACGATTGCCATTTCCATCTCGCCGCTCAGTCGCATGCGACCGGGCTTTTCGGCCTGTCCCATATTGCGCGCGCGACGCATCAGGTTCTGCCGCCGAGCGGCGGCTTCTCGCCGGACGAACTCGCAGAGTTGCTGCGGCTCTATCGCAACGCGACCTTCTTCGTTCCGCCGACCGGGTTGCGTCGCCTGCTGCACGACCCCGCTTTCGCCCGCGCGCCGATCGAGAACATCCGCACTGTCCTTCTCGGCGCCGCGCCCGTCTACGCCGCCGACCTCAAGGCAGGTTACGAGGTATTGGGCCCGCGCTTGTGGAACGGCTACGGCCAGGGGGAAAGCCCCTGCACGATCACCGCCATGCCGAAGCGCCTGCTGGCCGAAGCGATAGTGAGCGGCGACGAAGCGAGGATGATCTCGGTCGGGCTTCCTCGCACCGGCATCGAAGTCGCGGTGTTCGACGCCGAAGACCGCCCGCTGCCCCAAGGCGAAGTCGGCGAGGTCGTTGTACGCGGCGACACAGTGATGTCCGGCTATTGGGGTCTTCCCCAGGAATCGGCGGCGGCGCTCCGCGGCGGCTGGCTCCATACGGGCGATCTCGGCGCCATGGATGGGCGCGGCTTTCTCACCTTGCTCGACCGCGCCAAGGACCTCGTCATATCGGGCGGCTCGAACATCTATCCCCGCGAGATCGAGGATGTGCTGCTCGACCATCCCGCCGTCGCAGAGGCGGCCGTCATCGGAATTCCGGACGCGGAATGGGGGGAAAGCCTGATGGCCCTGATCGTGCCTGCGGCGGGGGCCTCGGTCGACCTAGGCGCGCTCGAGGAGCTTTGCCTGCAGCGGGTCGCGCGCTTCAAGCGACCGAAGCACTGGCGGATCGTCGACCAGCTGCCAAAGAATAGCGCCGGCAAGGTGTTGAAACGGGAACTGAGAGCGAAGTTTGCGGATGAGTTCGCTGTTCGTTGAATCTTGTTCTACAATTTTGTCCTAAAGCATCGTTGACATTCGGCGCGGTTGTCGGCATCGTCGCCGCAAAGAACCGGACCCGCAACGCACGGGATCTGAGGTCTATAAGCGCCTGAGCCGGCGCGGGGAGGACGACGTGGCCAAGCTCTATACGGACAACGACAAGTATGCCGACGCCGGCGCCTCGGCCGTGGTCGACGCCTATCACGGCGCGATCAGGGAGCTTGTCAGGCGGCGGCTGGATGAGATCGGCGGCGACTGGGCGAGCTTCGTCTTCGACAAGTCCTACGACCTCGTCAGCGCCAAGGACTTCGAGGCCATCGAAAAGAAGCTGCTGGCGACCGGCCACCGTTTCGACTGGTCCGCGATGATCTCGGTGCGCGAGCGGCCCGAGGCCTACAGGCCAGCGACAGGGGTCGGCGAGGACATCAAGACCTTCAGCTTCGAACATCCCGAAGCGGTGGTCGGCGAGCCGGACTCGCAGGGCCGCGAGCAGCGCGGCGTCGGCGACAACGTCGTCAAATATCCTGGCAACCTTGTCGGCGTCGCCCGCTACATCCGGTCAAGCGACCGTGTGCTCGAACTGCTGACGTCAGGCGTGCCGCCCGAGACCGTCGCCATCATCGACGACAGCGGCGGCACGCTGACCGCTCCGATCCTCGAACAGTTCAAGGGCGTCATCTGCGCCGGGGGAACGGTGCGCTCGCATCTCGGCATCCTCACGCGCGAATACGGCATCCCCTGCCTGATGAACGCGAAGGTGAGCGGCATCAGGGAAGGCGACCGGGTCGAGATCGAATGCACGGCCCCGTCGAAGACCGCCGAAGCCTACCAGACCGGCGTCGAGATGACGGCAAAGATCTGGCGCTTGGCCAAGTAGAGAGATTTTGGGGGAGGATCGCCGATGAGTTCGAACCGCATCTCCTACGCGCAATTGCTCGAAACCAACAATCTCGTTCAGGCCAGCGCGGACGAGACCTACTGGCTTTGCGTCACCCGGACGGTTCAGGAATCCAAACTGTTCCCCGTGCCCGCCTATATGATGCTGTCGTATATGATGGCCTACTACCGCTATCCTTCATTGCTGCGCAAAATCGAATCGCGCATGGCGGCGGAAGAGATCGGCGACCGCGCGCGCAACGCCGGCATGAAGATCCAGAACCCGTCGATGGGCTGGGCGCTGCCGGGCTTCTATCTGCTCGGCCGTGAATGGCTGATCAACATCGGCATGATCCGTCCGCAGGACGCGGTCGAGGATCTCATCTACGTCATGGATTTCTGGAAGCGCTTCCAGCTCTCCTGGCATCGCAACAGCGGCCACATCACCAACAAGGAATACGGCCATCGCGGCCAGTTCCTGCCCGAACGGCGCGTGCAAATCTTCCACGCCGACATGTACGACTGCAAGCAGGGCGACGAGCTGCACGAGGCGGCGCAGGGCTTCATGGCGGCCGCTTCGCAATACGGATTCCTGATCTCCTGCGAGAGCCGCATCAGCCTGCATAATTCCGGTCCCTATAAGCTCGCCGACGATCGCGAGATGATCGTGCGCGACTTCATGGACCTGTCGGAAAGCGATTTCCCCTGGCTCGACGAGGTGGCTCGGGAGATGCCCTACAACAACCTCACCGTCACCATGGCGGTGAAGGATTGCCACTTCTACCTCGTCGACGACTGGGGCAGCTTCGAATCGAAGCCGGAGTTCACTGCCGACAAGCTCGTCGGCGTCGGCCTCTACACTTCGGACGCGCTGTCGGAGGGCTATGCGCCGGTCGCGATGGGCTCGCGCGAGGAACTGACGGCCTGCTTCCGCTCGTTGACCGACAAGGTGAAGGACGCAAACAACAAGCTGTGGCGGCGCGTGGCGGGCTGGTCGCGCGACCAGATGATGGACGCCGGCGCGATCACTTACTTTTCGATCGTCAAGGATCTCGCGCATGTCGCAGGCGTCTACGACGTCAACGACTGGATGATGGTCGACGAGCGCGCCGAGCGCTTCCGCCCGCTGTTCAACGACGAGTTCAGCCGCGACGCGCTGACTGGGCTTTGCATCGGCACCCACCCGTCGCATCGTCTCAGCGAATACACGATGATGCAGCATTCCAACGGGCCGCAGCGTCTCTATTCGCTCATCCCCTATTCGATCCTCCAGGGCGATTCCTACACGCCGACGTGCGGCCCGATCTATCCCGGCGCCAGCCATCTGCCCGCGAAGATCGACCGCTATACGACGACGCGCGGCGTGCTCGGGCTCGAGGAATACAATCGCCTTTCGCGGGAGCTTCGGCCACCGGCGCTGGAGCCCAAGTATCGCCACCTCTGCGAGACCTGGATGAAGTACCACGCGGGCGAACCGCTCGCGGACGAACTCTACAAGCTCGAACAGGCGCAGTCGCGCCTGCTCCGGGACAAGGGCTCGACGCTGAAGCGCGCCGACGTCGAGAAGCTGCGCGCCTCCTTGCGCTGAACGGACCATCATGCAGATCGGCAGTCTCATTCATCGCGCCGCGCTCTACTACGGGGATGCGCCGTGTCTCGTCGAAGGCGAGCGCGTCGTCTCCTTCCGCGAGTTCGATGCGCTGACCGATCGGCTGGGCAATGCGCTGCTGGCGAGCGGCTTCGCGCCGGGGGATCGCGTCGGCGTCTTGTTGCCGAACGGCACGGACTGCCTCATCGCCTACTACGCGCTCGCCAAGTGCGGCCTCGTCCGCGTCGGGCTGAACACGCGCGAGACGATTGACAATCAGGCGTTCAAGCTCGCCGACAGCGGCAGCCGCGGCGTGATTCACAATCTGACCGACGAGGCGGAAGTCGCCCGCCTCGGCGTCGAGCGCCCGATCGATTCCGCCGAGCTGAAGAAGCTCGCCACAGCGGGCGCGGACGCGACGTGCGCGATTGATCGGGCGCTCGATGCGCCTTACCGGCTCGGCTATACCGGCGGCACCACCGGGCGGCCGAAGGCCGTGACGCTGACGACGCGCGGCGAGCTCGCCGAGCTCTCGGCGTTCCTCACGGATCTGACGCCGGACCTGCACAAAGGCGAAACCTTCCTCCATGCGGCGCCGATCGCGCACGCCTCCGGCGCTTTCTTCCTGCCGTGCCTCGTTCGCGGCGTCCGCTCGCTGGTGATGCCGAAGTTCGACGCAGGCGAGTTCGTCGCGCTCGCCGCGCGCGAGCGCTGCGAGCATACGTTCCTCGTCCCGACCATGCTCGCGATGGTTCTCGAGGCGCCGGGCGTCGAGCTGGCCAAGTTCGCGTTGCGCTCGATCTCGTACGGCGCCTCGCCGATCGCGCCCGCGCTCCTGCAACGTTCGGAAAAACGGTTCGGGCGCATCTTCGCGCAGACCTACGGCCAGGCAGAGAGCCCGATGGTCATCACCTGTCTGAAGCCCGAACACCATGACCGCATTGGCTCGTGCGGGCGCCCCTTCACGATGGTCGAAGTCGCCGTCTTCGACGAGGAGGACCGGCCCTTGCCGCCGGGCGAGCGCGGCGAGATCGTCTGCCGCGGCCCGCAGACTATGGCCTATTACTGGAACCGCCCTGAGGCGACCGCCGAGGCGTTTCGCAATGGCTGGCTGCATACCGGCGACGTCGGATACATGGACGCCGATGGGTTCTTCTATCTGATCGATCGCAAGAACGACCTGATGATCTCCGGGGGGTACAATGTGTATCCGCGCGAGGTCGAGGACGTTCTGCTCGCCTGCGAGGGCGTCGTCGAAGCCGCCGTCGTCGGACTTCCCGACGAGAAGTGGGGCGAACGCGTGCACGCCGTCGTATCGGGACGGGCCGGGCTCGATCCCGACCGCGTCATGGCGCACGCGCGCGAGAGGCTCGCCAGCTACAAGCGCCCGAAGGGCGTCGAGATCTGGCCGGAACTGCCGAAGACTTCCGCCAATAAGATCCTGCGGCGCGCGGTTCGGGACCGCGTCATCGCGCGCTTGAGCGAGGGCGCCGCCGCGAGCGAGGAGACGCGGACGTGAACGAGACGCATCTGGTCATGCATGGACTGGCGATCAAGAAACACGCCACGCCCGAGGATGTCGCGGGCATCCTCGGGCTGGAGATCGACACCGTGCGCGAGACGCTCGCCAAGCTCGTCACGGCGAGGCGCGCGGTGGAGGCGCAGGGCCGCTATCTCCTGTCGCCCGCCGCCCGGATGCTGCTCGATTCCGATTATTCCCGACTTTACGAGGATGTGCGCGCCAACTCTGCGTTTCAAGCGGGTTACGCGGGATTCGAGCGCCTCAACACGGCTCTGAAGCAACTGATCACCGACTGGCAGACGATCCCGGTGTGCGGCGCACGCGAGCCGAACGACCACAGCGACAAGGATTACGACGCCAAGATCATCGACCGCCTCGGCGATCTCAACGAACGCGCAGAAGGCGTGTTGACTCAGCTCGCGAGCGCCCTGCCCCGCATGCACATCTATCGCGACAAGCTCGCCGCCGCCCTCGAAAAGGCGGAAGACGGCGACATCGCCTGGGTGAGCGACGCCAAGATCGAGAGCTACCACACGCTCTGGTTCGAGCTGCATGAAGACCTCTTGCGCCTGATGCGGCGCGAGCGCGACGAATAGGCGCAACCGGCGATGGCGGTCTCCCTTGGACAATGGACGCTGGCTCTCGACGGCGACGAGCCGCCGCGGCGCGAACTGATCGGCGGCAAAGCCTGGTCGGTCGCGCGCATGCAGGCGCTCGGCCTCAGCACGCCGGCCGCCTTCGTCGTCACCACGGCCGCGTGCAACGCCTATCTCGCCTCAGGCTCGCCGCCCTCCGAACTCGACGGGGAGATTGAAGCCGCGATCGCTTGGCTGGAGACCAAGACCGGCCGCACATTCGGCGCGGGGCCGCGTCCCCTGCTCGTCTCGGTGCGTTCGGGAGCGGCCATTTCCATGCCGGGCATGATGGACACCGTGCTCAACCTCGGAACGAACGACGTGACCGAGACCGCGCTCGGCGTCGAATGCGGCGACCCGGGTTTCGCCCGCAACACGCACAAGCGCTTCCTTGATCTCTACGCGCAGATCGTTCTCCGCGCGACGGCGCCGGAATTCCAACCGGGCAAGGACCCGGCCACCTGGCGCGCGGCGATTGCGGAAAGCTGCGGCGCGAGCGTCCCGGATGACGTGCGCGAGCAATTGCGCGGCGCCGTGCGCGCGGTGTTCGAATCCTGGAACTCCCGCCGGGCGCGCCGCTATCGGCAGCACCACGACATCGCGGACGATCTCGGCACCGCTGTCACCGTGCAGGCGATGGTGTTCGGCAATCTGGACGCGCGCTCCGGAACCGGCGTCCTCTTCTCCCGCAATCCCTCCACAGGCGAAGCGAAGCCCTATGGCGAGTATCTGCCGCGCGCGCAAGGCGAAGACGTCGTCTCCGGCAAGTTCACGCCAAAGCCGCTGAGCGCGCTCGCCTCGGAGCTTCCCGAGGCGCACGCAGCGCTCCTCGCCGCCGCGGGTCGCCTCGAACTCGCGGGACGCGAAGTTCAGGACATCGAATTCACGATCGAAGGCGGCAAGCTCTATTTCCTGCAGTCGCGCGCGGCCAAGCTTGCGCCCCATGCGGCCGTGCGCATCGCCGTCGATCTCGTGCGCGAAGGCCTCATCGATCAGGAGGCCGCCCTCAAGCGGATCACGCCCGATCAGGTGCGCATTCTGCTTAGTCCGCGGATCGCCGAGGCCGCGATGAATGGCGCCGAACTGCTCGCCTCGGGCGAAGCCGCCTCGCCCGGCGTCGGGATCGGCGTCGTCGTCGGCGACCCCGACGAGGCGGAACGGCGGGCGCGTGACGGCGAGGCCGTGATCCTGGCGCGCGCCACCACCAGCCCCGAGGATCTGCATGGCATGATCGCCGCGCGTGCCGTCGTCACCGAACTGGGCGGCAGCACGTCGCACGCCGCAGTCGTGGGACGCGCGCTCGGCCTGCCCTGCGTGGTCGGCTGCGGCAGGGGCGCCCTTGCGCCGCTCGCCGGCCGGATCGTCACCGTCGACGGCCGCGCGGGCAAGATCTACGCCGGCGCGATGGCGGTCGAAGCGCCCGACGAGAGCGACCACGAAGCGCTGGCGACGCTCGCCGCCTGGGCGGCCCGCGTCTCGCCGCTCCGCGTGCTTCCGCATTCGGCGCCGCAAGCGGCCGAAGCGGTGGACCTCTCCGACAAAGAGGAGGCCGCGGACCCCGCAAGGATCGGCGCTTTGTTGAAGAATTTGCGGGGGGCGCGCGGCGCGCGAGGCGGCGTGCTGGCTTCCGACGAGGGCGTCCGGGCGGCATTGGCGGCCGGTCTCGAATTCATCGTGGCCGAGCCGGTGTTGCCGCCGATGCTCGCCGCCATCCGCGCGGCCGTGCAGCCGGCCGCAGAGGTCGAGGGGAAATGAGCGAGATCAAGCCGCAAGACCTCGAAGCGCTGCTGGAGACGTTCGAGGCCTCCACCTGGTGCGAACTCAGACTGAAGATCGACGGGCTGGAGGTGTTCGTCTCCAAGACGCCGGGCGCCCTTCCCAGCCTCTCCGCGCGCAGCGAGCCCGCTGGCGCTCTGGCCTCGCCGACCCCTGTGCAGACGCAGCAACCCGCCACGGCGACGAGCGCCTCGATTCCCGAGGGATGGGTGGCCGTGCGCGCCCCGAACCTCGGCACGTTCTATCGCGCCCCCAAGCCCGGCGCGCCGCCCTATGTCGCGATCGGTCAGCGCGTCGAGCCGACGACCGAACTCTGCCTGATCGAGGTGATGAAGCTGTTCACTTCTGTGGCCGCCGGCGTGTCGGGCGTCGTGCGGCAAATTTTGGTGGAGGACACGCAATTGGTCGAGTTCGATCAGGCGCTGTTTCTCATTGAAACCGACGCCTGAGGTCCGGCATGCCGCTTCGCCGGGTTCTCATCGCCAATCGCGGCGAGATCGCCTTGCGGATCGTCCGCGCGGCGAAGAGCCTTGGGTTGGAGACCGTGCTCGCCGCCTCGGCCGCCGACCGTGACAGCCTCGCCGCGCGCGAGGCCGACAGGGTCGTCACGCTCGGCCCGGCGCCCGCGCGTTCCTCCTATCTCGACGCCCGTCTCGTCGTGCACGCGGCGAAGTCGACCGGCTGCGACGCTCTGCATCCCGGCTACGGATTTCTTTCGGAACGCGCCGCGCTCGCCCGGCTTTGCGAGGAGCAAGACATCGCCTTCGTCGGGCCGCGGGCCGACACGATCGAGGCGGTCGGCGACAAGCTCGCGGCGCGCCGCCTCGCTCAGGCGGCTGGCGTCGCGATGACGCCGGGAAGCCAGAAGCTGGAAAGCGCCGCCGAGGCCGTCGCCTTCGCGGAGACAATCGGGTTTCCAGTCGTCACCAAGGCCTCGGCCGGCGGCGGCGGGCGAGGCATGGTCGTCGCGCGCGACGCGAAGTCGCTTCGCGAAGGCTTTGAACGCGCCTCGGTCGAAGCGAAGGAGGCGTTCGGCGACGGCACGCTCTATCTCGAGCGCTATGTCGAGCGCGCGCGCCATGTCGAGGTGCAGGCGATGGGTCTCGGCGACGGCCGCGTGCTGCATTTCGGCGAGCGCGACTGCTCGATGCAACGCCGCTATCAGAAGATGATCGAGGAGGCGCCCGCTCCGACGCTGCCGGGCGCGACACGCGCGCGCTTGCAGAAGGCGGCCGTCGATCTCCTCGCCTCGGTTCGCTACCGCAACGCCGCCACGGTCGAGTTTCTCTACGACATCGAGCGCGACGACTTCTATTTCATGGAGGTCAACGCGCGCATTCAGGTCGAGCATCCCGTCTCCGAGATGATCTGCGGCGTCGATCTCATTCGCCTGCAGCTCGAAGTCGCTGGCCACGCGCCGCCGCGCCTCGAACAGCGCAACATCGTCGCGCACGGTCATGCGATCGAAGCGCGCATTCTCGCTGAAGATCCAGGACGCGGCTTCGCGCCTTCCCCCGGCCGAGTGACCCGCTGGCGTCCGCCGCATGGCGAAGGCGTTCGCCTGGATGCGGCCATCGGCGAGGGATCGGTCGTCTCACCCTATTACGACAGCATGATCGGCAAGCTGATCGTTCATGCGCCGGACAGGGAGCGGGCGGTCTCCCGTCTTCGCGACGCGCTGGCGGCCTTCCAGGTCGAGGGCGTCGCAACCAACATCGATCTGCTGCGCGCGGTCGTGGACCATCCCGACTTCATCGCCAACCGCATCGACACGCGCTGGCTCGAAACCGCTTTTCTGCCGCACTACGGCCAATAGGAAGGAAATCGCTATGGCCCACATCGAGTTTCTCGACGAGACCATGCGGGACGGCCAGCAGAGCCTCTGGGGCATGCGCATGCAGGCCGGCATGGCGCTGCCCGTCGCGCCGCTGATCGACCGCAGCGGGTTCCGCGTCATCGACCTCGCGGGCTCGTCTCTCTTCGAGGTGATGATCCGCAGTTGCCGCGAGAATCCCTGGGAGGGGCTCGATCTTCTCGTGCAGGCGATGCCGCGCACGCGCGTTCGCGGCGGCATGCGCTCCAACGCCTCCGTCACCTTCGGCGTCACGCCGGATTCGCTGATGGACGCTTGGATGCGCCAGCTCAATAGGCACGGCTGCCGAAGCTTCTGGATCTACGACGTCCTCTTCAACATCGACAAGATGCATCGCCTGGCGAAAGTCGCCAAGGCGTTTGGCTCCGAAGTCGCTGGCGCGATCATGTTCGCGCTCTCGCCGGTCCACACGGACGAATACTACGCCGACAAGGCCGACAAGCTCTCCGCTTCGCCCGACATCGACACGCTCCTGCTCTACGACACCGCCGGCGTTCTCGATAAGGAGCGACTGAAGACGCTCGTCCCGGCAATCAAGGCGAAGGCGCGCGGCAAGCCGATCGAATTCCACGCCAACAACATCCTCGGCCAGTCGGCCAAGGCCTATCTCGACGCGATCGACCTCGGCGTCTCCATTCTCCATACGGCGAGCCGCCCGATGGCGAACGGCCCCTCCGTGCCCTCGACTGAGATCATGCTGCACAATGTCGAGTTGCTCGGCCATACCCACAGCATCGACAAGTCGATGCTGCCACCCGTTGCGGAGCATTTCGAGAAGGTCGGCAAGGCTGCGGGCTTCGCCGTCAACCAGCACAATGAATACGACGTGCTGTCGATCCGGCATCAGGTCCCGGGCGGCATGACCGGAACCTTGAAGGCGCAACTCGCTCAGCACAACATGACCGACAAGCTGGAGGACGTGTTGCGCGAGACGGCCGAGGTCCGACGCGATCTCGGCTACCCCGGCATGGCGACGCCGTTCTCCCAACTCGTCGGCATCCAGGCGGTGCTGAACGTCGTCACCGGCAAGCGCTACAGCATCATTCCCGACGAAGTGATCCAATACGCCGCCGGCTTCTATGGCCAAACGGTCGCGCCGATCGACCCTAAGGTGCTCGACATGATCATGGCCGCGCCGCGCGCCAAGCAGGTCGCCGGCAGCCCGCCGGAACAGCCGACCTTGGCGGAACTGCGCAAACGCTACGACACGGAGGACGACGACGAACTGGTGCTGCGCGCGCTGGTGCCGGAGCCCGATCTGGAGAAGATGCGCGCCGCCGGTCCGGTCAAGCGCGATTTCCCGTTGCTGTCCTCGCCCGAGCTCGATCAGGTGCAGAGGCTGATGCGCACGATCAAGTCCCCGCTCGTACAGCTACGGACTGCGCGGTTCTCGCTCGAACTGCAGAGGCAGGCCAACTGACGGAGATGTCCATGCGGCGAGCGGTCATCGTCGACATCGTCCGCTCGCCGTTCGGGCGAGGCCGGCCCGGCGGCGTCTTATCGAGGCTGCATCCCGTCGATCTCTACGCGAGCGTGCTCGACGCATTGGTGAAGCGAACGGGCGTCGATCCGACGCTGATCGAAGACGTCATCACCGGTTGCGTCATTCAGGTCGCCGAGCAATCCGGCAACATCGGGCGGCAGGCGGTCTTGGCCGCCGGCCTGCCCGAGAGCACGCCCGCCGTCACGCTCGACCGCAAGTGCGGATCGGCGCAGCAGGCCGTCGACTTCGCCGCCCAGGGAATCATCGCCGGAGCCTACGACATGGTGATCGCCGGCGGCGTGGAAATGATGAGCCTCGTTCCGATGCGCCTCAATCGCATGGGCAAGGACAACGAAGGCCCGGCGTTCCATCGCCGCTATCCCGATGGATTGGTGCGCCAGGGCGTGTCCGCCGAGCTGATTGCGGCGCGCTGGAACATCGGCCGCGAGGAGATGGACGCGTTCGCGCTGGAGTCCCACCAGCGCGCAATCGCCGCCGAGGATCGCGGCCTCACCCGCAGCATCGTCGTCCCGATCGAAGCGCCGGGGCCGGACAGGGCGCCGCGCGTGATCGACACGGACGAGGGCCCCCGGCGCGACACTTCGCTCGGCAAGCTGGCGGCGCTGAAACCGGCCTTCGAGGACGCCGGCGTCGCGGCGCGCTTTCCCCAGATTCGTTGGAGCGTCACCGCCGGCAATTCCAGTCAGGTCACCGACGGCGCAGCCGCCGTGCTGATCGCCGAGGAGGCGACCGCGCGCAAGCTAGGACTGAAACCGCGTGCGGCGGTCACCCATTTCGCCGTCGCAGGCGACGATCCCATCCTCATGCTGACGGCGATCATCCCGGCGACCCGCAAGCTGCTTCGCCGCGCTGGCCTCTCGATCCAGGCGATCGACGCATTCGAAGTGAACGAGGCCTTCGCGTCGGTGGTGCTCGCCTGGCTTCGGGAAACGGGCGTGGACCCCGGGCGCGTCAATGCTTACGGCGGCGCGATCGCCCTCGGCCATCCCGTCGGCGCCTCCGGCGGCCGGCTGCTCGCCAACTTGCTGACACGCCTCGAAGAGACCGGCGGTCGCTACGGCCTGCAAACGATGTGCGAGTCCGGGGGAATGGCCAACGCGACGCTGATCGAGCGGCTCTAACCGCCGTCGTCATCGCAAGTGAAGCGCGGCGATCCAGAGATCGCGACGCCGGGCGACTGCGTGCAGGACATACTCGCCCGTTTCGCAGACATCCGCTTCACGCGCTCAGGTTCGCGCCACCGTTGACGAACATCACCTGGCCTTGGATGAACTCGGCTTGCGGCGAGGCGAGGTAGCGCATGAGGTTGGTATAGTCCGCATCGGCGACGCCCCGGCCCGACGGATTGTGCTCGTTGGCGGCGCGCACCAGGGCGCCAGCCTCGGTCCCGAACAGCGTACGGACCGCGTCCGTCTCGACGATCGCCGGCGCGATCGCGTTGATGCGGATGCCGCGGGGCGCGAGGTCGACCGCGAGATAGCGCACCAGGCTCTCGGCGAGGGCTTTCGCGACGCCGACGGCGGCGTAATTGGGGACGACCACGCGCCCGCCCCGGCTCGTCATGTAGAAGACGCTGGAGCCGCGCGACATCAGCGACAGCGTCGCTTGCACGAGAAACAAAAGGCTAGTGCCGTTCGCAGTCACCGCGTTGGCGAAGCAGGCCGGGTCCGCGCCGAGGGTCGTCGTCGCATAGGCGTCGACGGCGCAATGGACGACCTGATCGAGCCGACCCGTCACGCTGCGCACCGCGTCCGCCATCGCCGCGCAGCCCTCGGGAGTTCCGACATCCGCCTTGATGAGATGCGGCCGGCCACCCGCATGCGACACCGCCTCGAGCGCGGCCGCGGCGGCCACATCGTCGCTGTGATAGCCGAGGAACACATCGCCGGCGTCGGGCGCGAAGGCCTTGGCGATCGCCAGACCAATGCCTTTCGTGCCGCCCGCGATCAAGATCGCCATGTCAATCCGCGCTGCGAATGGCCGGGAACGCTTCGTCAGGCAAACGCATCAGGCTGAGCCGCGTGCGACGCACATGCAGCAACGCCACCTTCTGCGCACGCAGGCCGTCGCCGGCGAGGATCGTCTCCGTGATCGTCTGATATTCCTTGAACTGCTTCTCGCGATCGCGCGGAGTAATGTAAGCCTGGAATTGCATGCGCAGCAGGTGAATCTGCATCAGCGGCAGCATTCGTTTCAACTCGTGATTGCCGCCGATCTGAAGGATGGTGTCATAGAAGCTGCGCCGCTCGTCGAGAAAGGCGGCCGCGCCGCCGTCGTTGCGGAAGGCGAGCAGACGTTGATAGGCTTCGGTCATCTGCCTCTTGTTGTCGCCCTCGCCGATGTGCCGCGCCGCCAGGCTCGCCATCAGGCCCACGAGCGCCTCCAGCACGACGAGACTGTCGCGCACCTCGATCCGCGATAGCGCGCGGACATAGGCGCCGCGATGGCGGGTCAACGTCAACACGCCTTCCGCCGCCAGGCGCTTCAACGCTTCGCGCACCGGGCCTCGGCTGACCTGATAGTCGCGGGTCAGATCCGCCTCGATAAGGCGCTGGCCAGGGACATAAATCCCTGAGCGAATACTGCGGACGATGGAGTCGACGACCCTGTCGGGTGAGGTCATCTTGCCGCGTTCGGCGGCCTCCGCATCTTTCTTAGGGCTGAGGGTCCGGCGCGGAGCCGCGGAGGTGGCAGAGTCCATATCCATCGTCTCTGAAATCCCGCTGCGCGCGGCAAGTCTAGGTCCTCCGGCGCCCTCCAAGCTCCTTACCGGCTGGGCCAAGACATTGCAAGAACAAGCTTGTCTTACAAAATGGTCCTTGCAGATGGTCCTCGCCGGGCGAATCTAGACGTCCGGGCGCACCATCACCTTGATTTGTGTGGCCGGCTTACGCAGCGCTTCGAATGCGGCCGGCAGGTCGTCCAACGACACGACGTCGGTGATCATCGGTCGGGGATCGATCCGGCCGGAAACCAGAAGGTCGAGTACGAGCCTCCAGTCGGAGCGCCCATACCCCAGCACATACTGGATGTTCGCTTCTTTGAAGATGGCGGAGATGGGCGTCATCTTGTCCTCGACCATGCAGACGCCGACCACGACGATGCGCCCGAAAGGCCGGGACAGGTCGACCGCCTTTTGGATCATGCCGGGGACGCCGACACATTCGAAGATGACGTCCGGCGGCGCGCCAGCGCTCCGCGCGAAGGCCTCGCCGACGTCCTCTTTGGCGGGGTCGATAACCGCTGTCGCCCCTAGCGCCCCGGCAGCTTCGCGCCGCGCCGGCGCGAACTCGCTGACCACCACGTCCCTCGCGCCGGCAAGCCTCGAGAAAATCGCCGCCACCAGCCCGATGGGTCCGCCGCCCATGATCAGGACGCGCTCGCCAATCGTCACCTTGCCCCGATTGACGGCGTGCAGGCCGACTGCCAGCGGCTCGACGGCGGCGCCTTCGCGGCTCGACACGGCGGATGGCAGATGGAACGCCTCGCTGGCGCTGACCTTCACATATTCGGCGTAGGCGCCCTGCGCGGAAGGATGAAATCCCGTCAAGGTGTTCTTGGGACACATGATGCCGAGCTTGTCCTTGCATTCGCCGAGGCCGAGCTTGCGGCAGTCCTCGCACGCATTATTCGGCAATGCTGTCGCAATGTCTCCGACCTTCCAGCCGGGCGCGCCGCTTTCGACGATCTCCCCAGCGAATTCATGCCCGAGGATGGTGCCATCCGGCACGACGAAGACGCCGGGATGGGTGGCGTGGAGATCCGATCCGCAAACGCCGCAATAGTGCACTTTGAGTACGATCTCGCCCCGCCCCGCCTGTGGCTTGGCCACTGTCTCGATCTGCAGCGGCTTGCCCAACTCATGAAAGACGGCGGCTCTCATATCGGCTCTCCTCCCCTGGCCGCGGATTTCCGCGGTCCGAAATTCTTGCTTTTATGTCCTACAAATCTTTCCTACAATAGCGTCAGGCGACCGCCATGTCCAGAATGGAGGCCAGGGTCAGCCGCAAGGGAGGAGTCGATGAATCGCGTCCAAGGGAAAGTCGCGTTGATCACAGGGGCTGGCACCGGCGTCGGGCGCGCCTGCATGAAGCTGTTCGCCGAAGAAGGCGCGAAGGTGGTTGGCGTCAGTCGCACCCAGAGCAATCTCGAGGAGACGCTCGCGCAGGTGAAGGCGGCCGGTGGAGAGGGCGCGGTGATCGCGGCCGACCTTGCCACAGGGGCCGGCGCGGAGAAGGCGGTCTCGGCGACGTTGGAGCGTTACGGCAGGATCGACATCCTCGTGAACAGCGCCGGCGTCGGCTACAGCTGGCTGGAAAAAAGCCCCGGCTCGATGGGCCCGATCGATGACACCACGCCCGAGAAGTGGGCGGAGGTGATGGCGATCAATCTCGATTCCACCTTTCACATGTGCCGTCTCACGATCCCGCAAATGAAAAAGCAGGGTGGCGGATCCATCGTCAACGTGACCAGCATTTCCGGCTTGCAGGGCCTGCCGGTCGCGCACACCTACACTGCCGCCAAGGGCGCCGCGATCAACCTGACGCGGTCGCTGGCGATCACCTATTGCGGCGACAACATTCGCGCCAATTGCATCGCGCCGGGCTTTATCAAGACGCCGATGGTCGCGTCCGTGCTCGGCCTATTCGACGACCCTGCAATGGCGGACCGTCTCACCCCCATGAAGCGGCCCGGCACGCCTGAAGAGATGGCTTACGCCTGCCTCTATCTCGGCTCGGACGAAGCGAGCTATTGCCAAGGCACGGTGCTGGTGGTTGACGGCGGCACGACCGCGCGGCAGTGAGCGGGCAGCGAGCGCCTTGTCCCGCACGCAAAATCGAGAGCGTCAGTCGCTCTCGCGGCCTCTGGCTTCCCCGCGTTGGAGTCGCCGTGGCGACGGCGTCTCCGCTTCGGCCTTGATCCGTTCGATCAGCCACCGTCCGGCTGGACCCGGGGGCGCGTCGGCCTGAAACGCGGCGGACAGGGTCACCCATGCGCCTCGCGTCGGCATCTCAACGACATTGAGAATGGCCAGGGTCCCCGCGTCGACGTCCGGCTGAACGAGGTCGAGCGGCATGCCGCCCCAGCCGAGGCCCGCCCTGAGAAACGCGTGCTTCGCCGATAGGTCGGCCAGCCGCCACGGCTTCGCCGAGACGACGGCGTACTCCCTGCCCTCGGCCGCGCTGGCCCGTTCGCTCAGCACGAGTTGAACGTGTCCGGCGAGATCCTTGAGGGTCAAGGGGACGGGATGGCGCGCGAGCGGGTGGGAGGGCGAGGCGACAGGGACGACCTGCACCTCCATGAGGCGCTCGCGGACGACGCCGCGCGGCCAATCAGGCAGGCCCATGATCCCGAAGGCGCAAGTCCCTGCAAGAACCGGCTGCAGAACCGCGCCCAGCGTTTCGACTTGGAGACGCACCGGCACATCGGGGAATCGCAGGGCGAAATCGGCCACCGCCTTGGTGAGGATGCGGGTCGGCAGCATGGCGTCGATCGCGAAGGAGAGTTCCGCCTCCAACCCGCCGGCAAGACCTCGCGCGCGCGCCTTGAAGGCGTCGATGTCGCCTGCGACGGCCCGCGCGTCCGGCAACAGGGCCCGACCGGCTTCGGTGAGCGCCGGGATCCGCCCGCTCCTGTCGAAGAGCCGGACCCCCAATTGCGCCTCCATATTGGCCAGCGTCTGACTGACCACGGATTGCGCCCGACCCAGGCGACGCCCGGCCGCCGAGAAGCTGCCCTCGTCGACCGCGGCGATGAAAGTGCGGAACTGATCAAGCGTCACGCCCTCAAGCATCCATAGCTCCCAACGATAGAAACTATCGATAGATATAGGCTGGCACGATGTCTGGCGATGCTCCATTCAGGGCGCTTCTCGGCGCGTATGGGGCAGATGATGAAAAAAACGATCGCGATCTACGGGGCCGGAATGGCCGGCGCTATCCTGGCGCGCCGCCTTGCGGGCGACTTCAACGTGACAGTGGTGTCGGCGACGAACTATTTCGAAGTCGCGATGTCGATGCCGCGGCTGATGGTCCAGCCCGCATACGCCGACAAGGCCATCATATCGATCGGCGACGCGCTACCGAGCGCGTGGCACATCCATGGCCGTCTCGTCGAGTTGACCGAGGCCGGGGGACTGGTGGAGGGCGATGACGGCCTCCGACGGACGGTAAAGGCTGACATCGCCGTGCTGGCGACCGGCAGCCGTTATGCGGGCGGGCTGGTCCGCGCCATGATGGGTTCGATAGAAACTCGCAAGGCGGTATTGCATCAGCTGTTCGATTCCGTGGCCGCCGCACGGCGTATCCTGATCGTTGGCGGCGGCCCGATCGGCGTCGAAATGGCGGCCGAAATCGTCGAGACTTGGCCGGGGAAGTCCGTGACTATCGTGGAATCCGGTCCCCGCATCTTGGGCGGCACCGCGAAGCCGGCATCCGCACACGCGGCGAGGTTCCTGCAGCAGCGCGGCGTTACCTTGCTGACGGGAGAGCGCATCGAGAGCCCGTCGCCGGGCAACGGCCTATCCTCGCAGCCCGGCGAGGCCCGCACGGGGAGCGGCAAGATTGTCGCCTACGACGTCATTCTCTGGTGCGTCGGCGGACGGCCCAACACCGACTACATGCACGCCCACTATTCGCGTGTCCTCGATGCGGACGGACGCGTCAGGGTGACGCCGCAGCTCCTCATGGAGGGGGAGGATCGCCTGTTCGCCCTCGGCGACATTACGAACCTCCGGGAGAACAAGATGGCGCTGCACGTCAAAGGGCAGGTGCGAGTGGCCGAAGCCAATATCCGTGCCGTGGCGCTCGGGCGGACGCCGCCGAAGACCTACAAGGCGAAGACCGGCAACCCTATGATGGCGATCTCGCTCGGCAGTCGGGCGGGCGTCGCCTGCATCCCGCCGATCGGCACTATTCGTTCGGCCTGGCTGAACCGTAAGGTCAAATCGGAAACCATGCTGGTGCCGATGTACCGCAAGGAGCTCGGCCTGCCGGCCTGACGCCGCCCCGACCCACGAGGACGCCAATGAACTCTGGCAAGACCGGACATCTCCGCGTCGCCAATCGACCGGACGACTACAAGAGGCTCGGCATCGACCCGGTCGCCATCGCCGAGTTCGAGGACGGCCAGCGCATCGGCACGCAAAGAGGCCGCTACGAATGGTGGTACTTCGACGCCCATCTCGACGACGGCGCGATGGTCGTCGTGGTTTTCTACACCAAGCCCAATACGAACCCGAACAGTCCTCTCGCGCCGCGGATCACCATCAACATCACATTGCCGGACGGGCTCAGCTGCGAAAAATTCCTCGATGCGAGACCAGAGGTCTTCAACGCCTCGAAGTCCGGCTGCGACGTCACAATCGGGCCGAACCGCTTCGTCGGCGATCTCCGTCGCTACCGTATCACAGCGACCATCGAAGACATCTCGGTCGACATCGAACTGACGGGGAACGTGCGCGCCTGGCGCCCGAAGTCCGGGCATCTCTATTTCGGCGCCGCTGGCCGCGAGAAGCTGTTCGCCTGGCTTCCATCCGTGCCGCACGGGCTGGCGAGAGTCCGCTACAAGATCGGCGACGAGGAGCGTCAGGCGACCGGCAGCGGCTATCACGACCACAATTGGGGCGACGTCCCCATGCAGACGTTGATGCACAACTGGTATTGGGCGCGCGCAAGCGTTGGTCCGTACACGGTCATCGCGTCCTACATCACCGCCACCGCGGCCTACGGCTACGAGACGCAGATCGTCTACCTGCTCGCCAAGGACGGGGAGATCATCGCCGACGACGACGCAAAAGTTTCATTTGAAGCTCAACGCGTTGCGATCGACGGCAAAACCGGCAAACCGGTCGCCGACGTCACGCGCTACGCCTATGAGGATGGCGATAGGCGCACAGTGGTTACGTTCGAGCGAGAAAAGACGATCCTGCAAGCCGTCTTCACCGACCGCGCGCCGCTCTTCAAGCGGATCATAGCGCGGCTGATCGGCTTCGACGGCGCCTATCACCGCTTCACCGGCAAGGCCACCATCGAGACGTTCGAGAGGGGTGTGCGGATCGAGCGTTTCGAAGACCGCGCCATCTGGGAGCTGATGTATTTCGGCAAGGCTCGGCGTCAGCGCTAACGTTTTAAGAGTCTCCGTCTCGCGCGCTCAATCGGCCGAACGTCCGGCGTAGAGTCGAGCAACTTTGGGGCGGCGCAAGGTCTGGCGCCGGGTGTCGGCGTTCCTCGCGATCATACCTGAAAGGTTGCGTGACCCACCCAAACGGTCTTGGACGAGCGGGATCGTTCGACAGTAACGATACCTATCAGCCCCTTGGCGCAGCAGGGCGCCCGCTGGCTTCCCTCACGGGATAAGCGCCATCCCAGGAGGCAAAATGGGCCGGCGTGAGGCGACCTGGGTCTAGGGAGGAACCACCCAAGGAGGATATGGCGCAGAAATGCCGGGTCCCCGACACGTGCGAGAATTGAATGGGAAAGCGGGGCAAATGTGGCCGTATCCTTAGCATTATCTCGCGAAGACATGATCTTTTTGCAGGTAGAAGCGCACTTCCTCTGCGGCGTTGCCCCAAGCCGCTGTTTCGCCTCGTCCGGCGCCCTTCGCCTTCCCTTCACGCCGCGTTGATTTGATGAATCGCCATACTGGCCGTGCCTCTGGCGCCGCTAAGAGGCGCCCTAGGCGCAACGTTGCCTCGCCGATCGTCCCAACCGCGCCCGCCATGCCGATCCCCAGCGCCGGGGGAACGGGATGCTGACCTGGCCCTCCCCTCGCGCGCTCCTGACCGCCTTCAGCGTCTATGTCGCCGTCATTCTCGCGCTCTATGTCGCGTTCGCCCTGGATTTGCCGAATCCGTGGTGGGCGATGGCCACCGCGTACATTGCTCAGCCTCGCCAGCCGCTCATCGGCGCCATCTGGGCCAAAGCCTTCTATCGCGTTGCGGGGACGATCATCGGCGCGATCGCCTCGATCGCGTTGATCCCCAACCTCGCAAATTCTCCGGAGCTGATGATCCTCGCCGTGGCCGGCTGGGTTGGGCTTTGCGTATTCGGGGGGCTGCTCGACCGTTCGCCAAGGTTCTATCTCTTCATGCTCGCCGGCTACACCGTGACGCTCGTCGGTCTGCCGGCCGCCGCCCACCCCGATGCAATCTTCGATATCGCCGTTGCGCGATCGGAGGAGATCCTTCTCGGCGTCATCGCCTCCGCCCTCGTACAGAGCGTGCTGTTTCCCAGAAGTGTTGCAACCGCGATGACCGCCCGCCTCGATGAGGTCATGGCGGACACGCGCACATGGATCAGCCAGATGCTCTGCGCGGCTGCGCCGGTTCCGGCCCCGCATCATCTCGCGAATCAGCTCACCGAGATCAACCTCATGGCCACCGATTGGCGCTTCGAGGCCACCGCCTTCTCGGGGTCTCAGCGCCGCGCGCTGTGGGCGCTGGAGGAACGATTGATCGCCCTCCTGCCCTTGATCACGGCGGTGGAGGATCGGATTGCGGCGCTCCGTGACGCGGGCGTCGCCCCTCCCAATTTGCCTGCCGTGACATCCCGGGTCGCCTCGTGGTTTGGGACCGCGAAAGGAGCCGACGCCAGAGCGAACGACCCTGTGTTGGAGGAGATCGGAGCGGCGGCGCCCGAGCTCGGGCCGGCGTCGAGCTGGGCTGACCTGCTGGCTGCAAGCCTCGCAGGGCGCCTGACCGAGCTTGTAGAGACATGGCGCGAATGTGTTCTGCTTGCTGCGGCCGTTCGCGACCCCACGGGACGGACGCGCAAAGCGGCCATTCACCTGGTCGCGGGCGCCCGACCTCGCTCGCTCCATGTCGACAAAGGCGTCGCCCTACACTCGGCGATCGTCGCAGCTTTGACGATCATCGGCGCCGCCGCCTTCAGCATTGCGATCCGATGGCAAAGCGGCCCGGTCGCCATCGCAATCGCCGCCATGTGCTGCGCGCTCTTTTCGACTGCGGACGATCCGATCCCGCAGGTCAGGGATTTCTTCATCGGGCTCCTGATCGCCCTGCCGCTGCCGCTGCTCTACGAGTTCGCGATCCTCCCGCAGGTCGACGATTTCGTAATGCTGGCGGTGGTGCTGTTTCCGGTCATGATCGTACTGGGCGTGCTGCTCACCTATCCCGGACTGTCGCTGATGGCGCTCGGCGCAGTCGTCACGTTCGCCGCGGGACTCGCGTTGCAGCCAAGCTTCGCCGCTGACCTGCCGAGCCTCATGAACGGTTACCTCGGGCTCGTTATTGGCCCGATCTTCGCCCTTGTCGGCTTGAGCTTGGCGCGTGTTCTTCCAGCTCATCGCGTAATGCGGCGTATCCTGCGCAGCGGATGGCGCGACCTTGCCGCTTTGACGAGAGCGCAACGCGCGCCCGACCGGACCGTCTGGACCAGCCGAATGCTTGATCGCATCGGCCTGCTGCTGCCTCGCCTTTCACAGATCGGAGCGAGCGAGGAAGGCCAGCTATCCAAGGCGCTACGCGACTTGAGGCTGGGCGTCGGCATCGTCGAACTCAAGCGCCTCCGCACTACGGTCGATGCAGACACACGCCGCGAAGTCGATGCGATGTTCGCCGAATTGGCGAAGCATTTTGACGCGCTCTCGCGCGGAAAACCCGCCGCTGTCTCAACCGGCGTCGTCGCTCGCCTCGATGCCGCAATGGCGGCGATCCTCGAATTGCCCGATCCTGTGGATCGCGACGCCGCCATTGGCGCCGCGATCGGCTTTCGGCGAAACCTGTTCCCACACGCGCCGGCCTACCGCGCGATCAGCGTGACGCAATGATCGCCGAAATCAGCCTGTTCGGGGTCTTCTTCAGCGGGGCGTTCGCCACAGCGTGCCTCGCAGGCGTCGCGGCGGTTGTCGTCCGGCGGCTCCTTCATTGGACAGGCTTCTACCGGCTCGTATGGCATCGCCATCTGGTCGATCTCGCCCTGTTCGTAATTCTCTGGGCAACTGCAGCGATGGTCATGCCAGCGCTCGCCGGAACGATCGAGAAGGTGTGGTGATGCGTTCGGCTGCAGCGCTCGCGCGGGCTGGCCGCCCGCTGTTGACGCTTGTCCTGGTCGTCATCGCGGCGACCGCCGGCAAGTGGCTCTGGGTCTACTATCAGGCCGCCCCCTGGACACGTGACGGTCGCGTCCGCGTCGATGTGGCGAACGTCGCACCTGATGTCTCCGGCCTGGTGACCGAGGTCGATGTCGTCGACAACATGCCGGTCCACAAGGGCCAGCCGCTCTTCGTCATCGATCGCCCGCGCTATCAGTTCGCCCTCCAGCAGACGGAAGCGGCTTTGCAGCAGGCCACGGCGGGGCTGCAGCAGGCCGAGGCTGGGGTCCAGGTCCAGGCCACGCTCCTGGAGCAGGCGCGTCGGGAGGATGTTCGCAACCGCAAGCTCGGCAGTCTTGTGCCGACGGAGACCGTCGAACAAGGCGCGGCGCACGTCGCTCAGTTGCAGGCGACACTGGCCCAGGCTGAGGCCGCCGTAAGCCAAGCGAGGGCTACGCTCGCCCAGGCGACCGCGGCGCACGATATCGCCGCGCTGAATCTGGAGCGGACCACCGTCCTGGCGCAAGTGGACGGCGTCGCCGCGAATGTCCAGCTCCAACCGGGCTCCTATCTCACGGCGGGCCATGCGGCTTTCGGCATCGCCGACGCCGCCTCCTTGCATGTCGACGGTTATTTCGAGGAAACCAAGCTCGCGCACATTCACATCGGCGATCGCGTCACCGTCGTTCTCATGGGCGATAGCCGGCCTCTGGAAGGTCATGTTGAAAGCATCGCCCCTGGCATCGCGGATCGCGAGCGATCGCCGAGCGGCGACTTGCTGGCGAACGTCAATCCCACCTTCAATTGGGTCCGATTGGCGCAGCGCATCCCGGTCCGCATCCATATCGACCAGGCGCCGGCGGACCTCCGGCTGATCGCCGGTCGCACGGCGACGGTCGTGGTTCACCCCAGCGCCGCTGTTACGAATCCCAGCCGATTGTCGTGGCTATGGTGACGCGCCGCGTGTCTTGTCTCGCCAAAGCGGCGGCGATTTTCATGACGACGGCCGCGGCGGGATGCGCAGTTGGTCCCGACTATCACCTGCCCGAGCGAGCGGCGTTCAATACGCCCGGGGCGCAGACCCCGTTCGCCGGCGCTCGAAACAACCCGGCGGTGAAAGGCGGAGCGTTGCCGGCGGGATGGTGGCGCCTCTACCGGAGTCCTGACCTCGATCGGCTCGTCGCCACGGCTCTCGCTGAAAACACCGACTTGCGCGTTGCCGACGCCAATCTCGAGCGCAGCCGAGCCATGGTCGATCTGGCCAAGACCGCGGAGCAGCCGGACGTGGCCGTCGGCGGCGCGTACGACCGCACGCTGCTTTCCGCGGAACAATACCTGTCCATGGCAAACTTGCCTGCCTACAACATCTACGACATCAATCTCTCGGCCTCTTACGATGTGGATCTCTTCGGACGCATCAAGCGCGGCATCGAGGCGGCCAAGGCCGATGACGAGGCCGTCGAGGCGGCCCGTGACTGGGTCCGCGTGAGTGTCGTGGCGGACGTCACGCGCGCTTATCTCGAGGTCTGCACGGCCGGCGACGAACTCGCGGTTGCGCGCCATTCCGTCGATTTGCAGCATCAAAGCCTCGCCCTCGCCCGCCAGCTCGAGGAGGCAGGGCGGGCGACCCGTCTCGACGTTACACGCTCCCAGGCGCTGGCGGACCAGCTGCAATCGAGCGTTCCGGCGATTGAGGCGCGTCGGCGCAACGCGCTCTATCAATTGGCGACATTGACCGGCAAGCCGCCGGCCGAATTTCAAGCGAACCTCGAGAAATGCATGTCCGCGCCGCCCATGGATGCGCCCATCCCGGTCGGCGATGGCGCGGCGCTGTTGCGGCGGCGCCCGGACGTGCGGGCGGCCGAGCGCCAATTGGCCGCTTCAGTCGCCGAAATCGGCGTGGCCACGGCCGATCTCTACCCGCGCGTGGACCTCAGCGCGTCGGCCCTTTCGACCGGCATTGCAGGCGACTTCTTGACCCACAAGACAAACGGCTGGGGTGTCGGCCCGGGCGTTTCGTGGGAGCTCAACCAAAATGGGCCGCGGGCAAAGATCGCGGCGGCCACAGCAACGCAGAAGATGCAACTCGCCCGCTTCGACGGCGTCGTGCTCGGCGCGCTACGGGACGTCGAAACGGCGCTCAACGTCTACAGCCACGATTTGCAGCGGCGCGGCAGCCTGGCGGCTTCGCGCGGCGAAGCTGCCAAAGCGGTCGCGGACGCCCGACTGCTGGAGGCTGACGGCCGGGGCGGCGCCCTCGCCACTCTGGATGCCGAGCGCACGCTCGCCAGCGCCGAGGCGTCGCTTGCGACCATTCGGGCGCAGCTCGCCCAGGATCAGGTGACCCTCTTCCGCGCCCTGGGGGGAGGATGGGAAACGCCCCAAGATCAGGCGGGACGTTCCTGAGCGCCTCACGGCATTGCCGTGAGGATCTTTCCCAGTAGGTCGCTGATGGAACTCACCAGCGGCGGCTGATCGGCCCGTAACCATGTCATCAGGATGGGTGAGGTCCAGCCCGGCTCGTCCAACTGCCGATAGCAGACGTCGCTGCCACGCATTCGCTGAACGACCGCGGGCACGATGCAGACGCCATAGTCCGCGGCGACGAGTCCAAGGGCCACTTGCAACTCGCCGACCTCGATGACCTCTTTGGGGCGAAAGCTTCGCGCGGCGAACAGTGAATGCGGCGTGCCCGCTGGAAACATAATGAAGGTCTCGTTGGCGAGATCTCGAAGCAGCAGCGGGGCCGGCGCCGCGTCGGCAAGCGGATGACGGGCCGGAAGCGCGGCGAAGAACGATTCTTCCCTCAGCAGCACTTGCGCGAGGGCGGCGTCGGAAATTCGCGTGCGCCCGAACCCAATGTCAATCCGGCCCTCGTTGAGCGCGTCGGCCTGCTTGTCCGGCGGCATCTCGAGCAACTCGATCCGCAGGTGGGGATTAGCTTCTCGAAGCGCTCTCAACAGCGCGGGCAGCCGACCGTAGAGGATCGTGGTCTCCAGGCCGATGCGGAACGCTTTTTGGCCCGTCTGCTCGAGCAGCCGGGCGTCGCTCGCCATGCGGTCGACCCGAGCGAGAATTTCAGAGGCGTGTTGTCGGACCAGCTCCCCTGCCGGGGTCAACCTCAGCTGGCGGAATCGCCGGTCGATCAGCGGCGCTCCGAGCTCTTCCTCCAATTGCCTTATCTGCCGGCTGAACGGCGGCTGCGCGATGTGCGATTCCGCAGCCGCGCGAGTAAAATTAAGCGTGCGGGCAAGAGCGAGGAAATATCTGAGCTGCCTGAGTTCCATCCTGTTTGACCCGCCGTCCCGCGGCGCGCCTACTGGCGGACGAACCACGGCTCCTTCTCGATTTCCAGCGGCAGGATGATGCGCACGACGCAGTTGTACCAAGCGATGGTGAGGAGCAGCTCCATCTGTTGCTGTTGACCCAAGAACGACGTCGCGGCCCAAGTGGCGTCGCTGACGCGCCCAATCTGCGTCATCTCCTTGGCTAGGCGGATGACGGCGCGCTCCTCGCCGTTGAAGCAATCGGCCGTCTCGAAGGCGCGCAGCTGTTCGAGCTGTTCGCGTCGCACGCCCGCCTTCAGCGCTGCGTTCCAGTGATGATCCACCTCGTAGGGGGCATCCGTCTCGAGCCCGACGGTCACCACGGCCAACTCGCGGAACACGCGCGGCAGCACGGTTTTCTTGCGCAGCGCCGTCGCCATTCCCAACACCGCCTCGGCGAGCGGCGGGACATTCGCGAGGGCGAGAAAGACGTGCTCCGGATTGGGTCCGCGCTCCTCGATCAAGCGGTCATAGAGGTCGGTCCGCCCATCCGGCATGGTGTCTCGGCTGACATAGGGAATTCGCGGCATGGCTCTCACTGACTCCGTGCTGGATAGGCTTGTCCGGAAATCGGCGACCGCCGAAGCGGTCGCCTAGGCGCTTCAGCTCATCCTGAGATAGGCCTCGAGGGATGGCTCCGGGCCGCCGGGCGGCGGGCTGGTCTGCGCGACGCCCTCAAACGCAGACGCGTTCGTGAGCCAGTTGAGGCGCGGCGGCAAACCCCAGGATTCCGTGACCCTCGAGACGCCGGCCAGGTCATGGACGATCGGACCGTCGTCGGCGTCGCCGTAGTAGACCGGCGGCGGCAGCAACTCGACACGGTGGCCATCGGGATCGAGCAGATAGACATAGTACGAATGCCCAAGACTGTGCCGCCCCGGCCCGAACTCGACGCTGTCGCCGTAACCCAAACTGCCCGCGACGTCGCACGCCTTGATGATGTCGTTGATGCCGCCGACGATGTAGCCGAAGTGGTGCAGCGCCGGGCCGGGCCGCCGGATGAAGACGACGTCGTACGGGGTATCCTTGACATGCAGGAAGACGCCGATCGGCGTTTCGCCGATCACCATGTAGTCAACGATCCGGAACCCGAATTCAGCGTAGAAACTCGCCGCTTTCTCGAGGTCGGGGGCGGTGACCTGGTAATGGTCGAAGCGCAGCGCGCTTCCGCCACGCAGCGCCTCGAATTTCTGATCGACGCGCTCGAGGCGCGACATCGAAGCGCACAGTTCGAGCGGCGTTCCGCTGTTGTCGAAGGTGCGCAGCGTCCGGGACTGATAGGGCGCTTCGACGATCTGCGCCGGCAGCCCTCGTTTGGCGAAGAAGAACTTCGCCTTATCGATATCCTCCTCGTCATGGGTGCGCAGGCCCGTCATGATGCAGGCCGGCGCCCCACTGGTCTTCCTGAGGATCAGGCTATGATGAGAACGCTCCTCGACTCCTCGCAGGTACAGCGTGTCACGATCTTCGTCGCTCACCACCAAGCCGAGCACCTGCGTATAGAACTCGCGGCTGCGCGCGAGATCGCGCACAGTGTAGACTAGGTGACTGGCTCGGGTGACGCGAAAAGCGGACGGCGATGACGTCTTGGGTACGTGGACCATTGGATCTCCTCCTCTTTGGATCCTGACGGATTTGTTTTTGTGATGGCGTTGACGCGCTCGGTGAAGCGAGCCTGACCCACACGCTCTCTCTCCCGAGGGCGCGGGCTGTTCGTCGAGCTGTCACGGTTACGCCACGCTCAGCTGCTCCTGCACGATCGGATTGCTGAGCGTTCCGACACTCTCGATCGCGCATTCGCAGACGTCGCCCGGTTTCATCCAGAGCTGCGGCTTGCGGGCGAAGCCCACGCCGGAGGGCGTCCCCATGATGATCACGTCGCCGATCTCCAGCGTCATGCATTCGGACAGGATCGCGATCATCGTGGCGACGTCGAAGATCATGTCGCTCGTGTTGGCGTCCTGGACGAGCTCGCCATTGAGACGGGTGGTGACGCGCAGCCCCTTCGCCCCGGCGGGCAATTCGTCGGCGGACACGAACTCCGGGCCGAAGCTGCCGGTGCCGTCGAAGTTTTTGCCGACGGTCCATTGCTGCGACTTGAACTGATAGTCTCGGATGGAGCCGTCGTTGAACACGGAATAGCCGGCGACCGAAGACAGCGCATCCCGAGCGGCGGCCCGGCGGGTCCGTTTCCCGATGATCACGGCAAGCTCGACCTCGTAATCGAACTCATCGGATTGAACGGGCCGGATCATCGCGGCGCCGTGCGCGACGAGCGAACTCGAGGTCCGCAGGAACACCGCCGGGTAGTCAGGCTTGGCGAAGCCGCCCTCCGAGGCGTGGTCCGTGTAGTTCAGGCCGAGGCAGATGATCTTACCGGGCCTGGGGAGGACCGGCAGGTACTGCGCGGAGCCTGCCGGAATGCCTGCACTCTCCGGCGTCGCCGCGAGCGCCGCCTCAAGGCGTGCGAGAGTCTTCGGGTCGGCGGAGAGAAAGCCGATCAGATCGACGGGGAGTCCGGGCTCGGTCGAGAGCGGGAGAAAAAAGTCGCCGCGCCTGGCGCAGAGCTCCGGAGTTCCGGACAGAGATAACGTGGCGAGCCTCATACCAAAGCGTCTTTCTCCGGGCACGGCCCGGCTGCAATGATGCCGCTGCCGGCGGTCACGCGCCGGCTCCGGTAGCGACGTAGGATTCGATGGGTCCGCTGATCCGCCCTTGTTCCAGGGGGACGCAAGCTTCCGGAAAGTCCTGCTGGAAGACGGCGCCGCGATCCTTCGCCGCAGAGAGGAAGCGGTCTAGGCCGGCCATCGCGCCGGTTGGCAGGTCATGGAGCACCATTAAGGCGTGGTCGGTCTCGAAGCACAGTCGCAGGGCGCGCTCCACCCATCCCTCAGGGTAAGCCCAGTCTCCTGGAACCACGTTCCACAGCACACAGGTGTATTGCCCTTCGACGAGCGTCTTGAGAGCCTCATCGTTGAGCAGCCGCTCGTCGAGCTGTCCGCCCCCGCCGCCGCCGAGCGGACGAAAGAAACGACGCTCGTGGGCCAGTTCGCCGATCAGCGCCTGCGTCCGGGTGATCTCCCCCGCCGACATGCCCGCCTCGGCGCTCGTGCCCAGCGGGACGACATGGTTGTAGGTGTGGTTGCCGATCCAGTGGCCTTCCGCGTGGGCGCGCTCGGCCAACTTGCGCCGATCCCGCAGCCTTTCGCCGAGGACGAAGAAGGACGAGCGGATGTCGTGACGACGCAGCGTGTCCAGGACTTGCGGCGTGACGTCCGGGTCCGGCCCGTTATCGAACGAAGTGGTGATGATCGGCATACTCAGTCCATGCTGTCCACGAAGCGGCGGGGCGCCCCGAGCGCTGTTGTCGCCGAGATCGAGACTGGATGGCGCCGTCCCCGATCAGCGCGGAGAACGATAGGAGAGATCGGAGGTCTGGATTATCCGGAAAGAATAAAACATATTATTCGCGAACCTTCGGTAATGAGGATTTCGGTGGCCGCCTCCCTGCCCAGCGCGATGCTGAACAACGCGAACATTCTTTCGCTGCGCTGTTTCGTGGCGGTGGTGCAGACGCAGAGTTTCTCGTCGGCCGCCCGCCAGCTTCGCCTCGCGCCCTCGTCGGTCACCAAGTACGTTCGCCTGATCGAGGCGGCGGTCGACGTCGCCCTGGTGCATCGCACCACCCGGAGGGTCAGCGTCACCGACGCTGGCAAGCGCTTCTACGAGCAGTGCCTCACCATCCTGGCGCAAGTGGAGGAGGCCGCCCTCGGCATGGCGGCGGAAAAGCAGTTGAGTGGGCATCTGCGCGTCACCGCGCCGCCCTCTTTCGCCGCGGCGGTTCTGGCGCCGCGCATCCACGAGTTCCTGGCGAACTATCCCGGGCTGTCGCTCGACCTCGCGGTGTCGAGCGCAACCCCGGATCTGATGCGCAATCGCGTTGACGTGGCGATCACGCTGCACGAGGAGCCGCAATCCAAATTGGCGCATTTCCGGCTCGGAACATGTCCGCTGGTCCTTTGCGCGTCGCCTGAATATCTTGCGCGGCGTGGGACACCCGAGCAGCCGCAGGATCTCGCCAGACACGACTGCCTGTCGAGCCGCTTCTCCGACCTCGCGGACGGGTGGACGATCGGGCGCGACGGCGCCTGGCGGCCCCTCGATCTGAACTTCAAGCTCCTCTCCGACAATGGCACCGTGTTGCGCCAAGCCTGCCTGGCTGGGGCCGGGATCGGCAGATTCTACCGTTTCCACGTTCGAGAGGACATCAAGCTCGGCCGGCTGGTCCCCGTTCTCCGCGACTACGAGTCGAAGGCCCACAATATGTTCGCGATCATCCCACACCGCGAAATCGTGAGGCCACAGGCGAAGGCGTTCATCGCCTTCGTGAGCGGGCTTGCCGCGGAGCTCAACGACGCCTGATCGAGGAAAACTCGACCTGTGAGTCCTACGAGTTGTCTCGCCGAGACGGAAACATCGGGCCACTCGGCTATGCCTTCCGCTCGGTCTCAAACGGATTCAAATGGCCGATTTGACGTCTTAGTGGCTGATCATCCAAGGCCGCGCCGTCGGAAAACCCTTCGCGCCGCTCTTCGTCTTCGTCGCCATGCGCGATGGCTTCTTGCCTGAGCAGCAGCCGCAGCCGGGTCCGTGCGAAGCCTTGTATTGATCGAGCGTCTTGGGCTCGTGGCGGCTACGCTCGTTGACCGCGTGGGCATTGCGCGTCGCCGCGGGCATGCACGCGAAATGGGGCGCGGTCAGGATCACCCTCGGCGCCGCGATCGCACAGCTTGGGCATTCGCAAGGACTGTCGAATTCCGACATCGGCCGGACTTCGGTGAAGGGCCCGCATTCGTCGCAGAGATAATCATAGACCGGCATCGAAAGCCTCTCTCGGAAGGGAACGCCTGCGCCGGGGCGGCGATCGCGCCGCCGCCCCGATCCGCGATCAAAGATCGAGCGAGAGCGGCATGTCGACGCCGCCGGTGATGATCTTGGTCGGTCCCGCCGCATTCGGCATGATGTCGAAATCGAAGATCTCGGTCGGCAGGTAGAGCGTCGCGCAGGCGTTGGGAACATCGACGACGCCGCTGATGTGCCCCTGCACCGGCGCCGTACCCAGGATCGAATAGGCCTGCGCGCCGGAATAGCCGAACTTCTTGAGATATTCGATCGCGTTGAGGCACGCCTGGCGATAGGCGACCTGGACGTCGAGATAGTGCTGCTTGCCCGCTTCGTCGACCGAAATGCCCTCGAAAATCAGGTAGTCCTTGTAGTTTGGCGTGATCGGCGAGGGCCGGAAGATCGGGTTCTTGATCCCGTATTTGGCGACGCCCTGCTTGATCAGGCCGACCTTGACGTGCAGCCAGCCCGCCATCTCGATGGCGCCGCAGAAGGTGATCTCGCCGTCGCCCTGGCTGAAGTGCAGGTCGCCCATCGAGAGGCCCGCGCCCTTCACATAGACGGGGAAGTAGACCTTCGATCCGCGCGACAGATCCTTGATGTCGCAATTGCCGCCGTGCTCGCGCGGCGGCACGGTGCGCGCGCCCTCGCCGGCGATCTTGGCCTTGGCGTCGCCCTTGGCGCGGCCGGCGTGCGCCGTTCGCGCGAGCGGCGGATTGGCGAGCCCGGGAACGCGATTGGGGTCGGTCGCGATCAAGCCGCGCTCGCGCTCGTTCCACGTGTCCAGCATCTTCTGATCGGGCAGACAGCCGATCAGGCCGGGATGGATCAATCCCGCGTATTCGACACCGGGGATATGGCGCGAGCGCGTGAAGAGGCCGTGAAAGTCCCAGATCGACTTCTGGGCGTGAGGGAAATGATCGGTCAGGAAGCCGCCGCCGTTCTGCTTCGAGAAGAAGCCGTTGAAGCCCCACAGGCTTTCCTTGACCGGACCGATGTCGAGCAGATCGACGACCAGGAGGTCGCCGGGTTCGGCGCCTTCGACTTCGATCGGTCCGCTCAAGAAGTGCACCGTCGACAGATCGACGTCGCGCACGTCGTCGGCGGAATCGTTATTTTTGACGTAGCCGCCCGTCCAGTCGTAGGTCTCGATGATGAAATCGTCGCCCGGCTTCACCTTGGCGACCATCGGAATATCGGGGTGCCAGCGATTGTGGACCATGTCGTTGTCGTAGGCCGACTTCGACAAGTCGACCTTGATCAGAGTTTCCGGCATCTCATGCTCCTTTTCCTCGAGTGTGAATTTCGGGCTCAAACCGACAGATATTTTGCGATCGCGGCCTCATCGATGCCCGCCCTTGCGTCGTCGCGCACGATCTCGCCGTTCTCGATGACAAGCACGCGGTCGGCGACGTCGAGCGCGAAGCTCAGGACCTGCTCGGACACGATGATCGACAGTCCGCGCGTGTCGCGAATGCGCTTGAGCGTGCGGGCCATCTCGCGAATGATCGAAGGCTGAATCCCTTCCGTCGGCTCGTCGAGCAACAGCACCTTCGGCTTGGTCGCCAACGCCCTGGCGATGGCGAGCTGCTGCTGCTGCCCGCCCGACAGATTGCCGCCGCGCCGCTCCTTCATTTCGAGCAGGACCGGGAAGAGCTCGTAGATGGCGGCGGGGACCTTTCTCTCGCCCGAGGCGACGAGGCCGGTCTCGATGTTCTCCTGCACCGTCATGTTGGAGAAGATCATGCGGCCTTGCGGGACATAGGCGAGGCCGCGGGCGACCCGCTCATAGCTCTTGAGCTGGGTGAGTTCGGCGCCGTTCAAGCTCACCGAGCCGCGGCGCGCCGGCACGATGCCCATCAGCGACTTCATCAGCGTGGTCTTGCCCATGCCGTTGCGCCCCATGACGGCGACGATCTCGCTCGGCGCGACGGAGACGTTGAGGCCGTGGAGCACCTCGCTCTGGGCGTAGGCGACATGCAGATCGGAAATTGCGAACATGGCGCGTCCCTCAATGTCCCAAATAAACTTCGACCACCTTGGGATTGGTCTTGACGGCGTTCATCGATCCTTCCGCAAGCACTTGCCCCTGGTGCAGGACAGTCACCTTATGCGCGATGTCCTCGACGAACTTCATGTCGTGCTCGATGACCAGCACCGAGCGTCCCTTGATGATGCGATTGAGCAGCTCGGCGGTTTTGACGCGCTCGCTGACGCTCATGCCCGCTACGGGTTCATCGAGCATCAGGAGATCGGGATCCTGAATGAGCAGCATGCCGATCTCGAGCCATTGCTTCTGGCCGTGGCTCAGCAGGCCGGCGCTCATGTCGAGCCTGTCGGCGAGAAACACCATTTCGGCGATCTCCTGTACGCGCTCCTTGACGGCCGCATCGCGCTGGAAAGTGAGCGCGCCGAATACCGAGCGCCCGCGTGGAAAGGAGATCTCCAGATTCTCGAAGACCGTCAGGTCCTCGTAGATCGACGGGTTCTGAAACTTGCGTCCGACCCCGGCGTGAACGATCTGGTCCTCCTTGAGCCGAGTCAATTCCTTGCCGCGAAAGCGGATCGAGCCCGAGGTCGCCTTCGTCTTGCCGCAGATGAGGTCGAGCACCGTCGTCTTGCCGGCCCCGTTGGGGCCGATGATGACGCGGATTTCATTGTCGTCGACATAGAACGAGAGATCGTTGACGGCCTTGAAGCCGTCGAAGGACACCGTGAGCCCTTCGACCGCGAGCAGGAAGTCCTTGGGTTGCGAACCGATCATCATGATGCGCTCCTCACTCCGCCGGGACGTTGTCGGCGACTTCCGGCTCGCCCGCGCCAGACTTGGATTTGCCTGAAGCCGACAAACGATCGAGTTGGGGCTGAACGTAGTCGCGCCAGACGCCGGCGAGGCCGTTGGGGAAGGCGAGCACGACGGCGATGAACAGCGCGCCGAGGCCGAGCAACCACACCTGGGGGAACGACTCGGAGAAGCTCGTCTTTGCAGCGTTGACGATCAGCGTGCCGTAAATCGCTCCGAGGATGGATTGGCGCCCGCCCACGGCGGCGTAGATCACCATTTCGATCGAGGGCACGATGCCGACGAAGGACGGCGACATGAAACCGACCTGCAGCGTGAACATCGCGCCGCCGATCGCCGCGAAGACCGCCGCGGCGCAGAATGCGAAGATCTTGAAATTCGCGACGCTGTATCCCGAGAAGCGCACCCGATCCTCCTTGTCGCGCATCGCGACCAGGATGCGCCCGAGCTTGGATTGGCGGATGAATTGCGCTGCGAAGATGCAGGCGAACAGGCAGGCGACCTCGACGAAATAGAGAATGAATTTCGCGTGGTCGGTGCGGATGTCCCAGCCCTTCAACGTGCGAAGATCGGTGATGCCGTTGATGCCGCCGGTGTAGCCCTGCTGGCCGACGATCAGGATGGTCAGGATCGCGGCGATCGCCTGGGTGATGATGGCGAAATAAACTCCGCCGACGCGCCGTTTGAACATCGCGGCGCCGACGATGAAGGCGAAGATAGCCGGCAACACGAGGACCGCTACAATCGCAAAGGCGAGGCTATGGAACGGTTGCCAGAACAACGGCAGCGCGGTGATCTGATTCCAGTCCATGAAATCGGGAATGCCGGGGGTGGATTGGATCTTGGTGTTGGCGACGCTCGAGGCTTCGAGCTTCAGGAACATCGCCATGCAATAGCCGCCGAGGCCAAAGAACACGCCCTGCCCCAGGCTCAGAATGCCGCCATAACCCCAACACAGCACCAGCCCGATCGCGACGAAGGAATAGGTCAGGTATTTGGCGACCAGATTCAGGCGGAAAACATCCAGTGTCAGCGGCAGGACGACGACGAGAAGCAGCGCAAGGATGGCGAGGCCCAGCAGTTCGGATCGATTCATGAAGCGGGAATTGTCGGACATTGGCTGTCGCTTCCTCATTTGCGCACTTTGAGCGCGAACAGTCCTTGCGGCCTGAGCATCAGGATGCCGACAACGGCCAGCAGCGTGAGCACCTTCGCGATCGAGCCGGACGTGAAGAACTCGAGCGTCGATTGGGCCTGCGAAATGGTGAAGGCCGAGGCGATGGTGCCCAACAGGCTGGAGGCGCCGCCGAACACGACGACCAGGAACGTGTCGACGATGTAGAGTTGTCCGGAGGTTGGTCCGGTCGAGCCGATCATCGTGAAGGCGCTGCCGGCAACGCCGGCGATGCCGCAGCCCAGAGCGAAGGTGTAGCGGTCGACCTTTTCCGTATTGATGCCGGTGGCGCCGGCCATCACCCGGTTCTGCATCACCGCGCGCACCTGCCGGCCCCAGCGCGAAAAGTACATGACGTAGCCCACCGCACAGGTGATGAGCAGCGTGAGGGCCATCACGAACATCCCGTTGATTGGGATTTGGATGGTGTCGGTGACCTGCATCGAACCCATCATCCAATCCGGCAAGTCGACGCCGACTTCGCGAGCGCCGAAGATGGAGCGATAGGCCTGCTGCAGAATGAGGCTGAGGCCCCAGGTGGCCAGCAAGGTGTCGAGCGGACGCTTGTAGAGATGCCGGATGAGCGCCCACTCGACCAACATGCCGAGCGCGCCGGAAGCCAGGAACGCCAGCGCCATCGCGACGAAGAAGTAACCGCTGAACAGCGCCGGCAGGAAATGCTTGAAGAAATTCGAGGTCATCCAGGTGACGTAGGCGCCCAGAATCATGAACTCGCCGTGCGCCATGTTGATGACGCCCATCTGACCGAAAATGATCGCGAGTCCGAGCGCCATCAGCAGGAAGACCGAGAATAGGATCAATCCGGCGAAGCCTTGCATCGCGAAGATCGCGCCGAGATCGCTGAGCGAATAGCCGAACATGGAGGCCTCCAAGACATTGCCGGTCCCGCATCGCGAACGAATCGCGGTGCGCATGCTCTTCGGCCCGGCGCATGGAACGCCTCGGGCCGCAAGCGAGGGTGATGGGCGCGGCTTACTGGTAGCCCTTGGGGAACGGATTGGGTTCGACCAGATCCGGGGTTTGGTAGACGACGTCGTACTGGCCGTCCGCCCGGGCGCGCCCCACGAGCGTGCGCGACCACAAATGATGGTTCGGGTGGATGCGCACGTAGCCTTCCGGCGCGTTCTTGAATTCTATCCCAGGAGACGCCGCCGCAATCTTGTCGACGTCGAACGAGCCGGCCTTTTCAGCGGCGAATTTCCACAGCCACGGGCCGAGATAGGCGGCCTGCGTGACGTCGCCGATGACGGTCTTCTCGCCCCACATCTTATGGAAGGCGGCGACGAACGCCTTGTTGTTGGGATTGTCGAGCGACTCGAAATATTTCATGCAGGCGTAGGCGCCGGCGATGTTCTCGCCGCCGATGCCGTCGATCTCGTCTTCGGTGACGGAAATCGTCAGCAACGTCTGCTTGCTCAGGTCGATGCCCGCCGCTTTCAATTGCTTGTAGAAGGCGACGTTCGAACCGCCGACGATGATGGCGTAGATCACGTCCGGCTTCTTCAGCTTGATCTTATTGATCACCGAATTGAACTGGGTGTCGCCAAGCGGGAAATATTCCTCGCCGACGACCTTGCAGCCAGTGAGATGGTTCTCAATGTGCTTGCGCGCGATCTTGTTGGACGTGCGCGGCCAGATGTAGTCCGAGCCGAGGAGATAGAAGGTCTTGGCGTTCTTGGTCCTGTTGACCCAATTGAGTCCGGCGATGATCTGCTGGGTCGCTTCCTGACCGAGATAAATGACGTTCTTCGACTGCTCGAGCCCCTCGTAGAACGTGGGGTAGTAGAGCATGCCGTTATATTGCTCGAACACCGGCAAAACGGCCTTGCGCGAGGCCGAGGTCCAGCAGCCGAACACCGAAGCGCATTTGTCCTCGACCAGCAGCTTCTTCGCTTTTTCTGCGAAAGTCGGCCAGTCGCTGGCGCCGTCCTCCTGAACGAACGTGATCTTGCGGCCGAGCACGCCGCCGGCGTCGTTGATTTGCGAAATCGCCAGCTTTTCGGCTTCCACCGATCCGGTCTCGCTGATCGCCATGGTGCCGGTGATCGAATGCAGGATGCCGACCTTCACCTCGGTGTCGGTGACCGCCAATCCCGTCGTGTTGATGGCGGACGTCGCAGGCGCGTCCGCCAGCGCGACGCGCGGCAGGAGCGACATCGCGGGAAGCGCAGCCATTCCCATGAGAAGTTTTCGGCGGAGCGGCGATGGCGGGATGCGATCATGTTCGTCGGACATAGAGACCCCAATGGTGACGGAATGGCTTGTGGCAGGGTCAGGGTGGCCCGAATTGTGCATCGCACCCAATACGCAAGATCGCGTATGTCGCGTCGCAATATCGCGACGTATTTACGCTCTCGACCGCGTGGAATCGAACAACTGGAGCAGGCGCTTTGCCAGGGCGGCAGCGGATCGACCGCGTCAGACGTCAATACAACCGGTGGGTCGCGAACCAGACCTTAGAGGACTATGCGCTGCGCTTCACCGCCAAGAGCGCGCGTCGCTGGTCGGCCGCCCGCGTCGCCAACACGGCTCTGGGCGCGATCTCGTTCCTGGCGCTCGAGGCGATCGGCGCCGCGATCACGCTGAACTATGGCATGCCGAACGCGACCGTCGCGATCCTCGTCGTTAGCGTGGTCATCTTCGCCTGCGGCTTGCCGATCGCCTATTACGCCGCGCGCTACGGCGTCGACATCGATCTGCTGACCCGCGGCGCCGGTTTCGGCTACATCGGCTCGACGATCACTTCACTGATCTACGCCTCCTTCACCTTCATTTTCTTCGCCATCGAATCGGTGATCCTTTCGACGGCTCTCGAACTCTGCTTCGGCCTGCCGCTGCCGATCGGCTATGTCGTCAGCGCAGGCGCAATCATCCCGCTCGTCACGTACGGCGTTACGCTGATCAGCCGGCTGCAATTGTTCACCCAGCCGTTGTGGATTCTGCTGAATCTGCTTCCTTTCGCGGCGATCGCCTATGAGGACCGAGACGCATTTGCGCAGTGGAGCCGCTTCTCTGGCCAGCACGGCGACCCCTCCGGCGGGTTCAGCCTGGTGTTGTTCGGCAGCGCCGCCTCCGTCGTCTTTGCGCTGGTGGCGCAGATCGGCGAACAGGTCGACTTCCTGCGATTTCTGCCGCACGACCGCGGCATTTCGACGCGCTCCTGGTGGATCGCCTTGCTGAGCGGCGGCCCCGGCTGGATCGCCATCGGCGCGCTGAAGCTGTTGGCAGGCTCGTTTCTCGCTTTCTTTGCGGTCCGGCAGGGCCTCAGCGCGGCGGACGCCGCCGAGCCGTCCCACATGTATCTCGCGGCGTTCCGCTACGCGTTCGCAGATCCCAGGCTCGCTGTGGCGCTCACCGGGGCCTTCGTCGTGCTGTCGCAGGTCAAGATCAACGTCACCAACGCCTATGCCGGATCGATCGCCTGGTCGAATTTCTTCTCGCGCCTCACCCACAGCCATCCGGGCCGCGTCGTCTGGCTGGTGTTCAACGTCACGGTAGCGCTGTTGCTCATGGAGATCGGCGTTTACAAGACTCTGGAGCAGACGCTGGCCCTCTACTCCAATGTCGCGGTCGCCTGGGTTGGCGCGCTCGTCTCCGACCTCGTGGTCAACAAGCCCTTGGGCCTGCGCCCTCAGGCCATGGAGTTCAAACGCGCGCATCTGTTCGACGTCAATCCGGTCGGCGTCGGCGCGATGGCCGCCGCGACGCTCGTCTCGAGCCTCGCGTTCTATGGTCTTTTCGGCGAATTGTTGAAGGCCCTCTCGCCGTTCGTCGCGCTTGTGGTCGCCTTCGCCAGCGCGCCGGCGATCGCCTACGTCACCAAGGGCCGCTATTACATCGCGCGCGAGTCGCGTGTGGATTGGCAATCGCAGAGCGTCGTGGAATGCTGCATCTGCCAGCATCCGTTCGAACCCGAAGACATGGCGCAGTGTCCGGCCTACGCCGGGCCGATCTGCTCGCTGTGCTGCTCGCTCGATGCGCGCTGCCATGACATGTGCAAGCCGCATGGGCGTTTGAGCGCCCAACTCTCGTCCGTGAAACAAATCGTCCCGGCCCCGCTCTCGGCGCGGCTTGACGGTCAACTCGCGCGGTACATCGGCGCGTTCTTGATCGCAACCGGTCTGCTCGGGTTGACCCTGATCGTGATCGATCTGCAGAGCGCAACCGGCGGGCCAGCTGAGAACGGGCAACTCGAGGCTGTCCTCCTCAGGGTGTTCTTCGCGCTGTCGATCATCATCAGCGTCGTCGCGTGGCTCTACGTGCTTGCGCAGCAGAGCCGGCGCGCCGCGGAAGCGGAGACCCAGCGCCAGACTGCATTGCTGATGCAGGAAATCGACGCGCATCAGCGAACCGACGCGGCCTTGCAGCGGGCGAAGGAAGTCGCGGAGGCGGCCAATCTCGCCAAGAGCCGCTACGTCGTCGGCCTAAGCCATGAGTTACGCTCGCCGCTCAACGCCATCAGCGGTTACGCCCAATTGCTGGGACAGGACCAAAGCCTGCAAAGCAAGGCGCGCGAGCAGATCGGCGTCATCCGGCGCAGCGCCAATCATTTGTCCGGGCTGATCGACGGCATTCTCGACATCTCCAAGATCGAGGCGGGCCGCATTCACCTGTCGCGCGACGAGGTTCGTCTTGCCGATTTTCTCGATCAACTCGTCGGCATGTTCCGCCTGCAGGCGCACGCCAAAAACATCGATTTCCGCTTCGAGCGTCCCCGCCATCTGCCAACGACCGTCTACGCCGACGAGAAGCGCCTTCACCAGGTTCTCATCAATCTCCTCGCCAACGCGATCAAGTTCACCCAGTCCGGCGGCGTCACCTTCATCATTCGCTATCGTAGCCCCGTCGCGGAATTCGAGATCGCCGACACTGGCCCGGGCATTCAGGAGAGCGACCTCGAACGCATTTTCGCGCCTTTCGAACGCGGCGCCCTGGGGGCTGCGCAGCCCCACACCGGCACCGGCCTGGGCCTGACGATCAGCAAATTGCTCGCCGGCGTCATGGGCGGCAACATCACTGTCTCCAGCACGGTCGGCCAGGGAAGCGCGTTTCGCGTCACGCTGCTGCTTTCCGAAGTCACGCGGCCCAGCCGCGTCACCCCGCTCGAAGCGCCCATATTCGGCTACCACGGTCCGCGCAAGACCATCCTGGTGACCGACGACGACCCGACGCATCGCGACCTCGTGCGCGAGGCGCTCGCGCCCCTCGGCTTCATCCTGCTGAGCGCGCCGGACGGCGCCGGGTGCCTCGAACTTGCGCAGCATTGTGCGCCGGACCTGTTCATTCTCGACGTCTCGATGGCCGACCTCGACGGGTGGACACTCGCACGAACGCTTCGCGAACGCGGGCACGACCAAGCGAAGATCCTGATGGTCTCGGCCAGCGCGCTCGAAGCGCACGCCTCGCCCCTCGCCCAGCAGTTCCATGACGACTATCTCATGAAACCAATCGACATCGCCCGCCTGCTCGAGCAGATCGGCCAATTGCTGAAGATCGAATGGCAGTACGTAGCAGCGAAACCCGCCGCGCCCGTCTGGGATCCGAATTCAGAGGCGCCGCCCCCCGCCGCCACCGTCGAGGGATTGATCGCCCTCGGACGTCTCGGGCATGTGCGGGCGATACAAGGGAAACTCGACGAACTGCAGCGCTTCCATCCCGAGCATGCGCCTTTCGCTACACGGATGCGCTCGCTCGTCGATCGCTTCGATTTGACTGCCTTCATGTCGGCGCTGGAGGTAATGCAGAGCCATGATCGCTAGCGTTAAGCGTCCTCAGATCGTTCTCGTGGTCGACGATTCCCCTGATACGTTGCGGGTTCTCACCGACGCACTGGACGCGGCCGACATGACCGTTCTCGTCGCTCTCGACGGGGCGGCGGCGATCCGCATCGCCGAGCAGGTGGCGCCGGACATCGTCCTTCTCGACGCCGTCATGCCGGGCATCGACGGCTTTGAGACCTGCCGGCGCCTCAAACGCGATGCGAAGCTCGCCGACACGCCAATCATTTTCATGACCGGCCTCGCGGAGACCGAAGACATTGTGCGCGGCCTCCAGGCGGGCGGCGTCGATTACGTCACCAAGCCCGTCGTCATCGAGGAAATGCTGGCGCGCATCCGGGTGCATCTCGCCAACGCCCGCCTCACCAAAAGCGCGCGCGCCGCGCTCGACGTCTCTGGCCGCTATCTGTTCGTCGTCAATCCAGGCGGCGCGATCCTCTGGGCGACGCCGCGAGCGCAGACGCTGCTCGCCGAGCATTTCTCGGCCATCGGCGCAGAGGAATTAGCGGCGCCGGCGGCATGGCGGGAATGGTTGGGGCAGTGC
The DNA here is from genome assembly GCA_036488815.1 of Roseiarcus sp. GTDB lineage: Bacteria > Pseudomonadota > Alphaproteobacteria > Rhizobiales > Beijerinckiaceae > Roseiarcus. The sequence goes on from DASXGX010000121.1 coordinate 60,921, forward strand.
CAGATCGCGGCCGATCCGACCCGAATCCCGCCCCCCGCGGCGAGCCTGGGCGATGGTCAGCTCCGTCTGCAATTTATCGTCAAGCTCGGGCCGGACGAGATCTTGCTGCGGCTGGCCCAGGACCGCGACTCCGACAGCCGAGCCCAGTTCAGCCGCGAACTCGGCTTGACCAGCCGCGAGAGCGAAGTGCTCTCCTGGCTCAGCGTCGGCAAGGCCAACCGCGACATCGCCCAAATTCTCGGCTTGAGCCCGCGCACCGTCGACAAACATCTCGAGCAAATCTACGCCAAACTCGGCGTAGAGAACCGCACTGCCGCAACGGCGATCGCGGTCAAGGCGTCGCAAAATTGAGCGCTGTTCCGAAGCCCACCGGGGCGGCGGCGAAGTAGCCGCGCCATCGGACGCCTCACCGATTTGCAATGTCATTTTACAATATCAGCCGTCGTCACTCGATCACCACGGCCACCATATCGGCGTCCAATCCTTCCTGACCCTCGGCGATGTTCACGGCCTTCACCGTACCGCTGGTTTCGGCCGCGTGAGGCACCTCCGTCTTCATCAACTCCATGATGAAGACCTCTGTGCCCGCCGACACCTGGTCGCCCACCTTGACCAACACTTTCCAAACATTTCCTGGCACCTGAGTGCGTATTTCCTCTGCCATCTCGTTCACCTCGTATTGCGGCTATCGCTCATATCTCGGCAAGCACTTCGCCGAGGGCGCCCAGAAAGACGTCGGCGTGCGCTTGCGTGAAAACTAAGGG
>DASXGX010000146.1:0-6535 GCA_036488815.1 Roseiarcus sp.
GTCCGGTCTTCTGCGCCCGAGCCAGGCTCAGAAGCGCTGAACGCTCCGCTTCGCTCAAGTGAATCGCAACCGCCGTCCTGCCCATCCCGCAACTCCCCCGTCGCAGGACAGTCATACTTATTTATCGATCACGACACTAGAAGCTAGGCCCGGTGGCGCCAAGCGGCAAGACTCGGGCGTTCGATCACGCCGTCCGTCGCAGCGCGCCTCCGGCCGCGTCGTAGAGCGACTTGGCGCCGAAGGCGATGAAGATCGCGCCGACGACGCGCGTCACAATGACGCCGTGCGCAAGGAAGAAGCGCCGGACCGCCGGCAGCCCGGCGGCGAAGATGAGAGTCGCGTCGGCGGCGAGGAAGCCGACCATGGCGGCCGCCAGCAATTGCGGCGTGTCGTTGAGGCTGAGGTCGCCGACATAAGGCGCGACGATCGCCGAGAACATCGCCAGCGCCACCGGATAGGCCTTGGGATTGGTGAGGCCGAAGGCGAGGCCAGTCGCCAGCGGGCGGCTTGCCCCAATCGCGCGCGGCGGCGCGTCCTTGCGGGTCGCGACGGCCCGCGCCCCGAGATAGATGAGATAGAGGCCGCAGGCCGCGCCGAGCAGCTCGAACAGCGTCGCACCGAGGCGGCTGGCGCGGAGGATCGCCGCCACCGCCAAGCCGCCCAAGGTGACGTCGCCCACGAGATGGCCGCAAATGAACCACGCGCCCGCTCGGCGCCCCTTGGCGGCGGACAGCGTGAACAGCGCCAGGAACGCCGGCCCCGGCGAGATCACATAGAGATAGGCGGCGACGGCGGCGGCGAGCAGGATCTTGTGCGCAATCATGACGCGTCCCTCAACGAAAGGCGCTTCAGCTCATACAGCGCCGCTTGCGCCTCACGCGGCGACATTTCGTCGGGATCGATCGTCTCGAGCGCCTCGCGCACCGGATCGGTCGCCGGCGGCGCCGAAGCCGGCGGCTCGTAGGAGAACAGAGGCAGCGAATCCAAGCTCGAAAGCGCGGCGCCGGCGTGCTTGGTGGCCTCGAGCTCGGCCAGCACCGTGCGCGCCCGCTTGATGACCGCGCCGGGCAGCCCCGCGAGCTTGGCGACCTGGATGCCGTAGGAACGATCCGCCGCGCCGGAAATCACCTCGTGCAGGAAGACGAGGCCGCCCTTCCATTCGCTGACCCGCATCGTGAGATTGAAAAGGCGCGGCAGGGTCTGTGCGAGCTGCGTCAGCTCATGGAAATGCGTGGCGAACAGCGTGCGCGAGCGGTTGACCGCGTTGAGATGCTCGACGCAGGCGAAGGCGATCGACAGGCCGTCGAAGGTCGCCGTGCCGCGCCCGATCTCGTCGAGGATGACCAGCGAGCGCGCCGTCGCCTGATTGAGGATCGCCGCCGTCTCGACCATTTCGACCATGAAAGTCGAGCGCCCGCGCGCGAGATCGTCGGCGGCGCCGACGCGCGAGAACAGCCGGTCGACCACGCCGACATGGGCGCGCTTGGCCGGCACGAAGGCGCCCATCTGCGCGAGCGCGGCGATCAGCGCGTTCTGGCGCAGGAAGGTCGATTTACCCGCCATGTTCGGGCCGGTGACGAGCGCGAGGCGTCCCCCCTCGCCGGCTTCGCCGGAGAGATCGCAGGCGTTGGCGACGAACGGCTCGCCGCGTTTGGCGAGCGCCGCTTCGACGACGGGATGGCGCCCAGCCTCGATCGCGAAGGCGAGCGAATCGTCGACGTGCGGGCGCACCCAGTCGCGCAGCACGGCGAGTTCGGCGAGCGCCGCGGCGACGTCGATCTCGGCGAGCGCCGCGCCGACGCTCCGCGCCGTCTCGCTTGTCGCGAGGCAAGCCTGGCGCAGCCGCTCGAATGTCTCGAACTCGAGCGCGAGCGCGCGGTCGGCGGCGGAGGAGATGCGCGCTTCGAGATCGATCAGCGCATTGGTGGTGAAGCGCATCGCCCCCGCCATCGTCTGGCGATGGATGAAGGTCGCGCTGTGCGGGGCCTTGAGCAGCGCTTCGCCTTGAGCCTGCGGCGTCTCGATGTAATAGCCGAGGACGTTGTTGTGCTTGATCTTGAGGGCGCGGATGCCCGTCTCATCGGCGTAGCGCCCCTGCGTCTCGGCGATGACGCGCCGGCTCTCGTCGCGCAGCGCGCGCGCCTCGTCCAGCGCTGGCAAGGCCCCCGCCCTGACGAAGCCGCCGTCGCGCTTGTTAAGCGGCAGTTCGTCGGCGAGGGCGTCGGCCAGCGCCTGGGTCAAAGCGCCGTCGTTTTCATCGAGCCGCACAAGGCAAGCCGCGAGCGCCGGCGGCGGCGCCTCGGCCCCAGCGAGCAGCCGCGCGATGTCCGCGCTCGCCGCGAGGCCGTCACGTAGCGCCGCGAGGTCGCGCGGCCCGCCGCGATCGAGGCTGAGGCGCGACAGGGCGCGCAGGAAGTCGGGCGCGCCGGCGAGCGCCTTGCGCAGGGCGGCGCGCAGAGCGGGCGCCTCGGCGAGAAACGCGAGCGCGCCGAGCCGCGCGTTGATCTCCTGCGGGTCGGTGAGCGGACTCGCGAGCCGTTCGCCGAGCAGGCGCGCGCCGGCCGGCGTCACGGTGAGGTCGATGGTCGCAAACAGCGAACCGGCGCGCTCGCCCGACAGCGTGCGGGTGAGTTCGAGATTGGCGCGCGTCGCCGCGTCGATCTCGAGGCCCGAGCCGCGCGCACGCCGGACAGGCGGCGCAAGCCGGGGTGTCGCCTCGATCTGCGTGCGCTTGATGTAACGCAGCGCGAGGGCGGCGGCGGCGAGCTCAGCGCGGGTGAACTGGCCGAAGCCGTCCAGCGTCTCGACGCCGTAGAATTCGCGCACCGTCTCCTCGGCGGAGGCCTCGCCGCTCTCCCGGCCCATCGGCGTCGAGGCGATGCGCGTGTCGGCGATGAGCCGCGCCACGCCAGCGTCGTCGAAAAGGGCTTGCGGCGCGACGATCTCGCTGGGTTCGAGACGCGCGATCTCCGGCCCGAGCCCGGCTTCGTCGGTCTCGCCGAGCGTGAAGGCGCCAGTGGAGAGATCGAGCGCGGCGAGGCCGTAGGCGGCGCGGCCTTCGCTGGTGCGAGCGCGCTGGATGGCGAGGAGGAGATTGGCGCGGCCTGGGTCGAGCAGCCGGTCCTCGGTGATCGTTCCGGGCGTGACGACCCGCACCACGTCGCGTTTGACGACCGATTTGCCGCCCCGCTTCTTAGCCTCGGCGGGGTCTTCGAGTTGCTCGCAAACGGCGACGCGATGGCCAAGCGCGATCAGGCGATGGAGATAGTCCTCGGCGCGCTCGATCGGCACGCCGCACATGCGGATGTCCTCACCCTCGTGCTTGCCGCGCTTGGTGAGCACGATGCCCAGCGCGCGGCTGGCGATCTCCGCGTCGGTGAAGAACAATTCGTAAAAATCGCCCATCCGGTAGAACAGCAGGCAATCGGGATGGGCGGCCTTGATGTCGAGATATTGCGCCATCATCGGCGTCGCGCCCGCGCGCGGCGCCACGCTCGCCGGCCCCGTCTCCGGCGCTGCTGAGTCGAAAGGCTTGTTCATCGGGCGAGGCTAGCAAAGCGCGGCGGGCCGCGCATCAGCGAGATCAGGAGTTTCCACGGGCAATTGCGCGCCATTGCGTCTGCGTTGCAACATTGTAATATATCATGGTATATACCGTCGCATCTCGATGGAGCGATCGGTGGTCCAGGTAGCCAAGCTGTTCAAGAACGGACGCAGCCAGGCGGTGCGTCTTCCCGCGGCCTTCCGTTTTGACGCCAAGGAGGTGTTCATCCGCCGCGACGAGGCGACAGGCGACGTTATCCTATCGGCCCGACCTCGCACTTTCGATCGCTTTTTCGAAGCGCTTGCCGAAGCCGGCGCGCCGAGCGATTTCCTCAGCCCGGCGGAGCGGCGACAGGATGTAGCTGACCGCGACCCCTTCGAAGGATCGCAGAAGTGACGCAGTTCATGCTCGACACGAACACGATCAGCGATCTTCTCAAGGGTCAGCCGAACGTGGCGAGGCGCATATCGGCGACGGACCCGAAAAGGCTTTGCCTTTCGGTGGTGACCGAGGGCGAACTCCATTATGGCCTCGCGAAGCGGCCCGATGCGAAGAAGCTCCAAACGACAGTGCGGGAGCTGCTGTTGGTGATCGAGGCCTTGCCTTGGACCAGCGACGTCGCCCGTCGATACGGCGCGATGCGTGCAGATCTGGAGCGGCGGGGACGGCCGCTGGGATCGCTCGATCTGATGATCGCCGCCCACGCGCTCGAGTGCGACGCTGTCCTTGCGTCTCGCGACAAGGGGTTCCGCGCGATCGCTGGCCTCAAAGTCGAGGACTGGACGGTGGCTTGAAGCGCCCGATCAGCGGATTGGCGTTTGCAGCAAGGGGCCAGCGCCAGCGCCGAGCGTGACGTCGCGCCCATACTCGATTGCCCGCCGCACGAAGTCCTTTGCTTCTGCGACCGCATCTCCCAGCGGCGCGCCGAGCACGACATGCGCCGCGATAGCGCTTGAGAGCGTGCAGCCGGTGCCGTGCAGATTGCGCGAAACAAGGCGCGGCGCTGCGAAACGGCGTACAGAAACGGGCGTCACGAGCAGATCGACCGCTTCGGCGCCTTCGAGATGGCCGCCCTTCATCAGCACCGCGCGCGGACCGAGCTTCAGCAGCGCCTCGCCTTGCCTTGCCATCTCGGCTTCGCTAGTCGCCAGCGGAGCGCCGAGCAGCGCGGCGGCTTCTGAGAGATTGGGCGTCAGGCAGTCGATGAGCGGCAGCAGCCGCGCCTTGATCGCTTCGAGAAACCCCGCGCCGGCGAGCGCATCGCCTGACGAGGCGGCCAAGACGGGATCGTAGACAACGAACGGCGCCCTCCCCGTCCCCCCTTGCGGGGCGGACGAATGCTCCGCATTCGCCTTGAGAAGGTGGCGCGCAGCGCCGGATGAGGGGTCGCGCCGCAAGGCGCGTTGACCGACGGCGCTGGCGCGCCGACCCCTCACCCCCGGCCCCTCTCCCGCAAGGGGAGAGGGGGGAGTTCCCAGGCTCCCAGCCACAGCTTCGGCGATCTCCGCGCTCCCCAGCATGCCAATCTTCACCGCCGCGACGTCGAAATCTTCAAGAACCGCCTCGATCTGCGCCGCCACGATCTCGGACGGCGCGAGGTGGATCGCGCTGACGCCGAGCGTGTTTTGCGCCGTCAGCGCCGTGATCGCGCTCGCGCCGTAGACGCCGAGCGCGGCGAAGGTCTTCAAATCCGCCTGGATGCCCGCGCCGCCGCCCGAATCCGAGCCGGCGATCGTCAGCGCGATCGGCGAGCGCCCGCTCACGGCGCTCTTGTCGCGGCGATCCATTCGCGCGCGCGGCCTTCCGGATCGGCGTTGAGCGTGATGTCGGTGACGACCGCGGCGCTGTCCGCGCCCGCTTCAAGACACAGCTTGGCGCGATCGACGCTAAGGCCGCCGATCGCCACCAGCGGAATGGCGCCGATGCGCCGCTTCCACTCGCCGATGCGGGCGAGACCCTGCGGCGCGAAGGGCATCGCCTTGAGGATGGTCGGGTAGATCGGGCCGAGCGCGACATAGTCGGGCGCGAGCGCCAGCGCCCGCTCGAGTTCGGCGCCGTCGTGCGTGGAGACGCCGAGCTTCATCCCGCGGGCACGAATGGCGGAAATATCGGCGTCGTCGAGGTCGCCCTGGCCCAGGTGCACGAAATCCGCGCCCGCCTCGATCGCAATCCGCCAATAATCGTTGACGATCAGCTGGGCGCCCGCTGCGCGGCAGACATCGAGCGCCTCGCGCGTCTCCGCAAGCAGGGTCGCCTCGTCCTTGTCCTTGGCGCGAAGCTGGATCAGCCGCGCGCCGACGCTAACGAGCCGGCGCACCCAGGCGGCGGAATCGACGATGGGGTAGAAGCGGTCGAGGGTCATACGAGGTCCTCCCGCTCTCCCCTTGCGGGAGAGGGGTTAGGGGTGAGGGGTCGAGCGGCAAGGCGCGTGCCATGAGGCGCCTGACGGCGCCGACCCCTCATCCCAAGGCGAATGCGGAGCATTCGTCCGCGGCGGCCTTCGGCCGCCACCTCCTCCCGCAAGGGGAGAAGCGGCGCACGCTCTGCCCCCCTCATGTCAGCGCCGCTTTGCCGACGACCGGCGTCGAGGGCGCGGCCATGTCGCGAGCGGCCATCGGGCCGGCGAGGTAGGCGGTGCGGCCGGCTTCGACACCGAGGGCAAAGGCGCGCGCCATGGCGGCGGGATCGCCCGCCTTGGCGATCGCCGTGTTGAGCAGCACGGCGTCGTAACCGAGCTCCATCGCCATTGCGGCATGCGAGGGCAAGCCGAGACCAGCGTCGACGATCAGCGGCACTCCTGGGAAATGCGCACGCAGGGCCCGCAGCCCAAAGACATTGTTCAGCCCCTTACCGGAGCCGATCGGCGCGCCCCACGGCATCAACACCTTGCAGCCCGCGGCGAGCAGCTTTTCCGCGAGCACGAGATCTTCGGTCATATAGGGAAACACCTCGAAGCCGTCGGCGGCTAAGACGCGCGCGGCTTCGAGCAGG
>DASXGX010000026.1:0-2213 GCA_036488815.1 Roseiarcus sp.
CGACGCGGACAAACGAGCAACGATGATGAAGAAGCCGAAGAGGCCGACTTCCTTCTCGATACGTCGCCTCGCGCGTCCGAGGAGAGGCTCTTCTGTCATACATTGTTGGCTGCGCCTTTGGGCGGTGGGACGTTCGTTACGCCACTGGCGAATTACAACCCCCGGGACTAACCCGTCTTATGCATGACGGGCGATTTTGAGGCTGGCGGCCATGGCTTAAGCAGCTGGAATCGCGTAGGATTCGGTTGTTGAGACGAATCCCTTGCGCGCTTTCGCGCCCGCCACGGCCGCCATGACCAACGATACGATCGCGCTCTTCTCGTTTCCAGCCATCGAGGGCAAGAAAGTCACAGCCGCGTTTGATGGCGGCCGGCTTTCTTCGGACGGCGGGGTGATGCTGCTGTCGATGGCGGAGCGGCGCTTGGGGGTGGCGGAGCGCCTGGCGCGCTGCATTCCCGATCGGCGCGATCGCTCGCGCATCGCCCATACGATCGCCGACATGATCCGGGCGCGGACGTTTGCGATCTGCTGCGGCTACGAGGATGCCGACGACCTCGACGTGTTGCGCTGCGATCCGGCGTTCAAGCTCGCCTGCGGACGGCTGCCCGACAGCGGGCGCGACCTGTGTTCCCAGCCGACCCTGTCGCGGCTCGAAAACGGGCCGGGGCTGAAGGACGTGATCCGCCTGACCTATGCGCTCGTCGACCAATGGATGGCCTCCTACGCAAGGGCGCCGTCTCGCGTCACGCTCGACATCGACGACACCTGCGACGTGGCGCACGGTCATCAGCAGCTTTCGCTGTTCAACGCCCACTACGACCAGCGCTGTTTTCTACCGATCCATGTCTATGACACCGACAAGAGCCGTCCCGTCGCGGTCATCTTACGCCCCGGCAAGACGCCGTCGGGCGTCGAAGTTCGCGCCCATCTGCGCCGGCTCGTGCGCCGCATCCGCTCGCACTGGCCTTCGACCCGGGTCCTATTTCGGGGCGATGGGCATTACGCCCGCCCTGAGGCGATGACCTGGTGCGAAGAGAACGACGTTGACTACGTGTTCGGCCTTCCCGGCACGAAGCCGCTGTCCAAGAAAGTCGACGAGACTGCCGACGCCGTTCGCACCGAGCGCGCCGTCGGCGACAAAGACGTCGTGCGCGGCTACGCCGAGACGCGCCACAGGGCCGGTTCCTGGCACAGGGAGCGCCGCGCCGTCGCCCGCATCGAGGCCACGCGGCTCGGCCTCGATATCCGCTTCGTTGTCACCAACCTCGATCGCGGCTCGGCCGAATGGCTCTATGAAACTCTCTATTGTGCGCGCGGCCAGGCGGAAAATCTCATCAAGCTGCACAAGGCTCAGCTTGCCTCCGATCGCACGTCGTGCCGTTCGGCGCTCGCCAACCAGGTTCGCCTCGTTCTGCATACCGCCGCGTACTGGCTCATGCTCGCCGTCCGCGACGCCATTCCGAGAGAGCGCGACCTGGCCAAGGCCGAGTTCGCAACCTTGCGCCTCAAGCTGCTCAAGATCGCCGCTCGCGTGGTCGAAATGGCGAGCCGCGTCCGCTTGGCCTTCGCCGCAGCCTGCCCGCACGCCGATCTCTTCGCCTCTCTGCCCGCCGCCCTCATGCCGCGCGGACCTTGAACGACCGGGCGCAAAGGCCCCTTTCGTCCCGCCGTTTCCTCCAACGCGTTCAACAGTGCCGGTCTCGATGCGGTGAAAATAACCGGACGACGAACCGCGTTCCTTCTCAACCCGCCCAAACCGAACCCGACGACCACACCGCGTCACGAATAGATCGGGCTAGCCCGGTCGTCCGTACGTACGTGCCAACCCTACGCACTTGGGTGCCGATTCTACCCACGCACAATGGCTCCGGCCCAAAGCGAGGTGTTAGCTTTGGACTGCGGCGTGAAAGCAAGGAGCGTCACCGCGAATGCTTACCAAGCCACTCTGGAGGCAGCCATGTTGCAGGGGCAACGATCACGGAAAGTGCGGCTTGAAATTGAGCTCGAAGCGGGCGCGCTTCTTTCGATCTCGGGCGCGAAAGCGTATTCGACAGCCCTGAAACGCGCGGAAGAGGCGAGCAGCCACGAAATAGCGCGCGACTGGATTGTCGTCGCTGCGGCAGTCGCGCGCAAGTCGGATGCCCGCTCATCCCTGCTCGACGCCTTACTTGGATAAACATGAAGAAGGAGGACTTTCCGTGAAGCCACCGGCG
>DASXGX010000036.1:0-7092 GCA_036488815.1 Roseiarcus sp.
GGGCCACACCGGCGCGACGGGAGCGACCGGAGCGACGGGCCACACCGGCGCAACCGGAGCCACCGGCGCGACGGGCCACACTGGCGCGACGGGAGCCACCGGGGCGACGGGCCACACCGGCGCAACCGGAGCGACAGGAGCGACTGGCGCCACCGGACCAACCGGCGCAACCGGTCACCACGGTCACCACAAGGAGCACGGTCACTATAAGGACCATGACCAACAGTCGATGACCGGAGCCACCGGCGGCGATCAGCGGACGGCGTGGATCGGCAGTCAAAGCGCGGATCCGCGGTTCATCGCCGCTGGCGCCACGGGAGAGACCGGAAAGGCGAATGGCAGCAGCGGCCACCAAGGGGACAACAACAACCTTGGGCTCGATCGCCACGCTAGCGGCGGGCAGCTCGCGACCGACCTGACCAACTTCAGCAACCCCGTCGCTGCGCTCAATCGGGGCCACGATCAGGGGGCGGGGTCCGTTTCGACCACGGATCCTGTTGTTGCTGGCGTCGGCTACGGCGTCGGGCGCCAAGACGGAAGCCGCGGCTCCAGTGATGTGTTCCGGAACGACGATACTTCGTCGCATGGGCATAAGCTGGGACACTAAGGCGGCCTAGGCCTTCGGGCGGGACGGGGTCTTCGGGCCCCGTCCTTCCCATTCCAGAGCTTGGCGGCGCGAGAGCTTACTGCCTTCGCCGTACAAACGCCAGCTTGAGGAGCGATCGTGAAGACTGAGGATGCCCCTGAGGCGAACGGCTCGCCGTCAAATGTCTGCACGTCCACGCAGCGCGGTCCCAAGGAAGCGCCGCTGCGGTCTTCGGTGGTCGCGTACGAGGCCTATGAGCGCACGCTAAGCACACTGATCGCGCAGCTCAGGGCTGGCGACTCCCTTCCGGAGGCGGAGATCGAGCGGGAACGTCGGTCGGCGCCGGCAGCCGTCGACAATGTCGAGGCGGACATGATCCAGCGGAAGCCGGACGACGAGCCGCAGCCCGATGCAGAGACGTCGAACGAGATCATCCTCTCGTTGCCGAAAGCAATAATTACAATCGGGTCAGGCGAACGCCCCGCGCGCGGGGCGGTCGACGCGGACGCTGCCGGGCAGATCGCCGAGTCTGACGGTCGGGGCCCCCCTTCGCCAAGCGGGGAGTGGACGGACCTCGCGGGCGCGGAGGAGGAAGCCGCCACGCATCCTCGTTTGCTGGCGATGATCAAGGCCGGCCGTTATCAAGGCGTCGAGCTCGATCCCCATGACTATGCGCAGGCGCCTGGCGAGGCGACCCCATCGGCGGCGGCCCTGTCGCTTTGGGCGCAGAGCGCCGGGATGTGGTCGCAGGCGGTGCGACTTCATTGGCGCCAATTGTTGAAGCTGGTCGATGCCGGCCCGGTCGTTCTTTTGTTCACCGATGGCGGCGCCGCTCTGATGACCGGCGCAAACGCCGCGAAAATGTCGATCGACCTGAAGGACCCGTTGGCGCCGGCTGGAGCGCCGTCGATCGAGGTTGACGAACTGAGGCTTTCGCGAGTGTGGGTCGGCGAAGCCGTATTGCTCCGCGCCGCGCGCGGAACTGTTCCAACGGACGCACTTTTTAACTTGCGGTGGCTCGTAGACATCGTCCGCAAGGAGCACCGTGCGCTGCGCGACGTCGCCGTCGCCTCGCTGACGATCAGCCTTCTGACCGTGTTTCCCCCTCTGATCGTCATGACCATGGTCAACAAGGTGCTTCAGTTCCACAGCGTGTCGACGCTGGTGCTGCTTTCGGCGATGATGGTGATCGTCGTCGCCTATGAAGCGCTGCTGGGCTACGGACGAAGGCTCATCATTTCGGTGGTCGGCGCACGCCTCGACGCGAAGCTCAACTTGCATCTGTTCAACCGCCTGCTGCGCCTCCCGCTCGATTACTTCGAGCGTCATCCGGCGGGCGAGACGATGTATAAGATCGCTCAGGTCCATCGCGTTCGCGAATTCCTCACCGGCAAATTGCTGACGACCTTCCTCGATTTGATCACGCTCGGCGTGCTGCTTCCGTTCCTTTTTTATCTGAACGCGACCCTGGCGGGCCTCGTCCTCGCTTGCGCCGCCGTCATTCTCCTCATCATCGTGGCCTATCTGAAGCCCCTCAGGATTCTGTACGCGAGCGTCACCGCCGCCGAAACCTGGAAATCCGCGACCCTCGGCGAGACGATCGTCGGCATCAAGACGGTCAAGTCGCTCGCGCTCGAGCCTCAGCGCAAAGCCCTTTGGGACGAAAAGATAGCCGAGGCCGGCAAATGGCGCCTCGCCTTCGCCCGGTTGGCGAATTGGCCGCAGACCCTGGTCGCCCCCATCGAGCGCCTGATGGTGTTCGGCACGATGCTGATCGGCGCTTATATGGCGATGAACGATTCCTCGGGTTATCTCGTCGGCGGGCTGTTCGCATTCATGATGCTCAGCGGTAGGGTGGCGCAGCCGCTGGTCGGCCTGGCGCGCTTGGTCGAGGACTACGAAGAGGTCGGCGCCGCGATCGGCGAGGCGGGATCGGTGCTGAACCGCCCGCTCGAGTCCATTGCGGGCGCGTCCGGATTGCGCCCGCGTTTCTCCGGCGAGATTGCATTCGAGAACGTGAGCTTCACTTACGCGGGCGCCAAGATGCCGGCGCTCGACAGGATCAGCTTTGCGGTTGCCGCCGGCACGACGCTTGGCGTCGTCGGGCGAAGCGGGTCCGGCAAATCGACAATCACGCGCCTGCTTCAAGGCATCAATCGCGACTATAGCGGCTTCATCAAGCTCGACGGGTCGGAATTGCGCGAGATCGACCTTCGGCATCTCAGGCAGAGCTTAGGCGTCGTGTTGCAGGACAACTTCCTGTTCCGCGGCTCGATCCGGGACAACATCATCGCTGGGCGCCCCGGGCTGACGTTCTCCGACGCCGTCAAGGCCGCGCGCCTCGCGGGCGCCGAGGAATTTATCGAGCGTATGCCGAACGGCTACGAGACCTACATCGAAGAGGGGTCGCCGAATCTGTCGGGCGGCCAGCGCCAGCGGCTCGCGATCGCGCGGGCGCTGATCCATGATCCCCGCATTTTGATTCTCGACGAGGCGACCAGCGCGCTCGATCCGGACAGCGAGGCGGTCGTCAGCGCCAATTTGGCGGGGATAGCCAGCGGCCGGACGATGGTGATCGTCTCACATCGCCTCTCGTCGCTTGTCGAATGCGACCAGATTCTGGTGATGGAGCAGGGCAAGGTCATGGACATCGGCCCGCACACCGTCTTGCTGGATCGCTGCCCGATCTATCGCCAGCTTTGGCTTCAGCAGAACCGTCATCTCCACGCGCCTAACCAAGGTCGCCGCCATGCGCCCCTCGCTCCAAGACTGGTTCCTGACCCATAGCGCCCGCGTGTCCGGCGCCGCGTCATGCTCAGGCCGGGCGGCCCGGCCATGAGCGCGACCTTACCAAGCGATCAGCGGAGGGCGCGTCGCTCGCGGTCGCCATCGGACGCCCCGACGCTGCCGGCCATTCTCGAGTTTCAATGGCCGTCGACCGCGATCGTCAATGCGCCGATTCCGCGCTCGGCGCATGGCGTCATCTGGGTGGTCAGCAGCATGGTGTTTGCACTGATCGGGGTCATGGCGCTGATCCCGATCGACCAGGTCGTGACGGCGCGTGGCATCGTCGTGTCGCAAGCCCGCAACATTCGCGTGCAGCCGCTGGAAACGGCGATCGTCCGCTCGATCGATGTCCGCGAAGGCGAGGAGGTGCGACAAGGTCAGTTGCTCGCACGGCTCGACCCGACTTTCGCCAACGCCGACCTCACGGCGATCAGCATGCAAGTCGCCAGCCTTAAGGCTGAGGTGGCGCGCCTGCGCGCTGAAGCGGACGGTACGCCATTCGCCTTTCAAGGCTCGGACCCCAATTGGACGCTGCAAGCAACGATCTTCGACCATAGGCGAGCGGAGTTCGAAGCGAAGGTCGAAAACTACAAGGATCGGATCGACGAGCTTTCCTCCATAATTTCGCGCACGCAGTCCGATGCCGCCGCCTATCGCGAACGTCTCGGCTTTGCGCAGGATGTCGAAACGATGCGCAAGACGCTCGAGTCGCATGCGAACGGCAGCCGCCTCAACACGCTGCTGGCGGGAGACACGCGCGCGGAGATGGCTCGCGCGCTCGCCAACGCCGTGGACACCGAGCAGGGAGCCAAACTCAATCAGGCCGCGCTGGCGGCGGAGCGCGACGCCTATTCGAGGGGCTGGCGCGCAGACGTAGCCCAGCAATTGTCCGAGGCGAGCAAAAAGTTGAACGACGCGCAGGAGCAACTCGACAAAGCGAAGCTGCGGCGACAGCTTGTCGAGCTGCGCAGCGGCACCGACGCAATCGTACAATCCGTCGCCAAGGTGTCGGTCGGGTCGGTGCTGCAATCCGGCGATCAGTTCATCGTCCTTGTCCCGAGCGATGCGAAGCTAGAGGTCGAGGCAAATATTTCCGGGCAAGAAAGCGGTTATGTGCATCTTGCCGACTCGGTGGCGATCAAATTCGACACGTTCCCTTATTCGCAATACGGAATGGCGGTCGGAACGGTGCGGATCGTCAGTCCGAGCAGCTTCACGGCGCAAGAGGAACAGCGCAACCCAACCAGCGCCATGCCGACGACGCCGAACGCCTCCGAGCCGTTCTACCGGGCGCGCATCGCGATCGATAAGGTGGCTCTGCGCGGCGTCCCATCGGGGTTCCGCGTCATACCGGGAATGCCCGTGACGGCGGACATCAAAGTGGGCAAGCGAACCGTCTTGCAATACCTCTTTGGGTTGATGTTGCCGGTCGCCCAGGAAGCCATGCGCGAACCTTAACCGCGGGGCGAACCCATGGCTGTGTTTGATCGCGTGTTATGGCTCGTCCGGCCAACCCCTCTCCTGCGGCGCGCGACACGCCTGAACCAGCAGGGGCGTTTCAACGAGGCCTTCACCCTGCTTGCGCGCGGCGCGCGAGCGGGTCGCGCGGAGGCCGAGCACCGCATTGCGATGGCCTATTTCAACGGCGAGGGCGCGCCTCAAAGTCAGGCCGAGGGCGTGCGCTGGCTCGGGCGCGCCGCCGAGCATGGTTGGGTTGACGCGCAGGCCCAACTCGCCGCCCTTTATGTGCATGGCATCCGCGAACCTTCGGTCGCCGATCCGAGTGACGGCGCACCGGGCGCTCTCTTCGCGGCCGACTCCCGCGGCGCCCCAGATTACGCGTCGGCCCTGGAATGGGCGCGCCGCGCCGCGGCTCAAGGCTCGGCAAAAGGACGGGCCATGGTAGGCTATGTGCTGACCTATGGCCCTAACGCGATGCGCGACCTGGAACAGGCTCATCGATGTTACGAGCTGTCGGCCGCCGCAGGCTGCGCGGAGGGACATCTCGGCTACGCCTTGTCGCTGGCGCGAAGCGCCGCGGACGAACCGGCCCGGCGCGAGGTCGCCGCGCAGCTTTTGAACGCAGCCAGCGCCGGCCTTCCGACCGCCATTTACCTGCTGGCGGTCATGACCGAACAGGGCGTCGGATCGAGGCCGGATTCAAAGACCGCCGTGGAGCTATATCGGAGCGCCGCGGAAAAGGGGCATCGATCGGCGCAGACCCGCTGGGGCATGGCGCTCATTGAAGGGCTCGCCGTTCAACAAGACGTTGTCAGCGGGGAATCCTGGCTCCGCCGCGCCGCGCTCGCGGGAGATGGCGACGCCGCGCTTTTCCTCGGGCGCTTCTACAGCGGGAGCGGCCGGTCGCCGCCCAACCACAGCGAGGCGGCGCGCTGGTTTCAAACAGCCGCGGAGGCGGGCCACGCGGCGGCGGCAAGAGCGCTGGGATCGCTCTACCTGGTCGGCGCAGGCGTCGCGCAGGACGATGAGGCGGCGTTCGGATGGCTGCGTTTCGCAGCAGCGGCGGGCGATGCGCATTCGCGGGTCGACTTGGCCAATATGGTGCTTGAGGGGGCAGGGGACGCCGACGATTCCGCGCGCGTCGCCGAATGGTTCCGCGAAGCCGCCGCTTCGGGCGATTTGACCGCGGCCTTCAATCTCGGGCTCTGCCTCGCCAAGGGCATCGGGTGCGAGCGGGACGACGAACAGGCCGCGCGATGGTTGCGGCGCGCGGCCAATGGCGTGGTCGAGGCGCAATTTATGTATGGTCGGATGTTGGCCGAGGGGCGCGGTTTGTCGCCGGATCCGGAGGCCGCCCGGGACTGGTTCAGACGCGCAGCCGAGGCCGGATTGGCGGACGCGCAGGTTGCACTCGCCGAGATGATGGCCATCGGACGCGGCGGTCCGCAAGAGCCGGCGGCTGCACGTCATTGGTTCGAGAAGGCGGCGGCGAATGACCATAGCGGCGCAATGTTCGCGCTTGGCGCGCTTCACAGCGGCGGCCATGGCCTCGTCGCGGACCACGCGACCGCCCAGCAGTGGTTCCGGGCCGCGGCCGAACGTGGTCACGCTCAAGCGCAGCTCATGCTTGGCCGGTATCTCGCCCTCGGCGCCGCAGGCCAGCGCAATCCCGGGGAAGCGCTGGAATGGTTGGAGCGGGCTGCGTCGCAAGGCGTTGCGGAGGCGCAGCCCGAACTCGCCAATTTGCAAGCTGTCGCTTTGGGAAACTAGAGACGCAGCGCCGTCGGCGCCACCGAAGCGGACAGCCACCGCAAATTAACGGCGACATTCATGGCAGGTAATGGGACGAATTTTGCACCTGAGGCTGGAGCCCCGGGTTCGATCCCCTGGCCGACCATTGAAATAGCCATGGTAGACCGCCGCGCAATTGCTATAGGATCGTCGATGCCCCCCCTCATGGCAGGTCCCCTACGCAAACCCGAAGGTCCATTCGGGCTGCCACTGCAGACCGAACCGATGGAAGCAAAATCGGAGGACCAGCTCCCCGACGGGGCCGGCATTTGGCAGTATGAACCAAAGTGGGACGGGTTTCGCTGTCTCGCGTTCAGGGCGGGAGCAGAGGTCGAGTTGCGCTCGAAATCGGGCAAGCCGCTGGGCCGCTATTTCCCTGAAGTCGTGGATATGCTGCGCGGTCTGTCCGCAGACAGATTTGTGGTGGATGGCGAACTGGTTATTGAGATCGAGGGCCGCCTCGCCTT
>DASXGX010000091.1:0-7518 GCA_036488815.1 Roseiarcus sp.
GTCCGGTCTTCTGCGCCCGAGCCAGGCTCAGAAGCGCTGAACGCTCCGCTTCGCTCAAGTGAATCGCAACCGCCGTCCTGCCCATCCCGCAACTCCCCCGTCGCAGGACAGTCATACTTATTTATCGATCACGACACTAGAGCCTTGTGCGTTTTGGTGGAAGCGGTCTCTCCGGACTCCCGCTGTCATGCCCGCGAAAGCGGGCAACCAGGGGTCAAGGGCGAAGGCCTGCGGCGGATATCTGGCCCCCCGCTTTCGCGCGGGGGTGACAGGCTGGACGCGTGAACCAAAAAGCAAAGCGCTCTAAGGAAGCGGCCGCGGGCGTCCAGGTTCGCCCAACGGGCATTCCAAACCGGCGCGATCCCATCGGCCCAGATCGGCTGCGGCGTCGTAAGTCGTCTGTAGGAATTCCATCAGCGCACGCCTTGGGTTCCGCGCCGTGCGCACGGCTTCATAGGGAAGGATGAATTCGCCCAAATCCTGCGAGAAAAAGGCGTCGCTGGGCCGCACGACGGCGTCAGCAAAACCCTGCGGAGCCGGATAGGCGTAGGAATAGAAGGCCGCGTCGTTAATTGGGCCGCCGCCGCCGGGCCAGAAGCCCGCGCTCGACACCTCATGCGAATAAGCTTCCCGAGCGACGGCGTCCGGCAGGTAGGGCACGCCTCCCGGGTGGCGCGGCGCCGGCCTCCCCGAAAAGCGCGTCACCGCCAGGTCGAAGCTGCCCCAAAAGAAATGGACGGGGCTCGCCTTGCCGAGAAAGGCGGTTCGAAAATGCGCGAGGACTTCGTGCGCGGAGAGGAGGATGCGCCAGAAACGGAAGGCGTAGTCGCGATCATAAGCGGCGTGGGCGCCATCCTGATCGAAGGGAATGGGATCGGCGATCTCGCACGGCGTCGTCCTGATCCGCACGTCGAGGCCGACCTCCGCCAAAGCGGCGAACAGGTCGGCGTAAAATTGCGCGACAGACATTGGCGCAAGCGGGAGTCCGCGGAAACTCCCCTTGCTTGTCCGGACCCAGAGCACGTGATCGATAAAGTCGAAATCGATCTGAAACGCGTAGTCGCGATAGGGAATAGGCGAAGTCGTCAGGCCGCGCGCCGTCACATAGAGCGCCACGTGCCAGGAATGGTTGAGCCAGGGCGTCTGCGCGAGACGGATCTTGCCGACGATCTGCGTCCACAGGTGCAGCGTGCCGCGCGTCTCGTTCCAGGCCGCAGTGGGCAACTCGGGCCATGGGTCCACGTCTGCCGAGGCCATGATTTCCTCGTGAAAGAATGCGTTGATCGCTCCCGCTCATTATACCCTGAATCGAATCCTGGCCCACCCTATGACTTCAAAAGCTTGCCGTGCCGGTCGGCCGGTCGCCAAGCGGTTTGGTCAGGCCACTAACGCATTGTGCCGGGCGCCCACGCCGGGCCGACGATTCTAGCGTCATAGGGTCTTCGTGACGGCGCCGCGTGGGTGGCCGGGACTCGGCCATGACGGCGCGCGTCGACCGATCTGCAAATGGCTCTGACGCGGCCGACCGTTTTCGCACTATCTTGCATAACGCCGCCAGGAGTGCATTATAACGCACAAAGAGGAACACGCCGGGCGACCGCGCGCCAATCATCGCGGCGAGCGGGCCAGCGCAAAGCGCCGGACGCGCAGGCGAAAGGGAGGACGGATGATCGAGACCGCCGGGAACGCCGCCGTCTATTTCGTCGATCGCCATGCCGACGGCCCCCTTCGCGACAAGGCCGCCTATGTCGAAGCCAGCGAGGCGGCCCGCTCGCTCACCTACGCCGAGCTCGCCGCCGACAGCGGGCGCGTCGCGCATCTGATGAAGCGCCACGACATCCGGCGCGAGAGCCGCGTCATCGTCCTCATGTTCGATCAGATCGAATTTCCCGTCGTCTTCTGGGGCGCGCTGAAAGCGGGCGTCGTGCCCGTGTTGCTGAATACGCTGCTGGCGAGCGACGTCTACAAGACGATGTTCGACGACAGCCGGGCTTGCGCGATGTTCGTCTCGCACGCGCTGTTGCCCGTCGTCGCGCCGATCCTGCGCGAGCACCCGCATTTGCAAAAGATATTCGTCGTCGGCGGCGAGCCGCCCGCCGGCGCGCTCTCGTTCGAAGCGGAGCTCGCCCAGTGCGAGAGCCGGCCGGCGATCGCCGTCTCGCCCGACGAATGCGCCTTCTGGCTCTATTCCTCGGGCTCGACCGGCGAGCCGAAGGGCGTGCGCCATGTGCACGGCAGCCTCAAATGCACCGCCGACACCTACGGCGCCGAGGTGCTGCAAATCGAGCAAAGCGATGTCGTTTTTTCCGCCGCCAAACTCTTCTTCGCCTACGGGCTCGGCAATGCGATGACCTTTCCGCTCTCGGTCGGCGCGACGGCGGTGCTCTACCCCAAGCGCCCGACGCCGGAGGCGGTGTTCGACATTCTCCAACGCTTCAAGCCGACGATCTTCTGCGGCGTGCCGACGCTTTACGCGGCGATGGTCGCCGAGCTCGAGGGGAAGCGAGGCGCCGTCGCCGCGCCCTTGCGGCGCTGCATCTCGGCGGGCGAAGCGCTCCCCAAGGAGGTCGGCGAGCGCTGGCGTAACTTGACCGGCGTCGACATCCTCGACGGCGTCGGCTCGACGGAGATGCTGCACATCTTTCTCTCCAATCGCCCCGGCGAGGTCGTCTATGGCTCGTCCGGCGTCGCGACGCCCGGCTACGAGGTACGGCTCGTCGACGAAAGCGGCTCCGACGTCGCGGAGGGCGAGATCGGCGAACTGCTGGTGCGCGGCGGCTCGGCCGCCGCCGATTATTGGAACCAGCGGGACAAGACCCGTTCGACCTTCCAAGGTCACTGGACCCGCACCGGCGACAAATACGTCAAGCTCGCAGGCGGACGCTACGCCTATTGCGGCCGCACCGACGACATGTTCAAGGTGAGCGGCATCTGGGTCGCGCCCTTTGAGGTCGAGCAGGCGCTCATCACCCATCCGAGCGTGCTCGAAGCGGCGGTTGTTCCCGCCCGCGACGCCGACGGGCTGACGAAGCCGAAGGCGTTCGTCGTGCTGAAGCCCGGCGCAGCAGACGACGCCGATCTGAGCGCCGCCTTGAAGGAGCACGTCAAGGACCGCATCGGCAAATGGAAATATCCGCGCTGGATCGAGCTCATCCGCGAATTGCCGAAGACGGCGACCGGCAAGATCCAACGCTTCAAACTGAAGGAACCCTAGGGAATGGCGTCATTCGCCTGGAGCGACGGCGCGAGCGGCGCCGTGACGATCGGCGGCGTCCGTCTGGAGACGCTGACGCTCGGCCCCGGCCCCGACGCGGCGCCGACGATCGTGATGCTGCACGAGGGTCTCGGCTGCGTCGCGCTGTGGCGCGATTTTCCGCAAAAGCTTGCTAAGAAGACAGGCCTCGGCGTCTTCGCTTTTTCGCGCGCCGGCTACGGCGCATCCGATCCTGTGGCCCTGCCCCGCCCGCTCGACTATATGACGCGCGAAGCGCGCGAGACGCTGCCGCCGCTGTTCGACGCGATCGGGCTCAAGCGGAGCGTGCTGCTCGGCCATAGCGACGGCGCCTCGATCGCGGCGATCTACGCCGGGTCGGTCGAGGATTTCCGCGTGCGCGGCCTCGTCCTGATCGCGCCGCATGTCTTCACCGAAGAGAGCGGCCTCGAGTCGATCGCCGCCGCGCGCGTCGCCTACGAGACGGGCGATCTGCGCGCGCGCCTCGCCAAATATCATCGCAACGTCGAGGTCGCCTTCCGCGGCTGGAACGACGCCTGGCTCGATCCCGGATTCAAGTCCTGGAACATCGCCGACGCGGTCGATTATTGGCGCGTGCCGGCCCTGGTCCTTCAGGGCGACGCCGATCCCTACGGCACGCTGGCGCAGGTTCGCGAGATCGAGACGCGCAGCTACGCGCCGGTCGACGTCGAGATCCTCGACGGCTGCGGACACGCGCCGCATCTCGAACGCGCCGACGCGACGCTCGCCGCCGTCGCCGATTTCTGCGCAAGGCTCCAACGCATCGAAGAGGCCAAGATCGAGATTGCGTGAAGCCCTAGCAGCGCCGCGCCTGTCATGCCCGCGATAAGCGGGCATCCAGGAGTCAAAGGGGTAAGGCCTGCGGCGGTTGTCTGGACCCCCGCTTTCGCGGGGGTGACAGCCCCTTAGCGGAGTTTAAGCATTATAATTCATCACCCCGAAGCCGCTCCCGGTGACAACATCATTGATATTGCTGTCTACTATTGCATGCATTGCGACTCCTCCCTCCCCTCTTGCATTTTTCGCTATAAGCATTATCGTGCATATATCAGCCGGGGAGACGCCTTGACCAAGCGCATCGACTTCCAGACCGATCCGTCGCGCTATCGCCATTGGCGGGTCGCCTACGACGGCGCCGTCGCGACCGTCTTCATGGACGTCGACGAGAACGGCGGGCTGTTCGAGGGCTATCAGCTCAAGCTCAATTCCTACGATCTCGGCGTCGACATCGAACTCGCCGACATCGTGCAGCGCATGCGCTTCGAACATCCGGAAGTCGGCGCCATTGTGCTGCGCTCGGGCAAGGATCGCGTCTTCTGCGCCGGCGCCAACATCCGCATGCTCGGCGGGGCGACGCATGCGCATAAGGTGAACTTCTGCAAGTTCACCAACGAGACCCGCAACGCCCTCGAAGCGGCGGGCGCGGAATCCGGCCAGCGTTACCTCTGCGCCGTGAAGGGCGCCTGCGCCGGCGGCGGCTACGAGATCGCGCTCGCCTGCGATCACATCATCCTCACCGACGACGGCTCGAGCTCCGTGGCGCTGCCCGAAGTGCCGCTGCTCGCGGTGCTGCCGGGCACCGGCGGCCTGACGCGCGTGACCGACAAGCGCAAGGTGCGGCGCGATCTCGCCGACGTCTTCTGCTCGACCGAGGAGGGCGTTCGAGGACGGCGCGCCGAGGAATGGCGCCTCGTCGACGAGGTCGTCGCCAATTCGAAATTCGAGGATGCGGTCGCCGCCAGCGCGCGCGAATTCGCGGCGCGCGCGAATCCGGCCGAGCCCGGCGCAGGCGTCGCGCTGACGCCGCTGGAGCGCGCTTTCGGCGAGGACGGCTCGGTGCGCTATTCGCTGGTCGAAGCGCAGATCGACCGTGACAAGCGGATCGCGACCGTCACGCTCAGCGGCCCCGATCGCGACGCGCCCGCATCGCTGGCCGAATTGCACGCCGAAGGGGCGGCGACTTGGATGCTGCGGCTCGCGCGCGAACTCGACGATGCGATCCTGCACCTGCGCCTCAACGAGCCGACGATCGGCGTCCTCGTCTTCAAGTCGCAGGGCGACCCGTCGAAGGTCGTGGCGCACGAAAGGCTCGTCGCCGACAATGCGGCGAACGATTGGCTCGCGCGCGAGATCCAGCTCTATTGGAAGCGCATCCTGAAGCGCATCGACCTCACCTCGCGCTCGCTCGTCGCGCTGGTCGAGAACGGCTCGTGCTTTGCGGGCTTCCTCGCGGAGCTGCTGTTCGCCTGCGACCGCACGTATATGATGCAGGGCGAATTCGAGGGCGACAATCGCGCCGCCGCAGCGATCATGCTGACGAGCGCCAATTTCGGCCCCTACCCGATGTCGAATGGTCTGACGCGGCTCGCGACGCGCTTTCTCGGCGAGCCCGCCAAGGTCGAAGAGGCTGCGGCCGCGGCGGGACGGCCGCTCGAAGCGGACGAGGCGAATGCGTTCGGCCTCGTCACCTTCGCCTTCGACGAAGTCGATTGGGACGACGAAGTGCGCATCTTCCTGGAGGAGCGCGCGAGCTTCTCGCCCGACGCTCTCACGGCCATGGAGGCGAACTTGCGGTTTGCCGGTCCCGAGACGATGGAGACGCGCATCTTCGGCCGACTCACCGCCTGGCAGAACTGGGTTTTCCAGCGCCCGAACGCCGTCGGCGAAACCGGCGCGCTCCAGCGCTACGGCACCGGAACGCGAGGCGATTACGACATGCGGCGCGTCTAACCCCCTCTCCCGCTCGCGGGAGAGGGTCGGGGTGAGGGCCCTGGGCCGCCTTTCATCCCAAGGCGAATGCACAGCATCCGTCCGCTCCCGCAAGCGGGAGAAGGAAACGAGCTTGGAGCTTCACCGATGAGCGAACTTCTCAACGTCAGCTACGACACGCTGATCCCGAACAATGTCGGCCTCTCCTCCGACCGGCGCGTGCTCAAAGCGCTCGAGAAGTGGCATCCCGGCTACATCAATTGGTGGAACGACCTCATCCCCAAGAAATTCCAGGAGAGCATGGTCTACCTGCGCACCGCCGTCAGCGTCGATCCGAAGGGCTGGGCGAAGTTCGACTATGTGAAGATGCCCGAATATCGCTGGGGCGTGCTGCTGGCGCCGCAGGCCGAAGACCGCCGCATTCCGTGCGGCGAGCACGCCGGCGAGCCGGCCTGGCAGGAAGTGCCAGGCGAATATCGCGCCATGCTGCGCCGCCTGATCGTCATCCAGGGCGACACCGAGCCCGCTTCGGTCGAACAGCAGCGCTTCCTCGGCGACACCGCGCCCTCGCTCTACGACATGCGCAATCTCTTCCAGGTCAATGTCGAGGAGGGCCGCCACCTCTGGGCGATGGTCTATCTGCTGCACAAATATTTCGGCGCCGACGGACGCGAGGAGGCCGACGATTTGTTGCGGCGCAGCTCCGGTTCGGACGAGGCGCCGCGCATGCTCGGCGCCTTCAACGAGGAGACGCCGGACTGGCTCTCCTTCTTCATGTTCACCTACTTCACCGACCGCGACGGCAAGTACCAGCTCGCGTCGCTGGCCGAATCGGGCTTCGATCCGCTAGCGCGCTCCTGCCGCTTCATGCTGATCGAGGAGGCGCACCACATGTTCGTGGGCGAGTCGGGCGTGCAGCGCATCGTCCAGCGCACCTGCGACCTGATGAAGGAGCACAAGACCGACGACGTGCGCGCGTTCGGCGCGATCGACCTCGCGACCATCCAGAAGTATCTCAACTTCCACTTCTCGGTGTCGCTCGACCTGTTCGGCCAGGAGGCGTCGACCAACGCCGCCAACTACTACACGATGGGCGTCAAGGGCCGGTACCTCGAGACGCGCCTCACCGACGACCACGTTCTGACCAACGACGCCTTCGAGATGGACACGGTCGAGGACGGCCGCATCGTGCGCAAGGCGATGCCGGCCCTGTCGGCGCTGAACGAGCGGCTGCGCAACGACTATGTCGAGGACTGCGCCAAGGGCCTGCTGCGCTGGAACAAGGTGATCGCCGACGCCGGTCTCGCCGACGAACATGTGGTGCGCCTCCTCGGTCAGCATGAAGCGGCAGGTGCGCGAGAGCGGATCGAAGCCGGACTGGGCGAGGCTTTCGAGCTGCATCTTGCCGTCGCGGTCGGTGAAGAAGGTGAACATGTGGAAGGAGAGCCAATCCGGCGTCTCCTCGTTGAACGCGCCGAGCATACGCGGCTTGTCGCCGCTGCCGGAGCGCCGCTGCAGGAGTTGCTCGGCCTCCTCGCGCCCATCGCGGCCGAAAT
>DASXGX010000131.1:0-34925 GCA_036488815.1 Roseiarcus sp.
GACTTTTGCACGACTAGACCCGCCTTGCGCGCAGCGTCCTGCTTCAGAAAATCCTGTGCCGTCTGTCCCGGCGCCACCTCGAATGTCGTATCCAGCACGACGAATGCGGACATGCGATCGATCCGAAACACCCGAAAGCCGTTGCGGACTTCGCACCACGCGGCGAGCAGCCAGACCGGGCCGTAAAACGCCATGATCAAGGGGCGGACCACACGCTCGGTCGCATTGCCGTCCAAGTCCTGATAGACGAACCGTATCTTGCATCGGTCGCGTATGGCGTGGCGCAGGGCCGCCTGATCAATTGCAATGACTTGCCGGGCGTGATCGGCGGGCGCCCACAGCCTCACCAAGTCAAATTGCTGACGTAGTGCGTCCGGCGACACCGCCGCAACCTTGTCGATTGCGGCGGCCGCCGCAGCCGCCAACTCGGGATCGGCCCACGATTGGACGATGCGCGCTCCCAGCAACAGCGCTTCGATCTCGTTCTCATTGAACATGAGCGGCGGCAAATCAAAGCCCGGTCGCAGGATGTAGCCGACGCCTGCCTCTCCCTCGATGGGGACGCCCCTTGAGATCATATCGCCGATGTCGCGATAGATCGTGCGCTCGGACACCCCCAGGAGCATGGCGAGATCCGTCGCTCGCGTCGTCTTCTTCCGGCGCAGTATCTGAATGATCTCGAAAAGGCGGTCAGCGCGGCGCATCCGGCTCTTGACAGTCTCCTGACATAACGCTGTCAGGAGCAATATCGTAGAGGTCTCCCCCGTGACAAGAATTCCGACAAAACAGCGGTGCGCGCAGCGGTGCGCGGCCTAGGGACCTCGCGGAGGAAGAATGAAGCCAACCGCTCGCCTGATGCTCATTGCGCTTTTGGCAATGAGCAGTCTTGCCGCTCGTGCAGGTGACAACTGGCCCTCCGCGACAAAGCCGCAAACCGAAAGGAATTCCTCGATGTCAGAGCAGCAGATGATGAGCGATCTCTTCGACCGTTGGGAACGGGTTTGGCATGAAGGCCAATTTGACTTGGTGCCGGGTTGCGTCGGCGAACACTACATCCGACATGACGAAGGAGGCGACCGGACCGTCACACGGGAGGCTTACGCGGCCGAAATCGCCGAAATTCGAGAGGAACGGCCGAATATACGCGTCGTTGTCTATGACCACTCGTTTCAAGGCGACAGAGCGTGGTTTCGCTTTGCGTTCAAGTGGACCGATCCAAAGAGCGGCGAGCCGCGCAGCCGCGCAGGGATGCAGTCCTACCGGGTCGAGGGTGAGACGTGGCTGGCGATGCAGCCACTCGGCTCATCGTGGAGCGACGCAGTGGCGCAGGACCATTGGACAAGCCCGCCACCCATCAAATAATGCGAGTTCTGGCCGGGAGGGGCGAAAGGCCACTGGGCGCCTCTGGCAGGGCAATATCAAGCGCCTTGCGAATGTCCTCTTTCCACCCCACAGCGGCCCTCTCAACGGGGGCGCCAAGCGTTTGATTTTGACGACGAGGTCATCGGCCGGAGAGCAGCGCGCGCGTTGCGACGCGATTTCTCATTCGACCGGCTTCGCCGGCCACCTTCCCTACGCGAAAGCACAGCATTCGTTCCCCCATAAAGGGGGAAGGTGGCCCATCGGTGATTTGACATCACGGCGGCGCGCCGAAAGGATCGCGGCTTTCCCGGATTCTTAGGAGCCGTCATGGATCTCGAACTCGCCGACAAGGTCGCCGTCGTCACCGGCGCCAGCCGTGGCATCGGCAAGGCGGTCGCCGCCGCGCTGGCGCGTGAAGGCGCAAACGTCGCGCTCGTCGGGCGCGACGAGAGCGCGCTGGAAACCGCCGCCGCCGGCATCGCCGCCGCGACGCGGCGCATCGCAAAGCCGTTCATCGCCGACACCGGCGACGACCACGCCGTCAGGACGATGGTCGAGGGCGTGCTCGCCGCATTCGGTCGCGTCGACATTCTCGTCAATTGCGCCGCTCAGGCGGCGGGTCAGTCGAAGCCGCCCACGCTCGAAGAGATCACCACCGAGGCGCTGTGGTCCGAGGTCAACGTCAAGGTGCTCGGCTATCTCAGGACCGCGCGCGAGGTGGCCAAGCCCATGGCCGACCAGGGCGGCGGCCGCATCATCAACGTCAGCGGTCTCGCCGCGCGCTCGACTGGCAGCATCATCGGCACGATCCGCAACATCAGCGTCGCGGCGCTCACCAAGAACCTCGCCGACGAACTCGCGCCCAAGGGCATCTCCGCCGTCTGCGTCCACCCCGGCCTGACGCGGACCGAGAAGACGCCCGGCGTCGTCCAGCGACGCGCCCAGGCGCTCGGCGTCAGCGCCGAAGAGGTCGAGAAGCGAATGGCGAGCGCCAATCTGACTGGCCGTTTGATTACCGCGGAGGAGATCGGCGACGTCGTCGCCTTTCTCGCTTCGCCCAAGTCGGCGGCCATCAACGGCGATGCAATCGCCGCTGGCGGCGGCGTGCCCGGCGCGATTTATTATTGAGGCGGCGTCAGCGCGCTTCGAGCCACGCGCGGGCGCGGTCCGCCGCTGCGGCGCCGGAGCGCACCGAGCCCTCCAGCGAGTCCGGCGCGCCGTTCTGCACGTAAGAACCGGCGAGGAAGAGATTGCGCCATCGCGTCTCGAGCGAGGGCCGCAAGGCGTCCTGCTCCGGCGTCGCCGCGAAGGTGGCGCGCCGCTGGCGGATCACCCGCCAGGCTGGCGCCGCGTCCGCCAGACCAGTCAGCGCTGCGATATCGCGCCAGAGATCGGCGGCGATCTTTTCGCGCGGCGCGTCGATGAGCGAGGCCGCATTTTTGACCGCGACCGAGATGCGGTTCTCGGCGGCGATCATCCAGTGAAAGGCGCCGTTCACCACGCCGAGCACGGGCGGCGCGCTAGGGGGCGGCGAGACCGCGAAATGGGCGGTTATCGCGTCATTGAACTCGGTCGGCGCGCTCAAGCCCGGCGTCAGCGCGGCCGCGACGCGCGGCGGCGTCGCGAGGATGACGGCGTCGCCGGGCTCGAGATCGATGCGGTCGTGCTCGAATTCCAGCGCCGCCAGGCGGTCGCTTCCCAAGCCGAGCGCCGCTAGGCGCCGCTCCAGGCGGATGGCGACGCCGCGGCGGCGCAGCGCCTTGAGCGCGGGCTCGACGAAGTCGCGCGTCAGGCCATGGATCGGCGCCAGCGGCCGTCCCGCGCCGAATTGCGTTTCGCGCAGCGCGGCTCCCGCGAGACGCGCCGAGGCGCGGTCGAGATCGGTGTTGAGCGCGGCGAGTGCGAACGGGCGCCAGAGGCGTTCGCCGGCCGGCCCGACGCTCGGCGCATAGTCCCGCAGCAACGCGCCGGGCCGCGCGCGCAGCAGGCGCGCGGCGGGCCAAAAGTCGAGCCAGCGCGTGCGCGGCGGCCGACGACGCGCGTCGAAAATCCACAGGGGCAACGCGCCTCCGGGCCGCGTGGTCCAGCGTTCGCCGCTCGCCATGTCGACGAAAGCGATTCCGCTTGACCCTGCCTCGCGCCACTGGCCGCGCGCGCCGATCGCCTCGATGAAGGCAAGCGCCGCGCGCCAGCTCGTCAGAACGAATTCGGCGCCGCCGTCGACAGTCAAGCTGGTGGCTTCGTCGAAGATGGAGCGCCGCCGGCCGCCGGCCTGCGCGGCGCCCTCGTGCAGGACGATTTCGAGCCCCGGCGCTTGCGAAAGTCGCCAGGCGGCCGACAGGCCGGCGAACCCCGCGCCGATGATATGAATTGTTGGGCGCCGCATTTGCCTATCCCACGCCGACGGGAACACCAACCGCAAGACGCAGTCGGCGCGATTCGGGTCTCCGCGCACGCCTCAATCGAGATTTAGACGGCGCAGTCGGCAAGGGCAATGCAGCAAGGCGGCGCGTCCACAGGGTCGCGACGAAACACTCCGTGCGGCGACTTGCTCTTTCGCCGCTTCGGACTGCTTCGCCGCGCTTGTGGGCGAGCGCCTACGTGAAGGACGCGCGCTCGTTTACAGACCGGCGTCCGCCAGCCCCGTCCGGAGGTCGTCCGGCGTCATGCACGGCGTCAGCTCGACTTCACAGCCGAGATCGAACAACGCTTCGGCGGCGTCCGGCATCTGCTTCGAGTCCGTCATGTTGAAGACGTAGAACCCCGACCGCATTCCGCGGTCGACCGTGAAGTAGGTCGCTTCCGGTTTGAATCTTTCCGCGAAGCCCATCATCGCCTTCTGCAGCGCGCCGGACTTCAGCGCGGCGCTTCCCTTGGTCGCGTCGATACGAAGGCGCAACATCATACGCATCGTTCCCTCCCTCGACTTGCCGACGTCCAGCGTAGGCGTAGTGGATGCTGACCTCAAATTGCGTTCGATTTCCGTCTGGCCAACACAGAAACGACGAAGACTTCCCGGTTGACGCCTGTTGTCGGCCTTTTCCCTTCGAGAGCCGTTGGGCTCATCCACAGCTACCGCGCGCGCGGCGCACGGCGCGGAGGATCAGGCGCTCTTGACACGGCGCAAAAGGCGCGCGAGCATCTTGACCGTTTGGTCAGGATTTTTGCCTTCGTAGCAGTCCGGCCTCTAGGGAGAGCGCTATGGCAATCGTCTCCGAACCGTCTGGAATCGCCGACGTCGCCGCGGCGCGCCTCGATCGCGCGACGCTCGAGGCGAATTTCTCCGACCTGCATCCCCCGCTCGACGCGCACGAGGCCAAGGTCGAGGCGGATCGCTGCTATTTCTGCTACGACGCGCCCTGCCAGAACGCCTGCCCGACCTCGATCGACATTCCGCTGTTCATTCGCCAGATCGCCGCCGACAACCGGCTCGGCGCGGCGAAGACGATCCTCGACGCCAACATCATGGG
Source organism: Roseiarcus sp. (assembly GCA_036488815.1). GTDB lineage: Bacteria > Pseudomonadota > Alphaproteobacteria > Rhizobiales > Beijerinckiaceae > Roseiarcus. Next base: position 4,833 of record DASXGX010000131.1, read on the forward strand.
CGGCATGTGCGCGCGCGTATGCCCCACCGAGACGCTGTGTGAAGAGGCCTGCGTGCGCGAGGCGGCGGAGGGCAAGCCGGTGCGCATCGGCCTGCTGCAGCGCCACGCCGTCGACGCTCAGATGGAGACCGGCAGGACGCCCTTCACCCGCGCGGCGCCGACCGGCAAGCGCGTCGCGATCGTCGGCGCGGGGCCCGCGGGCCTCGCCTGCGCCCATGCGCTGGCGGTCGCCGGCCATGACGTCGTGATCTTCGAGCGGCGCGAGAAGTCCGGCGGCCTCAACGAATACGGCATTGCGGCCTACAAGACGCCCGACGACTTCGCTGCCCGGGAGACGGAGTTCATCCTCTCGATCGGCGGCATTTCGGTGAAGCACGGCGTCGCGTTCGGCCGCGACGTCTCCCTCGAGGAGCTGCGTCGCGACTACGACGCGGTGTTCCTCGGCGTCGGCCTCGGCGCGACGAACAAGCTGGGTCTTTCCGGCGAGGATGCGCTTTCCAACGTGATCGACGCGGTGGACTATATCGCCGAGCTTCGACAGGCGGAGGATCTGACCAAGCTGGCGGTCGGGCGGCGGGTCGTCGTGATCGGCGGCGGGATGACGGCGGTCGACGTCGCCGTGCAATCGAAACGCCTCGGCGCCGAGGCGGTGACGATCGCTTACCGGCGCGGCCTCGATCAGATGAAGGCGAGCGAATTCGAGCGGGAGTTGGCGCAGACCAGTGGCGTGCTCATCCAGCCCTGGGTGCGGCCGGTCGCGATCGAAGGCCAAGATGGCGCCGCGAGCGGCGTCGTCTTCGAGCGCACGCGCGAAGAGAACGGCGCGCTCGTCGCCGACGGCGGCCCCTTTCGCCTCGAGGCCGACGTCGTGTTCACCGCGATCGGCCAGAAGAGCGCGCCGGACGGCTTCGCCGACATCAAGCTCGCTAGGGATGGGCGGATCGTCGTCGACACGGAGCGGCGCACCAGCCTGCCCGGCGTTTGGGCGGGCGGCGATTGCATCGCGGGCGGGTTGGACCTGACCGTCAGCGCGGTCGAAGACGGCAAGCAGGCGGCGCGCTCGATCGACGCCGTTCTGAAAACTCAAACCAAGGCTTGAGGGAGGACGACATGGTCGATCTCAGCGCCAATTTCCTCGGAATCAAGTCGCCCAATCCGTTCTGGCTCGCCTCCGCGCCGCCGACCGACCGCAAGACCAATGTCGAGCGCGCCTTCCGCGCCGGCTGGGGCGGCGTCGTCTGGAAAACCTTGGGCGAAGCCGGCCCGCCGATCGTCAACGTCTCCGGCGCGCGCTACGGCGCGACGTACGGCTCGGACCGGCGCTTGATCGCCTTCAACAACATCGAACTCATCACCGACCGCGACCTTGAGATCAACCTTCAGGAGATCAAGGAGGTCAAACGCGCCTGGCCCGATCGCGCGGTGGTCACCTCGCTGATGGTGCCTTGCGACGAGGACTCCTGGCGCAACATCCTCAAGCGCGTCGAGGAGACCGAGTGCGACGGCGTCGAACTGAATTTCGGCTGCCCGCACGGCATGTCCGAGCGCGGCATGGGCTCCGCTGTCGGTCAGGTGCCCGAATACATCGAGATGGTCGCGCGCTGGTGCAAGGCGCATACGCGCATGCCGGTCATCGTCAAGCTGACGCCGAACATCACCGACATCCGCCGCCCCGCGCGCGCGGCCAAGAACGGCGGCGCCGACGCGGTGTCGCTCATCAATACGATCAATTCCATCATGGGCGTCGATCTCGACGCGATGGCGCCGGCGCATCCGATCGACGGCAAGGGAACGCACGGCGGCATGTGCGGCCCCGCCGTCAAGCCGATCGCGCTGTCGATGGTTTCGGAAATCGCGCGCGATCCGGAAACCCGGGGCTTGCCGATCTCGGCGATCGGCGGCGTGACGACGTGGCGCGACGCGGCGGAGTTCATCGCGCTCGGCGCCGGCACGGTGCAGGTCTGCACCGCCGCGATGACCTACGGCTTCAAGATCATCGACGAACTGACCACGGGCCTGAAGGGCTACATGGCCTCCAAGGGCTATGAGCGGATCGAGGACTTCCGCGGCCGCGCCGTCCCGAACGTCACCGACTGGCAGTACCTCAACCTCAACTATGTCGCCAAGGCCGAGATCGACCAGGATCTCTGCATCAAATGCGGGCGCTGCCATATCGTCTGCGAGGACACATCGCACCAGGCGATTTTCGCGACCGTCAATGGCGAGCGCAAATTCGTCGTCAACGAGGCGGAGTGCGTCGGCTGCAATCTGTGCGTCCTCGTCTGCCCGGTCGAGAACTGCATTTCGCTGGTTCACAAGACGGAAGGCGTCGATCCGCGCACCGGCGAGCCTTATTCGCAGCCGCCGCGCGATTGGACCAAGCATCCCAACAATCCGGCCGTGCGGGCGGCGGCGGAGTAGGGGTGCTGACGACCAATTCTTGACGCTTTGGGCTCCGCGGATCAGTGTTTCCCGGGGTCGGAGATGCGGGAGGCAGGGATGCGCCGGCGTGCGGGATTTACGATTCTCCTCGGCCTCGCCGCGCTCGCTTGCGCCGTCTTCGCCCCGCCCGCTTTCGCCGGGGACGGCGCTGCATATTGCGCCGACGGTCGGCACCAAGTCGCGTCCGCTGTTCCCGCGGCGCTGCAACCGAACGTCGCCAAGGCCTTCGGCATCAGCGTGGAGATGGCGCGCGACGCCGCGACGGTGCGCTGCGTCGGCGGCAAGTTGATGGCCTGCTGGGTCGGGGCGAATCTCGATTGCGGCCGGGCGAACGTGCATCGCTCGCTGCTCGGCGCGAACGCCTATTGCCGCGAACATCCGGGTTCGGATTCCATCCCGATGGTCGCGACCGGCCACGACACCATCTACGATTGGCGCTGCGACGGCCGCCGCGCCGTCGCCGGCAAGGCGAACCGCGCGGTCGACGCCTCCGGCTATATCGCGGAGAATTGGCGCGAAGCGCAGTGACCGCCGGGCGGTCGACGATCAGACGGCGGTCGGGAGAGCGGCGTTCTCATAAGCTTCGACGCGTCGCGCCCTGGCGACGTTGTAGAACTCGATATCGTCGGCAAGTCTGTGCTTCAGCTTTCCGATGACCTCGCGATCGTTCAGGACACGGCATCGTTCATCGGTGACCGCGGTCTTGTTGTCATGAATCGAGGCCTGAAGCTCGAGGTCCAATGCGTGTGCGAGGGTTCGCATATCCCGGCTTCTCGTGTCGTGGAACCCGATAAAATCGAAGCGGTTCATGTCGAATCCGCCAAAATAGGTCTCCGACATCAATCGCTGAATCGTCGGATAGGTCGAGAATTCCAGAATGGACGGCTTGTCGCGCAGGAATCGAGCGTGAAGCTCGTGCCCCGGCTTCCGGAGCGATCGCCAGTAGAAATAAATGGAAATCAAATTGTCGACAGGTTCGCGTAAGAACGTAACCCAGTACGCCTGAGACGAGGCGTACCGGCTAGCGCGAAAATGACCGTGGACGACGCGCTTACCCCTAGGAAATTCGGCAGTCGCGGCTCCGGCTGGAGTGACGGGATCGTGGGAATAATCCATGAGGACGTCGTCACCCAGCAGGGACTGTAGCTGGTTTTTCAGCGAGGTGCCGGCAGCCTTGGGGAAGTGCAGCGATATGATCCGATTCGGACCTTCGCTGTTTTTCGGCTTCGCCGCAGGCCAGAATCGTCGATAGTCCAATAAAATTCCCCCCTACGGGCTAGCCGCACGCGATGTTGCCAGTAAACGTAAGCAACATCTCAGTTTGTGGGACATCGAGATTCGAAACAAGCGCGCGGACGCGCGCCGTGTCTCGTAATGTCTATTGCGAGCACGAACAGCGCGCACGTTAAGTTGAACTTACGACGTCTTATTGGAAAATGGCGCCGCCAGTCGGTCGCGCCAATTCATTTGCACGGGCGGTTAACGTCGTCGTCGTTGCTTCCCCTCATCCCCTCGTCATCCAATCGACAACGAGGGTAGTCCGCCTGGGACAATCTGTCACATCCGCCAATGTTAAGAGATGTTGCGAAGGGGCGCTTGCGTACGCATGCAGGATCATGACCGGTTGGGCGAGGCGAGCCGCGCGGTCGACGCTTTCGGCCATATCGCGGAGAAATGGCGCGAAGCGCAGTGACCGCAAGGTGGTCGGCAACGCGCGCCTATTTGCGACACCCCCGTCGCCGTCATCGGGCAGGGCGGTCAAAAATCATTGGATAGCGCGCGTCCAAAAACGCAGTCTGAATCAGTATTATCCTGTTGCACGTAGGTTACATAGTCTCCAGTTTTTTATCGACTTGGCGAATAGGGGTTGCTCGACTGGCGATAAGCAACCACAAGCACTGCGGAAGTCCTTTTCGTCACTTGCATGCTGGGGCGCTACGATGAACAAGGGATTGCTTCTTGCCGCGACGATTCTCTCTCTGACCGGATCGGCCTTCGCCGCCGACTTGCCGACGACCAAGTCGCCTCCAGTTCCCGCGCCTCCACCGGTCTACAATTGGAGCGGCTTCTATCTTGGCGTGAACGCTGGGGTCGGCTTCTGGGAGTCGGGCAACGTTACGATCAACGATCCCGTGCGCGGTCCACAACGGCTCCGCGCCGACAGCAACACCGCCTTCGTCGGTGGCGGGCAAGCTGGTTACAACATCCAAACCGGCCAGACCGTGTTCGGCGTCGAGACGGATATCCAGGGCGTCTCCGGCGGATCGAGCTTCAACTGGGGCCGATATGGCGCCTCTTTCGGCCCGAGCGACAGCGGAAACACCGGCTATCTCGGGACGGTGCGCGGCCGCGTGGGCTACGCCATCGATCGGACCCTCATCTACGCAACCGGCGGTTTCGCCTATGGCGAATTGAACAACGGTCCGTTCACCAACAACACGCAAACAGGCTATACGGTCGGCGGCGGCGTCGAGTTCGCCTTCATCAGCAATTGGACAATAAAACTCGAAGGCCTCTTTGTGAGCCTCGACAATGGCACGCGCACGAGGACCTTGGTAAACGCTGGCGTACCCTATCCCGTCACCGCCAGCGGCGGAAACGACGGCGGCCTTGTTCGCGTCGGCCTCAATTACAAGTTCTGAAGGTCAAGCCGCGCGCTATTCCGCAGCGTGGCGCAGTGGCGGCGGGGCGCGCCAGGTCTCCATGAGGCGCCGCCGCTCGTCGTCGGCCTTCGCGATCGCGCGCGCTTTGACATGGCCGAAGCCGCGAACCGCGTCCGGCAATGCCGCCAAGGCGAGGGCGGTCTGGCGGTTCTCCGCCGTCAGTCCCGCCGCAAGCTCCGCGCACAGCGCCTCGTAGTCCTGAAGCAGGACGCGCTCCGCGCGACGCTCGGCGCCGTAGCCGAAGATGTCGAACGGGGTTCCGCGGAGGCCGCGCAGTGCGGCGAGCGCGCGGAATCCCTTCATCATCCACGGCCCGAAGCGCATTTTCTTCGCTTCCCCCGTGACGCGGTCTTTGCGGGCGAGCAGCGGCGGGGCGAGATGGAACGTCACTTTGAGATCGCCATCGAACGCGCGCCGCAACGACTCGGCGAAGGCGCCGTCCGAATAAAGCCGGGCGACCTCGTATTCGTCTTTGATCGCCATCAACTTGAAGAGATTGCGCGCGACGGCCTGCGCGAGCGCCTCGCTCCCCGGCGTCCGCTCGCGCTCGGCGCGCAGGACCGTCTCGACGGTTTGGCGATAACGCGCCGCGTAGCGCGCGTCCTGATAGGCGGTCAGGAACGCTTCGCGCCGAGCAAGGACGGCTTCGAGACTTTGATCCTCGGCCTTTGCAGGCGCTTGTGGCGCGAGGAACGGCGCAAGGCAGGAGGGATCGGCGAAGGCTGCGCGGCCCCAGTCGAAGGAGGCAAGGTTCATTGCGATCGCCTCGCCGTTCAGCGTGATGGCGCGCCGCAACGCAGTGGCGCTCAGCGGCACGTAACCGGCCTGATAGGCGTAGCCGAGCAGGAACATGTTGGCGCCGATCGCCGCGCCGAACAGTGCGGACGCCGCCGCGCTCGCGTCAATGAAGCGCGCGTTGCTCTCGCAACGCGCCTGGATCGATTGCTTCACGCGCTCGGCGGGAAGCGAAAAGTCCGGCTTGCGCGTGAAATCGCCGGGAAAGAGTTCGGCGCTGTTGACGACGACGCCGGTCTGGCCGCCGCGCATCGCGGCGAGTGCGGGTTTGGCGCCGGTGACGACGAGGTCGCCGCCCAGGATGAGATCGGCCTCGCCCGCGCCGACGCGGATCGCGTGGATGTCCTCCGGGCGCCGCGCGAGCTTGACGTGACTGAACACGGCGCCGCCCTTCTGCGCGAGGCCGGCCATGTCGATCGCGGCGCTTCCCTTGTCGTCGAGGTGCGCCGCCATGGCGAGGATCGCGCCGACCGTCACGACGCCCGTGCCGCCGACGCCGGTGACGAGGATCGAATAAGGACGCTCGCCGATCTCGCGCCGCGCCGGCTCCGGGCAGGGCGGCGGCGCCGTCGTCTTGGCGGCCGCCGCCTTCGGCCGCGCGCCCTCGATGGTGACGAAGGACGGGCAGAAGCCGTCGAGGCAGGAAAAGTCCTTGTTGCAACTCGACTGGTCGATCTGCCGCTTGCGGCCGAACTCCGTCTCCAGCGGCTGCACCGAGACGCAATTTGATTTGACGCCGCAGTCGCCGCAACCCTCGCAGACGCGCTCGTTGATGAAGGCGCGCTTGTCCGGGTCGGGATATTGGCCGCGCTTGCGGCGGCGGCGCTTCTCGGCGGCGCAGGTCTGGTCGTAGATCAGCACCGTCGCGCCTTCGATCTCGCTCAGCTCCTTTTCGATGGCGAGGAGGTCGTCGCGGTGGCGGACGGCGACGCCCGCCGGCCAGTAATTTTCCCTGGCGTATTTGCCGACGTCGTCGGTCACGACCACGACGCGCTTGGCGCCGTCCGCGGTCACCTGCCGGGCGATCTGGGGAACGTTGAGGCCGCCTTCGTGGCGCTGGCCGCCCGTCATCGCGACCGCGTCGTTGAAGAGGATTTTGTAGGTGATGTTGACCTTGGCGTCGATCGCCCAGCGCAAGGCGAGCGCGCCGGAATGATTGTAGGTGCCGTCGCCGAGATTCTGGAACACGTGGCCGCGCGTCGAGAAGAAGGATTCGCCGACCCAATTGGCGCCCTCGCCGCCCATCTGGGTGAAACCTTCGGTCGAGCGGTCCATGTAGAGCGCCATGAAATGGCAGCCGATCCCGGCATAGGCGCGCGCGCCCTCGGGAACGACGGTCGAGCGATTGTGCGGGCATCCTGAACAGAAATAGGGCGTGCGAACCGCCGCCTCTTCGAGCCCGGCGAGTTCTCCCCTGGAGCGGCGCACCTCGGCGAGCGCCGCGGCCAGGGCGGCGTCGTCGCGGAGCCTCAGCAATCGCTCGCCGATCGCGATTGCGATGTCGCTCGGATCGAGCGCGCCCTTGGCGGGAAACAGCCATTGGCCGTTCTCGTCGCGCTTGCCGACCACGACCGGCTGATTGGCGGCGCCGTAGAGCTCCTCGCGCAACTGCGCCTCGATCAGCGAGCGTTTTTCCTCGACGACGATGATCGTCGAGAGACCGGCGGCGAATTCGCGAACACCGACCGGCTCAATCGGCCAAGAACAGCCGAGCTTGTAGAGCCTCAGGCCGAGCGCCTCGCAGCGCGCCTCGTCGAGGCCGAGCATCCCCAGCGCCTGGCGGACGTCGAGATAGGATTTGCCTGATGTGACGACGCCGATCCGCGCATCGGCGCCGCCAGAGGCGACAATGCGGTCGATCCGGTTCGCGGCGAGCCAGGCGAGAACCGCCGGGCGCTTCGCCTCGTGCAGGCGCGCTTCCTGGGCGAGGATGGCGTCGACGCGGCGGATGTTGAGGCCGCCCGGCGGCATCGGAAAATCCTGCGGCTCGACGGGCGTGACGCGGTCGAGCGAAGCGTCCACCACAGCGGTCGATTCGATGGTGTCCTTCAGGCACTTCAATCCGACCCAAACGCCGGCGTAACGGCTGAGCGCCCAGCCGAGCGCGCCATAGTCGAGCACCTCCTGCACGCCGGCGGGCGACAGCACCGGCATCATCGCGTCGACGAAGGCGAATTCGGATTGATGCGCGGTGGTGGAGGATTCCGCCGTCGGGTCGTCGCCCATCAGCGCCAGCACGCCGCCGTGCCGCGATGTGCCGGCGAGATTGGCGTGACGAAACACGTCGCCGCTACGGTCGACGCCGGGGCCCTTGCCGTACCAGAGGCCGAATACGCCGTCGAAACGGCCTTCGCCACGCAGCTCCGCCTGTTGGGTTCCCCAGATCGCGGTCGCCGCCAGCTCCTCGTTGAGGCCGGGCTCGAAATGGATGTCGCTGGCGGCGAATTCCTTGCCGAGGCGCACGAACTGTTGATCGAGCCCGCCGACTGGCGAACCGCGGTAGCCGGAGATGAAGCCGCCGGTGTTGAGACCGGCGCGCCGGTCGCGCTCCTTTTGCGCGAGCAGCAGACGCCCGACGGCCTGTGCGCCGTTGAGCAGCACGCGCGACTTCGTCAGATCGAAGCGATCTTGAAGCGTCACCTCGGCGGGCAAGTCGAGCGCGGCGCTTGGTCTGTCGTCCATGGCCCGCCTCCCGATCTCCGGCCGCTTGGCGCGGCTTCATGAGAATCTGACGGCTTCGCCTAAGAAATGCAAGCATATTGGGGGGTTGCGCGCGGGGCCTGCCCGCGCGCTCGGTCAACAAGTCGTGCGAGGCGCGCCGTCAGCCGCCTTTGACCTCGAACGCAATGTCGACGTTGCCGCGCGTCGCGTGCGAGTAGGGGCAGATCTTCTCGTGGGCCTCTTTGACGAACTCTTCGAGCTCCGCCTGCGGCAGCGACGGGTCGACGATGCTGAGCTTCACCGCGAGGCCGAAGCCGCCGGCTTCGCGCGGGCCGATGGTGACCGCGCAGGTCACGGTTGCGCCGGTGGCGCTCTTCTTGTGGGTGTGAGCGACGTAGTCGACCGCGCCCCCGAAGCAGGCGGCGTAGCCGGCCGCAAAGAGATGCTCCGGCGTCGCAGTTCCCGGCTTGCCCGGGCCGCCCATTTCCTTCGGCACCGAGAGATCGACGACCACCGTCTTGTCGGTGGTTTCGGAATGGCCATTGCGGCCGCCGGTGTTGACGGCGGTCGCGGTGACGAGCGGCTTAATGGGAGAAATCATCGTCGGTCCTCCTGAAGCCCGCGGCGAAAACTCGGATGCGGGTTCTTTCGCCGGGAGCGCGACAATCTAACCGCTGCGGCGAGGCGAGCAAATCGCCGCAGCGTCTAAGCCGCTTTCAGCGGCCGCAGCGCCTTATTTGACGACGACCTGCGTGCCGACGTGGACGCGGCTGTAGAGGTCGATCACATCGAGATCGCGCATGCGGATGCAGCCCGACGACACCGCCTCGCCGATCTCCTCCGGCTCGTTGGTGCCGTGGATCCGGTACAGCGTATCGTGATTGCCCTGGTAGAGATAGAGGGCGCGGGCGCCGAGCGGATTGTCGTAAGCGCCGGCGAGCGGGCCGTGCGAGAGATAGACCCGGAACTCCGGCCAGCGCTGCATGATCGAGGCGGTCGGCATCCATGTCGGCCATTCCGCCATGTGCCCCACGGTCGCCCGGCCGGTCCAGCCGTACGCTTCCGCGCCGGTGGCGACCCTGTACTGAATCGCCTGCCTACCGGGCAGCACATAGTACAGATTCTTGGCGGTGGTGTCGACGACGATCGTGCCAGGCGGTTCACCGGTCGGGTCGGCGATGCGCCGACGATCGATCGGTATCGTCCACTCCTCCTTGGGCGCCAGCGCCATCATCTGCTTGTCGCGCGGCGTCAGATGGGTGTCGTACGACCCCATCGCCATCTGCGTTTGGATGGGTGAGCAACCGCTCAAAAGCGCGCCGCCGAGCAGCACGGCCCCGATAGCAAACAGTTTACCAATCATCTCTGAGCCCACCGCCCCGTTCAGAATTCGATTACCATAATTCGAACTGGTTACCCGATTCTTTCCCATAGTGGAGGTTTACGCCAGCGAGGCCGGCTACGCCACCCTTTCGCCCGCCGCCAGCCACATTGCCGGTTACGGGACGATTCTGAACGTTATAATACGCTCACCCCGCGCCTGGTTCCGTACCAATGGAGCGATTCCTGGGCGCCGCTCACGTCGCCTTGCGTCTAAGCAGCCGATTTGCGGCCCGTTTGAGGCGCTCGCGCGTCCATTTGCGCAACCGAATCAGTATGATCGCGAAATTGAAGCGGCGCGCGCCAGCGGGATCGGCCGCCACCGCAAAATCCGCGATTGTGATGCGCGCCGGCCACAGCCGATCGATCATCGGGTGGTTCGGCGCCGCGCAGGAATCGACTAGCGTCACCCCGGGGGCGCGCTCCAGGCGCCGGGAGAGATCGAGCGTCAGCAGGACGCCGGGCGAATAGCCGGCGAGGCGTTCGTCATAAGCGGTCTTCCAGTAGAAGACGCGTTCGCCCGCCTGGAGCGCGAGCCCGATGGCGATCGGCGCGCCGTCGAGCGTCAGCGCTGCGGCGATGAGAGCCCCGCGCGCGGCGAAGCGTTGCAGCATCTCGCGGGTGAACGCCGCGCGGGCGGCGTCCTTGGCCAGCGCGCCGCCCCGCTTTCCCTTCCAGCCTAGGGATTCGAGCGCAAGGAAGGGGTCGGCGGCGCCGGCGCTTACGAGCGCCCCGGATTCGAGCCTGCCGCGCTCCTCAAGGCGCCGGCGCTGCCGCGCCCACTCCTTGCGGCGCTTCTTGTCGAGGCCGGCCTCGAAATGGGCCCCCGGACCGGCCGGGAGCGCCGCGCGCCGGCGGGGATCCAGCGTCGTGAACGATAGCGCGTCGCGCCGGGCGATCACAGCGACCGCCTCGGCCACCGGCCCTTGCGCCGGCAGAAACGGCAGCAGCAGTCCTGCCGCGCCCCGCCGTCGAACCCAGGCGAGAATGGCGGCGAGCGCCTCCGCGGTCGCGTCGCGATCGATGAGCAGAGCCGCGAGCGCGGCCTGCTCGCTGCGCCAGACGCGGGCGAGGTCGAGCGGCAGGCGCGGCGGCTCGATGGCCGCGACGCCGATCAGCCTCGCCTTCGACGCATCGCGCCACAGCAGCAAAAGCGCGACGCGGCGCGGCGCGAGCCGAGCGAGGGCCGGAATGAGGAAGTCGGCCTCGGCGAAGGCGTTGGGCTCGGCGGCGCGGGCGGCGAGGTCTCGCCACGCCTCTTCGTGCGGCGCCAGTTCGCGCAGATCGGGCGTTTCGATTAAGACCGTTTCGCCAACCGGCGTCTGCGTCAAAACTTCATGGCCCCCGCCTCGACCGCCGCCACGAAGTCGGCGTCGACGCGGGCATAGACGCCGCGGTCTCTGTCGTCAAAAAAGATCGCATCCTCCGCGCGCGCGGGATCGAACCCCTGCGCGACGAGCTCCGTCTTCTTGGGCTTGAACGTGCCGGTCAGATCGAGGTTGGGGCGAAAGCGCAGGAAAACGGGGCGCGCATAAGCCGGCAGACGCTCGATCAGCAAGGCGCGAAGCCCGGCCAGATCGAAGGAAGCGATATTGTCGACCACCAGCGCCGCCATGCCGGCCCGCCCTTCGTGGCCGGAGATCGAGACGCCGTAGACGATCGCCTCGAGCACGCCGGGGTAGACCGCAATCGTTTCGGCGACTTCGGTGGTCGAGACGTTCTCGCCCTTCCAGCGGAACGTGTCGCCGATGCGGTCGACGAAATAGTAGTAGCCGCGCCCGTCGCGACGCAACAGATCGCCGGTGCGGAACCATGCGTCGCCCGGCTTGAACACGTCGCGCAGGATTTTCGCCTTCGTCGCCGCCGGGTCGGCGTAGCCGTCGAAGCGCGACGCGGGCTTGCTCGGGTCGTCGAGGATCTCGGACAGCAGTTCGCCCGGCTGGTCAACACCACATTCGATGCAGCGGCCTTCAGCGTTCCGCTTCTCTTTCCCCTCGTCGACGTCGTAGGCGACGATCTTGGCGGGGAAGCGCCGCGCCGCCCAGCCCGGCAGACGGCCGACCGCGCCGGGATGGGAATCGAAGTTGAAGAGGACGACGTTGCCTTCGGTCGCCGCGTAGAATTCGAGGATCTCGGGGATGCCGAACCGCTTCTGGAACGCGGAGAAGATGTCGGGCCTGAGGCCGTTGCCGACGCAGAGCCGGATGCGGTGGGCGCGATCCTTGCCGCTCGGCGGCGCGTTGAGCAGATAGCGGCACAATTCGCCGACATAGATGAACATCGTGCAGTCGCGCGCGATGGCGTCGCTCCAGAACTCGCTCGAGGAGAAACGGTCGCGGATGTAGACCGAGCCGCCGACCGAGAGCGCGACGCCGGTCGCAATGACGCCGCCGTTCGAATGATACATCGGCAGGCAATTGTACATGCGGTCCCGCGAACTGGCGTTCGAAGCCGCGGCGAAGGCCGCCATGATCCGCAGGACGCGCGAGTGCGTGATGCGCGCCGCCTTGGGCAACCCCGTCGTGCCTGAGGTGAAGATGAAGAGCGCCGCGTCGTTGATCGTCAGCTCCGGCCGCTCATGCTGCGCCAGCGTCGCCGCCTCGTAGGTCTCGACTTCGCGGTCTATCTGCGGCTCTCCGTTGGACGCAGGACCGTGGCTGTAGACGACGAGGCCGGGCGGCAGGTGTTCGCGCGCGGTCGCGAATTGCGCCGCCATCGAAGCGTCGACGATCGCGATTTTCGCGCCGACGATGCCGACGCAATGGGCGAGCGAGCGGCCGACGAGGTTGGTGTTGATCAGCGCCGTGGCGACGCCAACGCGCGCGAGGCCGAGCCAGATCGCGACATATTCCGGCCGGTTGGGCATCATCAGGCAGACGGCGTCGCCCTTCTCGAGCCCGTGCGCGCGCGCCCAGCGGGCGTAGCGGTTGGTTCGCGCGTCGAGTTCGCGGTAGGTGAAAGACTCGCTCTGGCTGAGCAGCGCGGGTTTGTCGGCGTAGGCGCGCGCCCAGTCGTCGAAATAATCGCCGATCGTGCGCTTCGGCGATTTTGCGACGCTCGTCGTGCGCCTCAGCGCGCGCACGAGCCCTCTCGCATAGGCGATTTCGCTCTTCAAACGGGCCAACATGCCTAGGCTTACTCCCCCCTGAACGAACGGAATCGTCGTCGTTCATCTATGAACGGGAATTCGGAAATGACAAGCCGGGCGCCTAGGCCAACAGGCCGCCGCGTCGCGGCGCAAGAGGGTTGTCGGCGAGCGCGGCGAGATCGGGCGCATCGATGCGCGGCCGACCGGACAGCGCTTCGCCGAGCGCCGCGACCGCGCGCGGATCGGCGCCGTCGACGATGATCACGATGTGTGTCTCGCGTCCGCCCGCCGGCCACGACGCCAGCCGGCGCGGCGCATGGAAGACATGCTGCGCGCCGTGGATGAGCAGCGGCTCATCCGGATGCTCGGCGATGGCCGCCAGTCCCTTCACGCGCAGCAGGCTCGGACCGAGCAGTTCGCGGACTGCTGCAAGGAAGCGCGCGAACGTCGGTGCGGCGATCGGCTCCTTCTCGACGAAGGCATAGGCGCGGATCGCGCTGGAGTGGCTGTGTTCGTGCGCCTCGAGGGCGCGCGTGGGAAGGCCGAGCGGCTCGGCGAGAAAGTCTTCGAGGCCGAACTCTCCCGCCGCGCCGTCGAAGGTCGAAGCGAAGGGATTGATCGCCGCAATCGCGCCGCGCAGACGGGAGAGGCGCGCGGGCCGCTCGCCCGCCTCAACGAGATCGCTCTTAGTGATGACGATACGGTCGGCGAGCGCCGCCTGCCGGCGCGCCTCGCGATGCGCGTTCAGCGTCCCCTCGCCATTGACCGCGTCGACGAGCGTCGTCACGCCCGAGAGCAGCGTCCGCCGCGCCAGCACCGGATCGGCGAGCAGCGCGTGCAGGATCGGCGCGGGATCGGAGAGGCCGCTGGTCTCCAGCACGATACGCGAGAAGGGCGCGAGCGCCCCGGAATCGCGGCGCGCCAGGAGGTCGTGCAGGCAGTCGATCAGATCGCCGCGCAGCGAGCAGCAAAGACAGCCCGACGGCATCAGCACCACGTCGCCGGCGATCGATTCGTAGAGGAGATGGTCGAGCCCGACCTCGCCCCATTCGTTGACGATCACCAGCGCGTCGGCGAGCGCCGGCGCCTGCAACAGGCGGTTGATCAGGGTGGTCTTGCCGGCGCCGAGAAAGCCGGTCACGACATGCAGGGGTAATGGGTTGGTCATGGTCCGACGGGAACGAGCTTGCCCACGAACACGGGCGGGCCGGAGGGGGCGCCGTTGGGCGAGCCGCCCGGCGGCTCGACGGTCACCGCGTAGGTGGCGGCTTCGACGACGGCGCGATCATAGGGGTCGAGGCGAGGACTGCGCGTCACGCCTGACGTTCCGATAAGGCCGAGCGAGCGCGGGGCGCCGAGCTTGTCGTCAATGATCCACAATTCATAGGACTTTCCGGGTTGCGGAGGGGCGGCGAGCGGGCGCACCGTCAATTCGCGCGTCTCCACATTGATAGAGGCGACGAAGGCGGGCGTCTCCGCGTTTTTTTGCAGGACGGCGACGAATTCGGTCGGCGCCGCTGCGCGCCGCGTCTCGCTGATGACGAAGCCGACCGCGAGCATGGCGGCGAGGCTCGCCGCGCCGATCGCAGCCGCGCGCCAGCGCGCCAGCCGGCGCTCCAGCATGACGACGGCGGCGCTAGCGTCGCCGGTCTTCAGGCGAGCCTCGATGGCGGCCAAATAATCCTGCGGCGGATCGATCGGCGGCGTCGCCTCGGCCAGCGGCGCGAGGCGCTCCTCCCAGCCGCGAATGGCTTGATCGAGTTCCGGCTCGCGCAGGCGCCGCGCCGCGAGGGCCGCGCGCTCGCTCGAATCGAGCGTGCCGAGCGCGAATTCGGCGGCGGCGGCGTCGTCTTCGGGCGAGACGGTCATGAGTCGAGACAGTCCCTGAGCTGCATCAGGCCGCGGCGCAGCCAGGTCTTGATGGTCGGCACGGGCTTGTCGAAGCGGCGCGCCAAAGCTTCGCGGCTGAGCCCCCTGTAGTAAGCGAGCAGCACCACCTCGCGCCGATCGTCCCCCAGGCCGCGCAGGCAGTCGAGCAGAGCGGCGAGCCGTTCCGAGCGATCGCGCGCGCCGAGCGGGTCGACCTCCTCGGCGGCCGGCTCGAGGGCCTCCGGCAGTTCCTCCAGTGAAACGGGGCGCGACCGCCGCACTTCGTCGATCGCCCGATTGCGGGCGATCGTCGCCATCCAGGCGAGCGGCGATCCCTTCGCCGGATCGAACTCCGCCGCCTTCTCCCAGATTCGCACGTAGGCCTCCTGAAGCGCTTCGCCGCTTTGATCGCCGCGCCTGAGGATGCGGGCGACGACGCCATAGAGCTTGGACTGCGTCCGGCGATAGAGTTCGGCAAAGGCTTTTGTGTCGTGGGCGGCGACGCGGCGCATGAGATCGACGAGGTCGCCTTCCGTCCCAGCGGCTTGCATTGCGCTCGGCGCTCGCGGGGCGGTTGGCATGGGCTCAATCTATGAGTAGCGAGCGCAACGCGCAACACGCGGCGCTTGCAGAAGCGGGCGCCGGGAAGGACGCCCGCCGGCTTGGGTCCGAGCGGCGCATCCTCAACCCGGCATCAGAACCTTGTCGATGACATGGATGACGCCGTTCGATTGCAGCACGTCGGCGATGGTGATGTGAGCGACGTCGCCCTTGGCGTCGGTGACGGTGATGTGCGATTTGCCGCTGCGCGCTAAAGTGAGGTCTTCGCCCTGGACGGTCTTGAGCATCAGTTTGCCTCCCATCGCGTCGATCTTCTCGGCGATGTCGGCGGCGGTCATGCGGCCGGGGATGACGTGATAGGTCAGGATCGCGGTCAGCTTGTCCTTGTTCTCCGGCTTGAGCAGCGTTGCGACGGCGCCCTTCGGGAGTGCGGCGAAAGCTTCGTTGGTGGGCGCGAACACCGTGAAGGGGCCGGCGCTTTGCAGCGTGCCGACGAGGCCGGCCGCCTTCACCGCGGCGACCAGCGTCGTGTGATCCTTGGAGTGGACGGCGTTGTCGACGATCGTCTTGCTGGGATACATCGCGGCGCCGCCGACCATCACGGTCATTTCGGCGTAGACGGGCGCAATGGCGAAAGGCGCTGCGAGCGCGAGGCCTGCGGCGATCTTAATAAGGGTCAGCGAAAACTTGGCGCGCATGTTCGTCTCCATTCGCCGCGAGGGCCTGTTGCGGACCGCGGCCCGTTGGAAGCTCGCCCTTCGTGAGGGCGAAGGTGGAACGGAGCGAGTCGCGCGGAGTTTCGCCGCATCTCGAAATAAATCCCGCACAGAATCGGCCGCGGTCGATTGCTTGACGCTCGGAAACCCGCCTGCTAATCATGCGAAGACTTTCAGCGGATTGAAAACATGAATAAAAACAAAGATTTGATTTGTCAGGCGCCGCTGCGGGGCGCCGCCCGATGACGATCCGCGTCCACAAGGGCGACCTGCCCGGCGACCTCGATCTCGGCCCGATCGTCGCCATCGACACGGAGACGCTCGGCCTCGAGGTCGGCCGCGACCGGCTTTGCGTCGTTCAGCTTTCGCGCGGCGATGGCAGCGCCGACATCGTGCAGGTGTCGCGCGGCCAACAGCGCGCGCCCAACCTCGAGCGGCTGCTTGGCGATCCCAAGGTGCTGAAGCTCTTCCATTTCGGACGCTTCGACATGGCGACGCTCAGCCACGCCTTCGGCGTCATGGCGGCGCCGGTCTATTGCACCAAGATCGCCTCGAAGATCGCGCGCACCTACACCGACCGGCACGGGTTGAAGGATCTGGCGCGCGAACTGCTGGGGGTCGAAATCTCCAAGCAGCAGCAGTCTTCCGATTGGGGCGCCGAGCAGTTGACCGACGCGCAGCTCGCTTACGCCGCCTCGGACGTGCTCTATCTTCACGCTTTGCGCGAGAAGCTCGACGCCATCCTGGTGCGCGAGGGTCGCGACGGCCTGACGCGCGCCGCCTTCGGCTACCTGCCCGATCGCGTGCGTCTCGACCTCGCCGGCTTCGAAGCGATGGACATCTTCTCCCACGCTTCGCCTTGAGAGATCCGCAGAGGCGGTTCATTGCGGGGAGCGTAGCGACAACCATCGTTCCGCTTGGCGCTGCTGTATTGCTTCGCTGCACTCGCAATGACGACGGCGCGGCGCTTTACTCCGGCGGCACCGGGCGCGGGCGGCCGTTGTCGTCAATGGCGACGAAGGTGACATAGGCGTCGGTCACCTTCTCCCTGACATGGCTGCGAAAACGCCGCGCCCAGGCTTCGACGTGAAGCTTCATCGAGGTGCGCCCGACGCGTTCGATCGAGGTGTAGACGCACAATACGTCGCCGACCTTGACGGGGCGAATGAAGGTCATCGCGTCGACGGCGACCGTCACCACGCGGCCGCGCGAACGCTCGGAGGCGGCGATGCCGCAGGCCTGGTCCATCCGGCTCATTACCCAGCCACCGAAAATGTCGCCGTTGGCGTTGGTGTCGGCGGGCATCGCCACCACGCGGACGGTGAGTTCGCCACGCGGTTGGTCGGCGGATGGGTCTTGATTGGCTGACGAAGCTTCCTGTGCTGACAAAGGCGCTCCTGAGGGCTGACACGCGCGCGGCGAAAACAGGATGCTGGGTCTTCGCCAACGCGGCAACTAACGATTGCGTCAAAATGGGCGCATCGCAGACCTTGCGCAAGCACGTCCCTTTGCACTCGGGACAGAGCTGCTATCGCCGCGGCGCGCGTCCGCCGACCACGCGCTCGACGTTGGCGAGATCGCGAAAGGTCTCGGTCTCGCCGAGGCCGGCCTTGGCGGCGATCGTCTTGACCTCCTCCGCCTGGCCGGCGCCGACCTCGAGAAAGAACCAGCCCTCCGGCGCCAGCAGGCGCGCGATTTGCGGCGCGAGCGCGCGATAGGCCGCAAGCCCGTCCGCCCCGCCGTCGAGCGCGAGACGCGGGTCGTGCTGGCGCACCTCGGGCGCGAGCTCGGCGATGTCGGCGCTGCGGATGTAAGGCGGATTGGAGACGATGAGGTCGAAAGGTCCGTCGAGCCCGTCGGCCCAATCGCCGACGTGGACCGCAGCGCGCGCCGCGAGGCCGAGCGCGGCGATATTGGCGCGCGCGACCTGCGCCGCCGCGTCGGAGCGGTCGACGCCGACGGCGCTTGCAGAGCTGAACTCGCTCAACAGCGCGCAGAGCAACGCGCCGGAGCCGACGCCGAGGTCGAGGACGCGCAGTTGCTCGCGGCGCCGCTCGCGCAGCGCCCGAAGCGCCGCTTCGACGATCGTCTCCGTGTCGGGACGCGGATCGAGGACGTCGGGCGAGATCGCAAATTCGAGGCTCCAGAATTCGCGCCGGCCGAGGATGCGCGACAGCGGCTCGCCCCCCTCGCGCCGCTCAGTGAAGGCCTCGAGCTTCGCGGCCGCCGCCGGGCTGAGCGGGGCGTCCGGTTCGGCGATCAGGTCGACGAGACGCGAGCCGCAAGCGGCGGCGACGAGAAGCGATGCCTCGCGTTTCGGCTCGTCCAGATCGGCGAGGCGAAACCGCTCGGCGATTTGCCGGCGAGCCTCAGCGCGCGTCATCGAAGAAGACAGTTTGGCCAATCGAGGGATCCCGGCGTTGCTGGCGTTGGGATTTCACGTCCGTGGCGGCGACGCAAGCCGACGCAGGCCCCGCGCGCCGATGCGTCCGAGCTACCGGAATGCCTGTTCGAGAATCGGCGACAGAGCCGTCGCCCCGAACCGGCTGAGATGGCTGTCGTCGAAGAAATAAGGGCGGGGCCCCTCCGCGACCCGGCAGCGCCCGTCGCTCTCCCCATCGCAAAAGAAGGGGTAGAGGTCGATCACGGCCGCATGTTGGCGCAGCGCTGGATCGGCGAACAGGCCGAACGCGGCGCTATTCTCGGCCAGGAATTGCTTGAAGTCGGCGCGCTCGTCGACCTTCAGGCCGTACCACGCTTTGCGGGCGAGAATGTCCGGCACGCGGTAGAGCGAATGCGGCGTGCTGGTGACGATGACGACCTTGGCGCCATGCGCGGCGAGCGCCGAGACAGTACCGATGAGGCGCGTCTTCATGTCGTCGCCTCTGGCAATCCGCACGCTTTGCTCGTCGTCGACCTCTTGCGCTTCGTTCATCGCCTCCCAGCGGGCATGCATCACGACGAGCTTGATTCCGAATTGGTCGACGATATCGAGGAGACTGTCGTGAAGCCGGCGGCAGGCGGGGCGGCTGCGCGGATATTGCGAGCGCAGACCTAAAATCGGCAGGCAAGCGTTCGCGGCGACGACGAGGCCGCTGCGGCCGGCGCGCTTCGCGGCGATATCGAGCCCGTCCGCGAGCGAAGCCGCGTGGCTGTCGCCGATCAAGAGGAAGTCCGGCGCCGCGTCCCGCCGGCCGAGGCGGCAGGGCGTCGCGGCGAGACTGGCTGGGCGGAGGTCGTTGAGGTCGAGGCAGGCGTCGCGATAGACGCCGATATCGTCGCGGCCGACGATCGGCGGCATCCGGCCCGGGGCCCCGCGGTCGATGACGATGAGCCGGCCCCCGACGAGCAGCGCTGCGCCGACGAGGAACGCCTCAGCGAAGACGAAAGCGCGCGAGAGGCGCGCGCGATCGCGAAACGGCCGCTCGATCCACCGCCATGACACATAAGCCAGAGCGAAAGCGGCGGCGGCGAGCAGCGCCATGGCTGTGCTGGCGGGCGCCGCGTTGAAGCGGAAGCGCGCGAAGGCGAACAGCGGCTGGTGCCAGAGATAGGCGCTGTAGCTGACGAGGCCGACGCCGACCAGCGGCTTCGAGGCGAGCAGGCTGCCCCAGACGTTGTCGGGGCGGGCAAAGGCGATCAGCAGCGCCGCGCCGCCGACCGGCGCCAGCGACCCTAGGCTCGGCGCGAGATCGCGCGGGGCCGCAACGAGCGCAATCGCAAGCAGGGCAGCGCCGAGACCGGCGAGCGCGGATCGCCACGCAGCGCCAAGCGCTAGCCTCTCCGGCCGGGCGAGCGCGATCAGCGCGCCGGCGCCGAGCTCCCAGGCGCGGAATTGCGGCAGGTAGAAGTCCGCCTGCGGATCGATCTTCGACGCCCACTCGGCCGCGGCGAAGCTCAGGGCCGACAGCGCGGCGACGAGGACGAAGACCCATCGGCCGCGAAGGCGCTGCGAAAGCAGGAGCAAAAAGGGGAAGAGCGCGTAAAACTGCTCTTCGACCGCGAGCGACCAAGTATGAATGAGCGGCCACGAGCCGACGTCGCCGGTGAAGTAGCCGATCTCCTTGTCGAAGACGACGTTCGAGCCGAACAGCGCGATCCCGACGACGCTGCGCCCGAAGTCCCGCATCTCGCTCGGCAACAGCCAGAGCCAGGCGAACGCGAACGAGACGGCGACGACGAGATAGAGGGCCGGCAGGATGCGGCGGACGCGTCGCTCGTAGAAACCCAGCAGCGTAAATTCGCCGTGCGCGATCTCGGCGTCGATGAGGCGCGTGATCAGATAGCCGCTGATGACGAAGAAGACGTCGACGCCGAGGTAGCCGCCGCGAAATCCAGCAAAGCCCGCGTGATAGAGGACGACCGGTATCACCGCGACGGCGCGCAGCCCGTCGATCTCGCTCCTGTATTTCCCCTCAGCGCTCAATCGCCGTCGCGCCTCCCGGAACAACGTCGCAGAGGCCGGCGGCTTGGCGGCCCGAAGTCCTTGGCGTTACGAGAGGGCGCCGTGGCAATGCTTGAACTTCTTGCCCGAGCCGCAGGGGCAGAGTTCGTTGCGCCCGACCTTGCCCCAGGTCTCGGGATTCCTGGGATCGCGTTCGACGAGGCTATCCAGCGCCGGCGCCGCGGCTGCGGCGACCGCGGCGGTGGAGAAGGCGCGATCCTCCAGCGCCCCGTTCGCGCCGAACGACGCCTCGTTCTCGCCGGTGATCGGATCGAGATGCTGGAACTGCATCGGCGGCAGCGCGGGCTCCGGCGGCTGGAAGCGCACTTCGATGCGCGTCATTTGCGCCGTCACAGCCTCGTGCCACTGGGCGATCAGACCGCGGAACAGCTCGAAGGCCTCCGACTTGTATTCGTTCAACGGGTCGCGCTGCGCCATGCCGCGCCAGCCGATCACCTGGCGCAGATGGTCGAGCGTGACGAGATGCTCGCGCCAGAGATGGTCGAGCGACTGCAGGATCACCTGCTTCTCGACATAGCGCATCGCCTCGGGCGTGTTGCGCGCGACGCGCTCGGCATAGGCTTCGTCCGCCGCCTTCTGCAGACGCTCGTTCATCTCCTCGTCGGCGATGCCTTCTTCCTTCGCCCACTCGTCGACCGGCAGATTGAGGTTGAGCTTTTCGCTGACCTCCTGCTTGAGGCCGGCGACGTCCCAGGCCTCGGGATAGGCGTCGGGCGGAATGTGATTGGCGACGAGATCGTCGATCACGCCGGCGCGCATCTCGGCGATGGTCGGCTCCAGCGACTCCTGCGCCATCATCTTGCGCCGGTCCTCGAAGATGACCTTGCGCTGGTCATTCATCACGTTGTCGAACTTGAGAATGTTCTTGCGAATGTCGAAGTTGCGCGCTTCGACCTTCTGCTGCGCCTTCTCGAGCGCCTTGTTGATCCAGGGATGGACGATCGCCTCGTCCTCCTTGAGGCCGAGACGCTTCAGCATCGCGTCCATGCGCTCGGAGCCGAAGATGCGCATCAAATCGTCCTGCAGCGACAGGAAGAACTTGGAGCGGCCCGGATCGCCCTGGCGGCCAGAACGGCCGCGCAACTGGTTGTCGATGCGCCGGCTCTCATGACGCTCGGTGCCGAGGATGTAGAGGCCGCCGGCCTCGATCGCCTTCTGCTTGAAGTCGGCGACCTCGACGCGGATCGCGGCTTCCTTGGCGTCGCGCTCCTCGGGCGAGGCGGTCGGGTCGGCCTCCTGCTTGACGCGCATCTCGACGTTGCCGCCGAGCTGGATGTCGGTGCCGCGGCCGGCCATGTTGGTGGCGATGGTGATCGCGCCGGGAACGCCCGCCTCGGCGACGATGAAGGCTTCCTGCTCGTGATGGCGCGCGTTGAGGATCGCGAATTGCTTCGAGGGTTTGCCCACGCGCGCGGCCGCGTAGAGCGCGGTCATCGCGTTGGGCTTGGTGAAGTCGATCTTCTTGTAGCCGGCCCGCTCGAGCACGTCGCCCAATTGCTCGGACTTTTCGATCGAAGTGGTGCCGACCAGCGTCGGCTGCATCTTGGCGTTGGCTTCTTCGATCTCGCGGACGACCGCGCGCAACTTCTCTTCGCCGGTGCGATAGACCTCGTCGTCCTCGTCGATGCGGCTCACCGGACGATGGGTCGGGATCTCGACGACGGTCAGCTTATAGATCTCGGCGAATTCGTCCGCCTCGGTCGCGGCTGTTCCGGTCATGCCGGCGAGCTTCTCGTAGAGGCGGAAATAGTTCTGGAAGGTGATCGAGGCGAGCGTGACGTTCTCGGGCTGGACGGTCACCCCTTCTTTGGCCTCGAGCGCCTGGTGCAGCCCTTCCGAATAGCGCCGGCCCGGCATCATGCGGCCGGTGAACTCGTCGACGATGACGACCTCGTCGCCGCGAACGATATAGTCCTTGTCGCGCTGGAACAGCTTGTGGGCGCGCAGCGCCTGGTTGACGTGATGGACCAGCGTCGCGTTGGAGGCCTCGTAGAGCGCGCCCTCCTTCATCAGACCGGCGGCGCGCAGCATCGCCTCGACGTGCTCGTTGCCGGCCTCGGTCAGGCTGACGGCGCGCTGCTTCTCGTCGATGTCGTAATCTTCGCGATTGAGCTCAGGGATGAGGCCGTTGACGCCGACGTAGAGGCCGGAGCGGTCTTCCGACGGCCCGGAAATGATCAGCGGCGTGCGCGCCTCGTCGACCAGGATCGAGTCGACCTCGTCGACGATGGCGTAGTGGTGCCCCCGCTGCACCATCTGCGACATGTCGTATTTCATATTGTCGCGCAGATAGTCGAAGCCGAACTCGTTGTTGGTGCCGTAGGTGATGTCGGCGGCGTAGGCTTGGCGCCGCTCCTCGTCGTCGAGGCCGTGGACGATGACGCCGACGCTCATGCCGAGGAAGCGGTAGATTTGGCCCATCCACTCGGAGTCGCGGCTGGCGAGGTAGTCGTTGACGGTGACGACGTGAACGCCCTTGCTGGCGAGTGCGTTGAGATAGGTGGCGAGGGTGGCGACCAGCGTCTTGCCTTCGCCGGTGCGCATTTCCGCGATCGCCCCCTCGTGCAGCACGAGGCCGCCGACCAATTGCACGTCGAAATGGCGCTGCTTGAGGGTGCGTTTGGCCGCTTCGCGCACGGCGGCGAAGGCGGGGGCGGCGATGTCGTCGAGCGTCTTGCCGTCGGCGAGGGCGGCGCGGAACTCGTCGGTCTTGCCGCGCAACTGCTCGTCGCTCAGCGCCGCGAACTCCGGCTCCAACGCATTGACGGCGGCCACTTGAGGCCGATAGCCTTTCAAGCGCCGATCATTGGCGGAGCCGAACACCTTCTTCAAAACAGAGCCGAGCATTTCCGACCTTTCCGACCCCGAGCGTCCCCGCCGACCCCCCGCTTGTCGCCCCTCGCGCCCTCGAGGCGACGCCAGCCGGAGCAATCCGCGTCGGCGCCGCGACGCCTCGCGCCGCCGGGACGATCAGCGATGACAACGACAAAAGCGCGACAAACGACGGCGACAGCGTCCTTTTTCGCGCCATGGGACAGGCCGCGGCTCAGATAGGAGCCGCCGCCGACCTTGTCAATGACGCAGCCCAGAGGCGCGGATCGTCGCCGCCGCCTTTCAAATGGCCCTTACCAGCGGCCTCGGGGCGTCTCGCCTGCAGGGGATTGTCGCTTCTGCTCACGAGATTGAGAGCAGGCGGCCGTAAAAGTTGAAATCGGATTACGCGGTGCTTAAAATTTGTCAATTGTATAGCGGTTGGCTGCTGGGCTCTTGACGCCCAGCGTTGTCGCCGGGGGGGCCGATGACACGTTTTCTGTTCTTTTTTCTATCCAGATTGGTCAAGCAGGGCCATCTCGAAGTGCAGACCGCCGACGGGAAGGCGCAAACCTTCGGCGACGGCTGCGGACCGCGACTCGTCGTCAAGGTGGCCGACCGCGCCGCCGAGCGGCGTCTTGCGCTCAACCCGGAACTCGCCTTTGGCGAGCTGTTCATGGACGGCCGGCTCGACCTCGTCGAAGGCGACCTTTACGATCTGGTCGAACTCGGCGCGCGCAATCTCGCCGGCTACGACAAGCCTGGCTGGATCAAGCTGCTGCAGAAGGCTCGCATCGCCGTCCGCCGCCTGCACCAGCGCAATGACCCAGTCCGGGCGCGACGCAACATCTCGCAGCACTACGACCTCGACCAGCGCATGTATCGACTGTTCCTCGATGCGGACTGGCAGTATTCGTGCGCTTACTTCGAGCATGAGGGGCAGACGCTCGACGAGGCGCAACTCGCCAAGAAGCGTCATCTCGCGGCCAAGCTGCTGATCGACGAGGGCCATTCGGTGCTCGACATCGGCTGCGGCTTCGGCGGCATGGCGCTCTATCTCGCCCAAATGGCGGGGGCGCGCGCGACCGGCGTGACGCTGAGCCAAGAGCAGCTCGAGGTCGCCTCGCGCCGGGCGCGCGACGCTGGGCTGGCCGATCGCGTCGCTTTCCGCCTGCAGGACTACCGGGATGTCCAGGAGCAGTTCGATCGCATTATTTCGGTCGGTATGTTCGAGCACGTCGGCGCGCCCGGCTTCGACGAATATTTCGCCAATGTCCGCCGTCTCCTCAGGGACGACGGGACAATGATGCTGCACGCGATCGGCCGCAGCGACAGCCCCGGCGCGACCAACCCTTGGATCCAGAAATACATCTTCCCCGGCGGTTACATTCCGAGCCTCTCGGAAGTGATGGCCTCGATCGAGCGCTCCGGGCTCTATGTCACCGACACCGAGATCCTGCGCCTGCACTATGCGGACACGCTGAAGGCGTGGCGGCAGCGATTCCTCGCCCATCGTGACGAGGCCAAGGCCCTCTACGACGAGCGCTTCTGCCGGATGTGGGAGTTCTATCTTGCAGGCTCGGAGACGTCGTTCCGCGTCGACGGCTTCATGGTGTTCCAGATCCAGCTCGCCAAGCGGCAAGACGTCGTGCCGCGCACCCGCGACTATGTCGGCGAGCGCGAGGCGCAATTGCGCAAGCGGGAGGGATCGAAGGGCGCGCTCTGGCGCGCCGCGAGCTAGATCACGCTCCCACGCCAGCGGGCTGCCGTTCTGAAGCAGCTGCTCCAGGCGCCCCGGAATGCCGCTTTTCGAAGGCGTGAGGATCCCTTCTCCCCGCTTGCGGGGAGAAGGTCAGGATGACGGGCTTGGTGAGGAGCCGCAAGCGTGCGGCCAATCTCCCCGCGGGACGCGCGGGGAGAAGGGAGTCGCGCCGATTACATCTAACAGCAGCAAGCGCGAGCGGCGCCAGGCGCGATCCCCTAAAACAGCGACAATTGCTGCGGCTGCTTGGCGTTGTGCTCGACAGCGGACGGCCGGAACAGGTCTTCGCGAAGCTGGACCGGCGCCTCGCGATAGCCGAGCTTGCGCGCCGCGATCTCGAAGCGGCGCCCGATCATCCACGCATAGGGGCCGGAACCCGCCATGCGGCGGCCCCAACGCGAATCGTAGTCCTTGCCGCCGTGCATCGACTGCACCAGCGACAAGGTGTGCTGGAGCTTGTCGGGAAAGTGGACCGCCAGCCATTCGCGGAACATCTCCCTGAGTTCGAGCGGCAGGCGCAGCGTCACATAGCCCGCTTCCCGCGCGCCGGCCGCATAGGCCCGCGTCAGGATCGTCTCGATCTCCGCGTCGTTTACCGCTGGGATGACCGGCGCCGCCATCACGCCGACCGGAACGCCCGCGGCGGCGAGCTTCTCGATCGCCTCGATGCGCCGCTCCGGCGTCGGCGCCCGCGGCTCCATCCGGCGCGCGACGCTCCGGTCGAGCGTCGTCACCGAGACGAACACCTTGACGAGGCCCTCCGCCGCCATGGGCGCGAGAATGTCGAGGTCGCGCAGGATCAGGTTCGACTTGGTGATGATGCCGACCGGGTGGCGCGTTCTCGCCAGCACTTCGAGCACCGAGCGGGTGACGCGATATCGCCGCTCGATCGGCTGGTAGGCGTCCGTGTTGACGCCGAGCGCCACAACGCGCGGCTTGTACTTCGGGTTCGTGAGCTCACGCTCCAGCAGCCCCGCGGCGCCCTCTTTGACGAACAGGCGGCTTTCGAAGTCGAGCCCGGCGGAAAGCCCGAGATAGGCGTGGGTCGGCCGCGCGAAGCAATAAGAGCAGCCGTGTTCGCATCCTCGATAGGGGTTGATCGAGCGGTCGAACGAAATGTCCGGCGATTCGTTGCGCGTGATGATGCTGCGCGGCCGCTCGAAGGTGATTTCGGTCTCGAGCGGCGCGGGAGCCTCGTCGCGCTCCCAGCCGTCGTCGATCTCCTCGCGCTGCAGGCTCTCGAACCGCCCCGTGGCGTTGGACGCCGCGCCGCGACCGCGCCGGCTGTCCGTGGAGACGAGCCGGTCCGCGAACCGGGCGCCGAGGTGGCGCGCGACCACCACGCGCTGGGAATCGTCAACGAGCTTCGAGGACTGGGCCGCCACGGTCGCCTCCACGAGAACAAAATGAGAACATTGATCTAAGGCGGGACAGCGCCGGCGTCAAGAGCAGGCGGTTGGGCGGCGCGCATGACATTCGCCGCCGCGCCGATTAGCCTCTCCGTCCTCCTCTCTCACGAGTGTCGCGATGCGCTCCAGCAAGATCATCCATGTCGTCTCCTGCCATGCGGAAGGGGAGGTCGGCGACGTGATCGTCGGCGGGGTCGCGCCGCCGCCGGGCGCCACGCTATGGGAGCAGTCGCGCTTCATCGCCAGCGACAAGAGCTTGCGCGACTTCGTGCTCAACGAGCCGCGCGGCGGCGTATTCCGCCATGTCAATCTGCTGGTCCCGGCGAAGGACCCGCGCGCCCAGATGGGCTTCATCATCATGGAGCCCGAGGACACGCCGCCCATGTCGGGCTCCAATTCGATCTGCGTCGCGACCGTGCTGCTCGACACGGGCGTCATTCCGATGGCGGAGCCCGAGACCCGCCTCATGCTCGAAGCGCCAGGGGGCGTCATCTCGGTCGTCGCCCAATGCCGGGACGGCAAGGCCGAGCGCATCAGCGTCGAGAACGTTCCGTCCTTCGTCGATCGGCTCGACGCGCCGCTGGACGTCGCGGGGCAGGCGACCCTCACGGTTGACATCGCCTATGGCGGCGACAGCTTTGTGATCGTCGACGCGGCGGCGCTCGGCTTCGCCATCCGTCCCGACGAAGCGCGCGATCTCGCCGAGCTCGGCATGAAAATCACCGCCGCCGCAAATCAGCAACTCGGTTTCGCACATCCCGAGAACGCCGGCTGGGATCACATTTCCTTCTGCCAGTTCGCCGGACCGTTGGCGCGAGAGGGGAACGCGCTGACCGGGCCCAATGCGGTCGTGGTCCGCCCCGGCAAGATCGACCGCTCGCCGACGGGAACCGGCTGCAGCGCCCGCATGGCGGCGCTGCGCGCGCGGGGCCTGATGAAAACCGGCGACGTCTATCGCGCCCGCTCGATCATCGGCTCGGAGTTCGTTTGCCGGATCGCCCGCGAGACGACGCTGGCGGGCAGGGACGCAATCGTTCCGGTGATTTCTGGCCGCGCCTGGATCACCGGCGTGCATCAGCACCTGTGCGACCCGGCCGACCCCTGGCCGTCCGGCTACCGGCTCGCCGACACCTGGCCGCAACTTTAAGCGGCCGGCCTACGGCGCCATACTCGCTTCTCAATTCGATCCCACGCTGCCCAGCGTGCCTCATCAGGCTTTAGAGGGCTCCGGGGAGAAAGCGCGATGTCGACGGACGTCACGGAAATGCCGGTCTGGCTCATTACCGGCTGCTCGACGGGCCTCGGGCGCGAATTTGCGCGATCGGCGCTGGCGCACGGATTTCGGGTCGCGGCGACGGCGCGCGATTCCCGGTCGATCGCCGATCTCGTCGACGGACGCGAGGGCGAGGCGATCGCACTCAAGCTCGACGTGACCGAGCCGGGAGAAATCGCCGTCGCCGTCGCGGAGACGGAGCGCACGTTCGGCCACATCGACGTGCTGGTGAACAATGCCGGCTATGGCTACATGGCGGCGGTCGAGGAGGGTGACGACGCCGACATCCGGGCCCAGTTCGAGACCAATATCTTCGGCCTCGCCGCCATGATCCGCGCCGTTCTGCCGGGGATGCGGGCGCGCGGCCAGGGGGCGATCGTCAATGTCGCCTCGGTCGGCGGCCTGCGCGGCGGGGCGGGCGGCGGCTATTATTGCGCGAGCAAGTTCGCCGTCGTCGGCCTCTCGGAATCGCTCGCGCAGGAGATCGAGCCGCTCGGCCTGCGCGTAATGATCGTCGAGCCTGGACCTTTCCGCACCGACTGGGGCGGCCGCTCGATGAAGGGACCAGCGCGTTCGATCCCCGCCTATGACGCGACCGCCGGCCGGCGCCGCCGGGATATCGCCGGGTACGCCGGCGCCCAGCCCGGCGATCCGGCGCGCGCTGCGGAAGCGGTCATCCGCGCGCTGCATTCGCCTCTGCCGCCGCGTCATCTCGTCTTAGGCCGCGTCGGTCTCGGCCTCGCCCGCGACCAGCTTCATGGCATGCTGCGCGAATTCGACGCCTGGGAGGCGGCGAGCCTCTCCGCAGACTTTCCCGTCGAGGCGGTGCGTTAGGTCTAGTGTCGAGAAGCGGCTGGGCCGCTTTACGCCGCCTTGCTCGCTTGGCGGTTGATCCGGCCGATAAGTTCGTCGACCCCTGCGCGCGGCACGGCGGGGCTGAACAGGAAGCCCTGCGCCTGCGTGCAGCCCTGTTCCCTAAGGAACTCGAGCTGGCGCTCGGTTTCGACGCCTTCGGCGGTGGTGGTGATGCCCAGATTGCGGGCGAGGTTCGAGATGGCGGCGATGATCGCGGCGCAATCGACGCGCTCGGCGGCGTCCTTCACGAAGGACCGATCGATCTTGATCTTGTCGAACGGGAAGCCTCTGAGATAGCTCAGGCTCGAATAGCCGGTGCCGAAGTCGTCGAGCACGATGCGAACGCCGAAGTCGCGCAGCTTGTGGAGGGTCGCGAGCGTCGCTTCGGTCTCGGCGAGCAGCACGGTTTCGGTGATCTCGAGCTCCAGCCGCTGCGGCGCGAGGCCGGAATGCGCGAGCGCGCCGATCACGGTGTTGACGAGGCTCGGGGATCGGAACTGGATCGCCGACAGATTGACGGCGATCGTGACGTCGTCACCCCAGCTCGCCGCTTCCTTACAAGCCGTCCGCAGGACCCATTCGCCGATGGCGACGATCAGGCCGCTCGCCTCGGCGATCGGTATGAAGTCCACGGGCGAGATCATGCCGCGCGTCGGGTGGCGCCAGCGCAGCAGCGCCTCGAAGCCGCTGACGCGGCTGCCGCAGATGTCGATCAGCGGCTGGTAGTGGACCTCGAGTTGGCTCGCCGACAGCGCGTTCCGCAAATCCGCCTCGAGCGTACGGCGCTCCTGCGCCTTGCGATGCATGTCGTGCTGGAAGAAGTGATGGCGCCGGCCGCCCTCCGATTTGGCCTGATAGAGCGCAAGGTCGGCGTTCTTGAGCAATTCGTCGGCGGCCTTGCCGTCGTCGGGAAACATCGCGATCCCCATGCTCGCGCCGATCGCGACGTTGAGGCCGTCGATGACGTAAGTCTCGGAGAGCGCATCGATCAGCTTGGCCATCGCGTCGCCGATCTCGGCGGGAGACCCGGCATGGTTGATGATGACCGCGAACTCGTCGCCGCCGAGCCGGGCGGGCAGGTCGTATTTGCCGAGCGCGGCTTGCAGCCGTTGCGCGACCATCTGCAACAAGCGGTCGCCGACTGGATGGCCGAAGGAGTCGTTGACCTCCTTGAAGAGATCGAGATCGAGACAGCAGACCGCCAGGGGCTCCTTGGTGCAGCCGCGGATGTCCAAGGTGGTTGCGAGGTGGTCGCAGAAAAAGGCGCGGTTGCGCAGGCCGGTTAGCGCATCGTGATGGGCGAGATAGGCGACCTCGGCCTCGAAGCGCTTCCGCTCGGTCAC
>DASXGX010000149.1:0-12238 GCA_036488815.1 Roseiarcus sp.
TGTAAAGCGGGCAGCCATCGGGCTCCTTCCAACCATTCTGACCGGTCAGGCGAGCGCCAGGCGACTCGGCGCTCTTCGCCCCCGAGAGCGTGTCGCGGATGCCCTGCATGCGCTCGTTGTGATTGGCCGCCGCCGCGCCGCCCGACTGGATGCAGATCGTGCCGCCCTTCGGCTTGATCTGCATGACGAGCTTGGCGAGATTGACGCCGATCTCGTAATTATGCGTGCCGACGTAAGCCGCGCGCAGGCCCTTGTCGGCCGGCAGGAGATCGGAGTCCCAGGTCAGCACCGGGATCTTCTTGGCGCCCGCGCCTTGCAGCGCATTGGCCATGGCCGCCGCATTGGCCGGCGAGACGGCAATGCCGTCGACGCCCTTGGTGATGAGGTCGGCGACGATCTGCGCTTCCTCGTCGCCGCCGCCGTGCTCGCCGGGGCCGATGTAGAGGCACTTGACCGAGCCGTTGAGTTCCTTTTCCGCCTTCTTGCAGCCGGCGAGGGCCTGGTCAAAGAACGGATTGTTGGTGTTCTTGGGCACCAGCGCGAACGTATAGGGGTCCGCCGCCTGCGCGGCCGGAACGGCTATCGCCAGCGCGCAGGCGGCGATCGAACCCGTCAACAACTTCTTGAGCATACGCACCTCCCAGATTGCGCGAAGCCCAGGATCGGGTCATTCGCGTTTTGCCCCCCGGACTTTGCCGAGGTAGACCGCAGAGATGAGAAAGAGACCGACGAACGTCCCTTGCCAATTGGAATCGATGCCGGCCATCAGCAGCGCGTTGCGGATGACATAGATGAGCGCCGCGCCGACCAGCGCGCCATAGGCGCTCGCCTCGCCGCCCATCAGGTTCGCCCCGCCGATGACGGCGGCGGAGATCGCCAGCAATTCGTAGCTCGCGCCGAGCGCGTTGATCGCCGAGCCGGACCAGCCGACGTCGAGAATGGCGGCGAACGCCGCCGCGAGGCCCGAGACGACATAGACCTGCGCCTTCACCCGCTTGACCGGCACGCCGGTCAACAGCGCCGCCTGCTCATTGCCGCCGATCGCCAGCACGTGGCGGCCCCAGCCCGAGAATTTGTAGACGAGCGCAAGAATGGCCGTCAGCACGCACAGAAACACCAGGGGGTAGCTCGCCTGGAAGGACGGCCCGATATTGATCGCCCCGGCGCCGAGTGTCTTGAAGACCGCGCCGCCGGGCCCGAAATTGTAGAGCATCCGGTTGCCCGACAGCACCACGGCGCAGGAGCGTGCGATCGACAGCATGCCGAGCGTCGTGACGAAGGGCGAGAGCCCGACGTAGGCGATGATGATCCCATTGATGAGCCCGACGACGCCGCCGGCGGCCAATCCGACCGCCACCGCCGCCCACCAGGGATAGCCAGCTTCGAGCGTCAGCCCGCAGGCGACGGCCGTCAGGCCCATGGTCGAACCGACCGAGAGATCGATGCCGCCCGTCGCGATCACCGCCGTCATGCCGAGCGCCATGATGCCGATGAACGAGAAATTCCGGGTGATGTTGTAGAAGTTCTCCGACGTGGCGAAGGAGGCCGGCTGCCACACCCCCATCACGACGCAGATGATGATCAGCGCGACGGTGACCCAGAGCGATTGTGCGCTCAAGAGACGTTGCAACGCCGTGTGCTGTTGCACGTCGAGCACGGACTCGATCGAGGTATGCGCCGTAGGTGGAACCAACTCGCTCGACATGGGGTCAGGCCACGTGAATGGCGCCGGTGATGAGACCGGTCACCTCTTCGGGAGACGTCGACTTGATCGGTTTGTCGGCCACCTTGCGGCCGCGCCGCAACACCACGACGCGATCGCAGACGGCGAAGACGTCGGGCATGCGGTGAGAAATGAGGATGATCGCTTGGCCGGCGTCGCGCAGGCGGCGGATGAGTTCGAGCACTTCGGCGACCTGACGCACCGAGATCGCCGCCGTCGGCTCGTCCATCAGCACGAGCTTGGCCGCCGACAGCCTCGTGCGCGCGATCGCCACCGCCTGGCGCTGGCCGCCCGACATCTGGCGCACCAGATCGCGCGGCCGCGTTTCCGACTTCAATTCGGCGAACAATTCGCCCGCACGCTTGGCCATCGCCGCGTGATCGAGCCAGCGGATCGGCCACAAGCCGCGTTTGATCTCGCGGCCGAGAAACACATTGGCCGAGGCGCTGAGGTTGTTGCAGAGAGCGAGATCCTGATAGACGACCTCGACGCCCTTCTTGCGGGCCTCGACCGGTTTGGAGAAATGGACCGGCTCGTCCTCGATGCGAATTTCGCCGCCGGTCGGCAGGAAGTTGCCGGCGATCACCTTGACCAGGGTGGACTTGCCGGCGCCGTTGTCCCCCATCAGGCCGAGCGCTTCGCCGTGCTGGAGCGTGAGGTCGACGTCGTTCAAGGCGTGGATCGCCCCGAAGTGCTTGGAGATTCCCTTGAGCTCGAGAGCCGGCAAAACCATCCTCCCGTCTGGCCGCGCCTTTGACGTGAAGGCCGGCTCCTCCCATTTGCGTGAACTATTCCGCCTTTCGCCGTGGCTTGCAAGCCCCCTTTCGCGTCAACGACATGATATATAGAGAAGCCATGAAGTATAGAACGACGTCGCCCCTATGCGTCTGCCTCCGCGCCGCGCAGGTTTACGGCGAAGCGGCCGCGCGAGGAGTCTGACGCGACATGAATACGACGTCTCTCGCCGCGCGCGCGTCCAACCGGCGCCGCGCGGCGACGCCCAAAACGGGCTTCGACCGCGCCAAGCTCGACGAGAGCCTCGCCGAGCTGAGGCGGCGCGTCCCGTCCGACGACGGCGCCTTCCGCCGCGAAGCGGTCGATCTCTTTCGCGACGCGCTGGACACGGGGCGGGCGGAGGCTCGCCGGCAGCTCGAAGAAAGCGGCGGCGGACGGGCCTGCGCGTCCCGGATCAGCGAACTCGAAGACCAGATCATCCGCGCCGTCCACGACATGGCTGTGCGCCATCTCCACCCCGCGCTGGCGCAATCGGGCCGGCTGACGATCGCGGCGGTCGGGGGCTATGGGCGCGCGATGCTGGCGCCCGGCTCGGACATCGACCTGCTCTTCCTGTTGCCGAGCGTCGGCGCGGCGGGCTGCGAGAAGATCGTCGAGACGATCCTCTACGTCTTATGGGATTTGCGCCAGAAGGTCGGCCATTCCACCCGCACGATCGAGGAGTGCCTCAAACAGGCGCGCGCCGACATGACGATCCGCACCGCTTTGCTGGAGGCGCGCTTCCTGATGGGCGACGAGGCGCAGTTCGAGCGGATGCGCGAGCGCTTCGACAAGGAGATCGTCGCCAAGACGCCAGCCGAATTCGCCACCGCCAAGCTCGCCGAACGCGATGCGCGCATCAAGCGCGCCGGGGAATCGCGCTACCTCGTCGAGCCCAACGTGAAGGACGGCAAGGGGGGCCTGCGCGACCTCAACACGTTGTTCTGGATCGCCAAATACGTCTACCGGGTGCGCGACCCGCGCGAGCTCGTCGCCGCCGGGCTGTTCTCGCACCGGGAATACGCGCTGTTCTCGCGCTGCGAGGAATTCCTCTGGACAGTGCGCTGCCACCTCCACTTTCTCACCGGCCGCGCCGAGGAGCGGCTGAGCTTCGAGCTGCAGCGTCCGCTCGCGGAGGGGCTCGGCTATGCGGCGCGCGCCGGACAGACCGACGTCGAGCGCTTCATGAAGCACTACTTCCTCATCGCCAAGGATGTCGGCGATCTCACCGCCATCGTCTGCGCCGCGCTCGAAGAGCGGCAGGCCAAGCCCACCCAGGCGCTCGATCGCTTTCTCAGCCGGCTGCGCCGCCGCCCGCGCGCGGTCGCGGACGCCGCCGACTTCAAGATCGAGCACGACCGCGTCAACGTCATCCGCGCCGACGCCTTCGAGCGCGATCCGATCAATCTGATCCGTCTCTATTGGGTCGCCGATCGTTCCAGCCTCGATATCCATCCCGATGCGACGCGGCTCGTCACCCAATCGCTGAAGCGGATCGACGCCGAGCTGCGCGCCGATCCGGAAGCCAACCGGCTGTTCCTGGAAATCCTGACCTCGCGCCGCTCGCCCGAGACGGCGCTCCGGCGCATGAACGAAGCCGGGGTGCTCGGACGTTTCATTCCCGACTTCGGCCGCGTGGTCGGCATGATGCAATTCTCGATGTACCACCATTACACGGTCGACGAGCATCTGCTGCGCACGGTCGGCGGCCTCAGCCAGGTGGAGTCCGGACTGCTCGCCGAAGAGGTGCCGCTCGTCAGCGAAATCCTGCCCAATATCGCCAACCGCACGGCGCTCTATGTCGCCGCCTTCCTGCACGACATCGCCAAGGGCAGGCCCGAGGATCACTCGCTCGCCGGCGCGGAGGTTGCGCGCCGCCTCTGCCCGCGCTTGGGACTTTCAGTCGCGGACTGCGACCGCGTCGTCTGGCTGGTCGAGCAGCATCTGACGATGTCCAACACGGCGCAGGGCCGCGACCTCGCCGACCCGCGCACCGCCGAGTCGTTCGCCGCGGTCGTGCAGACGCAGGAGCGCCTGCGCATGTTGCTGGCGCTGACGGTCTGCGACATTCGCGCGGTCGGCCCCGGCGTGTGGAACGGCTGGAAAGCTCAGCTCCTGCGCACGCTCTATTGGGAGACCGAGGTCGTGCTCGGCGGCGGTCATTCGAAGATCGACCGCAAATCGCGCGTGACGGCGGCCCAGGAGACGCTGCGGCGCGCCCTGCCGGGCTGGTCCGACCCCGATTTCGACGCCTATGCGCAGCGCCATTATCCCGCCTATTGGCTGAAGGCCGATCTTTCCCATCAGGTCGCGCACGCCAATCTGTTCCATGCGATGGCCGCCGAGGTGCGCTCGCTGGCGACCGAGGTGGCGACGGACGCCTATCGGGGCGTGACCGAACTGACGCTCGTCGCGCCCGACCACCCTCGCCTGCTCTCGCTGGCCGCGGGCGTCTGCGCGGGCGCCGGCGCCAATATCGTCGACGCGCAGATTTTCACCACGACGGACGGCTTCGCGCTCGACACGATCTCGATCTCGCGCGCTTTCGAGCGCGACGAGGACGAATTGCGTCGCGGCGGCCGCATCGCGCGTTCGGTCGAACAGGCGCTGCGCGGCGAGATCCGGGTCAGCGAGATCGTCTCCGCGAAGCGCGCGCGGGAAAGCCGGACCCATTTCGCGATCGTCCCGGAAGTGACGATCGACAACACTTTGTCCAATCGATATACGGTGCTCGAAGTCGCCGGGCTCGACCGGCCCGGCCTCCTCTACGAGCTAACGGCGGCGCTCTCGAAGCTCAATCTGAACATCGGCTCGGCGCATATCGTCACCTTCGGCGAGAAGGCGGTCGACGCCTTCTACGTGACGGATCTCACCGGGGCGAAGATCACCTCGGCGTCCCGCCAAGCGTCGATCAAGCGGCATCTGCTGGCTATTTTCTAGAGCGGTTGCCGTCATCGCGAGCGGAGCGCGGCGATCCAGAGATCGAGGCGCCAGCCGATTAAGGCTCCCACGGAACGACTCCCGACTTGCCGGCGAGCCCCTCGGTCGCTGGATTGCTGCGCTCCGCTCGCAAAGACTGAGCCTCGTGACGAGGCGGTCAGCGAAAGCGGCCGAACCCTTCGCAGCCTCCAATACCGCTTGATTTTTGCCCTGCGACCCCTGATATCCGGCGCTACCGAACACGGGACCCCGAGGACATGAACGAAACGACCAACGCGCAGACCCCCGACACCGCGGCGGCCGCTCAGGCGCCCGCCGAGGCCGACGGCTTCGCCGTGATCGAAAAGTTGAACGCGGAAAACGCTGACATGAAGGATCGCGTCCTTCGCGTCCTCGCCGAAATGGAGAATCTTCGGCGGCGCACCGAGCGCGAGGTCGCCGACGCCCGCACCTATGGCGTGACCTCCTTCGCCCGCGACATGCTGACCGTCGCCGACAATCTCACCCGGGCGCTCGAGAGCCTGCCGGATGAGGCTCGCTCCAGCGCCGAAGGCGCGATCAAGGGGCTCGTCGAGGGCGTCGAACTGACCGCGCGCGACTTGCAGAGCGCGCTCGGCCGGCACGGCGTCACCAAGCTCGAGCCGCAGGGGGAAAAGTTCGACCCCAACTTCCATCAGGCGATGTTCGAAGCGCCGGACGAGACGCTGCCGGCGGGAACGGTGACGCAGGTGGTCCAGAGCGGCTGGAAGATCGGCGATCGCGTGCTGCGCCCGGCCCTGGTCGGCGTCTCCAAGGGCGGTCCGAAGGCCGCCCCGAAGGTCGAGAAGGCTGATTAATCCCGGATCCGATTCACCCAACCCGGCCAGTCCAGCGCGTTCTGCATTCTGGTGGACGCGCCGAGCAGCTCTTTTCGTCATGCCCGGCCTTGTGCCGGGCACCCACGCCGAGCCAACGATTCCAACGCCATAGGGTCTATGTGACGGCGCCGCGTGGGTGGCCGGGACAAGCCCGGCCATGACGGTGTGGGTCGACCCATTTGCAAATGGCTGTAGCGCCTCGGCGCGGCGGCGTGGCCGGGACAAGCCCGGCATGGGTGCGGGCAGAGGCGCCTTCCTCCTTGCACGGGATGGCGACGGCCCTAAACCTACCGATGCGAAGCCTTCGCCCGACGGACAAGCGCCATTGTGATCGCATCGCGATATTCCCCGCCGACAAAGACGGCGTCGCGCATAATGCCTTCACTCACAAAACCGACCCTGTCGTAAAGAGCGATGGCCCGCACATTGTCGGCATGCACGTCGCATTCGATGCGAACGAGGCCGGCATCGAACGCCGCGTCCAGAGTTACTTTGAGAAGTTGCGCCCCGAGGCCACGGGCTCGATATGCGGGAATAATTCCCATGCCGAGGGTTCCTCGGTGAGCGTGTGCGGGGAAGACATGTCGTCGAACGTCGCACCAGCCAACGACCTCGCCCGCTGCCAAAGCAACGAATTGCGGGTTGCCGCATCTGATGTTGTTCAGCACGAATTCGCGGGTCTGCGGTAAGGGCGGCGCTTCGAGGAAAGTGAGATATTTCCGCTCACGCGCGACTGTATCGAGCGCGCGGTGAAAACTCTCGATATGTTCGGGCGCTATTGGCGTTACGCTCGCGCCCGACGAGACGTGCGGAAAGAGGGCCAAGACTACTTGTCGATGAACTCGATCGCCTGTTCGAGCGCGGCTGGCGGCACCTTGAACAGACCCGTGTACGGCATCCCGAGTTCGAGGATCAGGAAGATGGCGAAGGCGATCGACGCCGCGCCGAACGTCAGCGCGGACATGACGAGCGCATTGGTGTCGGCGTAAAGGCCTATGCCGAAAAACAGCGAAGCCGTCCAAAAGATCAGAATCGCGATCAGCACCCACGACACCGGCCCAGCCGCGGCCTGCAGGGACATCAGAAGTCGCGACTGCTCCACCATGCCGTTGAACTGGGCGGCGCTCGCCAAGGCCTGCTTCTGCACGTCCGTTTTCGGTTGAAGCGTCGCAAGATAGTCCGCGATGGCCTGGGCATTGGCCAATGGCCGCTCGACCGTCAGCGCCGCGGGATCGGCGTCTCCGCCGCCCCAGAAGGTTTCATGACCTTTGATGATCCCCTCCTTGATCTTGTCGCGCACTGGCTTGGTCTCCGGCCCATATTGCGCAAGCGCCTGATCGAGCCTGAGAACTTGGGCGGCGAAAGTCTCCAGGTTGGTTCTCTGGCCGGAGAAATACGCGAAGCTCACGCCAATGAGGGTTCCCAGCACCAGCGCGAGAAGAAGGCTGACCAAGCCCGCCACCTGGCCGACGACGCCCTTCGTCTCGCCAGTTTTGTGCTCGGGCCGCAGCCGCTTCTGCAAGTGCAGTCCGGCGTATCCGGCCGCCATGAAGAGAAGGAAAATGACGATGCAAGTGAGAACGACAGCCATGGTTCGGACCCCCCGCGTCACCCCGCGGAGGGAAGCGTACCGGACTACGAGAGGCCAATACAAGATGGCTTTATCGGCGAGAAAGAGTCTCAGGCCTGCGTCACCCGGCGCATCGTCAGATTGATGCGCCCTCCCTCCCCGAGCAGCCGCGAGCTACCCGCCTGGATGCGATCGACGCCGTGAAAGGCGAGCCGCGCCGGTCCGCCGAGCGTCATGGCGTCGCCTGAAGCGAGGCGGAAGGATTGAGTGGGCGCGCTCCGCGTCAGTCCGCCGATGCGAAACAGCGCGGCGTCGCCGAGCGACAGCGAGACGACAGGCGCGCCGAACTCGGCCTCGTCGCGGTCCTGATGCAGGCTCATCCGGGCGCCCGCATCATAGAAATTGACGAGGCAGGCCTCCGGCGGGGGCGCGCCCGGCGCGAGCTCCGCCCAAGCTTCCAAAAGGCGCGCGGGCATCGGCGGCCAAGGCGTTCCCGTCTCGGGATGGGTCGGCTGGTAGCGATACCCGGTCTCGTCGGAGACCCAGCCGAGCGGGCCGCAATTGCTCATCCGCACCGAGAACGGCTTTCCCGTCCGCGGCATCCGCGGCTGGAACAGGGGCGCGGCGGCGAGAACCTCGCCGATGGCGTCGCGCAACGCCTGCTGGGCGGCAGGGTCCAGGTAGGCGGGATAGTGCACCAGCCCCGGAACGATCTTGATGCCCTTCGCCATTCCGGATTTTCCTTGCCCACCTTGCGCTCGCTTGCTTATAGGGACTTTAGCCCAGCTAATCTTCGAGCCATAAGCTCCCGATCAATGGACCCGAGGCTCCCTTCCTACGCCGGCGCCGGTCAGCCGCGCCTGCGCGCTCCCTCATTGCGGCATGGCTTGCGGCCCCCGCACGGCGAGGTCGAATTCACTGTTCCCCTGTTTGACGCTTTTCTGCAGCGGAGTATCAGTTTTCCCACCTGAGCCGCTCCGGCGGCTTCCAACTTCAACCCCTCACTCGCGGGCGACCATGGCAGGACATAGTCAGTTCAAGAACATCATGCACAAGAAGGGCAAGCAGGACGCGATCCGCTCCAAGCTCTTCTCCAAACTGGCGCGCGAAATCACCGTCGCGGCGAAGATGGGCCTGCCCGACCCCGCGATGAACGCCCGCCTGCGCGCCGCGGTGCTGGCGGCTCGGGCCGAGAACATGCCCAAGGACAACATCGAGCGCGCGATCAAGAAGGCGTCCGGCGCCGACAGCGAGAACTACGACGAAGTGCGTTACGAGGGCTACGCCCCGGGCGGCGTCGCGGTGATCGTCGAGGCGCTCACCGACAACCGCAACCGCACCGCTGGCGAAGTCCGCTCCTATTTCACCAAGGCCGGCGGGTCGCTCGCCGAGACCGGCGCGGTTTCTTTCATGTTCGACCGGGTCGGCCTCATCGTGTTCGACCGCAAGGTCGCCAGCGACGACGCCATGCTCGAAGCGGCGATCGAGGCGGGCGCCGACGATGTCGTCTCGGGCCCCGAGGAGCATGAGGTGATCACCGCGATCGAGTCGCTACAGGACGCGCAGAAGGCGCTCGAGGCGAAATTCGGCGAGCCGCGCAAGGCCTCGATCGTCTGGCGGCCGCAAAACACCATCGCCGTCGACGACGAAGCGGGCGAGAAGATTCTCCGGCTGGTCGGCGCGCTCGAAGACAACGACGACGTGCAGAACGTCACCGCCAATTTCGAGATTTCCGACGCGCTGATGGCCAAGTTGCAGGGTTAAGGGATCCTGCATTTTGGCCGAAGGCGCCGGCGCCGCGCTCGCAATACGAAAAAGCCGCGAGCCCTTGGGGATCGCGGCGTCGCCTCATCAGATTTTCGGGCGCGCCACAGCGGCGCGCCGTCGCCGGGTCCGGATCACCAAGCGCAGTGCAGCCGGCCGTAATAACCGCGCCAGCAATGGCGATGGGGACCCCAGCCCCAGAAGGGATGGTTCGGGTGCCAGCGGCCCCAACGATCCCACCAGACGTGATCGATCTGCGAGGACGCCATCGATTGCTCGAGCGACGGCGACGACAGCGTGAAAGCCGAGGCCGATGTGGCCGAGATCGCCAACATCGCGGCGCCCGCCACAGCCGCGGCCGTTCCGCCCACCCAAACGCGTGTGAACATCAATCCCTCCTTGGTTCGCGAACGAGGCAATCCTGCACGATGTGCATGAACTCGACGTGAATAAATTGCGACCGATTAGGCCTTGATCCTTAAGGCGGATCGTATTCGAAACGTCACATACTGGCGCTCTCCCGGACGGCGTTTACGGGACCCCTCACTAGACTTGCCTAGACTATCCCCTTCGGGTCCCGTCACGCCGAGAGGGTCCGGCGGCCTCACCTTTCCAGGACGTCTTGCCGCCGCCCCGCCGTCACGCCGACGAGGTCGCCGAGGCGGTCGAGCGCGACCCTGAGTCGGTCGGCGATGATCGCGTCGGCGCGCCAGGGCGTGGCGATTTCCGGCAGCAGGACGCGGCAATCGCGCACGCCGCCGCCCTCGATGACGATCCGTGCGACGATCGGCCAGGCGGCGGCGCCGGCGCGCTCCTCGGCTTTGCGCAGCTTGTCGCGCGCATGCAGCGCCGCCTCGCTGGCGGGAAGGCCGGATCTCGGGCCAAAGCCCTTCGCGCCGACGGCTTCGAGCGCGACCGCGCGCAGCGCGTCGAGCTGGGCGCGCTGGTGCAGGCGGCGGATGGCTTCGCCGATCAGCCACCTCACGTCGTTGAGCCGCGGATCGTGGGGCGCGAGGGCGCGGGTCGAGCGCATGACGTCGAAGGGGTCGAGCAACCGGCGCAACCGGCCGGCGCTTCGTTCGCTGGCTTGGCCGCTCTCGGCGGCGCGGGCGAGCCGTTCCGGCGTCGCGTCGAGGCGCTCGTCCTCGGCTTGGGTCTTCGCCTTGGTGCGGCGCGTCTTGAGTTTCGCGCTCATCGCATCAGCTCCGCGCAGAGATCGGCCGCCGAGGTGCAGAACGAGCCGACGGCTTCGCCCACCAGGCGCTTCGGAACGGCGACCGGCGGCAGGTCGACGTCGGCCGGGGGGCGACGATGCGCCCGCTTGAGATCCCCGAGATGCGCCGCTGAGGCGTCTATCGCCTCCTGGCGTTCGGTCTTGGATTTGGGAGGGCGGCGTCGGGTCTGACTGACCTGCATCGGCTGGGTGTCTCCTCAAAAGAGCGAAGGGAATGTTCGCTCTTTGTTCTAATTTTCTGGACATCCATATCCATTGTCAACATGTTTTCTGATTTTCCAGATTGCGCTGCCTTCTGAAAAGCAGAATAAAGGGCGCATGACCGTGGATTGGATCCGGGACGCCCTCCGGGAAACCGGCAAGACTCGCAGCGGCCTCGCCAAGGCGCTGGGCCGTTCGCCGTCGGCCGTCACCGATCTTCTCAACGGCTCGCGCCGCCTGCGCGCCGACGAAATCGCTATCGCGGCCGCCTATCTCAGCGTCGAGCCGCCCCGGCTGGTCGGCGGAGGCCGCACCCCGCCCCAGCGCGACAAGGTGCCGCTCGTCGGCAATGTCGGCGCCGGCGCGATCGCGCATTTCTACGCCGACGGCCAGGGCCCATTCGACGAAGTGCCGGCGCCGGACGCGGCGAGCGCGAGGACCGTCGCGGTGCAGATCCGCGGCCATTCGCTCGGCGCCCTGTTCGACAACTGGCTGGTGTTCTACGACGACGTGCGCGACCCTCCCGGCGACGACCTCGTGGGGCGCATGTGCGTATGCGGCCTCGCCGACGGGCGCGTGTTGATCAAGGCGCTCAAACGCAGCCAGCTTGCTGGGCTCTGGACCCTGCTGTCGAACACCGAGCCGCCGATCTACGACGTCGTTCTGGAATGGGCCGCGCTGGTGCGCGAGATGCGCCCGAGATAGGAAAGCCTCATGTCCGCCCCCTCCGCGCTCGACATCGCGCGCGCGCTGATCGCCTTTCCCTCCGTCACGCCGGCTGACGCGGGCGCCCTGCCCTACGTGCGCGACTTGCTCGCCGCCGCGGGCTTCTCAGCCGAAATCGTCTCCTTCTCCGCGCCCGGCACGCCGACGATCGACAACCTCTATGCGCGCTTCGGCGACGGCGCCCCCAATCTTGTCTTCGCCGGCCATACCGACGTGGTGCCGCCCGGCGACGCCGCAAAATGGCGGTTCGATCCGTTCGCCGGCGCGATCGCCGACGGCCAGATCTGGGGCCGCGGCGCGAGCGACATGAAGGGCGGCGTCGCCGCCGCGCTCGCCGCCGCGCTGCGCTTCGTTGCCCGCGGCGCCTTCAAGGGCTCGATCAGCGTCCTCCTCACCGGCGACGAGGAAGGGCCGGCGGTCAACGGCACGGTCAAGCTGCTCGAATGGGC
>DASXGX010000009.1:0-58752 GCA_036488815.1 Roseiarcus sp.
GACGTCGAACTCGCCGGCTTCGAAGAGCTCGACGACTTTCTTGGCGATCGGCCCGGCGGTCTCATAGGTGATCGTGCGCACGCTGCGCAGATCGATCAACTCGATGATGGCGCGCTCATGCGTGCGGCGAAGCTGGTCGTATCCCTTCTTGCCGACGCAGAGGATCTTGACGGTCTTGCCCGCCTGGGTGAGCGCATTGGCGCGATCGCGCGCCAGGCGCACGATCGAGGTGTTGAAGGCGCCGCAGAGGCCGCGCTCGCCGGTGCAGACGACGAGGAGGTGCGTCTGCTCCGAGCCGCTGCCGGAAAGCAGCCGCGGCGCCTCGGAGCCCTCGGCGACTCCCCCGGCGAGATTGGCGAGCACCGTCTCCACGCGCTCGGCGTAGGGGCGCGCCGCCTCGACGGCGGCCTGCGCGCGGCGCAGCTTGGACACGGCGACCATCTGCATGGCCTTGGTGATCTTCTGCGTCGACTTGACGGAGGCGATCCGGTTTCTCAGGTCCTTTAGGGACGGCATCGCGAGACTCGGCTAGAGAGGCGAAGGATCAGGCGAAACTGGCGGCGAAGGCGTCGACGACCGCCTTGAGCTTGGCCTCGGTCTCGCTCGTCAAGTCGCGCGTTGTGCGGATCGAATCGAGGATCTCGGCGTGCTTGCCGCGCAGGGTGGCGAGCAGGCCGTCCTCGAAGGGACGCACCTTGTCGACCGCCAGCTTGTCGAGATAGCCGTTGACGCCGGCGTAGATCGAGACGACCTGCTCTTCCATCTTCAGCGGCGAGAATTGCCCCTGCTTCAGGAGCTCGGTCAGGCGAGCGCCACGGTTGAGCAGGCGCTGCGTGACCGCGTCGAGGTCGGAGCCGAACTGCGCGAAGGCCGCCATCTCGCGATACTGCGCGAGTTCGCCCTTGATCTTGCCGGCGACCTTCTTGGTCGCCTTCGTCTGCGCCGAGGAGCCGACGCGCGAGACCGACAGACCGACGTTCACCGCCGGGCGGATGCCCTGGTAGAAGAGATCGGTCTCGAGGAAGATCTGGCCGTCGGTGATCGAGATCACGTTGGTCGGGATGTAGGCCGAGACGTCGTTCGCCTGCGTCTCGATAATGGGCAGTGCGGTCAGCGAGCCCGAGCCGTTCTCCTTGTTGAGCTTGGCGGCGCGCTCGAGCAGGCGGGAGTGCAGATAGAACACGTCGCCCGGATAGGCTTCGCGGCCCGGCGGGCGGCGCAGCAGCAGCGACATCTGGCGGTAGGCGACGGCCTGTTTGGAGAGGTCGTCGTAGATGATGACGGCGTGCATGCCGTTGTCGCGGAAAAACTCGCCCATCGCGCAGCCCGAGAAGGGCGCGAGGAACTGCATCGGCGCCGCGTCGGAGGCGGTCGCGGCGACGACGATCGAATATTCGAGCGCGCCGTTCTCCTCGAGCACCTTGACGAATTGCGCCACCGTCGAGCGCTTCTGGCCGACCGCGACATAGACGCAGTAGAGCTTCTGGCTCTCGTCGTTGCCCTTGTTCAGCGGTTTCTGGTTGAGGATCGTGTCGAGCGCGATGGCGGTCTTGCCGGTCTGGCGGTCGCCGATGATGAGCTCGCGCTGGCCGCGGCCGATCGGGATCAGGGCGTCGATCGCCTTGAGGCCGGTCGCCATCGGCTCATGCACCGACTGGCGCGGAATGATGCCGGGCGCCTTGACGTCGACGCGCGCGCGCTTGGCGGCGTTGATCGGACCCTTGCCGTCGATCGGATTGCCGAGCGCGTCGACGACGCGGCCGAGCAACTCCTTGCCGACCGGAACGTCGACGATCGCGCCGGTCCGCTTGACGGTCTGGCCCTCTTTGATCTCGCGGTCGGAGCCGAAAATGACGATGCCGACGTTGTCGCTCTCGAGGTTGAGCGCCATGCCGCGCGTGCCGTTCTCGAACTCGACCATTTCGCCGGCCTGAACCTTGTCGAGGCCGTAGGCGCGCGCAATGCCGTCGCCGACCGACAGGACCTGGCCCACCTCGGTGACTTCGGCCTCGTTGCCGAAATTGGCGATTTGGCTCTTGAGAATGGAGGAAATCTCAGCGGCGCGGATATCCATCAGCCGACCTCTTTCATGCGTGTGCGAATTGCGTTGAGTTTGGTTTTCAGCGAGCCGTCGACCATGCGCGAACCGAGCTTGACGACGAGACCGCCGATGATCGCGGGATCGACCTTGGCGGTGAGTTCGACGTCCTTGCCGCCGGAGACGCTGCGCAGCGCTTGCTTGAGCGCGGCGACGTTGTCGTCGGCGAGCGGCGCGGCGCTCGTGACTTCGGCGCGAGTCACGCCGCGGAAGGCGTCGTTGAGCTTGCCGTATTCGGCGATCATGTCGCGAATGGCGAACAGCCGCCGCTTGGCGGCGACGAGCTTGATGAAGTTGGCCGCGACGCCGGAAATGCCGGCTTGGTCGAGGATGGCGCCGAGCGCTTTGAGCTGCTCGGAAGCGGAGAAGACGGGGCTGCGCACGAGGCGCTGCAGATCGGG
Source organism: Roseiarcus sp. (assembly GCA_036488815.1). Lineage (GTDB taxonomy): Bacteria > Pseudomonadota > Alphaproteobacteria > Rhizobiales > Beijerinckiaceae > Roseiarcus. The sequence continues at coordinate 2,500 of DASXGX010000009.1, forward strand.
ACTCTCGGCGATCAAGGCGTCGAAGGCTTTGAGCGCGGCGGCGACGCCGTCGGTGTCGCGATTTTCCCTGGCCAAAGAGAAGAGGGCTGACGCGTAGCGCCCCGCCACTCCCGATACAATCGTGTCCTGCTCGGCCAAATCCGTGCTCTTTCACAGGCTGATCGTCGAGTGCGGCGTCGCGAATGCGATGCCGATCCCGCGTGAATTCACAAAATCCGTCAAACACCCCGGCGTGGGGTCAGATTAAGCCCCCGACCCCAAGGCGCGGGTTGCCTAACATAGGACTTTTGACAGCGCAACCGCGGAAAGTCGCGAATTCGTCGCAATGTCGGCGCGCCGAGCCCCGCCTCGTCGAGGCCGCTCGACGATCGCCGCACGCCCTCGATTCCGCGGCCGTCGCGCCCTCTTTGGCGAAAATACGGCGTCGACGTTTTCGCCGCCTCGTCTCACCCGAAGCTGGCGCTCCAGCCGCCTGCGATATCGCCGGGTCGGATTGAACAGATTTCCGCGCTGGAAATCGATCGCGCAGCCGGCTTAGGATCGTTCGGCCGGGAGCCCCCGGCCGGCGAAAGCCTTTCTGAGCGAGCGGCGGTCGAACGGCGGCGCGAACCACCGTCCGCCGATTGCATCCTCGGCCACCGGGAGATCGCAATGAGCGGGTCCACAGGCGCGGATTATCGGCGTGGCAGTCTCTACGCGCTCGCGACCGCCGTGCTGCTGGCGACGCAGGAGCCCTTCTCCGCCCCGGCCGCCAGGCACTTCAGCTCGGCGCAATTCGTGTGCTTGACGCAAATCGCGCTGCTGCTCTCGGTGCCGCTCCTCACACTGCCTGCGCCGAGCCGCAGGGACTTCGTCGCGCTGCTGACGAACGTCCGCAATCTGGGCAAGTTCGTGGTCCTGTTCCTCATCGGCGTCTGCGGGCTGGTCCTCTATAATATCGGGCTTGGCGGCGCGCATCCGATCATCACGGCGGCGGTTTTGAACTTGTCGCCGTTCTGGGCGGCGCTGGTGGCGCTGGTCGTCTCCAAGCGGCGGGTTGCGGTTTCGCCCCTGTTTTTCTCCGTCTGCTTCGTTGCCGGCTTCGTCGGGGCGACCATGGTTGCTTGGAGCCAGATCAACGCGTCGAACCCTAGGGTCTTCAGCGACTTCGTCTCGAACTTCTCCCACTATCACTGGGTCTATGCGATTCCGATCCCGATTTTCTTCGCCCTGAGCGGGGCGCTGGTCGGACGCTGGTTCGGCGATTTCGACGAATCCGCCACCATCGCGGCCAATTTCGTCGTCGCGTCGTTTATCCTGATTCCGGCGAGTCTGGTGATGATCGTCGCGCGCTCCGACTGGCCCACCCAGCTCGTTCTGGACGCGCAGGAATTGTCGGCGGCGCTGTTGCTGATCCTCGGCACTTTGGCGGCTTCAGCCGCGGGGCGCGTCTACTACCAAATCGCGTTGACCGCGACACAACACGACAATGGCTTCGTGACGATGTTTTTTCTCTTGATTCCGGTGCTCTCGTCGTTGATCGGCTTGCCGCTTTCGAGGTGGAACTCCGATCTGCGGATTCTGGTGGGCCCGATGTTCATCGGCGGGCTGGGGCTGGTCATTGCGCCTTTGTTCCTGTTCCTCCTGATATCCTGGCGAAGGCCGCTTTAGGGGCGCGCTCGCGGGAAGACGTATCGACGCTTCCCGGCCTTGGTGAATGTTCGCGCCTCCATATTGGATAGCGCTTCGAGATGCTGCTACGTTGATGCTGCTTTGACGATGCCCCGCCAGGGAGGATCCAAATGGCCGAGAGCGTCTATAAAGTCATCGAGCTGGTCGGCACGAGCACGGAATCTTGGGAGAAAGCCGCCAAAGCGGCTGTCGAGAGAGCCGCGGTATCCCTAAGGGATCTGCGTGTCGCCGAGGTTACGGAACAAGATATCCAGCTCAAGGACGGCAAGGTCGAGCTCTATCGGGCCAAGGTGAAAGTGTCCTTCAAATATGAAGGCGCCGGCTAAGACTGACGGCGGACTTTGGCTAGAGTAGGGGACATGGGGCCGTTGGAGCGGCCCCCGAGGGCGTTGCGCGCGTGGCTCACCGCGCAGCCGGTGAATAGGAATAGCGCCTAGTATTGTTCGGGCGGCGTCACCGCGCGCCGCCCCTCAGGCCCCGCCAATTAAGGTTTCTTTCCCGGCGCGGCGCTGCTATGCCCGCGCCAGCCTCATTCACGGCCCCTGGCGGGGCTCGCCGGAACGCCATGACCACCCACGCAATCGAAAATATCCGCAACTTCTCGATCGTCGCCCATATCGACCACGGCAAGTCGACGCTGGCCGACCGCCTGATTCAGGAGACGGGGACGCTCGCCGAGCGCGAGATGGTGGAGCAGGTGCTCGATTCCATGGATATCGAGCGCGAGCGCGGCATCACCATCAAGGCGCAGACGGTGCGCCTCGAATACCGGGCGCAGGACGGCAAGACTTACATCCTCAACCTGATGGACACGCCCGGCCACGTCGACTTCGCCTACGAGGTGTCGCGCTCGCTCGCCGCCTGCGAAGGTTCGCTGCTCGTTGTCGACGCGAGCCAGGGGGTCGAGGCGCAGACGCTCGCCAACGTCTATCACGCGCTCGACGCCGGCCACGAAATCGTGCCCGTGCTCAACAAGATCGATCTGCCCGCCGCCGAACCCGACCGCATCAAACAGCAGATCGAAGACGTCATCGGCCTCGACGCCTCGGAAGCCGTGCCGATCTCGGCCAAGACCGGCCTCAACATCGATCTCGTGCTGGAGGCGATCGTCAATCGCCTGCCGCCGCCCAAGGGCGACGAGACGGCGCCGCTGAAGGCGCTGCTGGTCGATAGCTGGTACGACGCCTATCTCGGCGTCGTCGTGCTGGTGCGGGTGATCGACGGCGCGTTCAAGAAGGGGATGCGCATTCGCATGATCGGGACGGACGCGCATTACGAGGTCGATCGCGTCGGCGTCTTCCGCCCGAAGATGAACGAGGTCGGTGAACTCGGCCCCGGCGAAATCGGCTACATCACCGCGCAGATCAAGCAGGTCGCGGATACGCGCGTCGGCGACACCATCACCGACGACAAGCGCCCGACCGCCGAAGTGCTGCCCGGCTTCAAGCCGGCGCAGCCGGTGGTGTTCTGCGGCCTGTTCCCGGTCGACGCCGCCGACTTCGAGGACCTTCGCGCCGCGATGGGCAAGCTGAGGCTCAACGACGCGAGCTTTTCCTTCGAGATGGAGACCTCCGCCGCGCTCGGCTTCGGTTTCCGCTGCGGCTTCCTCGGTCTGCTCCATCTGGAGATCATTCAGGAGCGGCTCGAGCGCGAGTTCAACCTCGACCTGATCGCCACCGCCCCCTCGGTCATCTATCGCATCGTCCTGACCGACAAGAGCGTGATCGAGCTGCACAATCCCGCCGACATGCCGGATGTGGTGCGGATCGACGAGATCCAGGAGCCCTGGATCAAGGCGACGATCCTGACCCCCGACGACTATCTCGGCGCGATTTTGAAACTGTGCCAAGACCGGCGCGGCGCGCAGGTCGACCTCAACTATGTCGGCAAGCGGGCGATGGTCGTCTACGAGCTGCCGCTCAACGAAGTGGTGTTCGACTTCTACGACCGGCTGAAGTCGATCTCCAAAGGCTACGCTTCGTTCGACTACCAGCTCACCGACTATCGCGCTGGCGACCTCGTCAAGATGTCTATCCTCGTCAACGCCGAGCCGGTCGACGCGCTCTCCATGCTGGTGCATCGGGATCGCGCCGAATCGCGCGGCCGCGCGATGGTCGAGAAGCTGCGCGAACTGATCCCGCCGCACATGTTCCAGATTCCCATCCAGGCGGCGATCGGCGGCAAGATCATCGCCCGCGAGACGGTCCGCGCCCTGCGCAAGGACGTCACCGCCAAGTGCTACGGCGGCGACGCCACTCGCAAGCGCAAGCTCTTGGAGAAGCAGAAGGCCGGCAAGAAGAAGATGCGCCAGTTCGGCAAGGTGGAGATCCCACAGGAGGCGTTTATCGCGGCGCTGAAGATGGATGACTAGAGTGTCGGCAACGTCATTGCGAGGAGCGTAGCGACGAAGCACTCTTCCTCCGCTTGGCGCTGCTGGATTGCTTCGCTTCGCTCGCAATGACCGGAGTGTTCGGGCAAAAAGCCAGAAGCTACGAGGAGAGACTACGCTGGTCTTGACTTGCCTTCTTCTTTGTTGAGCCGGGGAACACGAAACGATATCCTTACCTTCAGCCGGTCTGCCAAGTTCCACGAGCGCCAGCCGAGGGGGGACTGAATGAGCGAGAGTGGGGAGTCCGACAGCCGCCTCGAGCGTCCGCACGCTCCGCTCCCCGCAGGATATCGGCAGGCGGTGGTGACGGCGATCACCGTCCTCCTGGGCTTTTCCCTTCTTTTCCTGCGCTACTGGAACTTCGAGGCGCCGGGCGATTGGAGCGCCGCAGGGATCGCCGCGTCCGTGTTGCTGGCGATCGCGATCGTGCTGCAGATGGTGGCGCTGTGGCGATCGCTGCAAGTCAAGGACGACGACGAGCTCGAGTATGCGAAGACGCTTCGTTGGCTACTCGGCGCCATCGTCCTTTTGCTGACCAGTCTTCTGATCTCCGGGATCGACTACAATCATTTGTTTGGATTGTGAAGCCGGCGCTTCGCCTTCCGATTGCTCGATCCATTCGGCCGCCCCTTCGCCCGCGGCGCGGCCGGTCGAAAAGCACGCCTGGAGCAGATAGCCGCCGGTCGGCGCTTCCCAATCGATCATCTCGCCGGCGACGAAGACGCCGGGCATCGTCTTGAGCATGAAAGCGCCGTCGATCTCGCTCCATTCGACGCCGCCGGCGGTCGAGATCGCCCGCGCAATCGGCGCCGGCGCGAGCAGGCGAAGCGGCAGCGCTTTGATCCGCGCGGCGAGCGCGGCGGGCTCGGCGGGAACGTCGCCCGCCTCGCGCACCAGTCCGATCGCGACGGGCGACAGGCCGGCGGCCTTGCGCAGGAAGGTCGACAGCGATTGACCGCGCTTTCGCGTGAGACGCGAAGCGAGCGTCTCGGCCGCCAGATCCGGCTTGAGATCGACCGTCAGCACGGCCGATCCCTCCGCCGCGATCGCCTCGCGCAACCGAGCCGACAGCGCGTAGACCGCGCCGCCTTCGAGGCCCTTGGCGTCGATCATCGCCTCGCCCCTGACGCGGGTTTCGCCGTGCGCGAGCGCGATCGCCTTCAGCGGCTCACCAGCGAAGCGCTCGCGGAATGAGGGCGACCAATCGACGACGAAGCCGCAATTGGCGGGCCGCAACGGGGCGACCGCGATCCCAGCCGCCCGCAGGACCTCGCTCCAGGAGCCGTCGCCGCCAAACCTCGGCCATGAGGCGCCGCCGAGCGCCAGGACGATTGCGCCGGCCTTGCGTTCCTCCTCGCCCTCAGATCCAACGAAGCGCGCCGCGCCCGTGCTGACGCCAATCAGGCGCCGCCGCGGGTGAAGCGTGACCCCGAGCGCTTCGAGGCGCCGAAGCCAGGCCCGCAGCAGCGGCGTCGCCTTGAAGCTTTTGGGGAACACGCGGCCGCTGGAGCCGACGAAGGCGGGTTCGCCGAGGCCTTCGCTCCACGCTTGCAGCGCGGCGGGCGGGAACCGCTCGACCGCCGACGCCAGCCGCGCCGCGGTGGCCCCGTAACGCGACAACAGAATTTCGAGCGGCTCGGAGTGCGTAAGATTCAGTCCGCCGCGGCCTGCGAGCAGGAACTTGCGCGCAGGGGAGGGCGCAGCGTCGTAGAGTTCGATGCGATGGCCGCGCGCCGCGAGCGTTTCGGCCGCCATCAAGCCGGCCGGTCCGGCGCCGATCACGACTGCGTTACGCCGCCGCGGCAATTGTTCAGCGCTCACGGGCAATCTTTCATTGTCGACCGCCGCCGCGTCGCGCGACTCGCTTGGTCGAACCTTCGGCTAATCATGGGGAATGACCCGGAAAGTCGGCGACCGGTTTTACGGCACATTAATGCGAGCGACATAACCTAACGGGAGTTCACCAAAGCCCGTCTAAACCATCGCCGGGCCGTTGTGGAGCCTCGATGCGCGTCAACCCAAAGGGGCGCTCCGACGTCTCGTCCGACGATTCGGCCATAGCCGCGCTGCTGCGCGTAGCGGCCGAGTCGCAGGAGGCGGCAAGTCGCGATCGCGAGCCGCTCATCGCGGATCTGCAGGCGCAAGCGATCCGGTATCAGACCGCGATCGCCAGCATGTCGCCCGGCGTCAGCCTTTTCGACAACGAGGACCGCCTGGTCCTGTGCAACAGCAGCTACGGCGAGATCTACGGGCTTTCCGCCGAAGACACCCGTCCCGGCCTCACTCTGCGCGAGATTACCGAGCGTCGGATCGCCGTCGGCACCTGTCCGCTTCCGCTCGAGGAGTATCTCGCTCTCAGCAAATCGATCAACGCGGCTAAGAAGACGAGAGTCTGGACGCTCAGCTTGGACGACGGCCGCACGGTGCGCATCCGTCACGAGCCGATGGCCGACGGCGGCTGGGTGTCCATTCACGAAGACGTCACCGAACTTCAGGACAGGCAGGCCCTCGCCCGTCAGCGCATTTCGCTGCAGGCGCTGATCGACGGCGCTCCCGACTATTTCTGGATCAAGGATCTCGACTGCCGTTTCGTCATCGCCAACAAGGCGCTCGCCTCGGACAGCGGGCGCGAACGCAGCGACGAGATGATCGGCATGACGGATTTCGACCTTCATCCTGCCGATGTAGCGCGCGTGTTTTTTGAGACCGAACGCGAGATCCTGCAGACGGGACAGCCGAGAGGCGACCTCGAGGAGCGCGTCGTCACAGCGCAAGGCGAGGTCAAGTGGTTTTCCACGACCAAGGCGCCGATGCGCAACGCCGAGGGCGAGATCTGCGGCCTGATCGGGGTCGGGCGCGACATCACCGCGCGCAGGCGCGCCGATCAGCTTCGGGACGGCCAAGCCGAAATCCTCGAAATGATCGCGATGGGCGCTGCCCTGGAGGCCGTTCTCGAACGCATCGTGAGACTGATCGAATCGCAGCTCAGCGGCGTCTTCGGCTCCGTGCTGCTGCTCGACGACAAGGGACTCCATCTCGGCTGCTGCGTCGCGCCGAGCCTGCCCGAGGCCTACGTGCGCGCTATCGACGGCGTCGCGATCGGTCCCAATGTCGGCTCTTGCGGTTCCGCGACCTATCGGCGCGCGCCGGTCGTCGTCTCCGACATCGCCGCCGATCCGCTTTGGACCGACTTCCGCGACCTTGCTCTGCCGCACGGCTTGCGTTCCTGCTGGTCGACGCCGATCCTCGCCAAGAACGGCGAGGCGCTCGGCGCTTTCGCGCTCTATTCGCGCACGGTGCGCGAGCCGATGGCGGCGGAGACGCGGTTCGTCGACCTCGCGACCCATATGGCCGGCATCGCGATCGCGCGCAAACGCGCCGAAGACCGCATCCATTTCATGGCCAATCACGACGCTCTGACGGGCCTTCCCAATCGCGGGCTCCTCAGGGATCGGCTGACGCAGGCGATGGGCTTCGCGCGCCGCTATAGCCGCTGGGCGACGGTGGTGTTCATCGATCTCGACAATTTCAAATACATCAACGACAGCCTCGGCCACAGCGCGGGCGACGAGCTCTTGAAGGCGGTCGCGGCGCGGATGGCGGGCCGCGTCAGGGCGACCGACACCGTCGTTCGGCTCGGCGGCGACGAATTCGTCGTGCTGCTGTTCGATCAGGCCAAGAACGTCGACGCGGTGTCGGACATCGTGCGGGACCTTCAGGAGGCGATCGCCAGACCGGTCGAGCTCGACGGGCGCAGGGTTCGCGTGACCAGCAGCTTCGGCATCGCGAATTATCCGGATGACGGGACCGACGTCGATACGCTGCTCGCGCACGCCGACGCGGCGATGTACCGGGCCAAGGAGATCGGCCGCGACAATTTTCAGTTCTACACGCCCGAACTGAACGCCAAGGTGCAGGACAAATTTCTGCTCCAGGAGGATTTGCGCTGCGCCGTGCAGGCCCGCGAGTTCATATTGGACTATCAGCCGCTGGTCGACATGCGGACCGGCCGCATCTTGGCCGTCGAGGCGCTGATCCGTTGGAATCACCCCTCGCTGGGTCTGCTCGGTCCGGACAAATTCATCCCGCTTGCGGAGGAGACCGGCCTCATCGGGCCGATCGGCGACTGGGTTTTGCGAGAAGCCTGCCGGCAGAACAAGGCCTGGCAGGACGCCGGCCTGCCGCGCGTCGCCGTGTGCGTCAACGTCTCGGCGCGGCAGTTCTCGGACAAGAATTGGGTCAGCGGCGTGATCGGCGCGCTCCAGGGCAGCGGGCTCGCGGCCGAATATCTCGAGTTGGAGCTGACGGAGAGCCTGATCATGCAGGATCTCGATCAGGCGCGAGCGACCATGCGGGCGCTTCAAGCGCTCGGCGTCCACCTTTCGATCGACGACTTCGGCACCGGTTATTCCAGCCTGAGCGCCCTGAAGACCTTTCCCGTCGGGCGGCTGAAGATCGATCGTTCGTTCATCAGCGACCTGCCGCACGACGAGCACGACCGGGCGGTGGCCGCCGCGGTCATTTCGCTCGGGCAGAAGCTCAACCTTCGCGTCGTCGCCGAAGGGGTCGAGACCGACGAGCAGGTCGCGTTCTTGCGCGAAAACAATTGCGACGAGATGCAGGGCTACCGCATCAGCAAGCCGCTTGCGCCCAGAGTGCTCGAAGCGTTTCTCGCCTCGCAAGACGAGGTCGGCTGCAGCGCCGCGTGAACCGCCGCAACGGGGTCCACCGGTCGCGCCATCGCCTTTGCAAAATCAAATTTCGTCGGCCCTATGGCGCGAACGCCGGAATTCGACCAAAACGGCGCGACAACGAAAGCCGAGGGAGTTCGAAATGGATCTGGGCATCGCGGGACGCACGGCGATCGTCTGCGCCTCGAGCAAAGGCCTCGGCCGGGCCTGCGCCATGGAGTTGGCGCGCGCCGGCTGCGTGGTCGTGGTCAACGGGCGCGACGAGGCGAAGCTGGAGGCGACGGCGCGCGAAATTCGCGAGGCGACCGGGGCCGAGATCCTCGCCGTGGCGGGCGATCTCGACCGGCCGGAGGTGCGCGAGGCTCTGCTGGCGGCGTGCCCTGAGCCGGACATTCTCGTCAACAACAACGGCGGTCCGCCGCCCAAACCCTTCGCGCAAACAGACCGCGAGGACATCCTGCGGGGCGTCGAATCGAACATGCTGACGCCGATCGCGCTGATCCAGCGCGTCGCGCCCGGGATGGCCGAGCGCGGCTTCGGGCGCATCGTCAACATCACCTCGTCATCGGTCCGCGCGCCGATCCCCGGCCTCGACGTGTCCTCGGGCGCGCGCGCCGGCCTTACCGCTTTTCTGGCGGCGACCGCGCGCGCCCTCGCCGATCGCAACGTGACGATCAACTCGATCCAGCCGGGCGCTTTCGACACCGACCGGCTCCGCCCCGGGCTCCTCAAGCGCGCCGAGGCGATGGGCGCCGATCTCGCCGCGGCTCGCGCCGAGCGCGAAGCGGCGATCCCGGCCCACCGCTTCGGCTCGCCCGACGAGTTTGGCGCGCTGTGCGCCTTTCTCGCCAGCGCGCACGCGGGCTACATCACGGGCCAGAACATCCTTATCGACGGCGGCGCCTTCCCCGGCGCGTTCTAAAGGGGGGCGTCGCTAGTCTGGAGTGTACTGCTTTTTGATCGGACCGGATCATCAGCGCCGCTGTCATGCCCGCGCAAAGCGGGCATCCAGGGGTCAAAGGGCGACGGCCTGCGGCGGTTGTCCGGGCCCTTTCTTTCGCGGGGGTGACCGCAGCGCTGAATCAACAAAAAAGCGGACAGGCTCTTAAAGCGAGCCGATCAGCGCCGCGACGCGGCCCTCGACGAAGTCATGCCACCTGGAGTCGCCGACGAGCTTCGGCAGCAGCGTCTCCATGTGCATGAGCCCCATGATGAACGTCATCACGGCGCTCGCCAGCAATTCCGGATCGAGCGCCGGATCGAGTTCGCCCGCCCGTTGCGCGCCGGCGACTCCATTGCTGATTTCCGCGATCGAGCGGTCCAAGGACTGCCGCAAGAGGCGCCCGACGCGGGGGTGCTTCACCGACGCGTAGTGGATTTCGACCGCGAGCTGGCGAAGCCGTTTGAGCTTTGGCGTCGTATACATTGCCGCCATCGACGACAGCAGGGGCGCGACGGCAGCGCTCTCGCCGGTCGTGGCTGGCGTCGGCGCCGAGTGAACGGCTCGCCGCACGACTTCGAAGAACAAGTCGGCCTTGCCGTCGAAATGCTTGTAGATGGCGCCGGCGGTGATGCCGCTCGCCTCGGCGATCTGAGGCATTGAAACGCTGTCGAAGCCATGTTCGGCGAAAAGGCGCTCGGCCGCCTCCAGGATGCGCTCTCGCGTCGAGGCGGCAAGCTGACCCTCGCCGAGCTCGACCGGCCGTTCGGGGGCTTGTCGCACGGCCTTGTCGGCGCGCTTGCGCGGCGAAGTCTCGGACGGCGGGAATAGGCTTCGTCGGTTCGGCATTCGCTAGATCTTATCGAGTTCCGCTTGACAAGTAAATGATCATTTACTAAGAATTGCGAGTGGGTGAATGATCATTTACCTCGACGGGTGCCGCCCAGGGAGGCTGGAGATGGAGCGAACCTACGTCGTCACCGGCGCCGCCTCCGGTATCGGCGCGGCGACGGCTCGCCGCCTCAGGGAAGGAGGCCACCGGGTCATCGCTTGCGATCTGCACCACGCCGACGTGATCGCTGATCTGACGACGGCCGAGGGACGCGCCGCGCTGATCGACGGGGTGACGCGCCTCTCCGGCGGCAGGATCGACGCGATTGTCGCCAATGCCGGCGGCGGGGCGCCGGAGACGCTCCTTTCGCTCAACTTCTTCGGCGCCGTGGCGACGCTCGAGGGGTTGCGTCCGCTCCTCGAGACGAGTGCGGCGCCGCGCGCCGTGGCGGTGTCGTCGATCGCCGCTTTGCGGCCTCCTTATGCCCCGATCGTCGAAGCCTGTCTGAACATGGACGAGCCCCGCGCTATCGCGGCGGCGCGCAGCATGGTCGCGGCGGGAGGGCCGGCCCGGCCCGGTGCGGACCCGCTGCCCGATGCGGCGCGCAGGTCTTTGGACTTATACGCCGCCGCGAAATATGCGTTGCAGCGTTGGTGCCGGAGGGCGGCGCTACAACCGCAATGGGCCGGCGCGGGGATCGCTCTCAACGTGGTCGCGCTTGGCGTGTTCGACACGCCCGCGGCCGCCCACATCTTGTCGGATCCGGCAAGCCGGGCGGCGATCGGGGCGATGGTTCCGATGCACGGCGCGTTTCCCGGCCGGCCCGAGGAAGCCGCCGCCATTCTCGCCTGGTCCGTCAGTCCGGAAAACTCCCAAATGACCGGACAGGTCCTCTACGCGGACGGCGGATTTGAGTGCCGCGCGCGCGGAGACCGCACGCCATGACTGTAGAATCAGCGCTGAAACTGGGACGAGACGTTCTCGTCAATATCGCGCTTCCCTTCTTGATCTACGGCCTGACGCAACCGCAATTTGGCGATGTGGGCGCGCTGATCGCCGCGTCCGCGCCGCCACTGCTTTGGAGCGCGATCGAGTTCGCGCGCAATCGCCGAATGGACGCCCTGTCCGCGCTCGTGCTGCTTGGCATAGCGCTCTCGCTTCTGGCTGTTCTCGGCGGCGGCTCTGTCCGGTTCCTTCAGTTGCGCGAAAAGCTCGTGACGATCGTGATCGGGTTTGTTTTCCTCGGCTCGGCGGCGATCGGCAGACCGCTGATGTCCGAACTCGTGCGAGCCTATCTGGCGCGCGCCAGCGATCCCGAACTCCAGTGGGTGGAATCGCTCAAAGACGACAGCGGGTTCAGGGCGGTGATGACGCGCATGACGCTGGTCTGGGGCTTCGGCCTCCTTGCTGACGCGGCTCTTTCGATCGTGCTGGTATGGATCTTGCCGATCCGCGCCTACCTCGTCGTGAACCCGATCTTGGGCTGGGGCACGATCGGCTCGCTCACTCTGTGGAACGTCTGGTTCGGCAGGCGGAAGCGGCGCCAACACGAAGCGAGAATGGCGGCGCGCGCGCAGGCTCCGGGTTCGGCCCGCTGAGCGCCTTTCTCCTCGGCCAGAACATTCTGATCGACAACGGCGCTTCCCCGGCGCATTCCGAACCGGCCTCGCTTCGGGACGAATTTGTTCGATATTCCGGACGGCAGGCCTTATAAGGCCTCGAGCACGCTGCCCAGCGGCGCGCGCCCAGTCTGGCGCCCCCGCGAGCCTCTCGTCATGAAGCGCCTGCGCCCCGACGCTGGATGCCCGCTTTCGCGGGCATGACGGCCGTGGGTGGAAGAAACAACGGGCAAGCGAGGATCGACAGCGGCAAGCTCTTGGCGGGTCGGAGAGGATTGCGATGGGCGTCGAGGGAAAGGACAAGGCCAAGGTGCTGGAGGCGGGCGCCGCCGCGCTCTCCAACCAGCTCGGCCGCACGGTTCTGAAGCTTCGCAAGGGCTACGGCCTGTCGCTCGCCGATCTCTCCACCCAGTCGGGCGTCGCCAAGTCGATCATCTCGCAGATCGAGCGCAACGAGACCAATCCGACCCTCGCCACCATCTGGCGCCTCGCCCATGCGCTCGACGTTTCGATCGAGTCGATCCTGCATGGCGGCGAGGACGGACCGTTCATCGAGCATGTCAGCCGCGGCAGCACGCCGGTGCTGCTTTCCGACGACGGTCTCTGCAAGCTGGCCGTGATCGGTTGGCTGAATACGGTCGATTGGCTGCAATGGTACGACTTTCACGCCGAGCCGGGCGGGGTCCTGGGTTCCCAGGCGCATCCGCGCGGCTCGATCGAGTGCCTTTCGATCCTGGAGGGCGAACTCGAGGTCGACGTCGGCGGCGTCCCGCAGCTTGCCCGGGCAGGGGAGACGCTCCGCTACCGCGGCGACCGGCCACATCGGATCCGCAACCTCGGGGCTGAGCCGGCCCATGCGACGATGGTTTGCATCCTGAAAGCGGCGGTGATGGATTGAAGCCGCCGCCGCGAGCGGCCCGCTGCTCGTTCGATTCGGCGAACGGCCCTATGCCGTCGTGGCCGCATTCGCGCTTCTCGGCGCGCTGCCGGCCTTCTCCGTCTCGACGTGCGCGCGAGCGCCAAGGCGCGGCGCGAAAGCCCACTGAGCGAATCACCCGGTCCGTGATTCGCGCCGTCTTTGTCCTCGCTTTGGTCGCCTGGTCCCGGATCGGGAGCGCCGTGGGGCAGCCAGGTTCACGACGCGGCAACCATGATCGTCGGCGGGGCTTGCGCGCGGACGGTCCCGCGCAACGAATCGCGCCTGCCGCGATTCGTGCGAGGTTTGTTACCCGTTTTGTCCCTATGCGCTCCATTCCGGGTCAAGGCCGGCGGCCGGGTCGAGACGAACGGGTAACCAAGCGGAAGAAACGCGGGCCAAGGCGTAGAATCGACTCGCTTTTCCCGGGAAAGGCGGATTCGAATCGCGTGTCGCCGATTCGTGCTGGTTTTGTTTCCGCTCCCGTCGAACCGGTCCCGGCGCGGAACGCTCGGCCCTCGGGTCGCCGCGAAAGTGCCGCGCGCGCCTCGACAGCGCGCGTCGCGCCGCTATGAGCGCAAGACAACGAGGGAGCGGCTGTTCTCCGCTTCGCTCCTGCTGTGTTCCCGTGCCACGGATCGCCCGCATCGAGAGTGAAAGTTTGGCGACAACCCTCAGCGCCTGTATAGAGCGCGGATGACCACCGCCCCGGCCATCACGAGCGAACAGACCTCCGCCGGCGTCCGTTTGGCGCTCGCGGGTGGCTGGACGATCGACGCCGGCGCGCTGTTGGAGCGCCGGGCCAGCGCGATGATCGCGGCGGCGGCGGGCGCCGAGGAGGCGACGATCGACCTTTCCAGGGTTGAGCGCATGGATACGGCCGGCGCCTGGGTGATCGACCGCTCCCGCGAATCGATCGCCGCTCGCGGCGTCGCGGCTCGCTTCGTCGGCGCTCACCCCAAACACGCGATCCTCTTGCAGGAGGCCCGCTTTCGGCCCGTCGACACGCCGAAGCCGCGCCACGGCCACTCGGTGACGTCGCTGCTCGCCGACATCGGCGAGAGCGTCTATGACGCCGGCATGGATCTCGTCGGCGGCCTGAGCTTTCTTGGGCGCCTCGTGAGTTCGGCGGCGAACGTCCTCGTGCGGCCGCAGCGGTGGCGCTGGACGTCCATCATCTATCATCTCGAAGCCTTCGGCCTGCGCAGCGCGCCGATCATCCTCCTCATCACCTTCCTGGTCGGCGCGATCGTCGCCCAGCAGGGCATCTTCCAGCTCGCGCGGTTCAACGCGACGCCCTATGCGGTCGACTTGATCGGCCTCCTCGTCCTGCGCGAACTCGGCGTGCTGTTGACCTCCATCATGATCGCCGGCCGCTCCGGCTCGGCGATCACGGCCGAGATCGGCGCCATGAAGATGCGCGAGGAAGTCGACGCCTTGGAGGTGATGGCGCTCGACCCGATGGAAGTGCTGATCCTGCCCAGGATCATCGCGCTGGTGCTGGCGCTGCCGCTGCTGACCTTCCTCGCCGACATGGCGGCCTTGTTCGGCGGCGCCTGCGTTGCCTGGGTTTACGGCAACATCGCGCCGCCGGTCTTCATCGCCCGCCTGCATGACGCGATCGTGCTCAGCACGTTCGAGTCTGGCCTGATCAAGGCGCCGTTCATGGCGCTGGTGATCGGGCTGATCGCCTCGCGGGAGGGCTTCGCGGTCGCCGGCTCGGCCGAATCGCTCGGCCGCAAGGTCACCGGCTCGGTCGTCAAGTCGATCTTCATGGTGATCGTGCTCGACGGCATCTTCGCAATGTTCTTCGCGGCGGTGCGGTTTTGAGCGACGACGCCGAGAATGCCCTGGCGATGGCCGAGCCGTCCGGCGATCCGCTCGAGGTGGTCATCCGCGTGCGCGGCTTGGAGGTCGGCTTCGGCGATCGCCTCGTGATGAACGGGCTCGACCTCGACATCTATCGCGGCGAGGTGCTGGGGTTTGTCGGCGCGTCGGGGGCCGGCAAGTCCGTCCTCACCCGCACGATCCTCGGCCTGTTGCCCAAACGGGCGGGCTCGATCGAGGTCTACGGGCGGGACGTCGACACGCTCTCCCTCGTCGAGCGACGGCAGGCCGAGCAGCGATGGGGCGTTCTCTTTCAGCAGGGCGCGCTGTTTTCCAGCCTGACCGTGCTGCAGAACGTGCAGGCGCCGATGCGCGAGCATCTCGATTTGTCGCCGCGCCTGCGCGACGAACTGGCGATGCTGAAGCTCGATCTCGTCGGCTTGCCGCCCGATGCGGCGGGCAAGTTCCCCTCGGAACTTTCCGGCGGCATGATCAAGCGCGCCGCGCTCGCCCGCGCTCTGGCGCTGGATCCCGACCTTCTGTTCCTCGACGAGCCGACCTCCGGCCTCGACCCGATCGGCGCCGGCGAATTCGACGAGTTGATCGCGACCTTGCAGCGCACGCTCGGTCTGACGGTGTTCATGGTGACCCACGATCTCGACAGCCTCTATGCGATCTGCGACCGCGTGGCGGTGCTGGGACAAGGCAAAGTGGCGGCGATCGGGCCGATTTCCGATCTTCTGACGTCCGAGGACGCCTGGATTAAGGCTTATTTCCATGGCAAGCGCGGATCGGGACGCGAAGCCGCCCTTCACAAGGCGACGGTGGAAAGGCGCAGGCCGTGATTTCACGGCGCGGATCATGACAAAGCTGCGGCGACACGCGATAGGAATCCGCTGCGCCGCAGGGCAAAAAGGGGCGACAGTGCGCCAAATCTGGTATGGGACGGCGCTGCATACGCCGAAGGGCGCAAAATCAACGCCAGAGTCACGGCGCTGGCGAGGACGATAGGAACGATGGAGACACGTGCCAACTTCGTGTTGATCGGCGCTTTTTCTCTGGCGGTCATCGCCGGGGCGTTTCTGTTCGTCCTGTGGTTTGCGGGCGAGGCGCGAAATTCGACTCGCAAGCCCTACGAGCTTCTTTTCACCGGATCGGTCGCAGGGCTCAACCGCGGCAGCCCGGTGCTGTTCAACGGCCTGCGGGTCGGCGAAGTCACCCATATCGACTTCGTCGCCGACGATCCGCGGCGCGTCAGCGTCATCGCCGAGATCTCGGATCGCGTGCCGATCAAGGCGGACACCAAGGCGCGCTTGGACATGCAGGGGCTGACGGGCGCCGGGGTGATCGCGCTCAGCGGCGGCGCGCCGGACGCCCCGCCGCTCCTAGGACACGACGGCAAGCCCCCCGTCCTCGTGGCGGAGCCGTCGGAACTGCAGAACATCCTGGAGGCGGTGCAAAGCCTCTCAGCCAAGGCCGAGGGGGTGATCGGCAAGGTGGACACGCTGCTCGACGACAACAGTCCGGCGCTGGTCGATACGATCCGCAACGTCGACCTTTTCTCGAAGGCGCTCAGCGCCAATACCGCTGGGGTCAATTCCGCCTTGGCCGCGGTCTCCGATCTCGGCGCCAAGATCGGCCCGCTGGCCGACCGGCTCCAGGCGCTGTCGGCGCACGTCGATTCGCTGGTCCAAGCCGTGGACCCGGCGGCCGTGCGTCACGTCGTCGGCAATGTCGATTCTCTCACCACCACGCTGGCGAACGACAGGGGGACGATCGATTCGATGCTGACGGATTCGGCGGCGCTCGCCAAGCAGCTCAACGGATCCGCCGCCAAGCTCGATTCCGCGCTGGCGGACATCGACACGCTGGTGAAATCCGTCGACACGCACAAGATCCAGACCTTCGTCGACGGCGCGGGCTCGCTCGGCGAGGTCGTGCGCGACAATAAGGGCAATATCGACCGCACGCTGAAGAACGTCTCCGAGCTTTCGGCCAAGCTCAACGAATCCGCCGACAAGATCGACGGGCTGATGGCGAGCCTGCAAGGCTTCGTCGGCTCGCCCGACGTCAAGGGCCCGCTCGGTGAAGTCGGCGACGCAGCGCGTTCGGTGCGCCAACTCGCCGACGACCTCAACGTGCGCACCAAGGAAATTTCCACCGGGCTGAACCACTTCACCTCGACCGGGTTGCGAGAATACGAGGCGCTGGCGGTCGACGGTCGGCGCACCGTCAACGACCTCGATCGCGTCCTCAGGAACTTCGAGCGCAATCCCAACGAGCTGATCTTCGGCGCGAAGCCCTCTCTGCCTGAATATCGTGGCGGCCCCTGATGACGGCAGTATCAGTTTCCAGGGGCGCACTCATGCGCGTCGCCGCGGCGCTCTCTTTCGGCCTGCTGCTTGCCGGCTGCGCGGGTTCGCCGCCCGCCACCTTCGACCTTTCCGCCGCCGACCCGCCTGACCGCGCGTTGCGGACGCCGTTGCGGATCGCCGAGCCGATCGCGGGCGTCGATCTCGACAGCGACCGCATTCTGGTGCGTACGGGACCGCAGGAGGTCGCGACGCTCGCCGGCGCGCGATGGTCGGATCGCCTGCCGCTCCTCGTGCAGTCGCGGCTGTCGCAGACGTTCGAAAACGCGGGCTTCATGGGGGTCGCCAGACGCGAAAACGCGGCGGCGAAGTATGAGCTCGACATCGACATCCGCGCCTTCGAGCTCGACGTTCCCGCCCGGCGCGTCCGGATCGATTTCGCCGCGAAGATCGTCACGCCCGGCGGGCGGCCGATCGCCACCAAGGTCTTCACGGCCGACGCCCCCGTCGCCTCGACCGCGCCGGCGGCCGTCTCCGCGGCGCTCGACGGCGCGCTCTCCTCGGTGATGGCCGAGATCGTCAACTTCGTGTCGACGCGGGTTTAGACCCATTTGCAACTGTTGTTGACGCACACCGTCATGGCCGGGCTTGTCCCGGCCACCCACGCGGCGCCGTCACATAGACCGAATGACGTTAGAATCGTCGGCTCGGCGTGCGGACGATTGCTTTGCAATCGCCTTGGGATGCCCGGCACAAGGCCGGGCAAGACGAAAAGAGCTGCTCGGCGCGTCCACCAAAATGCAGAAGGCGCTAGTCTCGCGCCCCCTTCTCCCCCTGCGGGAGCGGACGAATGCTACGCATTCGCCTGGAGAAGGTGGCCGGCGAAGCCGGCCGGATGAGGGGTCGCGCCGCGAGGCGCCGCGAGCGCGCCTTGCCGTCCCCCTCCATGCTTGCTCCCAAACAACGCGCCTGCGGCGCACCCCTCATCCGGCGCTTCGCGCCACCTTCTCTAGGCGAATGCGTAGCATTCGTCCGCCCCCGCAAGGGAAGGGGTGCAGTGGCGTGGCCCGTCGGCGCTCCGTCAGCCCAGCCGGCCGGAGGCGTGCGCCAGCATCGTGTAGACCTTGCCGGCGTCCGACAGCAGCGTCGCGCGGGATTGGGCGCCGTCGCGGTCGTTCTGGCCGATTTTGGCGAGCAGGCGCTCGAACTCCTGGGTGTAGCGCGTCACCGCCTCCTGGAACTGCGGGTTGCCGCGGTACTTGCGGCGGATGTCGTCGAACGCCTGCTGGCCCTGGGCGGTATACAGCCGGCGGGAGATCGCGCTCGTATCGCCGCCGCGCCAGCGGTCCCACATCTCCGCGGCCGCTTCGGAGTCGACGTAGCGTGCGATGTCGAGCGAGATGCCCTCGAGCGGCGCCTCGGCAGGACGGGTGGGCGGCTGGGGCGCTTCGTCGCGCGACGCCGCAGCCAGCAGGTTGGAGAGCCAACCCGACTGGCTGCGCTCGTAAGCGGGCGCGGCCGGCGGGGCAGGCGGGTTGGCCGGCGTCTGCGCGCCGCGGGCCGGCCGCGTGGGCAGCGCCGGCTGCGGACGAGCCGGCTCGCTCGGGGTGGGAGCGGCGATCAGCAATTGCCCTTCATCCTCGCGCGGCGAGGCGGCCGCGCGGGCCGGCTCGGCGTTGCGAGCAGCCTCGGCCTTGCGCGGCGCCTCGGCGGACGCCGCAGGCGCATCGGGTTCGGCGACGTCGAAGTCGACGCCCGATCCGACGACGACCGCGGTGAGCTCCTTGAGCGCCTTGATCTGATCCGAGACGACGCGACGCATCGCGGTCGCCGCTTCGGTGGTCTCCGCCGGCAGCGCGAAGACGCCGCGGCGCATCTCCTCGCGCGTCGCGTCGAGCTGGCGCTGCACTTCGCCCGCCATCTGCTTGACCTCGCCGACTGATTGGCGGAACCGCTCGGCCGTCTTGTTCATCACTTCCCCGAGCTGGGCGTTGGCCTGTTCGTAGGCGGTTTGGAGAGCGAGCGCGGTCTTTTCGCGCTCCTTGCCTGCGTTCTCGCGGATCATCTCGAACTGGCTGGCGACGGTGGAGGCCGCGCCCTTGGTCGCAACGGTCAGCGCCGCGCTGATCTCCTGCGCGCGCGTCTGGGCCTTGTTGAAGCTCTCCTCGAAAGAGGACGCGAAGTGGCGCGTCACCGCGTCGAACTCCTGGCTCTTCGATTCGATCTCGCCGAACAGGGTCTGCAGGCTCGTCTGGCGATGCTGCAAGGCGAGGTCGATCGTCTGCTGCTTGGCCGCGAGGTCGCGCGCGACCTCCGAGAGCGCGGTCGTCGCGGTCGCCATGCGCTGGACGAGCACGCCCGATTCGTTCTGCGCCGTCGTGGACAGCCGGTCGAGCGATGTGACCTGGGACGCCATCGCGCCGAGCGCGCGCTGCATTTCGTCGATCTTGCCGCCGAGGTCGCCCTGGATGGCGTCGAGCCGCTCGCCGGCGCCGCCGACAACCCGGTCGAGCGCGGAGCTCGCCTGGCCCAGGCGCTCGAGCACCTGGCTGAGTTCGCTGCGCATACGCTCGCCCGTGGCGCTCAGCGCACTCACCGAGGCGCCCGCGCCGCGTTCGACCGCATCGCGCAACGCCGCGCCCGAACGTTCGACCTCGCCGGTGAGACGGTTCACCAGTTCGCCGATCGTATCGCGCGAATGCGTCTGGGCTTCTTCCGCCGCGTCGCGCAACGCCGCGCCCGAACGCTCGACCTCGCCCGTGAGACGGTTCAGCAAGCCGCCGATCGCCTCTCGAGAATGCGTCTGGGCTTCCTCCGCCGCGGCGCGCAACGCCGCCGTGGAGTTCTCGACTTCGGCGCTGAGCTGCCCGGTGAGTGCGCCCAGCGAGCGGGCGGAGCCGGTCGCGCCGGCGTTGATCGCCGCCAGCAGGTCTTCGCCCCGCCGCGACATCAACGCCACCAGGCTCGACGTCTGCTGCTCGAAGGCCTGCACCGCCTGGGCGTTGATGCCGGTGATCTGGTTGGTGACGCGTTCGCTGCGCTCGGCGAGCTCGGTGAGGAATTGCGCCGCCGGCCCCTCGATGAGGGAACGCAGCTCTTCGGTGCGCGTGGCGACCGCGCCAGCCATCTCGCCCCCGCGGCCGGCCAGGGCCGCGTCGACATTGGCGATGGCGGTGGAGAGCCGCGCCGCAAGCGCGTCGCGCTGAGCGGCAAGCTTGGCGACGAAGGCGTCGGAGCTCGAGGCGACCGACCTGCTGATCGCGTCGCCGTGGCCCTGAACTGCGACGTCGAGCGCGCCCGAATGCTTGGCGAGCACGTCGCCGATGCGTTCGGCGTGCGTATCCACGAGTTGGCCGAGGCTCGCGACGTGGCCCGAGATCTTGTCGGTGATTTCGGCGCCGCTGGCGTCGAATTGCGTCGACAGCGCCTGCAGCGGCGAGACCACCTGATTGCGGAAGCGATCGACGCTGCCGCCGAGCGCGCCGGTCATGTCGTCGAGCCGGTTGGCCAGTGTCGCCGTGATCTGCGAGGACAACGTCGAGAGCGCCTGCGTCAGCGCTTCGGCCCGAGCGCGCAGCGAGTCTTCGATCTCGCTCGACTTGGCGCTGATGCCAGCGGCGATTTCGCGCCCGCCTTCACTGAGCGCCTTGGCGGCGTCGATCGTCGACTTGGCGAGACCCTCGTTGAGCGCCTTGCCGCGCGCCGCCAGGCCCTGGTCGATCCGCTCGAGCAGCCCCTCGAACGCCGCGGAAACCTCCCCGAGCTTCTCGGTGGCGCGCGTATCGGCCGCTTTGATGCTGGAGTCCAAGAGCTCGGCGGCTTCCTGGTGGCGCTTGCCGAGGCGCTCGTCGAGCGCCCCGCCGCGCGAGACGATCGTCTCTTCGAGCGCGTTGAGCTTGCCGTCGATTTGCGTCGCCAGGTTCTGCGTCTCCGAGGCGAGGCGGGAGACCAGCGCACGGGTTTCCGTCTCGAGGCGCGAGACCAGCTCGCGCCCGCCGCCCGTCACCACGTTCTCGAAATTCGACAGACCTTCGCGCACCGACTCCTCGACGATGCGGCCATGCGTCGTGAGCGCAAGTTCGACCACCGTGCGGTGGGCGATGGCCGCGTTCTCGAAGTCCGCCAGTCGCGCCTCGGATTCTTCCTTGAAACGCTCGTGGTGCGTGGAGAGCCGTTCGTCGAGTTCGCTCTGCCGGTTGGCGAGGCTCTGATCGAGTTCGGAACTGCGCGCCGCCAAGCTCTCGTCGAGCTCCGCCTGCCGTTTGGCGAGGCTCTCGTCGATGAGAGTATGGATGGCGACGAGGCTTTGGTCGAGTTCGGCCTGGCGCTTGGCGAGGCTGCCGTCGAATTCCGAATGGCTCTTTGCGAAACTGTCGTCGAGCTGGAAGCGGCGCGCCGCGAGGCTGTCGTCGAGTTCCGCGTGGCGCTTGGCGAGGACGCCGTCGAGTTCGGAATGGATCTTGGCCAGACTCTCCTCGAACTGCGAGTGACGCGTCGCGAGGCTGTGGTCGAGTTCGGAATGACGCGCGCCGAGGCTCTCGTCGAACCCGGCCTGATGCGCGGCAAGGCTTTCGTCGATTTCGGCATGACGCTTGGCGAGGCTCTCTTCGAGCTCGGCGTGGCGCTTGGCGAAGCTGCCGTCGATTTCGCTCTGACGCTTACCGAGGCTCCAGTCGAGATCGGCGTGCCGCCGCGCGAGACTGTCGTCCAAATCGCCCACGCGCTTGGCGAGGCCCTCTTCGAAATCAACTTGGCGCCGCCCGAGGTTCTCGTCGAGTTCGGCGTGACGGCGAGACAGGAACTCGTCGAGCTCCGTCTGATGTTTGGCGAGACGCTCGCCGACCTCGATCTGCCGGCTCGACATGATCGCGTCGATCGCTTCGACATGGCCGCCGAAATTCTCGCCGAGGCGCGTCGCGTGCTCGGCGATGCGGCCGACCACGCTGTCGCCGCCGTCGCCGACGAGGCCGGCCAACGTGTTGAGCTGCTGGTCGAGCTGACGGGTCTGGGTGGTCAGCTCTGCGACCAGCACGCCGCCGCGGGCGCCGAGCGTCTCTTCGAGGGACGCGATGGTCGAGGCCAGGGTGTCGTGAATGCTGTCGCCGCTGACGGCGATCGAAGCGACCGCTTCGCCGGCGATGGAGGCGATCTTGTCGGAGACCTGAGCGGCCTGATCGCGCCATTGGCCGATCGAGGCTTCGGCGGCGTCGTGCAGGATGTTCTGGGTCGAAGCGCCTTCGGTGGCGATCGCCTGCGCCGCGCGCTGGGCGGATTCGTCGATCTGATTGGCGATCGCGCTGGCGGATTCATCGATGAAGCCGCGCAGTTGCGCCTGCCGAACGTCGAAGTGCTCGGACCAGACGGCGCCCGCCGCATCGAGCGCGGCTCGCGCATCCTCGGTGCGCTCCACGAGCGTCGCCGCGAGTCTCTCGTTGGAGGTGGTGAGCGCGTCCTCGAACGTGTGGCCGCGCACGACGATCGTCTCGTGCAGCCGGTCGGACGCGTCGTTGAGGCGCGAGACGAGAACGTCGCCGTGATCGAGCACGGTCTCCGAGAGACGACGGCCGGTGACGTCGACG
The DNA here is from genome assembly GCA_036488815.1 of Roseiarcus sp. Lineage (GTDB taxonomy): Bacteria > Pseudomonadota > Alphaproteobacteria > Rhizobiales > Beijerinckiaceae > Roseiarcus. The sequence goes on from DASXGX010000009.1 coordinate 25,276, forward strand.
CGGTTGACGAGGTCGTCGGCCCGGTCGCCGAAGTCGCGCGCCAGCGTCTCGCTGGCGGTTGCAAGACGCGTCGCGACCGAGTCGCCATGCAGGAGAATGGCTTCGACGGCCTGAGCGCCGCTGGCCTCGATGCGGCCGGCGATTTCGGCGTTGCGGTTGGCAAGAGCGCTCGTGGCGGCCTCGCTCGATGCGGCGAGTTGCAGGGAGACCGTCTCGGTGGAGGCGGCGAGTTCCGCGGCGGCGGCGGCGGCGGAATTCGCGAGCTGCAGCGTGACCGTCTCGGTGGAGGCGGCAAGCTGCGAGGCGGCGGCCTCGGCGGAATCGGCGAGCTGACGGGTCGCCGTCTGCGTCGAGGCGGCAAGTTCGGAGGCCGCGGTCTCAGCCGAAGCTGCGAGCTGCCGCGTCGCCGTCTCGGCGGAGGAGGCGAGCTGCTGGGCGGACGTCTCGCTGGAGGCGGCGAGTTCGGAGGCCGCGCTTTCCGCGGAAAGCGCCAGCTGGCGGGTGACCGTATCGGTGGAGGCGGCGAGCTGCGAAGCCGCGGCGTCGGCGGTGGCGGCGAGCTGCTGGACCGACGTCTCGGTGGAGGCGGCGAGTTCGGAGGCCGCCGCGGCGGCGGAGGTCGCGAGCTGGCGGGTGACCGTTTCGGTGGAGGCGGCGAGTTGCGAGGCGGCGCTCTCGACGGTGGAAGCGAGCGCCAAGGAGGCCATTTCGGTGGAGAGCGTCAGTTGTGAGGCGGCTTCTTCCGCGCGGGCGGCGAGCTGCGAGGCCGCCGCTTCGCTGGTGGCGGCGAATTGCTGGGTGACGTTTCCGGTCGCGTCGGCGAGCTGCGTCGATACGGCGTGGCTCTGCGCCCGAATGCTTTCCATCGCCACCGCCGAACTGGCGTTGAGGCGCATGACCAGCTCGTCGTTGCGGCCCGTGAGGTCGCCGATCATCGTTTCGCTGATGGAGCGGAAGCGCTGGTCGACTTCGCCGACGCGGGCGACGATTTCCTCGGCGCTCTGGGCGCTGACTTCCGCGAGGCGGGTCGCGACGTCGGTTCCGAGCGCGTTCAAGGACTCGTGCATCTGCGCGCCCTGGGCGGCGATTTTGTCGACGCTCGACGATCCGGCGCGATCGATCGCGGCGGCGACATCGTCCGCCGAGACGTTGAGCGAGCTGGCGACCCGCTCGCCGACATTGGAAAGGCGCTCGCCGAGCCGTTCGGCGATGCTCTCGAGGTCGGCGGAGATGCCTTGATGGGCGTCGCCGATGACGGCGCGCACCCGGCCCCCGCTGGCGACGATCGCCTCGCGCTGGTCGGCCATTTCGGCGATCAGCGAGCGGATGCGGCGCTCGTTGTCGGAATAGGCGCGCTCCAGCGTCGAAACCTCGGAGCGCACCAGCGTCTCGAGCTCGGCCGCGCGCGCAAGGGCGCGCTCGATGCCGTCGCCCATCGAGGCGATCTCGCGGCGGATGGCCTGCGACAGCGTCGCGACCTGCTCGCCGGCGACGTTCTCAGGCTCGGCGAGACGCAGGGCGACCTGCGTGATCGAGCCGGCCGAGATCCTGAGTTCCTGGAGCCGGCGCGCGAGCGCCGCAAAACCGAACAGGAGCAGCGTCGGCCCGAGCGCGGCGAGGGCGAGCAGCACGGTTTCCGGGCGCAGCGCATAGTCGCGCGCGGACGAGAGATCACCTCCGGACGCGCGCAGGCGGACGAATTCGTAGCCGAGGCAGAGCCCAAGCCAGAGTACCGACGCTGCGGCGGCGGCGAGGAAGGGCGCGTTGCTCGGGCGGCGCGTCTGCATGGCCTGCAGAATGGGGCCGATCGCCGGCCGGTCGTCGTTGGCCGGCGGCGTTTGGGCGCCGAGGCCGGGGCGCGGCTCTTCAGGCGCGGCGACAGGCCGGCGCGCGAACGGCGGCGGATCGGAAGCCTCCTGCGCCGCCGGCGCCGGCAGCGGCGGCGTCTTGGGGGGCAGGCTCGCCGGCGCCACGAGCAGCGCCTTGCCGGGCGGAGGAGCGGGCGGGGTGGGAGTGGGCGTCGCCGGCTGGGTCGCGGCCGCCGCGGGCCGGTCGTCGTCGGAGGAGAGGTTCAGAGCGTCCTCGATCGCCGACATCGCCGCGGTAACCGCGTCATGAGCCGATTGCTTTTGCGCCATTTGTCCGCCCTCACTCAAACTCTCGCGAAGGGCTGCAGCCCTTCGCGACGCGCCTCATCCGCACGACGCCTTTGGCCTCGCGTCGCGATCTTTTAAGGAGCATTAACCAACCTCAGTCTACAAGCGAGGCGGCGAGATTGAAACATCCACGGATTCGATCTTTCAAACGTCGTTAACGCTTCGCACACCATATTCGGGCCGGGTTTCCGGATGATGGTGCGCTTGTAACGATTGATGCGCAATTGCTGGGGATAACTTAGCAAATTCTGCGACTTGGAGAGGTTCATGTCCGCTATCGGCGTCTCGCGGGACCAAGCTTCCTGCCGTCCGGCTTCCCGCGGCTCCGGCGCGTCGACGCTCGAGGAGCCGGCGATCGATCTCGTCCACCTCGCCCGCCAGACCGACAACGATCCCGCCCTGGAAGAGGAATTGCTTGGGCTTTTCGACCGCCAATCCGCCAGCATTCTCGCGCAATTGTCGGTCGAAGGCGCCGCCACCAAAGTGCGCCTCGACGCCGCCCATATGCTGCGCGGCTCCGCGCTCGCCCTCGGCGCGGCGGCCGTCGCGCGGGCGACGCTGGCGCTCGAGACCGCGCTCCAGGCCGGCGGCGGCGGCGAGGCGGAGCTGGAAGCGCTCGCGCAGGCCGTCGGCCAGGCCCGGGCGGCGATCGCCCGCCTGCGGGGCTGAGGGATCGCGAGGCTTTTGGCGCGCATCCCGCCTTTCTTCATCGCGAAATCGCGCTTCCGTTGTCGGACGGCGCGCTTTATGTAAGCGCGCTTATGCGCGACGCCCTCCGTCCGGGGCCGGTTCGAGGAAAGAGAAGGAAGACGCTCTCCCCATGACGAAAGTGACATACATCGACGCCTCGGGGGTGTCGCGCGAGGTCGAGGCCCAGGTCGGCGCGACCGTGATGGAGACGGCGCTGCGCAACAGCGTGCCCGGCATCGAAGCCGAATGCGGCGGCGCCTGCGCCTGCGCGACCTGCCACGTCTATGTCTCGGACGAATGGACCGAGATCGTCGGCAAGCCGTCCCAGATGGAGGAGGATATGCTCGATTTCGCCGCGGACGTGCGGCCGAATTCGCGTCTATCCTGCCAGATCAAGGTCACCGAGGCGCTCGACGGCCTGGTGGTGACGACCCCGGCAAAACAGGGCTGAAACCATGAGCGAGATCATCCGGACGGACGCGATCATCGTCGGGGCGGGGCCGGTCGGTCTGTTCGCGGTGTTCGAACTCGGCCTGCTCGACATCAAGGCGCATGTGATCGACATCTTGCCGAAGATCGGCGGCCAGTGCGCCGAGCTCTATCCGGAAAAACCGATCTACGACATTCCCGGTTTCCCCATCGTCACCGGCCAGGAGCTGGTCGACAACCTCAACCGGCAGATCCATCCCTTCGCACCGACCTTTCATCTGGGCGAAATGGTCGAGGCGTTCGAGGCGCTCGGCACGGCGGATAAGCCTTTGTTTCGTCTTACGACCGACGCGGGAACCGTGCTCGAGGCCAAGGTCGTCGTGATCGCGGCGGGCGGCGGTTCGTTCCAGCCCAAGCGGCCGCCGACGCCCGGCGTCGAGGCCTACGAGGGAAGCAGCGTCTTCTACGCCGTCCGCAAGATGGAGCATTTCCGCGGCCGCCGCGTCCTCATAGCGGGCGGCGGCGACTCGGCGCTCGACTGGGTTCTCAACCTGCACCCCATCGCCAGCCGCGTGACGCTCGTCCATCGCCGCGACGAATTCCGCGCCGCGCCGCATTCCGTCAATGCGATGCGCGCGCTCGTCGCCGAGAAGAAGATGGACCTCGCCATTGCCCAGCTCGTCGGCCTCAAGGGCGCGGACGGCCAGCTCAGCGCCGTGACCGTGCGCGGCGCCGACCAGACGACGTTCGACCTCGAATGCGACGATTTGCTCGCCTTCTACGGCCTGACGATGAAGCTGGGGCCGATCGCCCACTGGGGCCTCAATCTCCACGAAAACCTGATTCCGACCGACACCGAGAAGTTCGAGACGAACGTCCCTGGCATCTTCGCGGTAGGCGACATCATCACCTATCCCGGCAAGCTGAAGCTCATCCTGTCGGGCTTCCACGAGGTCGCGCTCGCCGCCCAGCGCGCCCATCACTACGTCTATCCCGACAAGAAGCTGCTCTTTCAGTACACGACCTCCTCGACCAGCCTGCAGCGTAAACTGGGTGTGAGCTGAGAGGCTGCCGCCGCTTTTTTCGCCTTTTGGGTGAAACGGGAGAGCGGTCCGGCGCGTAAGACCTATGCGCCGCGATCGAGAGGCCCATCTGATGCTCAAGTTGAAAGCCCCCTGGAATGAGCGCAACGGGCGCTTCTCCATCCTGAAGCTTGTCGTCTTCCTCGGCCTATTCGCCCCAGCGGCGTGGATCGTTTACCAAGCCGCGACCGGGATGCTCGATCCCAAGCCGGTGACCGAGATGATCCACCGCACCGGCGACTGGACGGTGCGTTTCATCCTGCTCTCGCTGCTGGTGACGCCGCTGCGCCGTCTCGCGCAATGGCCGAAGCTGATCGCAGTGCGGCGGATGCTCGGCGTCGCCGCCTTCGCCTACGCCTTCGCGCACTTGAGCCTGTACGTCGTCGACCAGAAATACAATATTCCGCACGTCGCCTCGGAGATTGTGCTGCGCTTCTATCTGACGATCGGCTTCGTCGCCTGGCTGGGCCTCGCCGCGCTCAGCGCGACTTCGACCGACGCGATGATCCGGCGGCTCGGCGCGCAGCGTTGGAATCGTCTGCATAAGCTGATCTACGGGATCGCCGTGCTCGCCATCTTCCATTTCTATCTGCAGTCGAAGGCCGACGTCTCCGAGCCGGTGCTGATGACGGGACTGTATTTCATCCTGATGCTGGCGCGCCTTCTCCAGGCGCGCGCCTGGCCGGCGTGGAGAATCGCCATCGCCGTCGCGATCGTCGCGCCGATCGCGACGGCGCTCGTCGAGGCGACCTGGTACGCCGTCATGCGCCACATCGATTTCTGGGAAGTCCTCTCAGCCAACTTCGATCCCGACATGGCGCCGAGCGCGAGCCAACTCGTCGCCCTTGCGGGGCTGGCCGTCATCGTTGTCGCCGTGGCGCGCAATTGGCGGGCTCGCAAGCCGTCAGCGGTCCTTGTCGGAGCCAAATAGGAACGGCGCCACCTCGGCGACGCCCGGCGGCTTGTCGATCGCGAAGGGCGCGGGCCGGCACACGGCAAGCGCGGAGAGGCCGACGCGGGCCGTCAACAAGCCATTGAGCACGCCTTCTCCCATCCGCGCCGAAATGCGCGAGGCGATGCCGTGGCCGACGATCTGCTGCAGCAGGCTATCGCCGACCGCCATGCCGCCGGTGATCGCGATATGGGCGCCGATCGAGCGGGCGAGCTTGATGAAGCCGAGGAAACCTGGCCTCCCGCCGTAGAGCTCGGCGATCCGACGCACCAGCCGGATGATCTGCGCGAGGACGAAGATCACGTCGAGGAAGGCCCGCGGGCTGATCGCGGTGACCAGCGAAACGCGCCGCGCCGCCGCGGCGATTTCGGCTTGCGCCTTGGCGTCGATCGGTCTCAGCAAGGCGCGCTCGGCGACGTCGATCAGATCGCGCCCGTCGACGATGCCGCGGCGGGCTTCCTCGACCTCGGCCCGCGCGCGTGCGGTCTCGGGACGTTTGACATAGAGAGCCGCCAGCCGCGCCACCAGCTTGCGCGCGGCGTCGCGATCGTCGTCGGCGCGCGCTCGCGCGAGTGCGGCGTGGAGCTCGACGATGCGGCTCTGGCGCGCCAACGCGGCGAGTTCGCGGATCGCAAGACCGGCGACGCCGATCAGGAACAGAGCCACGAAGACGGCGCCGATCGCGCCGAGCGAGAGCGCGCGTGTGTAAAGGCTTTCGATCAGGTCGCTCGCCCAGAGGCCGACGCCGAGCGAAACGAGGCCGCCAAGGCCGGTCCAGACGAGACTTGCCCATTTGGGCCGCCAGCGCGCCAGCATTCCGGCGCTCTGCGCCGTCTCGATCGCGCGCTCGGCCTCGTCGAGCCGCGGCTCGGCGCGATCTTCCGGGATCGGCGCGCTCTGCGTGCGGATGCTCGCGGCAGGCTGACCTTGCGCCCGCGCGTCGTCGACTGAGACGCGCTCGTCGTCGAGCCGGAAGGCGCGGGGGCGGGGCGGGCGGTCGCTCATGCCAATCGGTCCCCGATCAAAAATTGCAAGGCGCGGTCGAGACGAATGTGCGGCGGGGGCGAGCCGCGCGCCGTGATCGGCGGCCGGAAACGCACGAAGCGCCAGTCGTTATCCGCCTCGGGCAAGGCGATCGCCTCGCCGGCGAAAGCCGCGTCGGGATTCTCGGGCAGTTCGCCGGGGAAGACGGCAGCCTCGGCGACGCCGTTGAAGATATCGCCGTCGATCCGCTCGCCCGCCTCGGGCACGCCGACGATCGCCTGAAGGACCTCGCGGCCGTGCCGGATCTCCGCCTCGCGGGTGGCGCGGATCGCGGCGAGGGCGATCACGTCGATCTCCGCGCCGACGCCTTGGGCGCGGTCAATCGCCTTGCCGGCGACCGCGCGCAGGATCGCTTCGAGCCGGTCGTGGCTGGTGTGATGCAGATGGTCGGCCTTGGTCGCGGCGAACAGGATGCGGTCGATGCGGGGCCGCAGGATCGCCGCGAGACGCGAGGACCGGCCGGCGCGGAAGGCCTGCATCAGGCCGGTCATGGCGTTCTCGAGGTCTCGCATCGCGGCGGGGCCGGAATTGAGCGCCGTCAACGCGTCCACCAGCACGATCTGCCGGTCGAGGCGCGAGAAATGATCTCGAAAGAAAGGCCGCGCGACGTGGGTCTTGTAGGCCTCGTAACGCCGCTCCATCATTGCCGCCAGCGAGCCCGGAACGGCGCGATCCTCCTCGCCGACCGGCAACGGCGCGAAGGTGAGGGCGGGCGATCCCTCCAGATCGCCCGGCATCAGGAAGCGGCCTGGCGGCAGGGTTGAGAGCGCGTAGACGTCGTCACGCGCCTTGCGCAGGTAAGCAGTGAACAGCTCGGCGGCTTTTCGCGCCGTCTCCTCTTCGGCCGGCGCCGCCGGATCGAGCGAGGCCAGGAACGCCCGCCACGGCTTGGCGAGCGGCGCGCGCGCCGGGGTCTGGCTCGCCTCCAGCGTCTCGCGCGACCATTCCGCGTAGGACTTTTCCAAGAGGGGAAGGTCGAGCAGCCATTCGCCGGGATAATCGACGATGTCGAGCGCCAGGGTCCGCGCCTTCGCGCCCCAGCCGGCCGCGCTCTCGAATTCGATCGTCAGGCGCAGTTGAGAAATGCGCCGGGTCGATTGCGGCCAATGGCGATCGGCGCCGCCGAGCGCGGCCAGGTGCTCCTCGTAGGCGAAGCGCGGCACCGCGTCGTCGGGCTGCGGCTCGAGATAGGCGCGGGCGATGCGCCCCTCCGCCGCCGCGCGCAGCACCGGCAGGCGGCCGCCGCCGATCAGATTGTTGACGAGCGAGGTGATGAAGACGGTCTTGCCGGCGCGCGACAGCCCCGTCACCCCGAGCCGCAAGCCTCCCCCCGAGAGATAATCGGCGAGCGAACGCGCCACGACGCTCGCTTCGAAGGCCAGATCGGAGAGGATGGACAAGGGAAACCGTGGGCGCGGAGAACGCCCCTATCTAGGATGATCCGCGCCGATTTTACAGGGCCTACGCGCGCCCCTCCCGAACAGGAAGGGCGCGCAAGGTCGTTACGCCGTGGCCATCGCGGCCTTGAGGTTGTCGTCGACCTTGTCGAGGAAGGCGGTGGTCGAGAGCCACTTCTGCTCCGGACCGACCAACAGCGCGAGGTCCTTGGTCATGAAGCCGGCTTCCACCGTCTCGACGCAGACGCGCTCGAGCGTCGAGGAGAAGTTGGCCAACGCCTCGTTGCCGTCGAGCTTGGCGCGATGGGCGAGGCCGCGCGTCCAGGCGAAGATCGAGGCGATCGAGTTCGTCGAGGTCTCGCGACCCTTCTGATGCTCGCGGTAGTGGCGCGTCACCGTGCCGTGCGCCGCCTCGGCCTCGACGGTCTTGCCGTCCGGCGTCATCAGAACGCTGGTCATCAGGCCGAGCGAGCCGTAGCCCTGCGCGACGGTGTCGGACTGCACGTCGCCATCATAGTTCTTGCAGGCCCAGACGTAGCCGCCCGACCACTTGAGCGCCGAGGCGACCATGTCGTCGATCAGGCGATGCTCGTAGGTGATGCCGAGCGAGGCGAACTTGCTCTTGAATTCGGCGTCGAACACTTCCTGGAACAGGTCCTTGAAGCGCCCGTCATAGGCCTTGAGGATGGTGTTCTTGGTCGAGAGGTAGACCGGGTATTTGCGCATCAGGCCGTAGTTCAGCGAGGCGCGCGCGAAGTCGCGGATCGAGTCGTCGAGATTGTACATGCTCATGGCGACGCCGGCGCCGGGGAACTTGAACACTTCCTTCTCGATGACGGTCCCGTCCTCGCCCTCGAACTTCACCGTCAGGCGGCCCTTGCCGGGCACCTTGAAGTCGGTCGCGCGGTACTGGTCGCCATAGGCGTGGCGGCCGACGACGATCGGCTGCGTCCAGCCGGGAACGAGGCGCGGCACGTTCTTGCAGATGATCGGTTCGCGGAAGATGACGCCGCCGAGGATGTTGCGGATCGTGCCGTTCGGGCTCTTCCACATCTCCTTGAGATTGAATTCCTTCACGCGCGCTTCGTCCGGCGTGATGGTCGCGCATTTGACGCCGACGCCGCAGGCCTTGATCGCCTCGGCCGCGTCGACCGTCACCTTGTCGTTGGTCGCGTCGCGATGCTCGACGCCGAGGTCGAAATACTGGAGATCAATATCGAGATAGGGATGGATGAGCTTCTCGCGGATGAGGCGCCAGATGATACGCGTCATCTCGTCGCCGTCGAGTTCCACGACGGGGTTGCTCACTTTGATCTTTGCCATTGGCGAATTTCCTAGCGTTCGCGACACTGCGCGGTCACATCGGGGCCCCTAATAGCACCGCCCTTGCGGCGGTCAAAGGTCCCGCTTAAGTCGTCGCACAACCATCGCGGCAGGTGGCTAAACCGTAGGCGCCGTCGCCGAACGCGGCGTCTTGCCGTATGCTGGGCCGGGAGACGGAGTAGCTTGACGTGACGTTCGATGCGCCTTCTGAAACGTTCGCCCATTCGCACGTGTTCCTCGGCGAGGATCACGCTCGGGGCGAGCGCAACGTCTGGGCGGTGATCGCGCTGACCAGCGCGATGATGGTCGCCGAGATCGTCGGCGGCGCCATGTTCGGCTCGATCGCGCTCGTCGCCGACGGGCTGCATATGAGCACCCATGCGGGCGCGCTATTGCTCGCGGCGATCGCCTATACGATGGCGCGCCGGCGCGTCGGCGATTCCCGTTTCACCTTCGGCACCGGCAAGTTCGGGGATCTTGCCGGATTCGCGAGCGCCATCGTGCTGGCGATGATCGCCGCCCTCGTCGCCTATGAATCGATCGGCCGTCTCTTCGCGCCGACGCCGATCGCCTTCGGCCAGGCAATCCCGATCGCCTTCCTCGGCCTGGTGGTCAATGCGGCGAGCGCGTGGCTTCTGAGCCGCGGCGGCCACGAGCATCACCATCACGGCCACGGACATGCTCACGATCACGCCCACGGCCACGACGAGGCGTTCCGGCTCGCCGTCGCCGGCGCGCCCTACGAATTGAGCGTCTTCGAGGAGGGCGTCCCGCCACGCTTCCGTCTCAGGGCGCTCGGCGGGCAGGGGCTCGACGCGGCGGCGACGTCGCTCGAGCTCGTCCGGCCAAACGGCGCGCGCGAGACCTATGCGATGGTCGACCGAGGCGGCTTCCTCGAATCGGAGAACGCGATCCCCGAGCCGCATCAATTCGCCGCAACCCTGCGGATCGGCGCCGCCGCCGCGCAGTGCGACTTCGTCGAGCATGGCCGTGCCAAGGACTCCGTCCACCGCGACAACAACCTTCGCGCCGCCGTCATCCATGTGATGGCCGACGCGACGGTCTCGATCTTCGTCATCGTCGGCCTGCTGCTGGCGCGCGGCTTCGGCTGGTTGTGGATGGACCCGGTCGCCGGCCTCCTCGGCGCGGGGGTGATCGTGAGCTGGTCGGTCGGGTTGGTGCGGGATACGAGCGCCGTGCTTCTCGACATGAATCCGGACGCGGAACTCACGCGGGCGCTGCGCGCGGCCGTCGAGCGCGAGGGCGACCGCCTCGTCGACCTGCATATCTGGCGCCTCGGACCGGGCCACCTCGGCGCGATCCTCTCCGTCGAGACGGACGGGGCGCGCGACGCCAGCTATTATCGGGACCTCGTCCTGCGCGTCAGGCGCTTCTCGCATCTTACGGTCGAGGTCGCCCGCCGGGGCGCCGCCGAGCGTCCGACGCCACGCTTCGCCTGAGATCGCTCGGAGGGGATTCCACCGCCGCTCACAAAAGAGCGAAGGAGCGATTTTTTGCGTTGACAGAAAGAGTTCGCAGGGCCATCTCATTTTATGTGGGCCGGAATTCGTTCCGGCGGACGTCCTCAATCCAACCGTAGAGACATGGGCAGTACCAGCTCGAGCGATCCGACCGCGCCGCAGGCGTTCGGTCCTTCGCTCAAAGACATCGTCAACGTCCACGGGCCGGAAGCCCGTGCGCGAGGCGTCTGGCGGGCCTAAGGGCCCAACGGCCCCTCTCGCCTTCCGGCTTTGGACACAACCAAAGAACGGAGGCGAGCCATGAACCAGCTCTCCCTAATTGCGATCGGCCGTGTGACCGATCGTTCCGCGCGTTCCGGCGCTGTGGCTGACTTCGCCGATGCGCGTGCGCGTCTGCGCGCCGCTCGCGCGGGCGGCCTGGTCTGCCGCTGGCGGCGCGATCCCGTCAACGGCGCCCTACGTTGCGCCTGGACCTTTTCGCGCGCCGGCCACGAGCCCGCATCGCCCGTCCCCTTACGTCTCGCTAGTTGAAGGACCCCCCGATGAACGACGGCCCTAGTCGGCCCGTCAGTGCGTCTTCGAGCGCCAAGGCGGGCGGCAAACGATTCAAACCTCGAACGAAGTCCGGCGCCGCGAGCGCGAGACGAGACGAAGGCTGCTAGGCCGTTCGGCTCGCTCCCGCGCCTCGGGGCAAGGGAGATGAGCCATGACGATGAAAGCAACGATTGCCGAGCCCGTGACCGCCGTCCTCGACGACGCGCATGTGGGCCACATCAACGGCGCCTTCGGCACCATTTTCCACGGCGACACCGCCCCGCGTAAGACCTGGAAGCACCGGCTCACCACGCTGCTCGCCATTATCGGCCCCGGCCTCATCGTAATGGCGGGCGACAATGACGCCGGCGCCTTCTCGACCTACGGCCAAGCCGGCCAGACCTACGGCACGACGCTGCTGTGGACGATGGCGCTGCTGATCCCCGTGCTCTACGTAAACCAGGAGATGGTGCTGCGCCTCGGCGCCGTCACCGGCGTCGGCCACGCGCGCCTGATTTTCGAGCGCTTCGGCAAGTTCTGGGGCGCGTTCAGCGTCGTCGATCTGTTCCTGCTCAACGGTCTGACGATCATCACCGAGTTCATCGGCATCTCGCTGGCGCTCGATTACCTCGGGCTGGACAAGAAAGTCGGCGTGGTGGCCGCCGCGGGGCTGGTCATGCTCGCTGTCAGCACCGGCAATTTCCGCCGGTTCGAGCGCTTCGCGATGGCGCTGGTGTTCGCCAGCCTGTTGCTCATTCCGCTTTATTTCATGGTTCATCCGCCCCTCGGCCAGGTGGCGCACGATCTCGTCACGCCGCAGTTTCCGGCCACCGGCAAGCTCAGCGACGTGATGCTGCTCATCATCGGCCTCGTCGGCACGACGGTCGCGCCCTGGCAGCTCTTCTTCCAGCAGAGCTACATCATCGATAAGCGCATCACGCCGCGCTTCATCAAGTACGAGCGGGCGGACCTCTGGCTCGGCATCGCGCTGGTGATCGTCGGCGCGGTCGCGATCATCTCGGTTTCCGCGGCGACCTTCGCCGGCCACGGCGAGTTCGGCAATTTCACCGACGCGGGCGGCATCGCGGCTGGCCTGGAGAAGTATGTGGGCCGGACCGCCGGCGTGTTGTTCGCCGTCGCCCTGATCGACGCGGCGCTGATCGGCGCGTCGGCGGTGTCGCTCTCGACGGCCTATGCGATCGGCGACGTCTTCTCGGTGCGCCACTCGCTGCACCGCCCCGTCGGAGAGGCGAAGGGCTTTTACGCCGTCTACTTCCTGCTGATCGCGGTCGCCGCGGCGATCGTGCTGACCCCCGGCTCGCCGCTTGGTCTCATGACTACTGCCGTGCAGGTGCTCGCCGGCGTCCTGCTGCCGAGCGCGACCGTGTTCCTGCTGCTGCTCTGCAACGACAAGCCGGTTCTCGGCCCGTGGGCCAATACGCGCGGCCTGAACTATTTTACCGGCGTGGTCATCGCGACGCTGGTGATCCTGTCGGTCATTCTGACGGTGTCGGTGCTGTTCCCCGGCGCCACCAGCAATCAGGTGATCTTCAGCATCCTCGGCGGCGGCGCGGTCCTCGCAGCGGTCGTCGCGGCGGCGATCATGGTCTTGAGCCGGAACGAGGCGAAGGCCGATCAACAGGATGTCGCGGTCGCGGCGGTCTCGCGCGAGACCTGGCGTATGCCCGCGCTGGCCCAACTGCCGCCTGCGAAGCTGTCGCTGGCCGCCAAGACCTGGATGAGCGTGCTGCGCCTCTATCTGGTCGTCGCCGGCGGAATGGTCCTCTACCGCATCGTCATGCTGGCGATCGGCGGCCAGCCGGGCTGAGGGGCGCGGGACCGCGAAAGCGGGCATCCACAGGCCGGTGCTGGCGCTTTTGTCTGAGGAGTCAGCAGCGGCGGTATGGGCCCCGCGTTCGCGAGGGCGACAGACCGCGGCGGGGGCTTCGGCTTTGCTCATGCCCCGCTTTGCGGGGCGCCAGCCGCTATCCCTCCCTCAAGTACTCCTCGAGCCAGTGGATGTCGTACTGGCCGTTCTGCACTTCGACGTTGCGCACCAGCGAGCGGAACAGGGGTAGGGTTGTCTCGACCCCGTCGACGATGAATTCGTCGAGCGCGCGGCGCAGACGCATGAGCGCCTCGGTCCGCGTGCGGCCGTGGACGATCAGCTTGCCGACGAGCGAGTCGTAATATGGCGGGATCACATAGCCCTGATAGGCCGCCGAATCGACGCGCACGCCGAGCCCTCCCGGCGGATGGAAATAGGTGATGCGTCCGGGCGAGGGCATGAAGGTGCGCGCGTGCTCCGCATTGACGCGGCACTCGATCGCGGCGCCCTGCAGGCGCACGTCCTCCTGTGCGATCGTCAGCGGCGAGCCGGCGGCGATCTTGATCTGCTCGTTGACGAGGTCGATCCCGGTGATCATCTCGGTGACGGGATGCTCCACCTGAATCCGGGTGTTCATCTCGATGAAGTAGAACTGGCCGTTCTCATAGAGAAATTCGATCGTTCCGACGCCGATGTAGCCGAGCTCCGCCATAGCCTTGGCGACGACGGCGCCGATCTGCTCGCGCTGATTTGGGTTGAGGGCCGGGGAGGGACCTTCCTCCCAGACCTTCTGGTGGCGGCGCTGCAACGAGCAGTCGCGCTCGCCGAGGTGGATGGCGCGGCCCTTGCCGTCGCCGAGCACCTGGATCTCGATGTGGCGCGGCTTGGCGAGGTATTTCTCGAGATAGACCGAATCGTCGCCGAATGCGGACTTCGCCTCGATCTTGGCGGTCGCAATGGCGTTGAGCAATGCGTCGGCGTTCTCCGCGACTTTCATGCCGCGGCCGCCGCCGCCCGCTGCGGCCTTGACGATGACGGGATAGCCGATCTCGCGCGCGATCTTCAGCGCCTCGGTCTCGTCGCTCACCGCGCCGGTCGAACCGGGCACGCAGGGAATGCCGAGCCGCGCCGCTGTGCGCTTGGCCTCGATCTTGTCGCCCATCAGCCGGATGTGCTCGGCCTTGGGCCCGATGAAGGCGATCTGGTGCTCGGCGAGGATCTCGGCGAAGCGGGCGTTCTCGGAGAGAAAGCCGTAGCCGGGATGCACCGCGTCCGCGCCGGTGATTTCGCAGGCGGCGAGCAGCGCGGGAACGTTGAGATAGCTGTCGCGGGCCGCGGGCGGCCCGATGCAGACGCTCTCGTCGGCGAGCTTGACGTGCATCGCCTCCTTGTCAGCGGTCGAATAGACGGCGACCGTCGAGATGCCCAGCTCTTTGGCTGCGCGCAGCACTCTCAGGGCGATTTCGCCGCGATTGGCGATCAGAATTTTATCGAACATGTCGAACGGCTCCTTGCGGCGCCGCAATCATTCGATGACCATGAGCGGCTGGTCGAATTCGACCGGCGCGCCGTCCTCGACGAAAATATGCGTCACCTTGCCGGCGCGCGGCGCCACGATCTCGTTGAAGGTCTTCATCGCCTCGACGAGCATGATCTTCTCGCCCGCCTTCACGACCGAGCCGACCTCCACGAAGGGCTTGGCCTCCGGGCTGGGCCTGAGATAAGCGGTGCCGACCATCGGCGACTTGACGGCGCCGGCGTGCTCGGCAGGCGACGGTTCGGCAGGCGCAGCAACCGGCGCGGCTGGCGCGGCCACCGACACAGGGGCGGCGACCAACTGCGCGACCGGCGCGGCGCGGTCGCGGGCGACACGGACGCGAAGGCCGGCGTGCTCGACCTCGATTTCGCTTAAGTCATGCTGTCCCGCGATTTTGGCGAGGGCCGCGACGACGGATAGATCAAAACCATCGGCGGCCGTCTCGGCGGAAGAGGGGCCTAAGGATTTCTTGGTTGGCACTCGCGCACGCCCCGCAGGTCGAAAAAGTCAGCGCGACCTATAGCCTGGACGATCCGGCAAATAAAGAGCGCCCGACCCGCTATCCCTTGCGCGCCCACACCCTGGCGTCGTGGAACGCCGCCCCGCCGAACGGGGCGACGCTGTCGTCGCCGATCAGGGTGTTGACGCCTCGCCCGTCGGCGAAGGCGCTCGGCGGCCAGATGCCCTCGCAGACGATGAGGCCGCGCGGCAGCGCCTCGGAGGCGCGCATATGCAGGCAAATCTCGCCACGCGCATTGCCGAGGCGCACGAGCTCTCCGTCCGTCAAGCCGAGCCCCGCCGCGTCGCCCGGGTTCATCAGCGCCGTCGGGCGCTGCTCGCGCGCTTGCGAGGTCGGCGTCTCGGTGAAGCTCGAATTGAGGAAGTTGCGTGCGGGCGAGGTCGCGAGCTTGAAGGGGTGCTCGTCATTCGCCGCTTCGTTGACCGCCCAATGGTCGGGCAGGGTCGGCATCTCGCGCCACGCGCCCTTCAGGCCGTCGCCCGAATAGGGCGTCGTCGCCCAATCCGCGCGCAGGCGAAACTTGCCATCCGGATAGGCGAAGCCGTTGAGAAAATGCGCCTGCTCGAAGGGCGGCTGGCAGTCGAGCCATTTCTCCAGTTCGAGCTCGGCCAACGAACCGCGGCCGGAGGCGCGCAAGGTCCAGTCGATGATTTCGCGCGGGCTCATCGCAAAGCCGCGATGGCTTGCGCCGACGCGCTCGGCGAGCGCCGTGATCACCTCGTGGTTGGAGCGGCAGCCCTCCGGCGGCTCGATCGTCTTGGGGCCGAATTGCAGATATTGGTGGCCGCCGCCGGTGTAGAGGTCGTCGTGCTCGAGGAACATGGTGGCGGGCAGGACGATGTCGGCGGCGCGCGCCGTGTCGGTGAGGAACTGCTCGTGCACGCACACGAACAGGTCTTCGCGCGCGAAGCCTCGGCGAACCTTTTCCTGATCCGGCGCGACGGCGAGCGGATTGGTGTTCTGGATCAGCATCGCCTTGACCGGGCCGCCGTCTTTGAGCGCCTCGCGCTCGCCGGTCAGAACCGCGCCGATGCGCGATTGGTCGAGACTGCGCACGGCTTGGTCGCGCACGTCGAGCCCTTCGATCAACGTCTTGTCGAGCTTGAAGACGCCGCTGTTGGAATGGAAGGCGCCGCCGCCCTCATGCGCCCAGGCGCCAGAGACGACCGGGACGCACAGCGCCGCATGCATGTTGGCCGCGCCGTTGCGCTGGCGCGAGAAGCCGTAGCCGAGCCGGAAGAACGTGCGCTTCGTGCGGCCGACGAGCGCCGCGAACTCTTCGATCGCTTCGACGCTGAGGCCGGTGATCGCGCTCGCCCAAGCGGGATCGCGGCTCTGCAGATGGGCTTCGAGATCCTGCGGCGCGTCGGCGTAGCGGGCGAGATAGTCGCGGTCGGCGAGCCCGTCGCGAAACAGGACGTGCATGACCGCGCAGGCGAGCGCGCCGTCAGTTCCGGGCCGCAGGCGTAGCGCGAGATCTGCATGCCGCATCGTCTCGGTTTCATAAATGTCGATGACGACGATTTTTGCGCCGCGCTCCTTTCGCGCGCGCGTCGCGTGAGTCATCAGATTGACCTGCGTCGCGACCGCATTGGTGCCCCATATGACGACGCAGTCGGACTTGCTCATCTCGCGCGGATCGACGCCGGCGAGGCGCCCCGTGCCGGCGAGATAGCCAGGCCAGGCGATGCCGACGCAGATCGAGCCATAGAAGCGCGAGTACCGCTTGGCGTGCCTCAGGCGCTCGATCCCGTCGCGCATGACGAGGCCCATCGTCCCCGCATAGAAATACGGCCAAACGCTTTCGGCGCCGAAACGGCGCTCGGCGTCGAGGAAATTCTCGGCGACGATGTCGAGCGCGTCGTCCCAGCCGATCGGCTGGAATTGCCCTGAGCCCTTAGGGCCGACGCGGCGCAGCGGTTGGGTCAGACGGTCCTTGTGATGGATGCGTTCGGCGTAGCGCGCGACTTTCGCGCACACCACGCCCGCGGTGTAGCGCTGATCGCGCGCGCCATGGATGCGCCCGATGCGAGAGCCGTCGATCACCTCGACGTCGAGGGCGCATACGGAGGGGCAGTCGTGCGGACAGACAGAGGGACGTCGCACGACGTCGAGGGGCGCGTTCATGGAGACCTATCCTTCGCGCCCACTGTGCAGAAACGCCGCCCCGCTCGCAAGAGCCGCCGGCGGCGCCTCTCGTCGCAATCGACGGCTTCGCCGGGGTGGCGAGACAGGCGTCGGGGCGTCGAAGCTAGCGCGCGTCATCCTCCCTCGGCGCTTCCGGCCGCCCGAGCGCCGAGTAGCGCTGGTAGCGCTGAGCGAAAGTCTCCGCCGGAGTTGCGCCGACGCCTCTCGACGTGCGCTGCGCGTCGAGAATCGTGTTGATCTGCCAGCGCCAGGTCGAAATATCCGTTGGCGGCGGCTGGCCCGCATTGTCGGCGCCGACCCCGACCACACCGGCGCCGCTAAGGGCGAGCGACAACAGCAAGAGCCTGTACATGCCCGTCTCCTCCCATTTTATCGATTCTTGGCTTAGCGGAGGCAAGCGACTATCCGGCAGCGAATAGACGCGCCTCGCCCAGCACGAAAAGTCAACGCCAATAATGTGACGGGGTGAAGGCGTTTTTTAGTCCGCGGAAGATGCGTCGCGCAAAAACTCGGCCGCCATCGCGCGCGTCACCGCTCGTCCACGCGCCAGCGCCTCGCGATCGAGCGCCGCGACGATTGCGCGCGCCGCATCGAGCGAGCGCTCGATCCGCAACGCGATGTAGGAGACGACCGCGGGGTCGACGACGAGTTGGCGGTCGCTGAACAATTTGAACAGAACCGCCTTGGAGAGCTCGAGATCGGGCGCGCCGAGCGAAACGATCGGAGCCAGACGCAGGCGGGAGAGAAGGTCGGGCGTCTTCAGGCCCCACATGTCGGGCGGGGCTCGCGCGGTCATCAGCAAAAAGGCGGCGCTCTCGCGCGTCAGATTCAAGAGATGGAACAGGGCGGCCTCTTCGGCGCCGATCCGGTCGGCGTCCTCGATCAGGAGGGCGCGCGCGGAGGCGAGTTCGACCAGCGAGCCCACGGCGAGCGTGTCCACCGGGACGATGCGCGCGTCGGCCGCGCGCGCCCAGATGGCGCCGAGGTGGGTCTTGCCGGAGCCGGTCGGGCCGACCAGCATGAGCGTCGGCGCCGCCCAGTTCGGCCATGCCGACAGGACGCGGAGCGCCTCGGCGTTGCCGGGCGCCTCGAGGAAATCCTCGCGCGCATAGCTCGGCGCATGCGGCCAATCGAGCGTCAACTGGCGCGGCGGCCCGCTCACGGTTCCTGGCTCGCGCCACCCGTTCCGAGATAGAGCGGGCTCTTGAGATAAAGTCCGATCAGGTGGCGCATCAGCACGCCGAGCGCCGCCGCGGTCGGCACGGCGATGATGAGGCCGGTGAAACCGAACAATTCACCGAAGGCGAACAGCGAGAACATCAGCCAGACCGGATGCAGGCCGATCGATTCGCCCACCAGCATTGGCGAGATCACGTTGCCCTCGAGAAATTGTCCGACGCCGACGACGCCGAGCGAGAGAAAGAACAGTTTTAGGCTCGGCCAGCCCTGCACGAGGCCGACGCCGAGCGACAGGACCAATGCGGTCATGGACCCGACATAGGGAATGAAGCTCAGCACTCCCGCGACCACCCCGATCAGAAAGCCGAAATCGAGACCGATCAGCGTAAGACCCAGACCGTACCAGACGCCGAGGAACAGGCAGACCAGCGACTGACCGCGAATGAAGCCGGCGAGCGCGTGATTGATCTCGGCGGCGATCTTGCGCAACGAATCGCGGTGGTCGAGCGGCAACCAGCTGTCCAAAGTCGAGATCATCTTACTCCAGTCGACGAGAATGTAGAAGGCGACGACCGGGGTCACGATGATCAACGAGAAGAAGCTGACGAGCGCGGCGCCGCCCGAGGCGAGCGAGCGCAAGGCGTTCAGCAGCCATTGCGCGCCCTGCGAGACGAAATCGCCGATCGACTTCTGGATTTGCTCCGTCGACAGGGAGTTTCCGAGGCCGAGCGAATTGCGCCACTCGCCGCCGTACCGCTCGATCAGCGCCGCGCTCTGGTCGACGGCGAGCGACTGCAGGCGCACCACATATCCCGGCAGTCTCTGCGTGAAATTGATGAACTGGTTGCCGAGGATCGGCACGACGACGACGAGCAGAACGGCGATCACGACGACCGCGACCACGAGAATCGTCAGCGAGGCGGCGAGACGGCTGAAGCCGAAGCGCTGCAGGCGGCGCACCACCGGATCGAGGAGATAACCGAGCGCAATGCCGGCCGCGAAGGGCGTGACAGCCGAGCCGAGCAATTCCAACAGGAAGCAGAAGGCTGCGAGCGCCGCCGCCCAGATCAGGATCTGACGTTCGAGGCTCACGGCGCGGCGTTCCCGCCCGCGCGCGCAGGCTGCAGCAAATCCCACTTGCCGCCCCATGGATCGGCGAAGACGGCGACGGTCCCATAGACTTCGCGGCGCGGCTCCTCGAGAAAGCGCACCCCGCGCGCCTGCATGGCCGCGTGATCGCGAGCGAAGTCGTCGGTCTCCAGGAAGTAGCCGACCCGGCCGCCCGTCGCGGCGCCGATCGCGGCCCGTTGCCGTTCGTCGCTCGCCGTGGCGACGACGATGCGCGCGCCGGCGCCGCCGGGAGGCGCCATGACGACCCAACGCTTGTCGGGCCCCATGGGCGTGTCGGCGAGCAGGGCGAAACCGAGTGCGTCGCGAAACCATTCGATCGCCGAGTCGTAATCGGGCGCAAGGAAAGTGATTGCGGCGAGGCTCTTGGTCATGTCGGATCTCAGCGGCTCATGTGATCGAGCCATTGGGCGATATAAACGCCTCCGGAGGCGAGCGTCGAGGCGGCGACGACGAGCCCGAGGGCCTCGCGCGCGGCGAATTCGTCATAGCCGTAGGCCTTTGCGCCGAGCACCAGCGCCGCGTAGGCGATCTGCGCCACGGTGTTGAACTTCGAGATCCAGACGGGGCGGATGGCCACTGGCTTGTCGAGCAGCCACGAGACCAGCACCGCAAACAGGATCATCAGATCGCGCGAGACGACGAGAATGGCGAGCGCCGGCCATACGGCGCCGATCGCCGCCAGAGCGACGTACATCGAAATCAGAAGCGCTTTGTCGGCGAGCGGATCGAGATAGGAGCCCAGTTCGCTGCGCAGATCGAATCGCTTGGCGATGAATCCATCGACGCCGTCGGAAACTCCGGCGAGGACGAAGATCAAAAATGCGGCGGGGAAGCGCTGCGAGACGATCATCGAGACCGCGAGCGGCGTCATCAAGAGCCGTGCGACGGTGATGAGATTGGGCAGATTGGCGAAGAGCCGCGAACTCGTCATGAAACGCCACCGCCCTCCCTGCGCGCCGACCAGTACCTGAGCGAAAGCGTGCGCGCGCTGGCGTCTCGCTGCGACGCCGCCAATTTTACGCAGTACTGTCGCGCAGTTCTCGCCGAGCGCCAATCGAAATCCCTCGGCCGGTTCAAGTGGGGCGAAATTCAGGCGAAGCCATTCACGTGGGGTTCACTCCGCCCGGAGTACCAAGTCCTTCATAGGCCGCCGTTTTTGGCGGTGTTGTGTTGGAGGCTCGTCATGAAAAAGCTTCTCGCCGCGCTCGGTCTGTCGGCCGCGCTGACGGCGTCGGCCGCTTTGCCGCTTGCCGGCGTTTCGCAGGCCGCCATGAGCTATGGCGTGGCTGGCGCGGACCTGACCCATCAGGTCGCGCCCGTCGAAAAGACGCAGTTCGCTTACGGCGGCTATAATTATTGCTGGTATCCGGGCGGCTGGCGCGGCCCCGGCTACTATTGGTGTGGCTACGCCTGGCGGACCGGGCTCGGCTGGGGCGGGCCGTTCGGCTGGAACGGCTGGCGCTGGCGCGGCGGCTACGGTGGTTGGCACGGCGGCTATGGTTGGCACGGCGGCGGCTGGCACGGTGGTGGCTGGCACGGCGGCGGCTGGCACGGCGGCGGCTGGCACGGCGGTGGCGGCTGGCGCCACTGAGTTCGGAACGCCCGGCTTGCCGGGCGTGTCTCCTGCAAAAACAATTGCGGCGGCTCTGAGAGCCGCCGCAATGCTATCCAGTAACCCCGTCTCGCGTCAGGGATTGCGGACGCAGTGGTATCCGCCAGTGAGGCGCGAGAATTCCGAATGGCTGCCCGGCTTGCACGGCCGCAGGTCGGTGCCGCGCTCCATCATCGGGCGCACGGCGCCATAATCGACGGCCTTACGCGAGGAGTCGGCGCTTTGCGCGAGCGCGAGCGTCACAGCGGAACTCGAGATCAGAGCGAACGCCATCGCCCCAACGAGAGTCTTCCTGATCATCCTGGTCTCCGTAAATCGTAGTCGCGCGGCCAATCGCTGCGCCGGAAAATCGACGGCGCGGGCGGTTCCGAGACAGCCGAGGACAGCGCGATGGCGCGCCTTCGCCCGTACGACCGTTTTCTCGTCGGACACAGCATCACAGCGACGAACGATCAACCGTGCGACGAGACATGGCGCCGGTGCGCCGGCTGTTCAAGTCACATAAAGGTTTAGGCCGGTTCGCCCTCGTCACAAAGGCTTGAGCGCGAGAAAAGGCCAATATTGCGTTGTGAATTTGATCGCCAGTCCTCTTAGGCGCAGCGATCGCGCGCGCTGATCCCGCTAGTTCTGACTGTAGGCTGCGAGGGCCTGCGCCAGGATCGACAGGCTCGCCGACGACGGCGCTTCATCGTCTTCGAAATCCGGCGCGTTCGCAAACGGATCGTCGGCAATCGTCGACGCGTCGGCGCTCGGCTTTCGCGCCGGCGGGCGACGACGCATCGCAGCTCTCGGATTCGGCGATTCGGAACTCAACGCGACGTTGGAGACGAGGGATAGCGGCATGGCGTGAGCCTTCGCTAGAACGCTCTGCGGCCTTGATGGCGGCGCGGGCCCAAGAGAACGGACCAGTGTCAGCGCGTCGAACTGACGCCGAATCATTCCGGCAAATTAATTTTTGGTTAGATGCGTTAAGAAATAGTTAACGGCGCCGTTCTTGCCTCATGCAGCGTTAAGGGCGACAAAATGCGAAGGTTCAAAGTCTCCGCATTATGGGAGCGCGGCTATGAGCGAACCGACGACCAACGCCACATTCCTGTCCGGGCTGTTCCAATCGGTCGCCCATCGCGGACGCGCGCTGGTCGGCTTGCCGCGCCCTGAAGCGCAGGGGGTCGAAGCTCTGCTCGGCCTGACGCTCAAGCTGCTCGCCGGACGCGGCGAAGCGTCCCGAGCCGCCCTCGCAGAGACGATTCTCGCCGGTTACGGACGGCTTGAGCCGCGCCAAAAACTGGAATTCCTCGTCGTGGTCGCTGAGCGCCATGGCTACGATCAAGCGCGTCTCGGCGACGTCGCGCGCGCGTTCCTCGCCGATCCCGGCGAAGCGACGGCGGCGCGGCTCGCCGCGCAGGCCGAGCCCAAGCGCCAGGAACTCGTCCGCCGGCTGAACCACGCCGCCGGCGGCACGCTCGCCTTGGTTCGCATGCGAGAGGACCTGCTCGGCTTCGCCAGCGAGCATCCTGCGCTCGCCGCCTTCGACCAGGACTTCCTTCATCTCTTCTCTTCCTGGTTCAACCGCGGCTTTCTCGTTCTGCGGCGCATCGACTGGACCACGCCGGCCAACATCCTGGAGAAGATCATCCGCTACGAGGCGGTGCATACGATCGAGGGCTTCGAGGATCTGCGCCGGCGCCTCGAGCCGCGCGACCGCCGCTTGTACGCCTTCTTTCATCCGGCCCTCGGCGACGAGCCGCTGATTTTCGTCGAGGTCGCGCTCACGGATGCGATTCCCGCCGCGATCGGGCCGCTGCTCGAAGCCGAGAGAACCGAGTTGCCGCCGCAGGCGGCGACGACCGCCGTCTTCTATTCCATTTCCAACGCGCAGCGCGGTCTGTCGCGCGTGAGCTTCGGCAATTTCCTCATCAAGCAGGTGGTGGAGGACTTGAAGCGGGAGCTGCCGCGTCTGCAAAACTTCGTCACCTTGTCGCCCGCGCCAGGCTTCGCCGCGTGGCTCGAGGCCGAGCGCGACGCCGAGCAATCGCCCTACGTCACGCCGGAAGCGCGCCGCGCGCTTGCGCTTCTCGATCACCCCAACTGGAGCACCAAACCCGCTGCGGCCGAAGCCGTGAGCAAGACGCTGGCCACGCTGGGCGCGCACTATCTCATCCATGCAAGGACGCCCGCCGGATCGGTCATCGACCCGGTCGCGCGCTTCCACCTAGGAAACGGGGCGAAGGTCGAGCGGCTCAATCCGCTCGGCGATCGCTCGGCGCTGGCGATGCGGCAGTCGCATGGGCTGATGGTCAACTATCTCTACGAACTCGACGAGATCGAGCGGAATCACGAGGCCTTCGCCAACAAGGCCGAGGTCGCCGCTTCCTCCGCCGTGCGGCGTCTGGCGCGCATGAAACCGATCAGCGAACCGCCGATCACGAAAGCGCGATCTTGAAACACAAAGCGGTCATCGTCAGCTTCTGTTAACGCCTGGCGTGTGAGGTTGCCGGCACACTGGGTCCGGTCCCGACTGAAGCGTCGCCGGAAGGCATGAAGCCGTCCCACTGTTCCGGTCGGTCCGGCGTCGGCTCTCATACTGCACAATCTGGAGACCTTGCGATGTCCGCTCCGTCGAGCGCCGATATTTCGCGTCCTGACGCCCAGTCCTCGCCGCGCCCGCGTGCGTCGCGCCGCTTGGCGTCGATGTTCGCCAACATAGGGATTTCGCGGCAGTTCGCGCTGCTCTCCACGCTGTCGCTCGTGATGGTGTTGGGCTGCTTCGCCTATACGCTGGTCGAGATCCACGCGCAGATGATGGCGCAAAAGCGGGCGCAGATTCAGAACATCGTCGAATCCGCGAATGCGATCGCGCGCAGCTTCGTCGACAGGGCCAAGACTGGTCAGATGTCGAACGACGACGCCAAGAAGATGGCGCTCGACGCCATCGGCGCAATGCGGTTCGACGGGAGCAACTACGTCTTCGTCTCCAATTTCGACGGCGTGACCATCGCGCACCCGAATCCCGACATGATCGGCAAGAACAGCCTCGACACGAAGGACGCCAACGGCAAGCTCTACGTGCGCGACATCTCCGAGGCGGCCAAGGCCGGACGCGGCTTCGTCGAATACGCCTGGGTCAAGCCCGGCGGGAAGGATCCGAGCCCGAAGGTCACTTACGTGATCGGCGTTCCCGAGTGGAGCTGGGCGGTCGCCGGCGGTCTCTATGTCGACGACGTCGAGGCCGCCTTCTGGGGCGTCGTCGCCAATCTCGCCGAGATCCTCGTTCCCTCGATCGCGTTGCTGCTCGTCCTGATCGCTTTCTTCTCGCGCAACGTTTCCGCGCTGCTGTCGAATTCGGTTGCGGCGATGAACAAGATCGCCGCCGGCGATCTCAGCCTCGAGGTCGGCTATCAGGATCGCGGCGATGAGATCGGCGCCATCGCGCGGGCCGTCCAGGTGTTCAAGGACAATGCGGTCTCGCTCGGCCAGGCCAACGAGTTTCGCGCCCATACGGAGGCGCAGACGGTCGAGTCGCGCCGGCGTGACGAAGATAAGGCCAAGCACCACGCCGAATCGCTCGCGGCTTTCATGGGCGCCTTCTCCACCGCGCTCACGCGGCTCGCAAACGGCGATGTCGATTTCCGCGTGACGGAGACGCTTTCGTCCGACTATGAGCCGCTGCGCCAGGACCTCAACGCCTCGCTCGACCAGCTCCAGAAACTGTTGCAGGCCGTCTCGACGATCACCGGCGGCATCCAATCCAGCGCGCAGGAAATCTCCTCCGCTTCCGACGATCTCTCGCGCCGCACCGAACAGCAGGCGGCGAGCCTCGAGGAGACCGCTTCCGCGCTCGACGAGATCACCAGCACCGTGCGCAACGCCGCCGAGGGCGCGACCCGCGCCCGCCAGGTCGTCGCCGCGGCGAAGGATGAGGCGACCAAGAGCGGCGGCGTCGTCGACGAGGCGGTGCGCGCGATGGGCGGCATCGAAAAGTCGTCGCAGGAAATCAGCAAGATCATCGGCGTGATCGACGAGATCGCCTTCCAGACCAACCTCCTGGCGCTCAACGCCGGCGTCGAGGCGGCTCGCGCCGGCGAAGCGGGCCGCGGCTTTGCGGTCGTCGCCACCGAAGTGCGGGCGCTCGCGCAGCGCTCGGCGGGCGCGGCCAAGGAGATCAAGAACCTCATTTCGACCTCGGCGACCCAGGTCGCTCAAGGCGTCGAACTGGTCGCCGAGTCCGGCAAGGCGCTCGATCGCATCATGGCGCAGGTCGCCGAGATCGACACCGTCGTCACCGCCATCGCCGCCGGCGCCAAGGAACAGGCGACCGGCCTCGACGAGGTGAATGTCGCCATCAACCAGATGGACCAGGTGACGCAGCAAAACGCCGCTATGGCCGAGCAGTCGTCGGCGGCGAGCCGTTCGCTCTCGCAGGAGACGGCTGAGCTCGCGAGCCTGATCGGCCAGTTCAAGGTCGGTCGGCCCGCCAACGACGCCGGCGTCGGCGAAATCCGCTTGCGCGCCGCCGAGCCGGGCCGCCGGAGCGCGCGCGCCGCCGCGCCGGCCGCCAAGCGCTCCGCGCGCGCCGCCGCTCCGCCGCCGCAAATGGCGGCGACGGCCCGCAAGCTCGAACCCGATTGGGAAGAGTTCTGACCACTCCTTCAAGGCTCGCACCTGCTCCCAAGCAAGCCTGAAACCTGGCCCCTCTCCGAAAACGGCGAGGGGCCTTTTTTGTCAGCACACGCTCGTGAAGCGGAGACGCGAGCCAGAGAGTTGCCAAAGGCGGCCCGGCGGCACAATCTGCATCCCTTGTTTTTGCGATTCTGGAGACGGCCGTTGGGGTGGGGGCTTGCGATGTCCGGCGGATTGTCGGGCGCACTCATGTTCGCGTTGATGGGGTGCGCGGACCGGCCGGAAGTCGACCAGATCGCCCAGCATTCGATGATCGGCCTTCCCAAGAAGACGATTCTCGCCTGCATGGGCCAGCCGGCGCGCCGCGACGTCGTCGGCTCGACGCAGATTTGGACCTATCCGGTGGGGGAGATGCGCACCAACGGCGAGCCCTGGGCGATCGGCCTCAATATGGGCGCGCCGCCTCTCGGGCCGAGCGGACCCTGCGACGTCAAAATCGTCCTCACTGCCGCCAAAGTCACCCAGGTAACCTATACGGCGGCGAGCGGGGGCGACCTGCCGCTCGGCCAGCAGTGCGTGTTCGCCGTCAGGAATTGCGCGCCGGCGCCTTGAGCCTGTCGCGCCGCGCTGGAGGGAGGTCTGATGACGCTCGACATCCGCGGCTACGCCATCGTCTCCGACGACGACAAGATCGCCGCCGCCGACGGCCTGACGCCGCCTTCGCTTCGCAACGAAAAGGACTGGGTCTACTACCAGGACGCGCTCGCCCGCGCCGACCTCGTCGTATTCGGCCGGCGCAGCCACGAGGCGGAGCCCAATGTGCATGGGCAGCGGCGGCTCATCGTCTCGCGCACCGCAGCAGGGCTCGAACGGCGCGCCGACGCTTGGTGGTGGGACCCGTCGCACGAACCCTGGGAAAAAGTCGCGGCGCGATTGCTGCCTGCCAGCGCCCTCGTCGCCGCGCCGGGCGGGCAGGGGGTGTTCGACCTCTTCCTGTCGATCGGCTACACCGAATTCCATATGTCGCGGGCGCATGGCGTCCGCCTGCCGGGCGGGCGTGGCCTGTTCTCGCGATGCGAGGCGGGCGTGGCCGCCGAGGCCGTGCTCGCCGAGGCCGGGCTGACCCTCAGCGAGACGATCCCGCTCGATCCGGCGCACGGCGTCGAGATGAACGTCTGGCGGCGGGCCGGGGCTTGAGCCGACGTAGCTGGTCAGCTTCTCGGTTTGAATTTCGGCTTTGGTGAAGGTTTCAGACGCCGGCCCGAATACGACAGAAGTCCAGTCAAGGCATGTAGTCGTCCTGTCTGCATAACGAGTCGATGGTCGTTGGTATGCCGTTAGAGGTGACATCGTCTATGGACATAACGTCTACTTTCGATAGCGTTTTGCGACGATCAAACGTGAGTTTGGCATAATATTGTCTAAATACGACCTGTCCGTTGCCTGGGTCCTCTCTGCTGACAAGGCCACAATAGTCGGTTGCGTGGCCGTGTGCTCTAAGGACAATCGGAGGCCATTGGAATTGTCTGCGGTCTGACGCTCCCAGCTTGAGCTTAACGGCCTCGGAAACCGTTTCCTTTTCTGCGGCGGTCAACTGACGCCTTGGAGCGGCGATGGATGCTCCCGTCGGCTCCATAGGCAGCGCCAGATTCGAAAGGGGCGGGTCGCACCCCGCAAGCGTGAAGGAGAACGCTAGAACAACCGCAAATTTCCGCATGCTCCCCACTGAGGTTGAGCTTGGTCGCGCGGGAGGAAGTGGCGCGTTAAGCGCGGACGAGGAGTACCTGCTCCCGTGTTCTCGGAGCGTTCCATATCAATGGGGCTTCATATCGGCGGTCCGCATGCGAATTGTCTCAGACAAGTCGAAAGTCGAAACCCGAAATTCGAACTCCGACACTGTTTATCCCCGTCCGCGTGCGCGGGCCCGCGCACGCGTGTACACCCCTCGCGGCGGCCGCGCTCTTTGCCGCGACTTGCGCCACTTTCGCGCGACTTGCGCGACTTGCGCATCGGCGCCCGAGCGGCTAACCCCCTGCCATGAGCCAGACCCCGCCGAAAGGCCTCTCCTACGCCGACGCAGGCGTCGACATCGACGCCGGCAACGCCATGGTCGAGCGCATCAAGCCGCTGGTGCGCGCGACGCGCCGGCCCGGGGCGGACGCCGAGATCGGCGGCTTCGGCGGCCTGTTCGACTTGAAGGCGGCCGGCTTCGTCGATCCCGTGCTCGTCGCGGCCAACGATGGCGTCGGCACCAAGGTCAAGATCGCCATCGAGAGCGGCGTGTTCGACACGATCGGCGTCGACCTCGTCGCCATGTGCGTCAACGACATCGTCGTCCAGGGCGCCGAGCCTCTGTTTTTCCTCGACTATTTCGCGACCGCGAGGCTCGATCCGGCCGTTGGGGCGACGATCGTCGGCGGGATCGCGCGCGCCTGCGTCGAATCCGGCTGCGCGCTGATCGGCGGCGAGACCGCCGAAATGCCGGGCCTTTACGCCTCCGGCGACTTTGATCTTGCCGGCTTCGCCGTCGGCGCGGCGGAGCGGGGGACCTTGCTCCCTCGCGCCGGCCTCGAGGTGGGCGACGTCGTGGTCGGCCTGCCCTCGTCGGGCGTTCATTCCAACGGCTTTTCGCTCGTCCGGCGGATCGTGGCCCTGAGCGGCCTCGCCTGGGACGCGCCGGCGCCCTTCGCGCCCGAGCGCTCGCTCGCCGCCGCGCTGCTCGAGCCGACGCGGCTCTACGTCAAGCCGCTGCTGGCGGCGCTGAAGGCGACCCGCGCCATTTCGGCGCTCGCCCATGTCACCGGCGGCGGCTTTCCCGACAATCTGCCGCGCGTCTTGCCGGACCACCTCTCGGTGGCGCTCGATCTCGGCGCCTTCACGCCGCAGCCGGTCTTTTCCTGGCTCGCCGCGACGGGAGGGGTGAGCGAAGGCGAAATGCTGCGCACCTTCAACTGCGGCTTCGGGATGGTCGCCTTCCTTGCCGCCGAAGGCGCGGACGAGGCGATCCAAGCGCTGCGGGACAATGGCCTCGCGCCGACGCAAATCGGACGGCTGATTCCGCGCGCGGACGAGCGCGTCGTAACCAGCGGGCGGCTAAAGCTGTGAGCGGGCAGGCGCGCGTCGCCGTCCTCATTTCCGGGCGCGGGTCGAACATGGCGGCGCTGATCGAGGGGGCGCGCGCGCCGCGCTTTCCCGCCCGCATCGCGCTGGTGATCTCCAACAAGCCGGACGCGGGCGGAATCGAGATCGCGCGCCGCGCGGGGATCGCGACCGAGATCGTCGCATCGAAAGCCTACGCCGATCGCGGCGCCTTCGAGGCGGCTTTGCAACAGCGGCTCGCCGAGAACGCCATCGACCTCGTATGCCTCGCCGGCTTCATGCGCATTTTGAGCCCCCCGTTCGTCGAGCGCTGGCGCGGACGGATGATCAACATTCATCCCTCGCTGCTGCCGGACTTGCGCGGGCTGCACACGCACGAGCGCGCGCTCGCCGCCGGATACGCCGAGCACGGCTGCACCGTTCACTTCGTCGAACCCGAACTCGACGCCGGCCCGGTGATCGCGCAGGCGCGAGTGCCTGTTCTGCCGGGCGACACTGTAGAGACGCTCGCCGAGCGGGTGCTGGTCGAGGAGCACCGGCTGTACCCGCTCGCGTTGGCGAAGGTTGCGGCCGGCCTCGCTGGCGTTGGCGCGAGTTCGTGAGACGACGCGTTCGCGATTGGCGCCGGTTTATTTCTGTAACACAATCAACCTAGGTAGGAAGCGCGGAATGCCGAAAACGGCTGGGGTTCGTTCCGTTGCTCCTGAGAGGAGGCGGAATTGGCGCGACGCGCGGCAGGAGCAGTAAGACGGAGGGCGACGGCGATGAAAGCGGCGACGGAGACGGTTGAGGTTCTCGGTCCGGATCTGGCGACCTCGCCTGACCGCTTCATCAATCGCGAATTGTCGTGGCTGGAATTCAATCGCCGCGTGCTCGAGGAATCGGGCAATCGCAATCACCCGCTGCTCGAGCGGCTGCGGTTCCTCTCGATCTCCGCCAACAATCTCGACGAGTTCTTCATGGTCCGCGTCGCGGGCCTCGTCGGCCAGGTCCTCGCCGGCATGACGGAAACTTCCGAGGACGGCCTCGCGCCGGCCGAGCAGCTCGACCGCATCGGTCTGCGCGTCGCTGAACTCGTCGCCTCGCAACAGCAGCGCTGGCGCGAATTGCGCAAGGAGCTCGAGGGCGCGGGCATCGTCATTGGCGACGTCGCTGCGCTGTCGGGCGCCGACCGGCAATGGCTGGAGGATTATTTCCTGCTGCACGTCTTTCCCGTGCTGACGCCGCTCGCCGTCGATCCGGCGCATCCCTTCCCGTTCATTCCCAATCTCGGCTTCACGCTCGCGCTCGAATTGAAGAGCCTCTCCGACCACCGCACGATGAGCGCGCTGGTGCGCGTGCCGAGCAAAATCGATCGCTTCGTCCGCCTGCCAGAGGCGGGGCCGGGCGGCGCGCAGCGCTTCGTCTCGCTCGAGCAGATCATCCTTGCCTTCATCGGCCAATTGTTCCCGGGCTACCAGGTCACGGGGCAGGGCAGTTTCCGCGTCATTCGCGACAGCGACATCGAAGTCGAGGAAGAGGCGGAGGATCTCGTCCGTTTCTACGAGACGGCGTTGAAGCGCCGCCGGCGCGGATCGGTCATCCGGCTGGAGATCGAGGCCAGCATGCCGGAAGCGCTGCGCGCCTTCGTGACCGGCGACGTCGACGTCGTCGCCTCAGGCGTCGTGCTGATCGAGGGCATGTTGGCGCTCGATGAATTGTCGCAGCTCGTCGGCCTCGAGCGGCCCGATCTCAAATTTCCCGCCTTCGCGCCGCGCTTTCCCGAGCGGGTGCGCGAGAATGGCGGCGACAGCTTCGCGGCGATCCGGCAGAAGGACCTCGTCGTCCACCACCCCTACGAGACGTTCGATGTGGTGGTGCAGTTTCTCGCTCAGGCGGCGCGCGATCCCAACGTCGTTGCAATCAAGCAGACGCTTTATCGCACTTCCGCCGACAGTCCGATCGTGCGGGCGCTCGTCGAGGCGGCGGAGGCGGGCAAATCCGTCACCGCGCTGGTCGAACTGAAGGCGCGCTTCGACGAGGAGGCGAACATCCGCTGGGCGCGCGACCTCGAACGCGCCGGCGCGCAGGTCGTCTACGGCTTCATCGAATTGAAGACGCACGCCAAGCTGTCGATGGTGGTGCGGCGCGAGGGCGGTTCGCTCGTCACCTATTGTCATCTCGGCACCGGCAATTATCATCCGGTCACAGCGCGCATCTACACCGACATTTCGCTGTTCACCGCCGATCCGGCGATCGCGCGCGACGTGGCGCGCATCTTCAATTTCATCACCGGCTACGCCGAGCCCGATGGGCTCGAACTGATGGCGATCTCGCCGTTCACGCTGAAGAAGCGCCTGCTGGAACATATCTCGGAAGAGATCGCCTTCGCCGAAAGCGGCAAGCCGGCGGCCATCTGGGGCAAGTGCAACGCGCTCGTCGATCCCGAGATCATCGACGCGCTCTATGCGGCGAGCCGCGCCGGGGTAGAGATCGACCTCGTGGTGCGCGGCATCTGCTGTCTGAGGCCGGGCGTCCCCGGCTTGTCGGAGCGAATCCGCGTCAAGTCGATCGTCGGTCGGTTCCTCGAACATGCGCGCATCTACGCATTCGGCGGCGGCCATGGTCTTCCGAGCCGCAAGGCGCATGTCTATATCTCCTCGGCGGATCTGATGCAGCGCAACCTCGACCGCCGCGTCGAGGCGCTTGTGCCGCTGCGCAATCCGACCGTCCACGAGCACGTGTTGAATCAGATCATGGAAGCCAATCTGATGGACAACGAGCAGAGCTTTCGGGTGTTGCCTGACGGCTCGAGCGTCAGGATCGCGCCGGCGGAAGGCGAGGAGCTGTTCAACGCTCACAAGTACTTCCTGACCCATCCGAGCCTGTCGGGCCGCGGTCAGTCGCTCGCCGAATCGAGCCCGGAATCACTGCCGCGGCGCAAGCCACGTGTCTGAGGTCTAAGGGAAAATTTGCATGTCGGGCATCGAAGCAAGAGGGCGGCTGCCCGGCGAACCGGTTGCGATCGTCGACATTGGATCGAACTCGGTTCGGCTCGTTTCCTACGAGTCTCTGACGCGGGCCCTCACGCCGACCTTCAACGAGAAGGTGCTGTGCGGCCTGGGTCGCGGCGTGGCGACGACGGGCTTTCTGTCCGACGACGCGGTCGCCAAGGCGCTCGCCGCGCTGCAGCGCTTCAAGGCGCTGTGCCGCACGATGAAAATCGACGACATCCGCGCCGTCGCGACGGCGGCGGTGCGGGACGCGGCGAACGGCCCGCAGTTTCTCGAACTGGCGGAGAAGGCGATCGGCTGCTCGATCACCCTGCTCGCCGGCCCGCGTGAGGCGCAACTGGCGGCGCTCGGCGTCGTTTCGTCGATCTACCAGCCGGACGGCGTCGTCGGCGACCTTGGCGGCGGCTCGCTCGAACTGACCGAGGTGGGCGAGGGCAAGATCGGACGCGGCGTGACGCTGCCGATTGGCGGACTGTCGCTGATGGAGCTTTCCGACCGGTCGCCAAAGAAGGCGGCGAAGATCGCCCGCGACGCGCTCGCCAAGGCGAAACCGCTGGAAAACCTGGCCGGGCGCACCTTCTACGCGGTCGGGGGCACGTGGCGCTCGCTCGCCCGCCTGCATATGCGCCAGCGCCAATATCCGATGCACGTGATGCACAATTACGTGATTCCGACCCGCGACGCGCTTGATTTCGTCAAGCTTGTCGAGCGCATCGAGGTCGAGGCGCTGCTCTCGATCGAATCGGTCTCCTCCGCCCGCCGGCCGCTGCTCGCCTATGGCGCCGCTGTCATGGAGGAGATTATCCGGCAGGCCAATCCCAAGGAGATCGTCATTTCCGCGCTCGGCGTGCGGGAGGGGCTGCTCTATGAAGCCCTGCCGCCCGACGAGCAGGAGCAGGATCCGCTGATCAGCGCCGCGCGCCAGTTCAACGTTTTGCGCTCGCGCTCGCCCGCGCACGCCGAAGACCTGTTCGAATGGACGAGCCAATTTCTCGCCACCACTCACCTCGAGGAGATGCCAGAGGAGACGCGGCTGCGCCATGCGGCGTGCCTGCTTTCGGATGTCGCCTGGCGCGCCCATCCGGACTACCGGGGCGAGCAGTCCTACGATCTCGTCGCCAACGCCTCATTCGTCGGCATCGACCATCCCTCGCGCGCCTTCTTGGCGCTGGCCGCCTCCTATCGACACGTCTCGAACGATCTCGACGTTAGCCCGCTCGCGCGCTCGCTCGTGTCAGCACGTCTTCTCGACCGCGCCCGCATCCTCGGCGCGGCGATGCGCGTCGCCTACATCGTCTCCGCCGCCATGCCGGGCGTGTTGCCGCGCACGCCGATGATCGCGCAGCGGGGCCGGATCGTGTTGTCCCTGCCGAGCGACCTCGCCGCGCTGAACAGCGATCGCCTGCAGTCCCGCCTGCGCCAATTCGCCCGCCTGCTCGGCGGCGACCCGGAGGTCCGGGCGGCTTAGATCCGTCGCTCAATCCCGCAGACTGTCATGCCCGCGCATAGCGGACGTCCAGGGTCTCCTAGGGCCTTCATTTTGGTAAAGGCAGCTCTCCGGAATCCACCTGTCATGCCCGCAAAAGAGCGTGTGAAACAATCGCGTTGCAAGGTCTGGCGGCGACGATCCGGCGCCGTTGGCGGCGGTTCGGACGCTTGAACTTGGAACCGCGCGCGACGCTTTGGCGCTGGCGCCGCGCATCGGCGCTCGCGCGCTCGGTC